>NZ_CP127296.1:4018214-4687500 GCF_030285645.1 Amycolatopsis sp. DG1A-15b
CGCCCGGCAGCAGCGAGGCGACCTGGGTGGTGTCCGCGGCGTTGTCCAGCACGAGCAGCATCCGCCGGCCGGTGACGAGGTTCCGGAACAGAGCCGCGCCGGCGTGCGGGTCGATCGGCACCTGCCGGGGTTCGACCCCGAGCGCGTCGAGGAACCCGCGGATCGCGGTGGCCGGCGCCATCGGCGCCCGGTCGGGCCGAAGCCGCGCAGGTCCACGTACAGCTGGCCGTCGGGGAACCGGTCGGCGTGGTGGTGCGCCCAGTGCAGGGCCAGCCACGTCTTGCCGATGCCGCCGGCGCCGGCGATCGCCGAGATGACCACCGTGCCGCCGGGCTCGCCGGGGGCCAGCGCGGCGTCCAAGCGGGCCAGGTCCTCGTCGCGGCCGACGAACTGCCGGGGGGCTCTCGGGAGCTGGTGGCACACCGCCGGCGCGCCCCCGGCCGTGCGCGTGGTGCTCAGCAATGTCCGCTGCAGGTCCTGGAGCGCGGTCCCGGGTCCGTGCCCAGCTCTTCCACCAGGCACGTCCGGATCCGGCGGTAGTGCTCCAGCGCGTCGGCGACCCGCCCGGCCTGGTACAGGGCGCGCATGTACCGACCCGCGACGTGCTCGTCGAGCGGCTGGTCGACGACCTGCGTGGCGAGCTCGGCGACCAGTGCCTCGCCCTCGCCCGCCCGCAGCCGGGCGTCGACGAGCGCGCGTCGCGCGGCGAGCCGTTCCTCGCCCAGCTTCCGGCGTTCCGCTTCGGCCCATTCGCCGCCGAGGCCGGTGAGCGCCTCCCCGCGCCACAGGTCCAGCGCCCTGCTCAGCAACCCCGCCGCCGCCGCCGGATCCGGTTCGGCGCGGGCTCGGGCGCACAACGTCCGGAACAGCGGAAGGTCCAGCACCGGCCCGGTGTCCCGGTCGTCAGCACGTAGCCGCCGGATCGGCGCACGATGTCCAGGCCGTCCACTCCGGCGAGCGCCTGTCTCAGCCGGGAGACGTAGCTGTAGAGCGTCGCCCGGCCCCGGCGCGGTGGTTCGGTGCCCCACATCCGCTCGAGCAAGCGGTCGACCGGAACGACCCGGTCGGCGTCGACGGCCAAGGCCGCGAGCAGACAGCGCTGCCGGGTGGTCCCGAGGTCGACCGGCCTGCCGTCGACCTCGACGGCGACCTCGCCGAGCACACGGACAACGAGCACCGAACCCTCCCCGGATCGGATCTGACGAACCAGTCATAGCCGCTCTACCTGCGAAATGCAGGAACTCCGCAAGCAAATCACACTATCGGCCCCGCACGATCGCTTCAGCGCTGCGCCGGGACCGCCGGCGCGGGAACCAGAGACGAGGGGATCAGACGATGCAGACGAAGCAAGAGGGAACGCGGGCAGTGGCCCGGGTGCTCGGCGTGGCCGCCGTCGCCGCGGGAGCGCTGGTCGTGGGACCGCTCGGGAGCCAGGCGGCCTCGGCCGCACCACTGGCGTGCACGGCTGTCGGCAACGCCTCCGGCACGGTCTCCGCGTTCACCCTGTACGACAACACCGGCTACTCCGGAAGCTGCATCACGTTCTACCGCTACGGCTCCTGCACGGCGTCCACCACCGACACCGAGGGCCTGTACAACCTCGACGGCTGGGGCTGGGACAACCGGGCGGGTTCGGTGCACACCTACCACTCCTGCGACGTCCGGCTCTACGACGCGCGGGACTGCCCGAGCACCGGCACGCGCAGCACCTGGGTCGACCAGAGCGCCGACCTCCGGCTCGGCAGCATCAACTGGCAGAACCGGGTCAGCTGCGTGGTGACCAGCTGACGCCCCGGGGGCGCCGGGATCAGCGATCCCGGCGCCCCCGGTTCACGGCGTCGGCGGTTCCCTTCAGGGCGAGTCTCCCTCTTGCATTTCGATTCCGGAAACCGGTGCGTTCGATGACCCAGCGGTGCTTGCCGAGTTTCTTGCTGGTCTCGACGCCTTTGGAGACAGATCCCGCCACGCACAGCCGCTCACGAAGCATCGATCACCAGGTAAGACACGCTCTTCGCACGAGACCGCCAGGCACCCCGAAGACGTCTGCGGAGTATGTCGTCGCGATACTGCTGTCAGGTGGTAGGCCGGGCAGCGAACGCGGCGAGTTCGGCTGCCGTGCCGGCGAAGACGTCCTGGCCGCCGGGGAAGGTGCCGGACTTGGCCCACTGGTAGAACGTGTAGGCACTCCATCCGGCCGGCATCCCTCGGCCGGTGTCCGGTTGTAGCACCACCCCGCCCAGTCCGCGGTCGAATACGGGTTGTACTCGATGTCGAGCACCGGCGGCAGCGTCTTCCCGTCGTCGGTCCAGCCACCACCGTTCGCCGCGAAGAAGTCGGCCTGGGCGACGCCGGAATCCCTGTCCGGCAATCCGAAGTGATACGCCCCGCGCACGAGCACCGCGTTCGCCGACCCCGCGTAGTTCGCCGCGAAAGTCGGGTCGAGGTAAGTGGTGCTCTCGGTCGCCTTCATGTACGCGAACTTGGCGCCCTTCGCCGCCACCCCGGGCCAGTCCACGTTCTTCTGGTAGTGGCTGACATCAAGCCCCGGCAAACCGCCCGGAGGTGCGGCACTTACCGACGCGGCCCGCGGACCGGTCCTCTCGGCAGCCGGAACGGACGACTCCAGGAAGTCCGCCTCGGGATGAAGCCGGCCGAACCCGGTGGCCGGCAACGTGCCGGCGTCTGAAGCCTGACAAGGTCCGATCACCATCGTCCCGGGGCAAATCACCGCTGCCACACCCGTGCCAGCCACTGCGCGCATCGAGCGGAGTTTCACGAACAGCCCCTCTGCCAGTCAACCGTTCTTGGACAACTGCCTGTCCTTCGCACCGCCACGGCACATCCGACTCGCCGAATACCTCTGGCTCCCACTCGGTCGCCGAGACCTCAATCCCGCCGATGCTCGGAAACGAGAGAGTTGAGCCGATCGACCTGCCTGGACCTGCGGCTGCCGGCGAGACGGTAGTAAGCCAGCGGGCGCAGCGGCACCGGCTCCCCTGCGGCAGAGCCCAGGACGACCACGTTCGGCACACAGAGACGGACGATCGGGAGACGGGTCTCTTCCACCTCGATAGTGCCGACGCTGGGCCACGGAATCGGCTCCGACGAACGCACGCCCGAGCGCACGACGATTCCGGATTGATCGATCACGACTCCTCTGCGCACGCCGAGAAGCAGCGAGTAAGCGCCGAGCGCGACGATGGCGATACCGATGATTTTCGACGCCGCGTCGAAGCCGAAGAAAATGATGACGACTCCGATGCCTGCGAACACGAGCCCACACGCATCCAGCAAGAGGTTCCATGAAGAACCGAGCTTGACTCTCCGCGCTCGGCGGCTTTGCTGTGACATGTGGTTTCTTTCTGCCGCCTGGAAAAGACGAACCGCCGGCAGGCTCGATACCGACCTCGTGCTCAGCCGCCGCGCCATGACATCCTGCCCCCTGGATCGCGCCGGCGGAGCGTGACCGGTCAGGCCGGCAGCTCGACGACCACCAGCGCACCCCGCCCCTCCGGCGGGTCCTCGAACCGCGCGCGTCCGCCGTGGGCGGTCGCGGTGTCCGCGACGATCGCCAGGCCCAGGCCCGATCCCGGCAGCGCACGGGCCGCCGGGGCCCGCCAGAACCGTTCGAACGCGGGTCCGCGGTCCTCCGGAGCGACGCCGGGGCCGTCGTCGGTGACCGAGATCCGGCCCGGCGCCGAGCGGACCGTGACGGCGGATCCCGGGGGTGAGAACTTGATCGCGTTGTCGAGCAGGTTGAGGACCATCCGCTCCAGCGCCCCCGCGTCCCCGTGGACGGACCACTCAGCGTTTTCGACTTCGAACGCATGATCCCGGGCGCGGCTCGAAGCCCGCCGGACCGCCTGCCGGACGACGGGGGCCATGGCGACGTCGGCGTGCTCCAGTTCGTGCTCGTCGCGGGCGAGCACGACGAGTTCGGTGACGAGGTCGCCGAGCTCCTCCGCCTGCACCTGCAGCCGGTCCAGGGTCCGGGTGCGCTGCGCGGCCGCCAGCGGACGGCCGGTGTGCTCGCTGCGGGCCAGCAGGTCGATGTTGGTGCGCAAGCTGGTCAACGGGGTCCGCAGCTCGTGGGCCGCGTCCGCCACCAGCGCGCGCTGGCGACGGCGGGACTCGGCGAGCGCGCCGGTCATCGCGGCGAACGCGCGGCCCATCCGGCCGACCTCGTCGCGGCCGGACACGGCGACCGGGAGGTCGAGGTCCTGGGTCCGGGCGATCTCCTCGGCGGCGCCGGTCAGCCGCGCCATCGGCTCGAGCGTCCGGCGGGTCAGCAGGAGCCCGGCCGCGGCCGCCAGCGCCGCCCCCAGCACGGACACCACGACCAGGACGTTGCGGAGGCCGGTCAACGTGCTCTCGACCTCGGCCAGGCTGCGCGAGATCGCCAGGACGTTCCCGTCGCCGACCGGGCCGAGCAACACCCGCACCGGCGTGCCGGACTGCGTGGAGCCGTCCCGCAGCGTCACCGCCTGCGTCGCCCGGTCCGACGGCGCGAGGACGACCGAATCCACACCGGCGGGCGAGCACGTCGTCCCGTCCGCCTTGAGCAGCTGGACCCCCTCCAGGAACCGCTGCAGCGGACGGCCGCGGTTCACCGCACGGCAAAGATCGGCCCAGTCCGGCTTCGGCAGGGCGGTGTCCTGCGCGCCGGGCGGCGGCCAGCCGCCGAGCAGCGTCTCGTCCAGCTGCGCGCGCAGGTTGTGCTGTGTGGTCACGTACGTCACCGCGCTGATCGACGTGATCACGAGCGCGACGATCGCCGCTGTGATCAGCGCGACACGGTTGCGCAGCAGCATCCGGCGCTCTCCGCGGCGCTTCACGGCGCCCGCAGCACGAACCCGACACCGCGGACGGTGTGCAACAGCCGGCTCGCCCCGCCCGCCTCGGTCTTGCGCCGCAGGTACCCGACGTAGACGTCGAGGTTGTTGGTGCGGCTCGGTTCCCTCCCCCACACCGCCTGGCGCAGCTGGTGCTTGGTCAGCACCTTGCCCGGGGCGTCCAGGAAGGCCGTCAGGAGGTCGAACTCGGTCGGCGTCAGCTCCATCCGCTGCCCGCCGCGGGTGACCTCGCGGCTGTGCGGGTCGAGTGCCAGATCCGCGAACCGGCGGACCTCGGGCACGGACCGGCGGCCGCGGTTCTGCTTCAGCAGCGCCCGGACGCGGGCGAGCAACTCCTCCAGGGCGAACGGCTTGACGAGGTAGTCGTCGGCCCCGGAGTCGAGGCCGGTGACCCGGTCGCCGAGCGCGTCGCGCGCGGTGAGCATCAGCACCGGCAGCCGCTCGCCCGCCGCGCGGATGCGCCGGCACGTCTCCAGGCCGTCGACCCCGGGCATCATCACGTCGAGGATCACCAGGTCGGGCTTCCGCTCACCGGCGACGGCTTCGAGTGCCGTCGTCCCGCAGGGCGCCGTGCCGACGTCGTAGCCCTCGAACTCCAGGCTGCGCTGAAGGCTTTCCCGCACGTCGGGATCATCGTCCACCACCAGCAGTCGCACCCGGCAGAGGCTACGCGGCCGAGCTGTGCACGAGCTGTAGATCCACTTCTCACGATCTTCTCAGGCGAATTCCAGGCGCTTCTCACGATCGGTAGCCCACCGTATGAGCAACGTAACCGGTCACACAGCGTCGTGTTCGGCCGCGAACCAGCGAGAACGGAGGAAGCATGTCGGTCGGCGCGACCGGGGGTCAACGGACCTCCCCCGAACACCGTGCTGCGACGGCCACGGTGGACATCGTCGTCCCGGTGTACAACGAGGAACGCGCCTTGCCCGGCTGCGTGGACGTGCTGCGGGAGTTCCTCCGCGACCAGTTCCCGTTCGGCTGGACCATCGTGATCGCCGACAACGCCAGCACGGACGGGACGCTGGGGGTCGCCGAGGCGCTCGCCCGAGAGCACGGCTCGGTCCGCGTGTGCCACCTCGACCGCAAGGGCCGCGGCCTGGCCCTGCGCGAGACCTGGCGGGCCAGCACCGCCGACGTCGTCGTGTACATGGACGTCGACCTCTCCACCGGGCTCGACGCTCTGCTGCCGCTGGTGGCTCCCCTGGTCAACGGGCACTCCGACCTGGCCATCGGCTCTCGGCTGGCCCCCGGCGCGCGCACGGTGCGCGGGCCGAAACGGGAGTTCGTCTCCCGCTGCTACAACGGGCTGATCCGGCTGAGCCACGGCGTCCGCTTCTCCGACGCGCAGTGCGGGTTCAAGGCCGCGCGCACCGGCGTGATCCGGCCGCTGCTGGACCACGTGGAGGACGAGGCGTGGTTCTTCGACACCGAGCTGCTGCTCCTGGCCGAGCACAACGGGTTGCGCGTGCACGAGGTGCCGGTGGACTGGGTCGAGGACACCGACAGCCGCGTCGACGTCGCCAAGACCGCGCTCGACGACATCCGCGGGCTGGTCCGCGTCGCCCGCGCGAAAGCGGCCGGCACCGCACGGGTGCCGGACCTGCCCCGCCGGCCGTCCCCGCGCGCGGCCCACCCCGACGCGGTGCTGGGCGAGCCGGACGGCAGCCGGCTCTGGGAAGTCCTGTCCTTCGCGGTGATCGGGGTGCTCTCCACCGTCGCGTACCTCGTGCTGTACGGGCTCTTCCGGCTGTGGTGGCCGGTGCTGGTGGCGAACCTGGCCGCGCTGGTGCTCACCACGCTGTTCAACACCGAAGCCAACCGCCGCTTCACCTTCGCCGGTGCGGCCGTTCTCCGACGCAAGGCGCACGTGCAGGGGTTCGTGGTGCTCGGGCTGTACTACGCGTTCACCTCGACTGCACTGCTCGCGCTGCACGGAATCGACCCGGAACCCGGACGCGCGCTGGAGCTGACGGTGTTGTTCGCGGCCTCGGTGCTGGGCACCGCGGGCCGGTTCGTGCTCTTGCGCCGCTGGGTCTTCCGCAAGGACAACCGAAAGGACGAAGAATGACAGTCGCCGCCGACCGAGCGGGCCCGGCGGGCCACCTCGCCACCGCGCCACGGCCGCGGTGGCGGGCCTGGGCGCTCGCCGGGATCTGCGTCGCCGCGGGTGTGCTCTACGCGTGGCGGATCGGCGCGGGCCAGCTGGGCAACACGTACTACTCGGCCGCCGTCAAGTCCATGACGGACGGCTTCACGAACTTCCTGTTCGGCTCGTTCGACCCGTATGGCGTGTTCACTGTGGACAAGCCGCCGATGTCGCTGTGGCCGCAGGCGCTTTCGGTGCTGGTGTTCGGTTTCCACGGCTGGGCGCTGCTGCTGCCCCAGGTGCTCGAGGGCGTCGCGGCGGTGTTCCTGCTGCACCGCACGGTGCGGCTCTGGGCGAGCGAGAACGTCGGCCTGCTGGCCGCGCTGATCCTCACGCTGACCCCGATCACCGTCGCGATCAACCGGGACAACAACCCGGACACGCTCCTCGTGCTGCTGCTCGTCGCGGCCGCCTACGCCTTCACGCGCTCGATCCAGGCGGACGCGAGCCGCGCACGGACGAAGTGGCTGCTGTGGTGCGCCTTCTTCGTCGGCTGCGGGTTCGTCACCAAGATGATGCAGGCGTGGATCGTCGTCCCCGGGTTCGCGCTCGCGTACCTGGCCGCGGCGATCGCGCCGGTCAAGCGGCGGATCCTCGACCTGCTCGGGGCCGGCGTCGTCCTGTTCGCGTCGTCGTTCTGGTGGGCGGCGCTGCACGACTGGTGGCCCGGGGCCAAGCCGTACATGGGCGGCAGCACCGACGGGACGGCGTGGAACCTGATCTTCGGCTACAACGGCTTCGGCCGGATCTTCGGCAACGCAGGCAACCCCGGTGGCAGCGGACCGCGCCCGGACCTGCCCGAGGGGATGACTCTGCCGTCCGGGATGGGCGGCGCCGGCGGTATGTTCGGCGGCGAAACCGGTCTCGGCCGGATGTTCAGCACGTCGGTCGGCGGGCAGATCTCGTGGCTGCTGCCGCTGGCGTTGTTCGTCCTGGTGGTCGTCGCCGTTCAAGGTGTCTCACGAATGGCGGCGAAGCAGCCCGGCGACCCGGCTCTGCGGGCCGGCTGGCTCGCGTGGGGTGGCTGGCTGCTGGTGACCGCTCTGGTGTTCAGCTACGCGCAGGGCATCTGGCACCCGTACTACACGACGATGCTCGCTCCGGCGATCGCGGCGATTTCCGCGGCGGGGCTGGCGCGGTTCTGGCGCGCCTACCGCGGCGACGGGGCGCTCAGCCGGCTGCTGCTTCCCGCCGCGGTGGCGCTCACCGCGGGCTGGGCCTTCGTGCTGGCCGGCCGCGATCCGTCGTGGCACGGCTGGACGCGCTGGGCGGTGCTGGTGGCGGGTGTGGTGACCGTGGTCGCGCTGCTCGCCGCACGGCTCGCCGAAGCCTGCCGCGCGGTGCTCTCGCGGGTCTCGCTCGTGCTCGGGCTGGCGACCCTGCTGCTGGTCCCGGCGGTGTGGTCGACGGCGACCGCCGCGACCGGCGAGGCCCTCGGCGTGATGCCGGCCGCGGGTCCGGCGGGTGGCTTCGGCGGCATGCGACCGGGCGGCACGGGTGGCCCCGGCGGCTTCCCGGGTACCGGTGCCCTGCCCGGCGGTTTCCCCGGTGGCACGGGTACGCCACCGGGTGCGGGCTTCCCCGGTGGCGGCCGCCCGGACGTGCCGGGCGGCACCGGCGGGTTCGGCGCCGTGATGGGCGCCATGGACGGCAAGCTCACCGACGAGCAGCACCGCATCCTGGACTACGCCAAGCAGCACAGCGGCGGCGCGGAGATCACCCTGGCCGTCGACGGCTCGGCCACCGTGGCCGCGGGCTTCATCATCGGCTCCGACGAGACGGTCATCGGCATGGGTGGCTTCTCGGGCAGCGACGACTCGCCCTCGGTCGGCCAGCTCCGCCAGTGGACGGCCGAAGGCAAGCTGAAGTTCGTCCTCGGCGGCTCCGGCGGCGGCCTGCCGGGCATGAACGGCGCCGGGCGGCAGCGGCAGCAGTGGATCGAGCAGCACTGCACCGCCGTCGACCCGGCGGCCTACGGAGGGCAGGCCGCACAGCAGAGCGAGCAGGCCGGGCCGATGGGCCCGGCGCAGACCCTCCACGAGTGCCACGCCTGACCCGGCCCACCGGACAGCGAGGCGGGGCCGGCGTCCTCTTCCCGGACGACCGGCCCCGCCTGCATGCCTGCCGCGCTCCACGAGGGCTCGCACAGCCGGCCGGGCATCGGCTGTTGCAGCAGCACGGCACGGCGGCCGTCGATTTCGTTTCCGCACGCGTGGGTCCGGTTCCCGTTGTCCGGCAATGACATCTCGGCAGAGCCGGGGGGCCGGACTTGAAACTTTCACAGTGGACAACGGCACGACCGCGGAAGCGCGGCGACTGCCGTCCTCAGTCGGACAACGTCTCCCCACGGTAGTCATCGATAACCCCGCTGCGCGAACGCATCCACAGACACGGGTCGAACCGGTTCGACCGTCTGGATTATTGTTGCTGCCGGATCAGCGGCGTATGGTCGGCCTTCGGTCGAACCGATTCGAGTCATCCTGACCGTTCGGAGTCCTCATGGTTCAACGGCGAACTGATCTCTCCGTTTCCGCTCGGGCGTGCGCCGCGTCCGCGAGACGCCGATCCGACCGCCTCGCGGTTGCCGTCGCCACCACCTTCGCGCTGGCCGTCACCGTGGGGACCCCCGTCCTTCCCGACGCCCAGGCCGCCACGACCGGGCCGTGCGACATCTACGCCTCGGGCGGCACACCGTGCGTGGCCGCGCACAGCACCACCCGAGCGCTGTACGGCATGTACAACGGCCCGCTCTACCAGGTCAAGCGTTCGTCGGACAACACAGTGCGAGACATCGGCGTGCTCAGCCCGGGCGGTACGGCCGATGCCGCCGCCCAGGACTCGTTCTGCGCCGGGACGACGTGCCTCATCACCGTCATCTACGACCAGTCCGGCCGGGGCAACCACCTCACGCAGGCGCCCCCCGGCAACTGGCCCGGGCCCGCTCCCGGCGGGTGGGACAACCTCGCCGACGCGACGGCGGCCCCGGTCACCGTCGGAGGGCAGAAGGCGTACGGCGTCTACATCTCACCCGGCACCGGCTACCGCAACGACAGCACCAACGGCGTCGCGACCGGTGACCGGCCGGAGGGGATCTACGCCGTCGTCGACGGCGCCCACTACAACAACTGGTGCTGCTTCGATTACGGCAACGCGCAGACGACCAACCGGGCCGACGCGCCGGCCATCATGGAGACCGTCTACTTCGGAGCCGACCGGCAATGGGGTTACGGGGACGGCAGTGGCCCGTGGGTCATGGCCGACCTGGAGTGGGGGCTGTTCTCCGGCGTGAATCCGGGGCACAACCCGAACCCGACCGTCAACCACCGCTTCGTGACCGCCATCGTCAAGGGCGAGCCGAACCACTGGGCGATCCGGAGCGGGGACGCGCAGTCGGGCGGCTTGTCGACCGCATTCGACGGGCCACGCCCCACCGGCTACAACCCGATGAAGAAGCAGGGGGCGATCCTGCTCGGCATCGGCGGGGACAACAGCGTTTCCGGTGCCGGTACCTTCTACGAGGGCGTTCTGACCTCCGGTTATCCGTCGAACGCCACCGAGGAGGCCGTGCAGGCCACCATCACGGCCGCCCGGTACGCTCCGGCCGGCGCCAACCCGCAGCAAAGCGTCCAGGTCGTGGGCAGCCAGTCCGGCCGGTGCGTCGAAGTGCCGAACGGCTCCGCCGCCAACGGAACCCAAGTGCAGCTGGCGGACTGCCAGAGTGTCGACAGGCAGCGCTGGACCGCCACCCCCGACCGAGGACTGCAGGTTTACGGCAACAAGTGCCTCGACGCCAACGGACAGGGCACCACCAACGGCACCCAGGTGATCATCTGGGACTGTCACGGCCAGGCGAACCAGCAGTGGAACGTCAATGCGAACGGCACCATCACCGGCGTGCAGTCCGGCCTCTGCCTGGACGCCAGCGGCGCCGGAACGGCGAGCGGCACAAAGATCATCCTGTGGTCGTGCAACGGCGGCGCGAACCAGCAATGGGGCCTGCGCCGGTGACGGGCGAGTTCGGCCTGCAAGTCAGCGCACGGGGGGCCCACGCCGGGCACGTACCGGATCGTCAACCGCTACAGCGGCAAGCCGTTGGCCGTGGCGGGTGGGTCCACCGCGGACGGAGCGTTGGTCGTCCAGCAGGCCGGCGGCCTTCCCTGGACCGTCAGCACCCCCGGCGACGCGTTCACGTTGACGTACACCGGCAGCGGCAAGGCCCTCGACGTCAACGACTTCTCCTCGGCGGAAGGGCTGCAACTCCAGCAGTGGAGCGGCAACGACGGTAACAACCAGCAATGGCAGCTCGTACCAGCCTGAACGAGGGATCACAGCCATGGACATCGGATCCGTGCCGAAGAGGCGCACACTGTCCGCACTCGGTGCGGCCGTACTCGTCCTGTCGATGACCAGCACGGCCGCCGCGGCGGCCCCGGCCGAGGTCATCGCCGTGGCGCCGAACGACTCACCGGCCACGATCATCGCGAACGCAGCGAACGTCGTGCCCTCGGCGCGCCAGCTGGCCTGGGAGCGGGCGGAGCAGATGGCGTTCATCCACTTCGGCGTCAACACCTTCGACGGCCGGGAATGGGGCACCGGGACCGAGGACCCGAACATCTTCCAGCCCACCGGCCTGAACACCGACCAGTGGGCGGCCTCGCTCAAGGACACCGGGTTCAAAGGGGCCGTTCTCACCGCCAAACACCATGACGGCTTCCTGCTGTTCCCCTCCAAGGCATCCGCGTTCGGTGTCGCGTCCGACCGCGCGTGGCAAGGCGGCAACGGTGACGTGGTGAAGAACTTCGCCGATTCCATGCACAAGTACGGGCTGAAGGTCGGCATCTACCTGTCCCCGGCCGACCTGCACGAGAACCAGCCGGGTGGGAAGTTCGCCAACGGCAGCCCGGCCAGGGCGGTGACCATTCCCAGCGACTCCTCGGAGGTCGTCAACGGGATCACGTTCCACCTCGACTCCGACGACTACAACACCTACTACGAGAACACGCTCTACGAGCTGATGTCCCGCTACGGCAGCATCGACGAGCTGTGGCTGGACGGCGCCAACCCGACCGGCCGCAACCAGCCGTACAAATTCAGCGACTGGATCAAGATCGTCCGGGGGCTGCAACCCAACGCGGCGATCGAGAACGACGGCGGCCCGGACATCCGCTGGGTCGGCAACGAGAACGGCTACGCCCGCCAGTCCGAGTGGTCGGTCGTGCCGTTCACCGGGAACGCCGCGACCGCCGCCGACACCGTCATCAATCCGCCTGGCGGCTACGCCGCCCCCGATCTGGGCAGTGACACCCTGCTGTCCCAGCGCAAGTCCGACGGGACCAGCGCGTGGAACCTGTTGCGCTGGTCGCCCCCGGAGTGCAATGGGACGCTGTCGGCGCACCACAACTGGTTCTGGCAGCCCGGTGACACCTGGCGGGGCGTGCCGGAACTGGAGGAGATCTACTACAACTCGGTGGGCCGCAACTGCAACTTCCTGCTGGACGTCCCGCCGAACCGGCAGGGCCTGTTCGACCAGTCGGCCGTGACCACGCTGTCCCAGCTCAACGCCAGGATCACCGGGACGTTCGGCACCAACCTCGCCGGCGCCGCCACGGTGGCCGACGACACCGGGTCGGCCCACACCGCGGGGCACGACCCGAGCCTGGCCTTGGACGGCAACCTGGACAGCTCGTGGCAGCCTGCCGGCACCACCGGCGGTCTGGTGTTCACCCTGCCGCAGGCCCGTACCTTCGACGTCATCTCCACACAAGAGGACCTGAACATCGGCCAGCGGGTCAAGTCGTACGCCGTCGATGCCTGGAACGGCAGCGCCTGGAACCAGATCGCGAGCGAGACCACGATCGGCCAGAAGAAGCTGATCCGCCTGTCCTCGCCGGTCACCACCGGCCGGGTGCGGTTGCGGATCACCGGATCCAGGGCCGCTCCGGCGATCGCCGAGTTCGGCCTGTTCCAGCGGCCGGGCGGAGGCGGCACGCCGGGGACCATCACGTCGGTGCCGGCGGGCAGGTGTGTCGACGTCAACGGGGCAGGGACGGCGAACGGCACCGCGGTGCAATTGTGGGACTGCAACAGCGGCGGCAACCAGCAGTGGAACCGCACCGCCGGCAAGCAACTCACGGTCTACGGCACCAAGTGCATGGACGCCCAGGGCGGCGGCACGAGTGCCGGTACCCCGGTGGTGATCTGGGACTGCTCCGGCGGCGCCGGCCAGCAGTGGAACGTCAACTCCAACGGCACCATCACCGGCGTGCAGTCCGGTCTGTGCCTCGACGCCTACAGCGCGGGCACCACGAACGGCACGAAGCTCGTGCTCTGGACGTGCCACGGCGGGACCAACCAGCAATGGCAGGTCCATTGACCAGAGCGTAGCCCGTCTGTAGATCACTGGGGCTTGCACCCCGGCGGCGGCAGCGACCGCTCGGGTGGTGAACCCGCCGGCCACGTATCAAAGATAACGCAAGGTTGCTTCCATCGATCTTTCCAGTGATACGCTGCAGCAAGTATCGCTGGAAACACCTGGTGGAGGAATGTTTGACATGCCCGACAAGCTGCGCATCATCGGCCTTGAGGAACACCTGGTCCTGCCGGTTCTGCTCGACGCGTGGAAGAGGGCCGGAGTGCAGCCGCACCGCTACGGTGACGACCACCCGGTCACGCAACGGCTGCGTGACGTCGGTGATCGGCGTCTCGCCGACATGGACGACCAGGGAATCGATGTCGCGGTGCTGTCCCTGGCCTCGCCGGGCGTGCAGAACCTCGCTGCGGCCGACGCCGTGAGCGTCGCACGTGAGGCCAACGACGCGCTCGCCGAGATCGTCGACGCCAACCCGCTGCGGTTCCAGGCACTCGCGGCCATCCCGACGTCCGCACCCGAAGCCGCCGCAGCGGAGCTGGAGCGCGCGGTCACCCGGCTCGGCTTCCGCGGCGCGATGCTGTACGGCCGCACCGGCGACAAACTGGCCGACTCGCCGGAATTCGACGACCTGTACGCCACCGCCGAACGGCTTCGCGTCCCGCTGCACTTCCACCCCCAGGCCCCGGTGCAGGCGGTCCAAGAGGCGTATTACTCGGGACTGCCTGACGGCGTGGGTCCGGCACTGGCGACCGCCGGGCTGGGCTGGTACTACGACCTCGGCGTGCAGTACCTGCGGATGATCTTCTCCGGGGTGTTCGACCGGCATCCCGAACTGCAGGTGATCGCCGGACACTGGGGCGAGGTCGTCCTGTTCTACCTGGATCACGTCGGCGTCCTGCAGGGCATGGCGAAGCTGCAGCGGCCGCTGGCCGACTACTTCCGCCAGAACTTCTGGGTGGCCGGCAGCGGCACCGTCAGCGAGCGCTACCTACGCTGGACGGCCGAGGTCGTCGGAACCGACCGCATGCTCTACTCGACCGACTACCCCTACACCTTCGGCACCCGCCCCGGCGGCTTCCCCTACCTGGACACCAGCGGCGGCATCGCCAGATCCTTCCTCGAACACGCACCCTTCACCCAGGAGGAGAAAGCCGCCATCGGATCCGGCAACTGGGAGCGGCTGACCGGCCACCTCGCCTGATTGTCCACATGCAACAATCTGCCATTTTTCCGGTGGATACGGCATTTCGAGAAAGAGCCACCCATGACTGTCCGATCTGACGCCCACACCGACGACCAACCCTCAACCCTGGCAGACAGGTTCGGACGAGTGTTGCTTGCCCTCTGCGCGATCGCCACACTGGGCGCGTTCACGTACGGCATCAGCATTCTGTTCACCGTCTCGCCCGATCGCCTGATGTCCGAAGCATGGCGGACCCTCGCCTACCTCGTCTTCGCCGGCCTCTACACCATGATCATCACAGCGCCGCGCAACCAACGCGGCCCCTGGGAGCTCATCTTCCTCCACAAGATCGCCATCACCGTCTTCGGCATCGTCGCGGCCGCGAGCAACACACCCGACGCCGCGACGACCTGGCCCATCGACCTCGGCCTCGTAGCGGCGACCGCCGTCGCCTACGTGCTGTGCCGCGGCTGGCAAGGCTGGCGAACCAACCCCGCCACGGCAAGCGCCACACGTACCCGCTCAACCAGATGACGTAACCGGGCGGTGTCGAGCACTGGTTGATGCTCGACACCGCACACATCATCGGCCGGCAGGCTGAAACCCCGCGGCCAGCACACCGGCGAATCGGGGCTGATCAAGCGAAGCCGCACCATAAGGGGCGAAGAACCAGGCGCAAGCTCTTCCGGGCCGCCGGGCCGCCGGGCCGCCGGGCAACCGCGGCGGCCATCCTGGCGTGCCGAAGGCATGACGTCGTCGAAGTCCTGGCTGCCCGAGGCGGCCTTGCTGTGGCTTCCCCTGCTGGTGCTGGTCGGCGGGCTCGCGGTGGTGTGGACCGGCGTCTCCATGGCCGCGGACGTGAACCGGTCGGCAGGGCTCTTCCCCGGACGAGTCGTCGCGACCGGGAGCCGGGAGCACCTGACCGCGGACATCGAGTACACCGGACCCGACGGAGTGACGAGGACGGAGACCTTCGACCACTACAAGGGGCGGGTGCTCGTCCCGGGGCGCCGGGTGCAGATCCGGGTGTGGCCGGACGAACGGCGCGCGGAACTCGACGACGGGGACAGGCACACCGGGCCGATCGTGGCCGGCAGCCTGCTGACTCTGCTCGGCGCCGGCGCCACGGTCCTGCTGTTCCTGTGGCATCACGGCCTGAGGCTGGAGAAGTACCTGGCGCGGTTCGAAAAGTGGTGGTTGTGGTGCTGGTGGCGGCTGTCTCGCTGGCTGTGAGGTCCCGCGACCTGTGCCGCGTTGACGACGTCGGCCAGACGGTTCCCAGCGCGTCCGAGCCGCGCCTCGCGAACGGCCGTTCTCCCCGAGTCGCATCCTCAGCCGGCTCGTCGGCCTGACCGGACGCGAACGCACGAGCAGCGGCACAACCCGATGTTCCGACGCGGCGGGACTTGACGGGTTCACGGCGTGGTGGCGAGGCGCTGGTTGGCCCGGACACCGACCACCCGCGGAGCGGACGCCCGCGTTCGCGCCGAGGAACTACCGGTGGCGCCGGCTGTGACTGTCGCGACGGATCAGCCCGTGCTGCTGCGACACGGCGACCGCGTGCGAGGAGGTCGCCGCGCTGACCGGCAGGTGCCGCCCCGCTCGGCTTCCGTGTTGCTGCCGGTCTCGGAGATGAGCAGGCGGGCCATCACGCCGGCGGAGGTGCGCGGCATACCGGTTTCGACGGGAGCCGCGCGGGTGTTCGGTGAGGTCAGGAGCGGGTGGTGGGTGCGGGTCGCCCGGCGAAGCGGTCGCCCAGCCAGGCGAGCGCGGCCGGCAGGCCGGCGGTCTCGCCGGCGATGTGGTCACCCGGCACGAGCGCGAACACGGTGCGGACGCCGGCGGAGCACCAAGCGCGGTTCAGGGCCTGTGCTTGGCCGAGCGGCACGATTTCGTCGAGGGCGGCGTGGTACTGGAACACGGGCACGGTCGGCGCCGGTCGGGTGGTCAGGTTGTTCTCCGCGTACACCGCGGCGACGTCCGGGCGTGCGTCGAACTGCCGGATCGTTTCGCCGGTGGAGTAGTCGCTGAACTTCTTCAGCGGAAAACTGGCGACGCGCTGAGGGAGTCATCGAGCGGGAACCGGCCGGGGTAGGCCTGCCGCAGGTCGATCAGCGCGTACAGCTGCAGGCCCTCTCCGATCAGGCTACCGTCCAGTGATTCGGTGACGTTCGCGATGTCGGCCGGCATACCGCCGGACACGTCAGTGATCAGCTGCAGGTCCGGCGCGTAGGCCGGGGCCAGTGACGCGGCCCAGCTCGACGCGCCGCCACCTCGGGAGTAGCCCATGGTGGCCCACCTCGTCGCCGGGGAAATGCCCGTTCCCGGAACGGAGGCGGCCGCTCGGGCCATGTCCGGCACGGAATGCGCCTCGGAAACCCCGGCGACGTAGGTCGGGGTGGCATCGGTGGTGTAGCCCTCGTAGTCGCTCACCACGACGCCCCAGCCCTGGGCCAGCAGCAGCGCGACCGGTTCCAGTTCCTGCTCGGTGGAGGTGGCGAACTGCTTGGACGCCCAGCGCGGCGAGGCCGAGCAGGCTCGTGCCAACAGAACGACGCAACGTATCCCCCTCTCACTCAGTTCGACCGGTGCGGACGTTCCCGGCTCGGTACACCGCTCCAGCACAATGCGCCACGCCGGATCCGATGTCGCGCCGGGATGCGTTCCCTCTGCTGCACGGCCGCGCGGACATCATGCGGATCGGGGGCCCAGCAGCCAACTGCCCGCGGAGCCCGCCGCCGGTTTCCGGCCGAGAAAGGCCGAAACTCCCTTGGTCTTCCCGTCCGGAGCGCAAGACATGATCAGGACGCAGTACGACCTTGCCCCGGTATCGGCGCGCATGGATCTCACACCCGTTCGTGCCGACGGTGCCGGCGCTGGCCGGGGGAGCGCCTACGCGCCCGGTGACGTCCATCCGCTTCCCCGACGGAGTCGGCGCCGACGGCGTCCTGGCGTTTCGGACGCCGGCATGGCGGCATTCGCGGGGAATACGCGTGGACTGCGACGCAGGTGCCGCTCTGCCACGGCGACATCAGGGGTGGCGCGCTGCGCGTTGAGGTTGCGGATGGTGCGTACCAGCCGGGCGACAACGGCGTCCGAGGCGGTCGCCATGGACGGCATCGACTTCACGAACGCCGCCATCGCGTCGTCGTCGTCCAGTTCCAGCCGCGCCGGCAGCGCCACCCGCGCACAGCTGAAGGCCCGGTTCACCATGCCACATCCTCCACTCGTCGGTCGACGAGCGCCCGGGTACCCACTGCCGTCCTCGGCGGAACGCGCGGGGGAACGTTTCACCTTGTGGTGTGCACCACGCTTCCGGCGGACGCTCGACAAGCCGATCCGCGGCAACTCCTCGGCCGGTCACGGTGAACATTCGACCGAGGCTCGCGAGCACCGAGCCCGAAATAGCAGTCACGCGCCGGTTCGAGCTCGCCGGGCCAGTGCCGATCGGTTCCAGGGCATTACTGCTCACTGTGCATCACTGTGTCCGCGCCACCGGTCACCCGACATCGTGAACCAAGGCGATTCCGCGAGGATTTCGCGCACTCAATCCAGAACAATATGCCGCCATTCGACTGAACTCCCGCATCGCACCGCGACCTGCACGAGTGGCATTTCGATCGAGCCGGGGGTTTCCCCGGAATCGGCTGTTAGTTTCGCTGATGACGACGGGACTTCCCTCATGGAGGAAAGATGAAGCGGTTTACGGCAGTCCTTTCGAGCACGGTGGCGGTCGCTGCGCTGCTGGTGTCGGCCAGTCCCGCGGCCGTCGCCGCGACGGGCGAAGTCGTGGTCTTCACCACCGAAGTCGTCCCGCTGGACGTCCACGAAAACCCTCATGGCTGCTATCCGCTCCCCGAGGGAGCGCACGTGCTCGCCAACCGCACCGACCGGCCGGTGCGGGTTTACGGGACGCCCGAATGCTTCGGCAGCCCCATCCTCACCGTGAAAGCGAACTGGGGATCGCACGTCCCCCCGGCCGCGGCGAGCTTCCACGTCTGATCGGCAACCGTGCGCACACATTCCGACCGAGCTGAAAGGATGCACGTGTCCGTCGATCTCGTCGTCGTCGGGGTCGGGTACGTCGGCTTGCCGCTCGCGGCCGCCGCCGCCACCGCCGGCCTGTCGGTGGTGGGCTACGACACGTCTCCGGCGGTGCGGGAGCAGGTGGGACAGGGCCGGTCGCACGTGCCCGACGTCAGCGGCGCGCAGCTGCGGGCGTTGCGCGCGGACGGGTTCGCGGTGACCGGCGATCCGGTCGTGATCGCGCGGGCGGAGACGGTGGTGATCTGCGTGCCCACCGGCCTCGGGCCGGACGGCGGGCCAGACCTGTCCGCGGTGCGCGACGCGGCGGCCGCCGTGTCCGACCACCTGCGTCCGGGCACCCTGGTGGTCCTGGAGTCCACCAGCTTCCCCGGCACGACCGACGAGGTGGTGCGGCCCATCCTGGAGCGCCACGGTCTCGTGGCGGGGGAAGACTTCTCGCTCGCGTACTCGCCGGAACGGGTCGACCCCGGCAACCGGCGGTACGGCATCCGCAACACCCCCAAGGTCGTCGGCGGGCACACGCCACTGTGCGCCAAGCAGTGCGTCGCGTTCTACAGCCGCTTCGTGGACACCGTGGTCGTGGCACGGGGCACGCGTGAGGCCGAGATGGCGAAGCTGCTGGAGAACACCTACCGGTACGTGAACATCGCGCTGGTCAACGAGGTCACGATGTTCTGCGACCAGCTCGGCCTGGACGTGTGGGACGTGCTGCACTGCGCGGGCACCAAGCCGTTCGGGTTCGCCTCGTTCACGCCCGGCCCCGGCGTGGGCGGGCACTGCATCCCGGTGGACCCGCGCTACCTCCTGGACAAGGCGCGCCGCGCCGGGAGCCGGTTGGGCGTCGTCGAGGCGGCGCGCGAGGTGGACTCCGCCATGCCGTCCTACCTGGTGCAACGAGCGGCCCGGTTGCTCGCCGGCGCCGGCCTCGAACTCGCCGGCTCCACGGTGCTGCTGCTCGGCGTGGCGTACAAGGCCGGGGTACCGGACACGCGCGAGTCGGCGACGCTGCGGGTCGCGGCCGAGCTGACCGCGCTCGGTGCGCACGTCCGCTACCACGACCCGGTGACCGGCCCCGTGCCCGAACTCGGATCACCGGTGTCCGACCTGGACTCCGCCCTGCGCGACGCGGACGTGACCGTCCTGCTCGTCGGGCACGGCGGTTACGACCTGAGCCGCCTGGCCAGGAACGCCCGGCTCCTGCTCGACGTCACGGGTCGCGTACCTGGGGAGGAGGTCCACCGCCTGTAGCAACCCGCGACCGGGGGTGGAGCCCCGGCCGCGGTCATGACACCGTCCGCATGCTGAAGGAGCACGCAGAAAATGACCACTGCTGTCAAGAACAAGCGCCTGGAACTCCGCTTCGACAAGTGGGACCGCAACGGCAACGGCCGCATCGAGCGGTCCGACCTGGAGGCGGAAGCCCGCCGGATCCTCGAGGCGTTCGGCGAGTCGCCGTCCACCCCGCAGGGCCGCGCCCTGGTGGAGTCGTTCACCAGCACCTTCGAGTACCTCGCCGAGCGAGCCGGGGTCGGCCGCGACGGCGCGCTGGACCGCCGTCAGTTCACCGAAGTCATCGAGGCGGAGGTGTTCAAGGGGGGTGACGCCGGGTTCGGGCGCGTGGTGCGGCCGATGATCCAGGCGATCCTCAACGTGTGCGACACCGACGGCGACGGCGAGGTCAGCCCGGACGAGTTCGCCAAGTGGCTGGGCGCGGCCGGGGTGAGCCGGGCGAAGGCCGAGGAGTCGTTCCGTCTCATCGACACCAACGGCAACGGCTCGCTGACCGTGGACGAACTGGTCGCGGCGGTGAAGGCCTACCACTTCGGCACGCTGGACGTGCCGCTGCTCGGCTGAGGGGTTCACCCACGACGGACGGGCCCTGGAGCATCTCTCCGGGGCCCGTCCGTCGTGGGTGCGGTCAGTGCGCGACGCCGGCGGGCCGGCTGAACCGCACGGTGCGCTCGGGGTGCATCCCGACCTCGGGTCCGGTGTGCGGCCGCGGCGTGGAGATGAGGATGTTGTAGTGGTTGGGGTGGTGGCACGCGTCGAACCCCAGCACCGTGCCGATCAGCTCGCCTTCCAGCCACACCTCGTCGCCGCGGTCGATCACCCCGGCGTCGTCGATCTCCACGAAGCCCAGGAACCCCACCCGGTCGATCCGGTCCGCGGTCACCGGGTGGTCGGTCGTGACGAGTTCGTGCACCTCCCCCTGGCGGACGCAGCGGCTGGCGAACGGCTCCAGGCGCATGCCGCGGTCGTCGCGGCGGTGCACGAGCACCTTGACCACCCGGCTGTGCACCGCGCGCTTCGGCCCGTCCTCGATCACGTGTTCTCCCTTCGGTACGCCTCGTCCACCAAGGCCAAGGCGGCCAAGCCACCGTCGGCCGACGCGCCGCCGGCGGCCACGGCACGCGCGAAATCCCGGAGCACGCCCTCGTACTCGTGCCACAGCGAGCCCTTGAAGCCGTCGTGCCCGGCGAGCATGTCCGCCCGCAGCTCACGGCCGTCGGCGAGACGTGCGGTCACGTCCTTCACTTCGCCCGGGTAGGACCAGTCCAGCTCCACCCGCACCGGCGCCGTCCCCCGCGCTGTGAGCACGGCGTGGCGGTCGATCCCGGCCGCGTCCCGGCCGACGCGCGCTTCGCACAGCCGCAGCGGACCGGCGAACAGGCGCGCCACGTCGAGCGCGTTGGGGCCGTTGTCGGCCACGCAACCACCGCCGGACCGGGCGGCGTCGAGGTACCAGCGGTCGGTTCCGACGTGCTCCTCGATGCGTTCGAAGTACCGCACGGTCACCGATTCCAGCGGCCGGCCGTCCACTTCGGCCAGCAAGGCGAGGACGTTGTCGTTGTACCGCCGGTGGAACGCGGTGAACAGCGCCACGTCACGTGCGCGGGCCGTCGCCGCCAGTTCGCGGCCGCGTGTCAGGTCGATGTCCAGGGGCTTCTCCACGCACACCGGCAGGCCCGCCTCGATCGCGTCGCGGCAGATCGCCGCGTGCGCGTCGTTCGGCGCGGTCACCACCACGGCGTCCACCAGGCCGGCGGCCAGCATCGCCCGGTGGCCGGAAAACGCCGGCACCGCATGGCCGACGCGGGCCTCGGGGCGCGGATCGCACACGGCGGCCAGGGCGAACCCGGCCAGCCGGTCGATCGCGGCGAGGTAGAAGCGGGAGATGACGCCGAGTCCGACCACCCCCAGCCGGATCACCCCGCGGCCCGCAGGGTCGATGCGAGCAGCTCCTCGTACAGGCCGGCGGGCAGCGGCACGCCGTGCGTCCGCCGCCACGCCGCCCGTTCCCCTTCGTGCCAGCCCGGGTAGACGACCGGGCGGCGCGGGTCGGCCGGCGGACAGCCCAAGAGAGCGGAGAACAACCCGTCGGCGTCGTCGGCGAAGCCCGTCCGCAGCCGCGCGGGCGCGATGGCGAGCGCCATGACGCCGATGTCGTCGTCGGTGTCCCCGGCCCGCACCGGGCCCAGCGCGGCACCGGACACCAGTGCCGACAGCGCTTCCACCAGCAGCCCGAGTCCGAAGCCCTTGTAGGCACCGGTCCGCGGGGTGCTGCCCAGCCACAGCAGGTGGCCCTCGCCCCGGTCGTAGGCGGCCGGGTCGGTGACCGGCGTGCCGTCGTCGGCGGCCAGCCACCCGGCGGGAATCGGCTCGTCCGCCCGCACCGCGGCCCGGACCCGGCCGGTGGGCACCACGGTCGTGGACATGTCCAGCACGAACGGGTGCCGGTCGCCCGCGGGGCAGGCCAGCGCCAAGGGGTTGGTGCCCAGCACCTTCGCCAGGCCGCCTGGTGGCCGGGCGATGACCTGGCCACCGCAGTTGGACGTGACCAGGCCGATCACGCCCCGGTCGGCGGCGCGGGCGGCGTGGAACCCCGCGCACCCGATGTGCGTGGCGCCGCGCAGCGACACCACGCCGACGCCGTACCGCCCGGCGCGCGACACGGCGAGGTCCATCGCCTGGGAGGCCGACCACAGGCCGAGGGTGCGGTGGGCGTCGGCCAGCACGCAGGCGCCCAGATCGGTGAGGATCTCCATGTCGGCCGCCGGATCGGCGCGACCGGACGCCAGCAGCGGCAGGTACAGCCGGGTGAGGTTGACCAAGCCGTGCGAGGTGACGCCGGTGAGGTCCCCGTGCACGAGCGCCCGGGCCGCGGTATCGGCGCGGTCGGGCGGGACGCCGCGGCCGGTGAACACCCCCGCCACGGTCGAGACCAGTTCGGGGTAGGGCACGACGACGTTCATCATCCTCCGTTGCGGGCGAAGCGCGTGACCAGCTCGCACACCACCGCCGAGAACCGGTCCAGTTCCTCGACGTGGGCGTGTTCGCCGCGCGCGTGGGCGTTGTTGGTTTCCAGCGATCCCGGCCCCAGCACGGCGGTCCGGGTCCCGGGCACGTCGGCCAGCCAGATCGCGTCACAGGTGAACCCGGGCTCGCCGGCCGGCCAGGGCGGCGCGATCCCGTCCAGGTCCGGCACGTCGTGGTTGCGAAGCGCGGGCAGGCCGCGTTTGCGCCACTCCAGCGCCGTGATCGCGGAGGCGTCGACGGCGGTGCGGCGGAACGGCTGGGTGCCCCGGAAGCGCTCGGTGAACTCCACCAGACCGTCCCGCAGCCCTTCCTCCAGCGCCCCGGTCAGGACCGCGGCCGACTCGGCACTTCCGTAGGACAGGTTCAGCAGCAGGTCGCCGGAGCCGTAGACGCGGTTGTGCAGCCGTCCCGTGTGCAGGCCCGCCACGCACACCCGGCCGTCCGGAACGCACCCTGCCAGCACAAGCGCGAGGTGCTGGGCCAGGAACCCGAGCAGCACCGTCGCGTTGTGCCCGGCGTGCGGCTCGTCGTCGATCGCGTCTTCGCCGCGCACGACGACGGCCGCGGTCATGGCGGCGGTGCAGCGCGGCAGGTAGCGCAGGCCGGTGGGTTCGCAGAACACGTTGAGCGTGCCGTGGAAGCCCGCCTCCACCAGCGGCCGGGTGCCGAAGACGCCCATCGCGCCGCCCTCCTCGCCGGAGACGGCCTGGACGAGCACGCTGACGTCGCGGCCCACCGCCGGATCGCGCGCCGCCTCCCGCAGGCCCGCCAGCAAGGCCACCGCGGGGCCCTTGGCGTCGATCGCGCCCCGGCCGTGGAACCGGCTGCCGTCGAACCCCACCGGCTCGACCGGCGCGACCGTGTCCAGGTGCACGTTGAACATCACGGCCGGCTCGGCGTGGCCCAGCCGCAGCACCAGGCTCGGCTGGCACGCCAGGAAGCCCGGGTCACGCCGCACCGCCTCGCGCACGACGGCGGGGACATCAGCCCGCCGGATCACCTCCGGCGACGCGGGCCCCAAGTGCGCGGTGTGCATGCCGAACGCGTGCGCGGCCCCGGCGTAAGCGTGCACGGCGTCCCACAGCCGCACCTCGCCGTCGGTTTCCAGCGGACCCGCGGTGGGCGTGCGCAGCAGCTCCAGCAGCAGGTCGCGATCCGGGGCGATCACCGCAACAGCCCGGCCAGCGCCCGCCCCGCGCGCACGAACGCCGCCGCCGCGCCCTCGGCCCGCTGGTCCGAGCGGTGCGGCTGAAGCGCCACGTGCGGCTCCAGCGACCACGCCCCGGCGTAGCCGGCCGAGCGCAGCAGCCGCACGCAGTCGCGCACGCGCGCCTCGCCCGTGCCGGGGTCGACGAACGTGGTGCCCCGGGCGTCTTTGACGTGTACGTGCGCGACGTGAGGCGCGACGCGCCGCAACACCTCGTAGCCGTCGTAGCCGTGGGCGACGGGGTTGCCCGTGTCGAACAGCAGCCGCAGCGAGGAGCAGTTCACCGCGGCCAGCAGCTGCAGCATCCGGCCGGCGTCCGAGGCGGCCCACCCTGAGCAGTTCTCGTGCAGCAGCACGACACCGGCGGCCTCGGCGGCCCGGGCCAGCGCCACCACGCGGTCGAGCACCCGCGCGCGCCAGCGGTACTCGTCCAGGCCGTCGTTGGGATAGGACATGATCCGCACGTAGCGGGTGCCCAGGACGGCGCACCGCCGGGCCAGCACGGCCAGTTCGGCCAGGTCGTCCGCGAACGGCGCGGTGATCGGCCGGGCCCAGCCGCCGATCCGCGACGCCACGCACACCACCCGCACGCCGTGGCCGGCCAGCGTCGAGGCCACCCGGGCGAAGTGCCGTTCGTCCAGGTCGGCGACGGCCAGCCCGTCGACGGTGCGCAGTTCGACGGCCGACCAGCCCAGCTCGGCGAGAACGGCCAGCTGGCCGGCCAGGTCCGGGGCCGCCTCGTCGGTGATGCCGGCCAGGACGGCGTCGCCGGCGTACCGCGGGGATGCGGTCGCCGCGGCCTCAGACCGCACTGACGGCCGCCGGCACGTGACCGGCCGGGACCACCGGCTCGGCACTGATGTTCTTGGCCACCGACAGCAGCCTGGCCACGTCGCAGGCGACGGAGAAGCTTTTCGCGTGCTGGTCCCGGCTGCCCTGGAACAACCGGTAGGCGTAGATCATCCACTCGGTGAGCGAGTCGTCCCGCAGGACCTGGTGCTCGCGTCGGCCGTCCACCGTCACGGTCAGCTGGGAGTAGGGGTCGTCGGAGCTGACCGCGTAGTGCCCGACCGCCGTACCGTTTTCGAACCGCAGCACGACGCGCCGTTCCCGCACCGGGGACGTCAGATCCGACTCGATCTCCGTGCGCGTGCCGTTGGTGTGCCGCAGCCCCACCCGGGCGCCACCCATGCGGGGCACCCGCGTCTTGCCGACCACCAGGTCGGTGCCGGAGGCGTGGGTGACCCGGGCGTTGCCGGCCAGGCGCAACGCCAAGCCCACGCCGTGCGGCAGCTCGACGTCGAACGCCGTCCGGTGCGACGTCGTGGTCAACGAGCGCCGGAATCGCGGCTTGTTCTGCACGAGCGTGATCGAGCGCGGCTCGCCCAGCCGCCCGTCCCGCCCCAGCGCCGTCAGCCGAGCGGTCAGCGAACTGGTCAGCCACGGCTCGACGACGGCGATCCGCAGTCCGTGTCGCCGGCGCAGCTCGATCACCCGGGACAGCTCGTCGGGGTCGATGGCCAGCGGCTTCTCCACCACCAACCGCCGGAACCCCAGTCCCGCGAGTTCGGCGAGCACGTCGGACCGGCTTTCCGGCGGCGTGCACACGTGCGCCACGGTCCGCGCCGGGTCCACTTCCGCCGCTGCGGACGCCAGGCTTTCCCGCACGATCAGCCCCGGTCGCCCGGGCGGCGTCCGCCACGGGTCGCAGCCCACGACCGGCTCGTCGTCGAACAACTGCGGCGCGGCGGCACGAGCGCCCGCGAGCACCGGGAGGTGCAGCTGCGCGCCGGCTCGTCCCAGCCCCACCAGAAGTGTCCGCAACACCGATCACCGTCCATTGTGGATTGAATATCGACCGGGTCGTCGAAAGGCGATCCGATTCGCAACGAGGTGAGATTTCACGGTTCCGGCGACACTTGTCAACACCGCCTTCTCATAGTTGACCAAGAAGAGTGAAGACAACTCGCATTGATGGTCGACCCTGGGCCCCGAATTAGGATCACTGGAGAGTTCCGACAGCGGAGGCGAACAGTTGACCGTGCCACTATTCACCCAATCAGCGTCGTTTTCGGAATTGTGGCCCACCACGAGCAGGCACATTATCGACTTGCTGGATCGCGGAAAGTACTCACATGGTCACAAGGTCGTCGAATTGGAAGCAGCGCTGGCCGCGTACACCGGCGCGAAGCACGTGGTGGGGGTGAACAGCGGCACCGACGCGCTGGTCCTCTTGCTGCGCGCGTGCGGCCTGCGGCCCGGGGACGAGGTGGTGGTGCCCGCTTTCTCGTTCATCGCCTCCGCCTCCGCCGTGGTGCTCGCCGGTGGCCGACCGGTGTTCGCGGACATCGAGCCCGACGGCTACGGCATGGACCCCGCCTCGCTCGCGGCCGTGACGACCGAGCGCACGCGGTTCGTCATGCCGGTGCACCTGTTCTGCCAGCCCGCGGACATGACGGGAGTGGGCGAGGCGGCCCGGCGGCTGGGGCTGACCGTGGTGGAGGACAGCGCCGAGGCGATCGGGATGCGGTACGGCGGCACGCACGCGGGGCTGCTCGGCGCGGGCGGGGTGCTGTCGTTCTTCCCGACCAAGACCCTGGGCGCGCTCGGCGACGCGGGCGCGGTCCTCACCGATGACCCGGTCGTCGCCGAAACCGCCGCCGCCCTGCGCCACCACGGCCGGTTCGGTCCCACCGCCGGCCACTTCCCCGCCATCAACACCACCACCGGCGCGGTCGGGGTCAACAGCAAGATGGACGACCTGCAGGCCGCGGTGCTGCTGGCCAAGCTCGGCCGCCTGGACGCGGACATCGAGCGCCGCGCCGCCCTCGCCCAGCGCTACACCGAACTGCTCGCCGACGTGCCGGGGGTGCGGAAGCTGCCCTCGGTGCTGCCGCGCCGGGCCGACGTGCGCGGGGTGTTCTACGTGTACGCGGTCGAGGTCGAGCGGCGGGACGAGCTGGCCGCGCACCTGGCCGCGCGCGGCGTGGGGACCGAGACGTACTACCCGATCCCGTTGCCCCTGCAGCCCTGCTTCGCGGACCTGGGCCACCGGCCCGGGGACTTTCCCCACGCCGAGGCCGCCTGCCGGCACGCGCTCGCGCTGCCGCTCTACCCGGATCTGCGGGAGGACGACGTCGCCCGGGTCTGCGATGAGATCCGCGGCTTCTTCCGCTCCGCGGAGGCGGCGTGAAGATCCCGTTCTTCCCGCCGGATCTCTTCGAAGACGACCGCCAGGTGCTGCTGGACGTGGTCCGGGAAGTGGCGCTCGACCCCGAGCAGCGGTTCATCCTCGGACGCCGCACCGAGCACTTCGAGACCGTCATCCGCGACACCGTCGGAGCGGCCGACGCGGTCGCCTGCTCCAGCGGTACTTCGGCGTTGACGCTCGTACTGCGCGCCATGGGCGTGGGACCCGGCGACGAGGTCGTGGTCCCCGCCTACGGTTGTGCGCCGCTCGCGGCCGCCCCCGCGCTGCTGGGCGCCACGCCGGTGTTCGCCGACATCGACCCGGCCACGATGGTCGTCGACCCGGTCGAGGTCGAGAAGGCGGTCACCGGGCGCACCAAGGTCGTCATGCCCGCGCACGTGTTCTCGGTGATGGCCGACATGCCGACGCTGCGCGTCATCGCCGACGGCGCCGGTGCGCGGCTGCTGGAAGACTCCGCTGTCGCGCAGGGCGGCGTGCTCGGCGGCCGGGCCGCGGGCACCTGGGGCGACGCGGGTGTCTACTCGTTCGTCCAGGTCAAGACGTTCGGGATGCCCGGCGAGGGCGGCATGGTCGTGACCGGCGACCCGGAAATCGGACGTGCCGTGCGCATGCTGCGCAACCACGGCCAGGACGGCCGCACCCGCTTCCTGCACCACCGGATCGGCGTGAACAGCCGCTTCGACGAGATCATGGCGGCCTTCCAGCTGCGCCGCCTGCCGGGGTTGCCCGCGCGCCTGGACCGCCGGGCCCGCATCGGCGAGTACTACACCGAGCGGTTCACCGGCCTGCCGGGCGTCGTGCCACCGCCGCCCGGGCGCGACGGACGCTGCTTCTACGTGTACTCCCTGCTCGCCGAGCACCGCGACGCGCTGCAGGACCACCTCGCCGCCCGTGGCATCGGCTCGCACGTGTACTACCGCTCCCCCTTGCCGCGCCAAGCGGCGTTCCGCACCACCGGCCGCGACTGGCCGGCGGCCGAACGGGCCTGCTCGCGGCAGCTCGCCATCCCGATCCACCCCCACCTGACCGACGCGCAAGTCGAGCACATCGCCGACGAAGTGTGCCGGTTCGCCCGCAGTTGAAACGGAGACCTCATGCCGCACACCACCCCCGCTCCCACCGCCGACGCCGTCGCCCTGGAGTGGCACCGCCGGGCCGCGCGCCCCGGCCTGACGCGCGTCATGCGCGCGTCCCAGCCCGCCGGCCTCGCCGGGACCACCACCGAACGCACCCGCGCGATCGTCACCGAGTACCTCCGGGCGGTCGCGCCCCGCACCGCACTGGAGATCGGCTGCGGCATGGGCAGGCTCACCCCCACCATCGCCGCGCAGGCCCGTGACGTGCTGGCCGTGGACCTGACGCCCCGGATGCTCGACCTCGCCCGCGCCGAGTGCGCCGGCCTGCCGCATGTGCGGTTCGCGCACGCCGCCGTCCAGCAGCTGCCGGTACCCGAAGAGCCGTTCGACGTCGCTGTGTGCGTGTGGGTCCTCATGCACGTGCTCGGCGAGGACGACCTCGCCGAAGCGTGCCGCCGCATCGCCGCCTCGGCCCGGCACCTGGTGCTCGTGGAGTACGAGCACGCCGACATCCCGGTGGGCGAGTACTCGCGGCTGCGCGACCTGGACGCCTACCTGGAGCTGCTGCCGGGTGCCCGGCTGGTCGAGCGGCGTGAGGTGTTCTACGGCGGCGACCGGTCCTTCGCCGCCCTGATCGCCCTGGAGGGGCACCGGTGACCACCTCGATCACCTCCACCACCACCCGCGCCTACGTCCGGCTGGCCAAGCTCGACATCGTCGACTACTACCTCGGTGTCCTGGTCGTCGGGACGCTGCTGCCCACCGCGCTGCGCTTCGACGGCGGTGTGCTCGCCACCGGCGGGCTGTTCCTGCTCGGCGAGGTGTTCGTCATCGCCGCGATGGTGGCCCTGGACGACCTCACCGGCTTCCGCGACGGCAGCGACGTCGCCAACTACGCCCCCGACGACCGCAAGCGCCGCCGCTACCGCAAGCCGCTCGTCGCCGGGACGCTGACCGAGGACCAGGTGCTGCGGTTCGCGTGGGTCACCGGGATCATCGGGGCGCTGCTGTGGATCGCGGCGATGGTCACCGCACCGCACACTCCTTTGTGGACGGTTGTGCTGATCGGCGTCACCTACTTCTTTTCCGTGCAGTACTCCTGGGGTGTCAAGCTCAGCTACCACGGCTTCCAGGAGTTCTTCATCGCCGCCCTGGGCTGGGCGCTCGTGCTGGCGCCCTACGGGCTGGCCGTGGGCTCGCTCGACGGCAACGTCGTCGTGCAGGCGCTGCTGTTCGGCCTGGGGCCGCTGCTGTTCGGCGTCTACTCCAACACCAACGACATCAAGGGCGACCGCCGGGTGGGCCGGCCCACCGTCGCCGCGCTCACCTCGCCGCGCGGGAACATGCGCTTCATCTTCGCCGTCACGGCCGTGGAGGCGGCGCTGATCGTCTGCGGGCCGTGGGTGGGCACCGTGTGGTGGTTCCCGGTGGCGCTGCTGCCGACGCTCCTGCTGCGGGCCCTCCAGCTGCGCATCGCCTTCGGCCAGGGGGACATCCTGCGCGCCCGCCTCCTGGGCATCCGCATCCACCGCGTCACCGTGGTGGCGCTGGTCGTGGTGAACCTGCTGTGAGCGCCGAAGAGGACGTCGTCGTCATCGGGGCCGGCATCGCCGGACTGGCCGCCGCGCACGCGCTGCGCCTCGCCGGCCGCTCGGTGCGCGTGCTGGAGGCCGCCGACGCCGTGGGCGGCCGGATGCGGACCCTGCGCACCGGCGGGTTCCTCGTCGACACCGGGGCCGAGCAGGTGCCCGAACGGGGCTACCCGGCCACGTGGGAGCTGCTCGGGCAGCTGGGTGTGGACCGGGCGGCCGTGCCCCGCATCGGGCGCCACCTCGCCGTGTGGCGCGGCGGCCGCGCGCGGCCGGGGCTCGCCCACCCCCGCGGACTGCTCACCGGGGCCGGCCTGGGCCCGCGCGCCCGGCTGGACCTGCTGCGGCTGCTGCGGGTGCGCCCGGACTTCGACCACCCGGAACGGGCCGCCCTCGGCACGGTCGCGGAGTTCGCCGGGGCCTTCCACCCCGACGTGCTGGACTACCTCTGCCAGCCGGTCGTGTCCGGGTTCTTCGGCTGGCGGCCCGAGCGTTCGGCCGCGGCGCCGCTGCTCGCGCTGCTGGCCGCCGCCGGACCGGCGAACACCTGGCGCACCTACCGCGACGGCATGGACACCTTCGCGCGCGCCTTGGCCGCGTCCCTGGACGTCACCACCGGCGTCCGGGTCGACGGCGTGGTGCCGGAGTCCGGATCGGTCGTGGTGCTCTGCGGCGACGACCGGATTCGCGCGCGGCAGGTCGTGCTCGCCGTGCCCGCACCGGTGGCCCGCGTCCTGCACCTCGACGCCCCCGCCCAGGACGCGGAGTTCCTCGCCGCCGCCACGTTCACCCCGGTGGTCAAGGCCCACTTCCTGCTGCCGACCCGTCCGGCATCGCGTTCTTACGCGATCGTCGTCCCCGACGCGGAGGACCGGGTGGTGTCCACGCTCATCCTCGACCACGTCAAGCACCCGGGGCGGGCACCCGCCGGACGGGGCCTGGTCACGGTGATGGCGAATCCCGCCGTCGCTCCCGACCTGCTCGACGCCACAGACGCCGAGGTGGCCGCCGTGCTGTCCGGCGCGGGCCAGCGGTTCCTCCCCGCGCTGCGCACGGCCACCGGCGTCCCGGTCACCCGCTTTCGCGACGCCCTGCCCGAAGCCACCCCGCGTGCCTTGGCCCTGCGCGCCGCCTTCGCCGCCCGGCCCGTCTCGGCGGTCGAGTACGCCGGCGACTGGACCGGGCTCGTGCCGTGCAGCGAGGCGGCCGTGCGCTCCGGGCAGCGCGCCGCCGCCCGGCTGCTCTCCACCCACCCCGCCAGGAGGGAACCCGTATGAGACCCCACGACATGGGCACCCTGTTCGACGAGGTCGCCGCGCGCCGCACGCACACCACCGTCGTGCTCGACCGGCCCTTCGACATCGCGCCCGGCCGGGGCACCGAATTCACCGTGCCCCAGCTGGCCGGCCTCGTGGAAGAGGCCGCGGGCTGGCTGCACGCCGCCGGGACCCGCCCGGGCGAGCGGGTCGCGGTGGTCAAACGCAACCACTACGACTACGACCTGCTCGCCTGCGCGGCGATCCGGCTCGGCGCCGTACCCGCCCTGCTGTCGGGCGAGCTGCCCGGCGACGTCCTGGAAACGCTGCTCGAGCGCCTGAAGCCGGCGGTCCTCGTCACCGACCGGCCCGTCCCGGCGCACCACGCCCGCCGCGTGCTGTCCCTGGCCACCCCCGTCGCGGGGGAACTCGCGCTCGACGACGTGCGGGGCACCCGGGCCCCCGCGCCCCGGCACCGGCCCGACGACGACCCGCTGGTGATCAACCACACCTCCGGCACCACGGGCACCCCCAAGCTGGTCGTCCACACCACGCGCACCATCATCGACCGGCTCGCCCGGTTCGAGGCGCTGCGCGTCCCGGTCGTGGGCACCCGCCGCGACGACGTCGTCGCCAACGCCTCCTCCTACGCCCACGGCCGCCCCTTCTGCTGGACCGGCAGCGTGTTCTGCCTCGCCCCGCGCAAGATCGTGCTGCTGTCGGACCCCGCCTCGGCCCGGGAAGTGCTCGGCGCCCACCCGCCCACCACCATCGAAGCCCTGCCCTCCGCCTACGTGCGGTGGCGCCCCCTGGCGCGCGGGGCGGACAACCCCTTCCGTGACGTACGCCTGTTCGTCAGCACCTACGACGCCGTGCACCCGCCCGTCGTGCGCACCATGCTCCACGCGTCGCGCCGCCGCCGTCCACTGTGGATGCAGGGCTGGGGGCAGACCGAAACCGGGCCGCTGACCTTCCGCTTCCTCACCCGCGCCGCCGTCGACCGCGCCACCCACGCCCGCCACCTCGGCCGCCCGCTGCCGAGCCGGGCGAAGCTCGCGGTCGTGGACGCCGAGACGTTCCGGCCGGTGCCTCGCGGGCGGCCGGGACTCGTGCTGGCCCGGACCAAGGCCCTCTGCGCCGGCTACGTGGGCGAGCAGGACCGCTGGCAGGACAAGAACAGCGACGGCTGGTGGAACACCGGAGACCTCGGCGTCCGCACTCGCAGCGGGGCCGTGCTGCTGCTCGACCGCGAGGTCGACACCGTGCCCGGCCTGAGCTGCCTGCAGACCGAGGACGTGCTCGAGGACCGGCTGCCCGAGGTGGTCGAGTGCGTCGTCCTGGGCACCCCGGGCCGCCCACCCGTCCCGGTCGTCGTCACCGCCGACGGGCACCTCGACCCGCAGCGCTGGAGGTCCGCCGTCGCCGGCCTGCCGTCGCTGGCGCCCCCGCGCGTCGTCACCTGGGACGACCTCCCGCGCACCGGCACCGGCAAGGTGCGCCGCCGCGAACTGCTCACCCGCATCGCCGGGCACACCGGCACCCACGGCACCGGAAGGTGGACATGACCACGATCCAAGAGGGCTACGCCTTCGACAACCACAGCGTGCACGCCACCGAGCAGCACCGCTGCCTGGCCGCCGCCTACGACCCCACGACGCTCGCGCGGCTGGAGCGCACCGGCGTCGGACCGGGGTGGCGGTGCCTGGAGGTCGGCGCCGGTGGCGGCAGCGTCGCGCACTGGCTCGCCGATCGCGGCGCGTCGGTCGTCGCCACCGACGTCAAGCCTGAGCACGTCCCGCCCGCCGAGGGGCTGACCGTGCTGCGGCACGACGTCGTCCACGACCCGCTGCCCGAAGCCGGGTTCGACCTCGTCCACGCCCGTCTCGTGCTGCTGCACCTGCCCGAGCGCGAACAGGTGCTGCGCAAGCTCGTCCGCGCCCTCAAGCCCGGCGGTGTGCTGCAGCTGGACGAGTTCGACCTCGCCTACGGACCGGTGCTGCTGGCCGCCGACCCCGGACACGCCGCCGCCTACGAGGATTTCCTGGCCGCCAAGGAGCGCATGTTCGACGCGACGGGCGCGGACTGCCGCTGGGGCCGCCGCGTCGCCGCCTCGATGGTCGCCGCCGGCCTGCTGGAGGTGGACCCGGTACCGGTGGTGCAGCAGTGGAACGCGGACTCCCCCGGACTGCACCTGCTGGTCCACCACACCCATCACCTCCGCGAAAAGCTGCTCGCCGCGGGCGCCACCGACACCGGCCTGCAGACCGCCCGCACCGCGATGACGCACCCCGCGTTCCGCGCCACGTCCTGCGTCTTCTACACCGTCCAGGGCCGGCGCCCGGCATGACCGCCGTCGACGCGCCGAGCTGGAGCGGACCCGTCGACCTCCCGCTGCGCGGAGAACCCGACGTGCAGGCGGCGTGCGGGCTGATGCACGTCCACGGCCGGCACCTCGGCCGTCCCGCGCCGCTCGGGCTGGACTACGCCCGCGCCGTCGCCGTCGAACTGTCCGCAATCGGGGCGCTCGCCGTCGAACTGGGGCGCACCCGCGGCGTACCGCTCGCCGGGCACACCACTTCCGTCGCGCAGGCCGCACTGCTCGCGGTCTCGCAGTACCTGGCGGCCGCGACCGCCGACGAACCCGACGAGTGGCAGGCCGGCGCGGGGCCGCCGTTCCGGTCGTCCGACGGCGTGGTGTTCGAGGTGGAGGCACTGGATCCCGTTCCGTGGCAAGGGTTCTGGACCGAGCTGGGTGTCCCGGCCCGGGCCGTCGAACGGGGCTGGCGCCCCTTCCTGCACCGCTTCGCCACCGCCACCTGCCCGCTGCCGCCCGAGTTCGCCGCTTCCGCGGCCCGCTTCCCGCTCGCACTCTTGGAGACCACCGCTCGACGGGTGGGCATGACCCTGGTCGTCCGGGCGGAGCGGGTGCTGGACAGCCTGCCCGCCTACCGGATCTCCCCGCGCGGGAACGCCCGGCCCGAGGTCCCCTCGGCCGGGGAGCTGCCGCTGTCCGGCATCGTCGTGCTGGAATCGTGCCGGCGCGTGCAGGGACCGCTGGCCGGGCACCTGCTGGGGATGCTCGGAGCGACCGTGGTGCGCATCGAGCCGCCCGGTGGCGACCCGCTGCGCTGGGTGCCGCCGATGGCCGGGGACACCTCCGCCCGGTTCCTCGCCCTCAACCGAGGCAAGGCCGTGGTCGAGATCGACCTGCGCACCGGGCGGGACGAGGTGCTCGACCTCGCCGCGGCGGCAGACGTGTTCGTGCACAACTGGGCGCCGGGCAAAGCCGCCCGCTGGGGCCTGCGAGCCGAAGACTTCCCGGACGGCCTGGTGTACGCGCACGCCTCCGGCTGGGGCGACGAACTCGGTCCCGAACCGCCGCTGGGCACCGACTTCGTCGTCCAGGCCCACGCGGGCGTGCCAGCATCGCCCATGACCGTCGTGGACGTGTTCGCCGGGGTGGTCGCCGCCCACGCCGTGGTGGACGCGCTGCTGCGCCGCGAACGCACCCTGCGCGGCCAGACTGTGGCGTCGTCGCTGCTGTCCGCCGCCTCGCACCTCAACGCGCTCACCCGGCACCGTGACACATCCGCGCCGACCGTGCCGGTGTGCACCGACCTCGCGGCGCTGGGCCGCGACCCGCGGTTCGCGCGGGCCCTCGTCCGGGAGCGGTGCGTGCTGCCGGGTTCCCCCTGGGAGTTCTTCCGATGACGTGGCTCTCGCGCAACGGGATCGTGCTCACCGACCGGGTGCCGGCCGAGGCGAGGCGTGCCTGGGTCCGCGCCGGGCACTGCCCCGACCGGGACCTGCACTCGCTGCTGCGAGACCGGGTCGACCACCATCCCGGCCGGGTCGCCGTCGTCGACGACCGCGGGAGGCTCACCTACGCCGAGCTGGCCGAGCAGGTGCGGGGACTGGCAGGCGCGCTGGCGGCCCGGCCGGGCGACATCGTCGGCGTCCGCGTGCCCAACGGCCGCGACGCGGTGATCGCGGAGCTCGCCGTGGCCGCGTGCGGCGCGGTCGCCCTGCCGTTCACGGGAGGACGGGCCGACGCACTGAAGCTTTTGGGCCGGGCCCGCGCCGCGTCGCTGATCACCGACGACGACCTGCCGTGGCCGACCGTGTCACCCCGCGCCCGGGGCGAGGGGTGGGAACCGGTCGCCGTGGACCCGGAGTCCCCGGCGAGACTGCTCGTTTCCTCCGGTTCGGAAGCCGAGCCGAAGCTCGTCGCCTATTCCCACAACGCTTTCGCCGGCGGCCGCGGCAACTACCTGCGCGCCGTGCACGGCGACACCCCGGTGTGGCGGGACCTCGTGCTCGTGCCGCTGTCCTCGGCCTACGGGTCGTTCGGGGCCACCATCACCCTGTGCCGCTTCGGCGGGACACTGCTGCTGCGCCCGCGGTTCGACGCCCTGGACGCACTGCGGGCCATCGCCGAGCACCGGCCCACCCACGTGTTCGGCGTGCCCACCATGCTGCGTCGCCTCGCCGAACACGCGGCGGACTTCGACACCTCGTCGCTGCGCGCCGTCGTGTCCAGCGGTGACGTGCTGCCGGCGGACACCCTGCGGCGGTGCCGCGAGGTGTTCGGCGTCGACGTGGTCAACGTTTACGGCTCCTCCGACGGGGTCAACTGCCACACCACCACCCCCGAGCACGGAGTGGGCCGTCCCGACCCGGCCGTGACCGGCATCCGGATCGTGGCCGGCGAGATCTGCGCCCTGGGGCCCATGACCCCGCTCGACCACGTCGGCGCCGGACCACCCCGGCTCCCCGGCGGCTGGGTCCGCACCGGCGACCGGGGAAGCTTCGACACCGACGGCACGCTGCACGTCCTGCGGCGCATCAAACGCGTCGTCATCCGCGGCGGCTACACCATCAGCCCCGCCGAAGTCGAGTCCGCGCTGACGGGCCACCCCGCCATCGCCGAGGCGGCGTGCGTGCCCGTGCCCGACCGCGACCTCGGCGAGCGGCTGTGCGCGTGCGTCACCGTCCGCGCCGGCCACCCGGTTCCCGACCTCACCGCGCTGACCACGTTCCTGCGCACCGACGGCGGCATCACCCCGCCCAAACTCCCCGAACGCCTGCTCGTCCTCGCCCGGCTTCCCCTGACCCACACCGGAAAGGTCTGCCTCCGCACGCTCGCCGACCTCGCCACCGCACACCACGGACAACGATGACCGCCCTCGACCCGCACTCGGCAACTGCGGTGGGTCGCCGTCGTCGTGAACGCCTTCAACCGCCTGGCGATCACCACTGGGCCAACCTGATGCTCCACCAGTTCCGGAAGCTGCCGCGGTGCTATGTCCGCTGGTGCGCTACCGGGCAGCGCGAGCTCGGCACTTCGAGCCAGCCGGCGACCTCCTCGGTGACGACCTGGCGGACCATCGCCGCGACCACCCCGTCGAACGCCTTGCCCGGCACCATTTCCTCGTACAGGCGCAGGAGGTTGCGGGGCAGCTCGATCCCCTCGGCCGACGGGCCGTAGGTCCCCTCGACGAGCTCCGCGTTCAGTTCCCGGGCAGCCGTCAGCGTTTCGGGCATGGCCTCGGCCGGGATGCCGAGCATCGCGCCGGTCACCCGCCAGATGTAGTAGTAGTCCTCGGCCTCGCGCTTGGTCACCGAGATCCCGATCCGGCGCATCCCGTCGGTGACCTGCACCGAAAAGATCAGCAGCGCACCGAGCATGTCCTGCTGGCACAACGGGACGCCGTCCGCCTCGAGGTCCCATTCACCGGAGCGGGTGATGAAGTACCGCACCGCGGCGTGGATCAGCCGGGTCTTCTGGATGGTGGGCGCGAAGCTGCCGCCCGAGCCGAACGGATCCGGGCCCATCAGGTGCAACACGAACTGCGAGGTCTCCGACAACCGCCGATGCGGCTGGTTCAGCCGATGCGTCAGCGACAGGACCCGGCATCGTCCACGAAGAACTCGTACGCATCCGCGACCCGGCCCAGATCCGCCCAGCCCGGCGGGACGGCCGTGTCGATCAGATAACGCCGCACCGACTCCGGCAAATCCTCCGGAATGGGCTGATCGTTGTCCCGGAACTGGGCCAGAACCTCGTTCACCACGCCCGCCCGATCGAGCTTTCCGACACCGGGTCAGCCTCATCGAAAGCCGAATTCGGCGCTAGCGCCGTTCGGGCACGGCCACGCCTCGATCTGGTGGAAACGTGATCACTGCCCGTGACCCCGGGCGGCTACGAGCTGCGTCACCGGTCCAGGGGGCCGAGGAGCCAGCTGCCCGCCGAGCCGGGAGCCTCGTCGAAGTAGTAGGCGCGGATGGCCGCCAGCAGGTCGCCGGTCGTGATGTACCCGTCGCCGTCGCGGTCCAGGTGGTGGAACGCCGCCCGGGCGTCGGCCTCGGGCAGGCCCATCAGCGCACCGGTCCAGCGCACCTCGTCGTCCTCGGTCAGCCGGCCGTCGTGGTCGGCGTCGGCGATGTCCATGATGGCGGCGAGGAAGGGCTGGTAGCCGGAGTCGAACGCAGCCGGTGTCTCCAGCATCCCGGCGGCGAACGCGGCCTTGTACTCCGCCTCGCCAATCCGCTCGTCACCGTCGACGTCCGCGACTTTCACCAGGTGGTCCCACACTCCGAGGCACAGCGTGGTCATCCGCTGCTGCACCGGGGAGTCCGTGGCATGCCCGAATTCCGCTCCGAGCTGCGCAGCCGCGCTGACGAAGTCGTTCCGGTCGACGAAGCCGTCGCCGTCGCGGTCATAGTGCGGAAGCGACGGGACAGCTTTCGGTCCAGGAACTCCGAAACGTGCACGAGCAGCCTTTCTCTCATCGGTCGGCCCCACGGGCCCAGCACAGACGCAGTTACGCCGTCCACTGCCTGTCCGTCTTGACGTTCGCGCCCGCCGTCATCCACGTTCCTCCGCTGCCGAGTGCCGACCACCAGAGCCGACCCGAACATTCGCAGCGCCGGCTGAGTGCCGCAATGCCCGGGCCGGGTGATTCCCGCATCCCGCCACCGCTGGTCAGATTCGGCAGGACGCCACAGCCGCTATGAGAGCAGGCCTACTGCGCCGCCCGGGCGTGGTCGAACGGGGTCAGCCCGAGGCCCGGAGTTCGGGCCGGGAGACCGGGAGGGGAGTGGGTGCCCGGCCGGTCAGCCGGCGATCTTGCCGAACAGGTGCGCAGCGGGGGCGTCCGGGTTGTCACCGTAGAAGAACTCCTCCAGCGCCTGGTGGAACTCCGCGCGATCCAGCTCGCCAGAGCCGTCCACGTCCAACGCGGCGAAGACCGCCGAACAGTCCTCAGTGGACACGTTGCCCGCCAGGCCGAAGATCTCCCCGAACTCCGCCTGGTCGACCCGGTCGTCGCCGTCGAGGTCGATCAGGTCGAAGTAGCAGTCGGCCACCGGGCCGACCTGCTGCGGGTACAGGGCGGGATCGGTCAGCGCCCGCCGGAACCCCTCGGTCATCTCCCGCAGATCGACTTTGCCGTCGCCGTCCTGGTCCATCGGCGCGATCACGTTGGCCCAGAACGCGTCCAGTCCTTCGGTCAGCCGGCGGGCGGTCACGGCCTCGGGCGCGGCACCCCGGGCCGCGATGTAGCGCTCGCCCATCAACCGGACGTCCTGACGGGTGATCACCCCATCGCCGTCGATGTCCGCGCCCTTGAACCACTGGCGGTACTTGAGATCCCGAATTTCGGTCATGGGCCCGCAACGTATGCACGCCCTTACGTGATGTCCAGCAGCGTCCCCCAAGGAGGGAATCGGATCATTCGTTCGGGTGACTACCGGGTGCCAGGCCCGGTGGCGCGAAGGCGAGCACATCGGGCAGGGGGCCGTCGTAGCGCTCGACGTCGACCAGCGCGCTGAGAGCACTCGGTCCTTGGGACAGGCGCGAGCACGGCCGGTCCGCAGTGAGAACGTTCGGGTTGCCGTGGCGGTCCAGTGTTCCGTGCTGCCCCGGCTGAACCGGATCCCACCACGCTCCCGTCGACAGTTGCACGACGCCCGGCATGACGTCGTCCGACAGGACCGCGCCCGCGAGACAGCTGCCGCGGTCGTTGTGGACGCGCACGATCATGCCGCTCTCGATGCCGCGTGAAGCGGCGTCCGACCGGTTGATCGTCACCGGCTCCCGGCCACGGATCTTCGAGCCGAGGCTGTGGCCGCCGTTGTCGTATTGGCTGTGCAGGCGTGAGGCGGGCTGGTTCGAGATCAGGTGCAGCGGGAACCGGTCCGACAGATCGGCACGCAGCCACTCCGCCGGCTCGAACCACTTCGGGTGCCCGGCGCAGTCGTCGTAACCGAACGAGTCGATCTCCTCGGAGAAGATCTCGATCCGGCCCGACGGCGTCGTCAGGGGGAACCGCTGCGGGTCCGAGCGGAGGGCTTCGAAACTGCCGGGATAGGGGCCGGTCGACGCCGGCAGCTCAGCGCCGGAACTCTCCCAGAACTCGTCGAAGGCCGGCAAGGCGGCATCGCCGCCGAGCTTGTCCCTCGTCTGCTCGTAAAGGTGCCGGACCCATTCGATCTCCGAACGCGACTCCGTGAATTCCCGCTCGAATCCGAGCCGGGAAGCCAGGGCAGCGAAAATCTCGTGATCGGTACGCGACTCACCCGCCGGCTCCCGGACTTTCGGCATCGCGACGAGGTGGGGATCGGAGAACCCGGCGGCGAAGTCGTCCCGCTCCAGGCTGGTGGCGACGGGCAGGACGATGTCGGCGAACTTCGCCGACGTGTTCCACCAGGCTTCGTGCACCACCACGGTGTCCGGCAGCTGCCAGGCGCGGGCCAGCCGATGGAGGTCCTGGTGGTGGTGGAACGGGTTCCCGCCGCACCAGTAGATCAGGCGGAGCTCGGGCAAGGTGAGGCGCCGGCCGTCGTAGTCGATTACCTCGCCCGGACGCAGCAGGGTATCGGCGATCCTCGCGACCGGGATGAAGTCCGGGACCGGGTTGGCCACCTCCGGTACCGACGCCACGAAGGCGCGGTCCGGGGCCACGCCCGTCGCGTCCATCGTCGCGTAACCCGTGCCCCAGCCGCACCCGGGCCGCCCCATCGAACCCGCCATGGCGGCCAGCACGACCGACATCCAGACCGGTTGTTCGCCGTGGTCTCCCCGCTGCACCGCGTAGTTGACCATGACGAGGGAACGCCGGCTGGTGAGGCGGCGAGCGAGGTCGACGAGAGCGGCACGATCGATGCCCGTGATCTCCGCCGCCCAGGCGGCGTCCTTCGGAACGCCGTCGAGCTCGCCGAGCAGGTAAGCGGCGAAGCGGTCGAACCCGGCGCAGCACCGGCGCAGGAAGTCCTCGTCGTGCCACCCGTTGACCAGCATCGTGTGGGCGATGCCGAGCATCGCGGCGGTGTCGGTGTTGGGGACGACGGGCAGCCACTCGGCGTCGAGGAAGCCGGCGACGTCGCTGCGGATGGGGCTGATGTTCACGAACCGCACCCCGGCCGCACGGCACCGGCGTTGCAGCTCCTGCGTCCGGTGCTTGACCAGCCCGCCGGGGTTGATCTGGCTGTTCTTGAGGGCGAGTCCGCCGAATGCCACGACCAGCTCGCAGTTCGCGGCTATTTCGTCCCACATCGGCATCCGGCTCTGGTAGCTCCACGGGTGACCGCCGATCACGTGCGGGAGGATGACCTCCAGAGCCGCGGTGCTGTAGGTGTTGCGGGAGTCGGTGTAGCCCCCGCCCAACGCCAGGAACCGGTGGAGCTGCCCCTGCGCGTTGTGGAACCTGCCCGCACTCGCCCAACCGTAGGACCCGCCGAAGACCGCGCTGTCCCCGTACCGGGCACGAACTCGACGCAGTTCCTCGCTCACCAGGGTGATCGCCTGGTCCCAGCTCACCTCCACGAAGGCGTCCGTGCCTCTGGCTGCGCCGTGGGATCGGGGATCGCCGTTCAGCCAGCCCTTGCGCACGGCGGGGCGCAGCACGCGAGCGCGGTCGTCGGCGGCAGTCACCATTCCGGGGCCGATGGGCGACGGCGCGGGGTCATCGTGCCTCGGCTCGATGCGCACCAACCGGCCGGAATCGACGACGGCGACGAAACTACCCCAGTGCGTCGCCACCGGCACGCGTCGCTCCATCACGCATCAACTCCACCTCTGAGGTGCCCTGGTGTGACGTGGCTCTCACGGTACCCGGTCGGGGCGAGACGGACGTCGACCTTCGCTCCCCGGCACCCAGACCGCGCAACCACAGCCCACCGACAGCACCCTGCGTGTCAGGCCGAAGGGGTCGTACTGGTGGTCGACGAGCTGCAGTGGGCGAACCGGCCGACGGTCGGCGGTCGGCCGGTTCACATATCCTCCTCGCGAGTTGAGGTGCGCCCGGGCTCGGGGAACGACACACCCTGGCCCCGACCGCTCTCTCCTGCCGTCTGAAACTTCTCGGCCGAAGTCAGTTGGCGATGCCGACGGTGTGCCCGACGGTTTCCGGCTGCTCGACGACGCGCAGCAGACAGGCCGCGACGTCGGCGCGGGCGACGTACCGGCCGCCGGGGAGGTTGCGGTCGAGTGCGGTGCGGTAGCGGCCGGTCGGCGGTTTGCCGGTGAGCTGCACCGGCCGGACCGCGGTCCAGTCCAGCCCGCTGTCGCGCAGGGTGTCCTCCATCAGGGCCAGGTCGCTGTACTGCGGGCGCAGGGCGGCCTTGAGGATCGGGTACAACACGGCGCCGAGGAAGAACCGGTCCCCGGGGTCACGCCGGGGCGGGTGGGGCCGCCCCGGCGCGGGAACCGTGCCCACCGGGGCCGCACTGACCACGACGAGGCGGCGGACCCCGGCCTCACGCATCGCCCGGATGATCTTCGTGGTGGCCTGGGACGCGACTCCGGCGGTGGCGTTGCTCGCCGGGCCCACTGCGGACACGACCGCGTCCGCACCGCTGACGGCGCCGGCGAGGATCGCCGGGGCAACGGTGAGCAGGTCGGCCGACACGACCCGCCCGGGGTGCCCGGCTACCTTCGCCGGGTCGCGGACCACCGCGGTGACGTCGTGTCCAGCGGCGGTGGCCTGCTCGAGCAGCAGACGTCCGATGCCGCCACTCGCACCGAAAACAGTGAGCTTCACAGCCGATCCCCCGCCGTCGAAAGGTTCCGCGGTGACCTCCGCAGCAGGTCCCGCCAGTCCGCGGGCCAGTTCGCCAGGCCGATGGCCGCCATGATCACCAGGTGGGTGGGTGCCGCGACACTCTGGTAGAGCTCGTCGTGGTTGACGATGTGGGTGGTGACCGCAGCGGTGAGCAGCAGGACCAGGGTCGCCGCGGCGAGGAATCGTGGCCTGCGGCCGGGAACGACGAGCAGTACCGCGCAGACCAGTTCGATCGCGCCGACGACGAACCGGAACCAGGACGGGTAGCCCCAGTCGGTGAACTTGACGGAGTAGGCCGGTCCGGTGAAAGTGGGGCCGGGCCAGAACTTGGTCACGGCGCCCAGGGCGAATTCGGCGGCGAGGAACCAGTAGAACGCGGTGCGCAGCCGTTGTGGCCACACTCGGGTGGGCATGGGTTCTTCCTTTCTCGATGGGAACGGGCGGGTGAGGCCCTTGGCGCGATTCGCCGGCTACCGCCACTGCTCGGCGGGCGAGACACCGGCGAGCGGCTTGCCGATGAGGGCCAGGGAGATGAAGAAGCCGACCTGGCCGATCGCCATGGTCAGGGTGGCGAGCGCCTTGTCGTCGTAGTGGGTCGCCGCCCGGGCGTACAGCTCGTCGGGCACGCGTTCGCCGTGGGGGCTGGGGGTGAGGACGGCTTCCACGAGCGCCAGCGCGATTCGTTCGGCTTCGGTGAAGCAGGTTGCGTCCTGCCAGGAAGCCACGGCGGTGAGGCGCTCGTCGGTTTCCCCGGCCTTGCGGAGGTTGCCGGTGTGCAGGACGGTCAGGTAGCTGTTCCCGACGATCTGACCGGCGCGCAGCTGCACCAGGCCGATGGTGGTCCGCGGGATCGAGCCGTTCCCGGTGACCTTGAACAGGGCCGCGCCGACCTCTGCCAGTTCGGGGACGAGCTTGGCGGGGTCGGGAAGTCGCGACTGGTGGCTGGTCATGGTGCTGGTGTCCTTTCCGGACCTCGGGGTGGTCACTGCTCTGACGGATGGCGGGTCGTGGAGGTAACCGGTTCCGGCGACCGGTTCGCAGGGCTGTCCGGGTTCGCCGGACGACTCGGGTGTGGCCGGAGGAGGAGCAGGGCGGCGATGATGGTCCCGGCTGCGCGGCGGTGGCGGTGGCCGCGACGCTCGCCAGGATCGCCAGTCCCAGCAGGACGGCCAGTGGGTTCTGGTCCAGGGTGAGCAGGCTGAACCAGCCCATGGCCACGGCGGAGACGATCAGGCCGGCCGCCAGGGTGTTCCGGGCGGAGGTGCGTGCCTGCAGCCAGGGGCCGGCCACGCCGGAGCCGAGGCCGATGCCGATCGCGCCGTGCACACCCAGCGCCTTGGTGCGTCGCGGCGGCGAGGAGGAACGCCACCAGTCCCGCCCGGAACACCCTGCGGCGGCCGAACAGGTCGCCGGCCCGGCCGCCGGCCAGCAGCAGCCCGCCGAACGCCGGCGCGTAGGCGGTCAGGACCCGGTTCAGGTCGGTCTCGGCGATGTCCAGTCCCGTCGCGATGGCGGGCAGCCCGACGGTCACGATGGTGCCGTCCATCACGATCAGCAGCTGCGCGGCGGCGATCACCCGCAACGCCAGGCCACCCCGGGAGGACCGGGGCCTCGGTCTGCGAAGTCACGCCGGCTCCTCAGGAGACCGTGGCCGCGCGGTGGACCGCGGCGGCCAGCCGGTCGTGTTCGGGATACGACCAGTCGAAGGCGAAGCGGCGGCGGGCGTAGCCGAAGGCGAAGCCGCTGACCGGGTCGGCGAACGCTTCCGAGCCCGCGGATCCGTTGTGGCCGAAGGCGTTCGCGCTCAGGAACGGGTAGCGCGCACCCTTGGCCTGGAACCCCAGGGCGTACTGGCCGGCCTCGCCGGTGACCAGGTCGCGACCGGTGGAGTGGAGCATGGCGAACTCGCTCAGAGTGCCGCGTTCGAGCAGCGGGGCCCGTCCGTCCAGGCCGAAGGCCAGGGCGGCGTACATCCCGGCCAGCCCCCGGGCGTTGCCCACCCCACCGGCCGAGGCCTGGCCGAGCGCGCGCACCCGCCGGGTGTTGAGGAACGCCACCTGGTCGAGGGGCGGGGTGGAGTTGAGGCCGTAGCCGATCCCGGTGAGGCTGTGCGGTCCCGGGACGTTCGCCCAGAACGCCGCGAGCTGGTCCGGGTCGGCCTGCCCCGGCAGCACCTCCCGGTACCGGGCCTCCAGCGTCTCCGGCAGCCCCAGGTACAGGTCCAGCCCATGAGGCGCGCGCACCCGCTGTTCGAAGTGCTCCCCCAGCGACCGGCCCGTGACCCTGCGGACCACCTCGCCCACCATCGCGAACGTCACGAACCCGCCGTAGCCGTAGGCCGAACCCGGCCGCCAGTACGGCCGCTGCCCGGCCAGCCTCCGCGCGATCAGCTGGTCGTCGGCGAGTTCGGCGGCGCTGAACCCGCCGTCGACACCGATCACGCCGGAACGGTGGGTGAGCAGATCCCGCACGGTGATCCGGTCCTTGCCCGCCGCCGCGAACTCCGGCCAGTAGCCGGCGACCGGACGGTCCAGCTCCAGGACGCCGTCCTGCACCAGCAGGGCCACCACCAGGGTCGCGGCACCCTTGGTCGAGGAGTAGACCCCGGTCAGGGTGTCACCGGTCACCTCGTCGCCTGCCCAGAGGTCGACCACCAGACGGCCGTGCGCATACACCGCCAGCTGCGCGCCGGCCTCCTCGGCGACCGCAGCCGCGAATTCCTCGCGCACCCCCTCGAAACCGCTGGTCACCGTGCCGTGAACGTCGATGTCGCTCATTGTCCGAGCCGCTCCGATCATCGTGTTGCCGATTCGTCGGAGGCATGACGCACGGGCCGCCGGGAATGTGACCACCCGTCGGCCGTCACACCGTGGAAGCTCCGTTCGTCATGCCTCCGACCGTCAACACGAAGGACGACCATGAACGAGCACGACTTCCTGGCCCGCCGGTTCGAAGAACACCGCACGCACCTGAAATCGGTGGCCTACCAGATGCTGGGCTCCCTGACCGAGGCCGACGACGCGATCCAAGAGGCCTGGCTCAAGCTTGCGCGCGCCGGATCCGGGGAGATCGACAACCTCGGCGGCTGGCTCACCACGGTCGTCGGCCGGGTCTGCCTGGACATGCTGCGTTCACGTCGGCTGCGCCGCGAGGACCCCCTGGAAGCCCGCCTGCCGGACCCGATCGTCGACAGCGACGACCGCACCGACCCCGAACACCAGGCGCTGATCGCCGACTCGGTGGGACTGGCTCTGCTGGTGGTGCTGGAATCGCTGAATCCGGCCGAGCGGCTGGCCTTCGTCCTGCACGACATGTTCGGCATGCCGTTCGAGGAGATCGCCCCGATCACGGACCGCACACCGGTCGCGGCCAGGAAACTCGCCAGCCGCGCCCGCCGGCGCGTCCAGGGCGCGACCGCGGTCCCCGACCCCGACCCGGCGGCCCACCGCCGGGTCGTCGACGCCTTCCTGACCGCCGCCCGCGACGGCGACCTCACCGCGCTGCTGGCCATCCTCGCCCCCGGCGTCACGGTGCGCGCGGACGGCGGAAAGGCGTTCCCCGGCGGCATGCGAATCCTGTCCGGCGCCGAAACCGTGGCCGGACAGCTCGCCACCTTCCACCGCATGGCCACCATCTCGACCACCAGCCCCGCCCTCGTCAACGGCACGGCCGGGCTGATCAACACCATCGACGACGAGCTCATCTCCATCATGAGCTTCACCATCGCCCACGAGAGGATCGTCGCGATCGACATCCTTTCCGACCCCGACCGGCTGGCCGCCTACCGGCGGAACTGACGCGTTCGCCGCGAGCGCGTCAGCCCACTGATGCGCCGGCGATACGAACGAGGGCCGGCACGACGGGGCGTTCGGCATCGACACCGTACGCCGTCTCGTAGACGGCTTTCGAACGTGCAGCAGCCATAGGACGAAGCTGGCGATCGTGGCGGTGGTGCCGTTGCTGACCAGCACCGACGCCAGCGGACACCCCGACTACCTCGCACCGTCACCGAATAGGGCGTTATACGTTGCGAGCTCGACGACATTTCAGCTGCGCTGATTGTCAGGCCGGGTCGAGCAGCAGCGGGCGTAACCCCGTGTCGAGTACGTCCCCGGTGAGACTGCGGGCCACGACGGTGCCCGGGGCGTCCTTGGCGATACCGGGACAGCTCTTCTCGGGGGACTCCGTCCCGGGGAGGGTGACGACCTTGATCTCCCGGCCGGTTCGGGCCTCGCGGACCGTGACCCGGTACGTGGCCTCGCGCAACGACCACGTGCGGCTGCGGCCCCCCCCCCCCCCCCCGGTCGAACTGGCACGTGACCTTGCCCGAGCGCTTGCCCAGCACTGGGACGACACACGCGAGCAGCTGTACCAGATTACGGTCGAAGTCGAGCACGATTGCGGGCGGAAGCAGGTGGGTCTCCGCGCCCACGACCGGCGAGTGCTGCATCTGATCGTTGGCCGGGGTCATCTCGTTCACGTCGATGTAGTGCGGGCCCGGTCCGGCATACGGGGCGCTCGTAGGGTTGTAGACCTGGGACGCCGGCTGTGCACAGGCGGCCTCGTTGACCGGGTAAGAGTCTTTGAACGACAACGTCTTCGGCGGGACGTATGGCGTTGTGGTCCCCGCGGCGGTGGTTGTCGTTACGGCGGACGGCGGGATGGCCGTACTCGGCCGGGTCACCGCTGTCGTCGCCCGTGGTGGCTCCTGACCGGTCCCGCAACCGGAAAGCGCGACCAGCACGACCAGCACGACCGCGAGCGGGAAAACACGGGCGTGAACACGCATCATCGTTCCCCTTGTTGTTTGCATAAAACTCGCCGGAACATCAACGTATCCGGGTATTCCGGGGACCGGTCCCCGGAATACCCGGAGCTGCCCGCCAGGCCAGAGCAGGCGGTCGGCCTCGCAGGATCTTGGGTGGCTTGCGACGACTCGGCCTTTTTGTCTCGGCGATGTCCCCGTCGTTCTACTTCCGCACCAACATCTTCCTGACCCCTTGCGGGATCCTCAGCCGGCGCTACCTGCGGTGGGCGAAGGAGGTGACCGCGGGCCGCATCGTGTTCTCGACCGAATACCCCTTCGTCCCCCCGCCCCGGCGCCGATGACCCGGTCTTGGGTGCGGTGTACTCGAAAGTGCGGTCCAGTCAGCGCACCCGGCCACCATGCAACAAGCACCCGCGGCGGGGTTCTGGCGTATTCCGGCCCACTCTGGGGCCCCGACAGCGGCTCAACCCAGGTGAGCCCGGCCCAGCGGCAGCAACAACTCGATGAGCTCACCGAACACGTACGCCGCTTCGCCAAGCGACTCAGGTGTGCGTGAACCTCACGACGGCCTTCGCTCCTTCGAGCGCGACCACCTCGAACGATAGCTTGTCAATGGTGGACGCCCCGCCCTGGTTCGGGGTCTGCCCCGTGGCTGACACGACCATCCCGGATGGCGAAATGGACTGGAAGTCGACGCCGGCGGGCGAGACTGCGGTGATGTCCAGCGAACTCATCCCGAGGCCCTTGGCGAGGCGGATGGTCACCGGCCCGGTCACCAGGATTTCGCAGTCGCCGTCGGCGCAGGCGCGCAGGTTGGTCCCGTCCGCCGCCGCGGGGAACGGCTTGGGCGCCGCACTGGTCGTGGGGGCGGCGCTACTCGATGCCGCGCTCGCGCTGGTGCTTGCCGGGACCGGAGACGACGGCGGCGTGGCCGACGGGGCGGTTGTCGAGCCGCCACACGCGGTGGTGGCCCCGGCCACCACCAGAGCCGTGAGGACCGTCCTGACCATCATGTGTCGCATGCGGGGACGCTAAGCCGATCGGCAAGGGACCGGTCCCGGAACGACCGTGGGAGCCATCGCCAAGGCACGAAGCGTTGACTTCGTTCCTGTGCCACCCCGACGCGCCACGATCGGACAGTAGGTACTGCCTGCCCCGATCGTCGCCGAAGCCCTCGGCTACCACTCCGACACGACCACTTGACGGGACTCCACATCGAGCCGGGCCCGGAGCATGAGCGGGGCGACGGCGGAAGCGCCGACGTAGACGGCATCCGGCGGGTCCAGCGCTTGTAGCAGCTGCGCCCTGAGTTCAACCCGTGGCTCGCTAGTGCCGCACGTGTTTGTGCTCGGCGTTCGTCCACAGCGCCAGCGGGGCCGGTTCCAGCGCGGCACGGGTCGGCCATTGATGCGCTTTATACAGCCCTCGATGACGCATCGCGACTGCGCTGATCCGATGAACGGCTCGGAGCACGCCGTCATGACCTGACGGCCGCGGCATCCGTCCAACGTGATCCCAGCGCCGCCCCACACCCGCTCGACGAGCCGCTCGATCGACACCGCCCGGCCGTGCTCCACGCGCAGTGCGGCGAGCACGCACAGCTGCTTGGGGTGGCCCAAGTCAACCGATGCGCCGTCGACGCAGGCGCCCACTTCGCCCAGCAAACGCAGCACCGCGCCATCCCTCCCCGAACCGGCACCACAGCCAGAATACGGTCACCGGCTGACGTATCGCGTCAGCATCGCGACCAGCTCGGCTTCGAGCCGCCGGACGTCGATCGGGTCGGGCTTGGCCAACAGGTCAACACTTACGCTCGTCGGCGTACTCTTCGGCGCGTTCAGCTTTCGTGCCGGCCAGTCGGCGGCACTTCGACCAGCAAGGCGCCGCTGACCAAAGTTCGCCGAATCCTCGATCGGGTGAAATTGGCGCAGATCCAGGTTCGGAAGCCCGACGGACCGGCTCATCCTGGTTCCTCGACGATGTCGGCTACTCCAATCGGGTCCTCTCCCGCGCGCGGCCTCAACCTCGCTCCGGTTCGGGCGTGAAGACGACGGCAGGACCCACTATCGAGGGAAGAACCATGATGTCGAAGGCACGGAAAACCGCGATCGGCGCCGTTCTGGCCGCGGCGGGGCTCATCGCGGCCCCGGCCGCCCAGGCGGCGACCGCGAGCCCGGCGGCGAGCTCAGCCTGTCCGAGCTACTACTTCTGCTTCTACTTCAACAGCAGCTACGGAGGCGCCCACGCCGACTACCTGCTCTCCGACGGCAACCTCGGCGACGAGCTGTTCAACAAGGCCGGCACCACCACCAAGGGCTTGGGCGTCCAGGTGAAGAACAACGCCGCGTCGGCGCACAACAACTGGGCCTTCCCCGCGACGGTCTTCTACAACAGCGGCTGCAACGGCAGCGTCGCCTCGCAGACGTTCGGCGCGTACTCCTCCGGAAACTTCAACTCCACCATGAAGAACCAGAACGCGAGCTTCAGGTGGGTGGGGAGTACCGGCGGCGGGTTCGACTGCGCGAACCGCGATCAGTTCTAGCCGCACGGATCGGGGCCACGCCGGAGAGGCGCGGCCCCGGTCGCGACCAGGAGGTCCAGCCGTGGCCACACTCCACCGCTTGGCCGCGTTCGGCGCGGTGCTGGCGGTCGTCGCCGCCTGCTCGGCGGCGCCCGCCGCGACGACCGGCTTCGGGGCGGCCGATCTCGCCGCCGCGCTCGGAAAGGTCCCCCGCGACCTGTCGATCGTGCACGGCCTCGACCTCCCGCTCGACCTGTCGCAGCTCACGCCCGTCGAGGAGCTGGAAGTCGTCAAGGCACGCAACACAGTGATGGAACGCTGCCTCGACGCTCGCGGGCTCACGTTCACCTTCCCGCCGGTCGATCCCGTGCGGGACGCCGCCAAGGCGAGGCGACACGGTCTGGTCGACGCGGCCGAGGCGGCGGCGTACGGCTACCGCGACCCGGCCGTGTTCACCCCACGCGCCGCCGGCGTGCAGGAACAGCCCCCGCCGGACGTCGTCGCGATGATCACCGGCAGGAGCGACCGTCGCGACGTCCCGTCCGGCGGCTGTGCGGGCGAGGCGGACCGGGCCCTCGCACCCGATGCGAAGCCCGGGCAGGAACCGGTGAGTTTCGGGTTGAGTCAGCAGAGTTACGAGATCACCCGAACCACCCCGCCGGTCACCGCAGCTGCGGCGGCGTGGTCGCGGTGCATGGCCGAGGCCGGTTTCCGGTACCGCGACCCGCAAGCCGCGATCGGCGACCCCGCGTTCGGAGCCGGCCGTGCGTCGGCACACGAGATAGCCGTCGCCACCCGGGATGTGCGGTGCAAGGAACGGACCGATTGGGTCCGGACGTGGGTCGCGGTCGAGCGGGTGGTGCAGGAAGCGCTTATGGCCCACCACGCTGCCGACCTGGCACGCGAGCAGCAGCACAAGGAATCGCAACTGGCCGCGACCCGCAAGATCATCGGGTGAGGGCGCTTCGGGCGGCGGCGCGGCATCCCGCCGCACTCCGGCTCGCCGACAATGCCGATCGGGGTTCCGTTGTCGCACGTGCACGCACTCGTCGCCCCGCATCGGCGCACCCTCATCCTTTATGGACGTTCTCAGTGCCCTCGGCTTCCGACATCCGGCTAACTGTTACATTACCGACGGGGCCTGTCACTTGGACGGCGGAGAGGGAGTTCCGGTGGGTTTCGAGGTCGACGTCGCGGACATCAACGCCGCGGCGGCCAAGCTCAGTGCGGGGACGTCGCCGACGCTGTCCATCGGCGGATCGCCGAACGTCGGGAGCACAGCGCGCGCCGCCGGCTTCGCCGCGGACTACGACGTCTGGCTGGCGACGCGCAAGGACGACCTGGACGCCGCGCAGCAGCAGGTCGACAACCTGGTCGAAAGCATCCAGACGGCCGCGAAGAGCTATCACAGCACCGATTCCGGGGCCCGCGACGCCTTCCTGAAAGCGCTGGACAGCAGCTTCGAGAGGATTGACCGGTGACGGCGGTGTTCGACAAGATCTACGCGCTCGCCGACCAGGTGGAGAAGGGCAGCACCACCGAACTGGACGACCGCGCCCGGGCCTGCCGGGCCACCAAGGAAACCATCACCGACACCAAAGCCCTGCTGGAGAGCGTGCGCGTCCAGCTGAGCGAGGCTTGGCAGGGCGGGGCCGGCGAAGCGGCGCTCACATCGCTGGAAGCGTTCAAGAAGAACCGCGACGACCAGGCGCAGGATCTCGAGGACTCGGCCAAGTCGTTCGAGACGATCCGGGACGCGCTGGCGAAGGCCCAGCAGGAAGCCCGGAACACGCGCGCGGACGCCCAGAGCCTCCAGAAGAAGCTCGACCACGGCTGGCACGGCTTCGGGATCCGCCAAGTCGACCTCGCCGTCGCCTGGGCGCAGGACAAGGCCGTCAAGGCTCGGGCCCTCGTCCTGCTGGCCGACCTGGAACGGGTGACCACCACCTACGACGCGATCCTGCTCATCGAGGGCCAGAAGCTGCGGTTCAAGACCGGTCAGGTGTGGGAGCTCGCGGGCTCCGGCGCCCGGAACGTGCCTTCGACGACGACGCCGTCGACGACCTCCGGGCCGGTCCAGCCCTTCGGGGTACGGAGCACGATGGCCGGCCAGCGGACCGCCCGGAACGGCTCGGCCGTTCCCGTGCGGGCCTGCCGCTGGTGGTCGCGGATCCGGTCGTGGGCGGCGGCGAGGGCCTCGTGGAGGTCCGTGAACACGGCGGCGGGGTCGTCCCCGGAGACGAGGACCGGGTCCCAGCCCTGCGCCGTCAGCAACCCGAGCACGTCGGTGTCGTCGGCCCGGCCGAGCACGGTGGGTCCGGCGATCTTGTACCCGTTGAGGTGCAGGATCGGCAGCACGGCGCCGTCGCGGCGGGCGTTGAGGAAGGCGGGGATCTTCCAGGACGCCGCCAGCGGGCCGGTCTCCGCCTCACCGTCCCCGACCACGCAGGCCACGATCAGGTCCGGGTGGTCGAACGCGGCGCCGGCGGCGTGGGCCAGGGAGTAGCCGGGTTCGCCGCCCTCGTGGATGCTGCCGGGCGTCTGGACGCCGACGTGGCTCGGCACGCCCCCGGGCGTGGAGAACTGCCGCACCAGCCGGGTCAGCCCGGCGACGTCCGAGGAGACGGCGGGGTACGCCTCGCCGTAGGTGCCTTCGAGGTAGGCGTTCGCGAGCAGGGCCGGTCCGCCGTGGCCGGGACCGGCGACGTAGACGCAGTCGGCGCCGGTCTCGCGGATGAGCCGGTTGAGCAGGGCGTAGATCATCGACAGCCCCGGGCTGGTACCCCAGTGCCCGAGCAGGCGCGGCTTGATGTCCTCCACCGAGAGGGGCTCGCGCAGCAGCGGGTTGTCCTGCAGGTAGATCTGGGCGACGGTCAGGTAGTTCGCCGCCGCCCACCACCTCAGGTCCAGGTCCCGGTCGTGCTCCTCGTACGGCGAAGTCGTGGGCGTGGTGCCGGTCAGGGTCGTGGACTGCTGCATCGCCGTGGCCTTCCGCCAGGTGGATCGGGCCGGCCGGTCAGCCGGTCGTGCTCGTACTGGTCACGCGGACCGCGGTCACCCCGGGCACCGCCTGCGCCAGCACGGTCGCGACGTGCCGGTCGGTCTCGTCGTCGAACGCGTCCACGACTTCGACCGCACCGTCGTGCACCTCGACGGTCCACCGCGTCGGCCCGCCGTAGATCGCCAGTTGATGGCGGACGTCGGCCGAGATGACTTCGTCGTCGCGGGCGAGCGCCTGGACGAGGTCGCGCCGGGTGACGATGCCGACGACGTGGGCGCCGTCGACGATCGGCATGCTGCGGATCCGGTCCTCGAGCAGAACCCGCACGAGGTCGACCACGTCGGTGCCCGCGCCCGTCCCGACGGCCGGAGTGGTCATCACCCCGCCCACGGTCCCCGGCGGCGGGAGGGCCGGCGGCTCGTCCGGGCCGTCGCCGTCGCGGTACCGGGCGTCGCGCGGGAACCGATCCCGCACGAGGTCCGCCTCGGTCACCACGCCGATGAGCCGGCCGCCTTCGTCGAGGACCGGGAGCGCGCTGAAGCCGTGGGCGGACAACAGGTTCGCGGCGTACTTCACCGTCATGTCCGGGGTCACCGAGACGACAGGGCTGCTCATGATGTCGCGTGCTTGCATCGAAGTCCTCTTTCGTCGGTTCTGACGCTAGGCCCGCACCTGCCGAGCGCGCTGCGGTCGTTCGTCACCGATCGCGAGGTCCACCGGCACCCGCGACCCGGGCGGCCATCGCCAGGGGCGTTTGCCGGGCGATCTCCAGACCCTCGCGCGCGGTCACGACCAGCACCCGCACGGGCTCGTGCGCCCGGCCGACCTGCCGGTCCCCCTCGACGGCCAGGAGCCCGGAACCGACCCGTACCCCGAAGACGCCCAGCTCTCCGCAGCGCTCAGCCGGCAGGGCGGGCTGGTGTTCGGCGACGCCGCCGGTGAACACCAGCGCGTCCAGCGGTGCGGTCCCGCGCGGCCAGCACATCTCCGCCGGTGCCGGTCATCCCGGCCAGGCCGCTCCCGCGATCGAGCGCGTCGTCGAGCCCGGCCGCGTCGGTGACGCCGGAGCGCAGCAGGTACAGGAGCAGGCCCGGGTCGACGCTGCCGGAGCGGGTGGCCATCACCTCCCCGTCCAACGGGGCGAAGTCCATCGACGTGTCGGCACCGTGGCCGTCGCGCACGGCGGTCACCGAAACGCCCGCCCCGATGTGGCAGCAGACCAGCTGCAGTCCGGTGGGTTCCCGGTCGAGCAGCTCGGCCGTGCGGCGCACGGCGGATGCGCAGGAACGCCCGTGGAAGCCGTAGCGCCGTAGTTCGTGCTCGCGAACCCGGCTCTTCGGCAGCGCGTGGCAAACCTGCGATTCACTCGGCCCGTTACGCAAAGCCACCACGGCAGAGCGGTTCGCCCCCTTGGTCCGGATCGCCGAGTCCGGCGCTCACCCGCAGCGGCCCGAACCGGATCCACACCGTGAACCCGTCCGGCCAGCGGACCTCTGCTCCTTCCGCGGTGGCCGAGGCGACCAGGTCGTCCGTCTCGGTGCCCAGCACGGCCAACGCGACGAAGACCGTTGTGCCGTGAACGTCACCGATGAGCCGCGGGAGTGACACCCACGGGGTGAAGGCGGTGCCGTGCGGGGCGCGGGCCTCGTCCTTTCCCGTCCAGCCGGCCAGGGGCCGGAGCACCGACTCGCCGGGCGCGGTCGCCCAGCCCGTCTGTTCGGCGTTCGCGCCGGGCGGGGCGCCGAGCACGCGGTGGACCCGCAGTTCGTGCCGCCCGCGAGCCACCGTGACGCTCTCGACGCGCAGCCCGGGCACCGTCGCCGGGCCGCGCCCGAACACCGGGCGGTGCCAGGACGCCGCCCAGCCCCACTCGCCCGCCTGCCCCGCGCCGAGCGGGTGGATCCGGCGGCGGACACTGCGGACGCCGGAGACGACGACGGCGAAGTGGTTGTCCGCCGGGTTGGCCCGCGCGGTCGGCCCGGTCCGGGTCGAGTAGGCGAACCGGCCGTAGTGCGGGTTCTCCTGCGCGGCCGCTTCACTCTCGTGCGGCCGGAGGTGGTCGCTGCCGTGGTTGTGCAGCCGGACGACGCCGTCGGAACGGGTGGACTGCAGCAGCAGGCCCGGCTGCGGCAGGGCGAGCACCCTGTCGGCGGTCTCGCTTGGGGCAGGTTCCTCGGCGGCGGTCCACAGTGGATGCTCCGGCGGCGCGAGCAGGCACACGAACGCCTTCGACGCCCAGTAGGGCGAGCCCGGTCCGGAGTAGTGCTGCACCGTGGGCGCGTGCGGCCCGTGCCAGCCGAGGCTCAGCAGCCCGTGCTCGTCCACGGCGCCGCGGTCGAGGAAGTAGCGCAGCGCTCCGCTGAGCAGCCGTCGTGACACGCCCGGCCGCAGCGGGGTGTGCCCGGTGACCGCGCCGAGGCCGACCGCGGACGCGGCCGCGAAGCGGTAGGTCAGCGACCGTCCGAAGTGGAGCGGCGCGCCGTCGCCGCCGAACCACAGCCCGAAACTCTCGAGGTGCTCGTGCAGCCGGGGCCCGAAGTGGGCCGAGCCGCCGGCGAGGTGGGTGTCCAGCACCGGGTACAGGTGCAGCGCCCAGCCGTTGTAGTGGTCGAAGGCGCGGCCGTCGCCGTCGGCGTACCAGCCGTCCCCGCGGTACCAGCCTTCCAGCAGCTCGAGCGCCCGGTCGCGGGCCCGCGCGGTCTCGGCGTCGGCGCGTCCCACCGAGGAAAGGAACCCGGCCACGGTGAAGGGGAACAGGTACCAGTTGTTCGGCGCCGGAACGTGCCGCAGCGCGCCGCGCAACCACTCCTCGACCCGGTCCTGCACGCCCGGTGCGAGCCGGTCCCACAGCCAGGGCCGGGTCAGCCGCAGTCCGAGCGCGACGGACGCGGACTCGACCATCGGCTGGCCCGCCACGTGGTGGTCCCGGATCACCGGCCACGACTCGGCGTCGTCGCGGCCCGGCGTGCGGGTGCCCGTGTCGAGCCCCTCGGCGTACCGGTCGAGCCAGCCGTGCGGGTCCTTCCCGTCCTCGCCGGCGACCCGGAAGGCGGCGGCGAGGAAGGTCCGGGCGAACCCCTCCAGGCCGTCCGAACGGACACCGCTGCCCGACGGCGGCCCGGGCAGGTCGAGGCGGGCGCCGCCCGCGGTGGCCCACCGCCAGGCCGCCGCCAGCAGGCTGTCCGCCGCCGCCACCCAGTGGTCCCGGGTGTACCCGGTGTGCGGGCTCAGCGTGCGGTCCTCGGCGGGCAGCTTCACGCGATCATCCCCAGGCGTTCGCGGCGGACGGGGTGGGCGAACGCCTCCCCGGCCGCCCAGCGGGTGACCTCCGCGACGGCCAGTTCGGCCAGCCGCCGCAGCTCGTTGCCCTGCGAGCCGGCCAGGTGCGGGGTGATCAGCACGTTCCCGTCGTCCCACAGCGGATGGTCCGGCGGCAGCACCTCCGGGTCGGTGACGTCGAGGATCGCCCGGATCCGCCCGGCCCCGGTCGCCTCGGCCAGTGCGTCCTGGTCGAGCACCGCCCCGCGCGCGGTGTTGATCAGCACGGCGTCCGGCCGCATCGCCGTGATCAGCTCGCGTCCGACCAGCCCGCGGGTTTCGGGCAGCAACGGCGTGTGCACGCTGACGACGTCGCTGCGGGCGAACAGCTCCGCCAGGCTCACCGCCTCCGCCTCGAGGCCGGCGATCTCCTCGCCGGACACGTGGGGATCGTGCACCAGCAGCCGCAGGTCGTGCGGGCGCAGCAGCCCGAGTACCCGCCGTCCGATCATCGACGCCGACAGGATGCCGACGGTCCGGCCGTAGTTGCCCAAGTGCGGCGGCACGCCGAGCGGATCGTCGGCGCGGCGGCCCGCCCGGAGGCCGCGGGCCCGTTCCAGGACGCGTTTGCCGGAAAGCAGGATCATCGCCACGGTGTACTCGGCCACCGGCACCGCGTTCGCCGCCGCGGCGGACGTCACCGCGATCCCCCGCTCCCAGCACGCTTCGGTGACGTGCCCGCGGACCGAACCCGCGGTGTGCACGACCGCCCGCAGCCGCGGCGCGCCGGCGAGCACCGCCGCGTCCAGCGGTGGGCAGCCCCAGCCGGTGACCAGCAGTTCGACCTCGGGCAGGACGGCGTGGGCCGCCGGGCTCGCGAAGTCGTCGAGCACCCCGTCGGCGAGGTCGCAGACGCGGCGCAACGCCGACATCGCGGCGTCGTCGAGCACCGCCGCCGCGGCACGGGGAGCCATCGCGAGCGCGGCGCGGGGACGGCTCACTTGACCGCCCCCGCCGTCAGCCCCGACCGCCAGAACCGCTGCAGCAGCGCGAACGCCAGCACCAGCGGCAGGACCGCCAGCAGCGAACCCATGATCACCACCGGGTAGTACTCGGGCGACGTCGTGGCCGCGCTGTTCCAGCTGTAGAGGCCGAGGCTGACGGGATACAGCTTCTGGTCCGACAGCATCACCATGGGCAGGAAGAAGTTGTTCCAGATGGCGGTGAGCTGGAACAGGAACACGGTGACGACACCGGGCCCGAGCATTCGCAGCGAGACCCGGAAGTAGGTCGCCAGCTCCCCCGCGCCGTCGATCCGCGCCGCCTCCAGGATCTCCCCCGGCACGTAGCCTTGGCTGAACACGCGGCCGAGGTAGACCCCGAAGGGGTTGAACAGCACCGGGATGAACACCGCCCACACCGTGCCGACGACGCCGGTGCCCGACGCCAGCAGGTACAGCGGGAGCGCGAGCACGGTCTGCGGCACCATCACCGCGGCGAGCACCAGCCCGAACAGCTTCTCCTTGTGCCGGAAGTGGTACTTGTCGAACGCGTACCCGCAGGCGATGCTGACCAGCGCGCCGACCGCGGCGCCGCCGACCGCGTAGAGCAGGCTGTTGACGTACCAGCGGCCGTAGATCCCCTTGTCCATGGCGAACAGGTCCTGCAGGTTCTTCAGCGGCGAGAACCCCTGCAGCGAAAGGATGTCGCTGCCGAAGAGCGCGTCCCGGTCCTTCGCCGCGGCCAACACCAGCCACAGCGCCGGGAGCAGCGTGTACAGCACGGAGATCGCCACGACGGTGTTGACGGCCGCGCGGCCGAGAAACTTCGGCGGATTCACAGTGCGGCCTCCCGGGTGCGGTTGGTCCAGCGCGTCACGCCGTAGGACAACGCGATCGTGCACGCCAGCAGGATCACCGACGCGGCCGCGGCGAGACCGTAGTTGTTGCGGGTGAACGCGGCGTCATAGATGTACATGCTCGGCGAGAACCGCGCGGTGATCATCGGCGTGGCCTGCGACAGCAGCATCGGCTCGGTGAACAGCTGCAGCGACCAGATCAGCGAGAACAGCACCACCATCACGATCGACGCGCGGATCAGCGGGGTCTTGATCCGCAGCGCGGTCCGGACCCCGCCGGCGCCGTCGACCACCGCCGCTTCGATCACTTCCCGCGGCACCGCCTGCAACGCGGCGTAGAAGACGACCACGTTGTAGCCGAGGTTGCTCCACAGCGCGATGTTCACCATCGACGGGATGACCGCGTGGACACCGAGGAAGTCCACCGTGATCCCGGCCTTGCCGAACAGGTCCACCACCGGGCTGAGGCCGGGGATGTAGAGGTAGAGCCAGATGATCGCGGCGATGATCCCGGGGACCGCGTGCGGCAGGAACAGCGCGAGCCGCGCCGACCCGCGCAGCCGCGCGAGCCCGGAGTCGAGCAGCAAGGCGAGCCCGAGGGACGCGATCACCAGCACCGGCAGGTACAGCAGGCAGTACAGCGCGACGACCCCGAGTCCATTGAGGAACGTCGGGTCCGACAGGACCGCGGCGTAACTGCGCAGCCCGACGAAGATCGTGTGTTCCGGGCCGAACCCGAGACCCGGTTCGTCGGCACCGAAGAAGCTCAGCCACAGCGCCGTTCCCGCCGGGACGAGGAAGACCACCACCAGCAGGACGAAGAACGGGGCCATCAGCACCGCGCAGGCGGTGCCCTGCCGTTGCCTCTTCCGGACCCGGGGTGCAGGCGCTCTGGAAGCGCTTTCCGGACGCGCGAGTGTCGTCGTCATCGCCTCTCCTTCAGCTGCTGCGCTCGGTGGTCGCCAGCCCCAGGGCGACCAGGTCCGGCATGGTGGCGCGCTGGGCGTCGCGGACGGCGTCGAGCAGGGTGCCCTGGCCGGCGCTCGCCCGGGCGAACCCGTCCTGCAGGACGCGCTGGGTCGCGCTCATCCGCGGACCCCACGTCCAGCCGTCCCGGATCTTCGCGGCCTCGGTCTCGAACAGCCGGTAGATGTCCTGGCCGCCGTAGTAGCGGCGGTCGAACGCCTTCCGCCCGACCTCGACCAGCGCCGGTGCGGCCGGGTACTGGCTGCTGGTGCCGCTGGAAAGCCGGGCGCGCAACGCGTCGGGGTGCGACACCTGCCATTCGATGAACTCCATCGCGGCCTCCGGGTGGGCGCTGTCGCGGGTGACGGCGAACGTCGAACCGCCGTGCGTCCCGACCGCCGGCCGCGCGGGATCCCATTGGGGCAGCGGCGCGATCGCCCACTTCCCCTTCTGGGCCGGCCGGGCCTTCATCTGCGCGCCGGCGTCCCAGGCGCCGCTGAGCCGGGCCAGCACGAGCCCCTGCCCGATCTGCGCGTCCCCCTGCCTGCCCTGCACGCCGTTCGCGAACACGAGACCTTCGTCGATCAGGTCCTGCCAGTACTCGGCCACGCGGCGGGTCGCGGCGTCGGCGAGCGAGACGTTCCAGGCGCCGCCGGCGGTGTCGAACCATTGCGCGCCCGCCTGCCAGGAGAGCGCCGCGAACTGGGTCGCCCCGTCGGTCGCGAAGGCCACGAGCCGTCGACGGTCATCGCGGACCTTGCGGGCCACCGCCGTGAACTCGTCCCACGTACGCGGTGGCCCGGAACCGTGCTGGGCGAACAGATCGGTGCGGTAGTGCAGCACCATCGGCTCGACGTCCAGCGGCACGGTGAACACCCGCCCGGCGAACGTCGTCAGGCGCAGCGCCTGCGGGAGGAGCCTGGCCCGCAGGCGATCGGAGACGAGGTCGGTGATGTCCCTGGCCACGCCGTCGATGGCGAACCCCGGCACCTGCGGGTATTCGATGGTGGCGACGTCCGGTGCGTTGCCCGCGCGGACCGCGTTGCTCAGCTTCGCGTACCCGCCCTGGTCACCGGACGGAATCTGCTGGAACACGACGTGGATCCGGTTCTGCGCGCGGTTGAACGCGTCGACGACCTGCTGGCTGCCCCGCAACGCCGACCAGAACGTGATCCGGGTGGCACCCCCCGGCGCTTCCCCACCGGACACCGAGCACGCCGACGCCAACGGCCACGCGAGGCCCGCGGCGAGAACAGTCCGGCGGCTGGGTCGGACGGGCATCGATGCCTCCTGCGGGTCGCGAACTCCACGCAGTTTGGGCGCTTGAACGAATTCCGGTCAATAGCCCCGGCCAACACGGTCAATCGATCAGCGGCCGCGTCGACCCGCGCACCTTCAGCTCCGGCAGGACGGCGATCCACCGCGGCGGACGGCCGGCCGGTCCGCGGAGCCGCTCCAGCAACAGTTCCGCGGCCAGCCTGCCGACTTCGGCCTTCGGCGGCGCGATCGCGGTCAGCGGCGTGCTGCCCAGCGCCGCCACGACGTCGTCGTAGGCGACCACCGAACAGTCGCCGGGCACCGTGATCCCCGCGTCGGCCAGCTGCTGGACGAGCATGAGGGCGTCGACGTCGCCGTGCATGATCACGCCCGTCGCGGCGTGCGCGCGCAGCACGTCGGCGAGCGGCTCGAGATCCCGCACGGGCTCCCGGTCGGCGACCGCACCCGGCGCGCTGAGGACCACGGCCCAGTCCTCGACCTCGGGCCGTCCGGCGCAGATGTCGCCGAACGCCGCGCGCAGCGCCCGCGCGGTCGGGCTGTCGTCGCGCGCGGCCAGGACGATCCGGCGGTGACCCAGCGCGAGCAGGTGCGTCACGGCGAGGTGGACGCCGTACCAGTGGTCGGTGCAGACCGAATCCTTGGCGTGCAGCGCACTCCCCGGCCGCGGCCGCCGTTCCATCAGGACGACGGGAACGGCGGCGGCGGCCAGCCAGCCGTCGTCCGCCTGCTCGGTGACCACGCTGCGCCAGCGCGGCGCGACGAGCACGCCCCGGGCGTCGTCGGCGAGCAGCCGCTCGACGATCGTCCGCTCGGCGCCGGGAACCTGCGGTGCCGGGTGCAGCACGACGCGCACGTCGGCCTCCTCCAGCGCGGCACGGGCCCCGTGCAGGACCTCGGTGAGGTAGGCGTGGCGTTCGGGAACGACGAGGACGACGGGGCCACCGTCGGCCGGTGCGGGCGCCGGTTCCGGCCGCCGCGGGACCAGCGAACGGACGACGCCGTGCCCCCGCCTCAGCCGGCCGGCCCTGGCCAGCTCCTCGACGTCCCGGCGCACGGTGATCACCGACACCGTCAGCTCCGCGGCGAGTTCGGCGACCCGCACCTGGCCACGCGCCTCCACCACCGCCAGGATCCGCCTCCGCCGGTCCTCGCCCGACTCCCGCATCTCGACCTTCGTCCATCGGCTGTTCGTTTGACCGTTTGGAACAAGGGTATCGATCAGTGGCGTGCCGGTCGAGCAGCAAAGCGACCTGTGCGCGGCCTGGCCGAGTAGTGGTGGACGAGCAGGTCGCCGTCGTTGCCGGCGAGCACGGCCGGGTTGCGTCCGCTTGTTACCTTCGACCTGCGCCGCAGCGGCAGTCAACCGCTTACGTCCGATTCGATCAGAAACGGTCACCAACGAAAGCTGCATCCGCCGGCGCGTCGACAGTTCGACCATGGCCGTGTCGAATGGGGAGACCGTCGAGATGCCCTCTTGTGCTCGGCGAATGAAAGCGCTTTCCTATAAGCGCTGCCCGACCGGTCACCGTTCCGGCGCTCCCACACCCCACGTCGATCGGAGACCCGACTGTGCACCGCCGACCCGCTTCCTCCCCGCCGGACCGGGGAACCGCCCGAGTCTCCCCGGCTCGCGTGCGCCTCCCCCGCGCCGTGCTGTGCGCGCCGGCGCTCTTCGTGGCGGCCGTCCTCGCCGGGCCACTGACCAGCACGCCGGTGAGCGCGGCCGAGGCGAGCACCGGGATCGTGCTCGACGGCAACGACATCAAGGCCGGGAACGTCAACGGCCTCACCTTCAAGGGGTTCGGCATGCTCAGCGCGAACAGCACGAGCGAGCTGCTGATGGACTACAAGGCCCAGCATCCGGGCAAGTACACGGAACTCCTCCGGATCTTGTTCGGCGGACCGAGTCCGGTACTGACGAACGTGAAGATCGAGATGGGTAACGACCGGAACAATTCGACCGGTCCGGATCCGGCCACCATGCGGACGGAAAGCGAGAAGCCGAACGTCAAGCGGGACCAGGGGTTCCAGCTGGCGGCCGACGCCAAGAAGGTGAACCCCGCGCTCAAGGTGGGCCTGCTGCGCTGGAACGCGCCCGCGTGGGTGACGGACGACGACAAGGTCTACACCTGGTACAAGAAAACGATCCTCGAAGCGTATCGTACCTACGGATTCATGGTCGACTACGTCAACCCGGGCCTCAACGAACGCACACCCGACCTGGCCTGGAGCAAGCGGTACGCCAGTCTGGTGAGGACGGACGCATCCGGCTTCGCCGACGCCGCCGAACGGGCACTGTACAACCGCATCCAGGTGGTGATCTCGGACGAGGCCGGGCTGGGCAGCTTCGGCGGGGCGATGGTGGACGACGCCGAGCTGCGCAACGCCGTCGCGGTGGCCGGGTACCACTACACCCCGGACGACGACAGCGCCGGAAACTTCAAGCGACTGGCGCAGGTGTTCGACAAGGAAGTGTGGAACAGCGAGGCGCAAGCCACCTTCGGCAACTCGGCCTTCCGGCCCAACAACAACACGAAGGATCCGACCGTCGCGGGCACCGGCATCGGCGGGAAGAACAGCGCACTGGAAATGGGTAACACGATCATCAAGGGGTTCACCAACTCCAACCGGACGAATTTCATCTACCAGCCGGCCATCGGTTCCTTTTACGAAGGCGGGCAGTACGGCTTCAAGGAACTGGTCAGCGCGCGTGACCCGTGGTCGGGCTGGCTTCACTACGACGTGGGCATCGACATCCTGCGGCACTTCAGCTGGTTCGCGAAGACCGGCTGGGAGAACCCCGGCAACACCGCGGGGATCTGGCGAGCCGTCCCCCAGGCGAGCCACACCGGGGCGGCGGGTACGAACCCCGTCAACGGGCGCAACGGCACCCCCAGCTACCTGACGCTGGCCGCTCCGGACAAACGGAACTTCTCGACGGTCTTCATGAACGACAGCGAGTACCCGCAGACCTACCGCATCAGCACCGTCAACATGGCGTGCACCGGGACGCCGGCCCTGGAAACGTGGGAGACGCGGGCGGCCGATCGTGGTCAAGCCTTCAACGCCGACTACCTGAAGTACCGCGGCAACGTCACGGCCGGCTCCGACGGCGGGTACACCGTCAACGTCAAGCCCTACTCGGTGGTCACCGTGACGACACTGGCACGGCACACGAACCCGGCGTACCGGGCACCGCTGCCGGTGGAGGGCGCGCGAACCGTGCTGGACACCGACGCCTCCGGTTCGGGTCACCACACCAAGGACGACACCTTGTACGCGGACGGCTTCGACTACACCGGCAAGCGGACTCCGGTGCTCGGGACCGGTGGAGCAATCGTGGGGAGCGAGGACTTCGTCGCCTCCCGCGGCGGATCCGAGAGCGCAATACCGCTCTACAGCAGCGATCGCAACGGCGCCTTCGAAGCCTACCGCCCGGAGGGGTCGAGGAACTCCGTCCTCCGTCAGCAGCTCGACAAGGCGGTCGACGGGCTCGGCGACGCCTGGAGCGGCGGCGATCCGGTCACCCGGATCGGCGACAGCCGGTGGCTGAACTACGAGGCCGCCATCGACGTCTCGTTCGAAAACAACGGTCTCCAGGACGGCGCCAACTACGCGCTCCTCGGGGTCCGGCAGCAGCACGGCGACGTCGGCGCGCCCTACAAGCTGAAGTTCACGTTCGACGGCGGCTGGCAGCTGATCGTCGACAACAAGGTGGCAGCCGGCGGCAACGTGGTGAGCGGCTCGGGAGGTGTGGCAATTCCGGGATTCGACACCGCCTACAACGCGTGGCACAAGCTCGCCCTCAAAGCCGCCGGCAGTGAGGTGACCGCCTCATTGGACGGCGTCACGCTGGCCAGGTACACCGATCCGGCTCCCCGGCTCTCCGGCCGCGTCGAGATCGGCAGCGGCTACTACCACACCAGGTTCGACAACCTCCGAGTCCGCACCCTCGACGGCTTTACGCCGTACTACACCGAACTGCTCGACAACCTGGAGATGACCGACCTGAGCGCCCCGCCCGCCACCAAGCTCGTCTACGGCGGACAGTGGGCGCACGAAAGCGGCAAGAGCATGTACAACTACCAGCGGACGCTGTCCACCAGCCAGGGATCCGGCTCGACGCTGAGCTACACCTTCACGGGAACCGGACTCGACATCACCGGCCCCAACGACGGCTCGGCCGTGCTCGAGACGACCATCGACGGAAGCATCGCCGACAGCGCGGCCCGCACGGCGGCATCGGCCGAGTTCTCCCAGACCTTCGGTCTCCGTGGGCTCACGTACGGCAGGCACACCGTTCAAATCAAGGTACGCAGCGGCGTCCTGGTCGTCGACGCGGTCGCCGTCGCCGGCTAGGCCGTCTCCTGCGGATCTTCATCGGAGATGGAGGACGATGCAGGCGAGGACGATCTCGGCTCGGTGGTAGGCGGCTCGCTTGGCGTATCGGGTTGCCAGGCCGCGGAATTGCTTGAGCCGGTTGAAGCATCGCTCGACGACGTTGCGAAGCTTGTAGAGGTCCGGGTCAAAGGCGGGTGGCCTGCCACCCGCGCTGCCTTTGGCCTTGCGACGGGCGATTTGATCGGCGCGTTCGGGGATGGTGGCCTTGATCTTCCGCTCCCGCAGCGCCCTTCGGGTACTCGGGTGGGTGTAAGCCTTATCGGCCAGCACCCGCCCCACCCGCACTCGCTGCCCATCCACCTCGAGTTCGCAGATTTCGTCCAGCAGCGGCAGCAGCTGCGGGTTGTCCCCCGCCTGGCCCGGGGTGAGGACCACCGCCAAGGGCAGCCCCGCGGCGTCGACGGCCAGATGAAGCTTGGTTGTCAGTCCTCCCCGTGAACGTCCGAGGCATTCCCCGTCGATCGCGAGGTCTTCGATCCAGCCTGCGCAGCCCCTTTTTTCCGGGCGCCGGCCGCGTGCTGATGCGCCCGGACACTCGTGGAATCGACGCTGATCACGAACTCGACGTTGTCCTCCAGCGTGCCCAGGGAGTCGTCCTTGACGATCACGTGCTCCAGGATCCGGTCCCAGGTCCCGTCCGCGGTCCACTTCCGCAACCGCTCGTGCGCGGTCTTCCACGGCCCGTACCGTTCGGGCAGGTCACGCCACGGCGCACCGGTCCGCTCGTGCCAGAGAATCGCGTTGATCACCTGCCGATGGCTACGCCACCGCCCGCCTCGCCGACCTGTCTGCGCAGGTAGCAGCGGCGCGATCCGCGCCCACGCCTTATCCGTCAGCTCACCACGCCCGACCACGCACTCATTGTCTGCACACGATCATGAACAGGATCCGCAGGACACGCCCTAGTCGAGGGTGAGCTGCTCGCCGACCTCGGGGTTGTCGTCGGCAACGACGTAGACGCAGCTGTCCCGGTAGAGATCGACCGCAGGGAAGCCACGGATGATGCCGTGTGGCATCAGCAGTCCGTCGACGGTCGGGCGAGTTCGGCACCATAGACGGCCATCGCGTAGTCGGAGGCGATCAGGGTGAACTCGTGTTCCTCGCGTGCCGGGTCGAAGTCGGACGCCGCCGAGGAAGGTCAGAGCGTACTTGTCGCAGCGGGTGGCGACCGGGTTCGATCATGCCACAGCGGCCGAGACGGCGGCGGCCACCGGCTCGCCCACGAGCGCCTTCACCGTCCGGGGTTCGGGTTGAAGACGGGGTGGAAGCTTTCCGGCGGGGCGAGGTAGGTGGCCGGCAGCCCGCCGGTGTCGATGACGATCTGGTCGACGGCGTTCGCCGGGTCGACCATCCACAGCTTGAGGACGTGCTCGCCCGGCCGGTCCACGGTGATGCTCGTGGTCAGTTTCTCGATGCCCTCGACCACGTTGCGCGACCACGCGGCGGTGGCGGAGGTGACCCCCGTTCCCTTGAGCAGGATCGGGGTGCCGGAATCGAGGCCGATGGCGAGCCGTCGGGTGCCGCGCTCGTCCAGCGACGGCAGCCGGTACACGGTGACCGGGAAGGTGCCGGCCGTGGCGAAGCGGACGTTGTACTGGAGCTCGGGCGCCACCGTGCGGCTGTCGCCGTCAAGGCGTGCCGTGGTGAACGGCGCACCGATGACGGCGGCGCCGGAGCGGCCGAGGCCGGGAACCGTCTGCCAGGTCGCCCCGGACCGCGGCACCAGCCGGTCGTAGTGCTCGGCCTCGATCGACACGTAGCCGTGTGCCTCGACGAACCCGATCGCCGCCGCCCGGCCCTGCTCGCCGTCGTTGGCGACCTGCAGCGGCACGGTCACCGTTGCCCCCGCGCCGGTGATGCGCACCTGCGGGCTGCTCACGCCCGACGGGGCCGCGGCCCAGTCGACGCTGACCCAGATCCGCGCCTGGTCCGGGGTGCTCCCCGTCCTGGTGCTGACCTGCACCCAGGGGTGGCTGGGGGACGCCTGCCAGGACAGGGGGGCGAACCCGGTGTTGAAGATGTCGATGAAGCGCGTGGTTCGGGTGTACGAGGAGAACGTCAGGGGCCGGGCGACGCCGGTTTCGTTGCCCTCGGCGGCCACCCCGAGACCCACGGCACTCGTCGGCGTGCGTCTGGTCACGGCGGGCACCCTTGGGGCCTTGGGGACGTTCGCCGGGTACGGGTTGATGATCTCCTTCCACTTGCCCCCGGCGATCGTGGTGTTGTAGCGGCGGGTCAGCGCCTCCTCGTCGGCCTGGGCCCGCTCGGCGAGGCCGGCGAAGACGTTCACCCCGGCCCCGCGGCCCTGCTTGACGGCGAGCGCGTTGCGGTCGGCGCAGACGAACTTCAGGTTCATCAGGTACGCGCCGGTCAGCGGATACTGCAGCAGCTCGAAGAAAGCGTCCTGATAGGACGACGGCAGCTGCCGGCCCACCGCCTCGGCGCGGCCGATCAGGCTCTGGTACGCCGCCATCCGCCGATCCGCCTCGTCGCCGTGGTGGACGAGGGAGAAGACCCCGCTCTGGATGAACTCGGGGCGCAGCGCCGCGGCCAGCTCGTAGTAGCCCTGCCGGATCTCGGCGATCTCCCGGGCGTGCGCGGCGCCGAACTGGCGACCGGCCCATTCGGCCAGCCGGGGTTGCACGTCCTCCGCGCGCCACCGGTCGATGTCCCAGGCGAGCGCCATCGCGAACGACAGCCCGGTCTCCTGCGACTTCAGGTCGCCCACGTTGACGATCCAAGTGTGGCGGACCCCGTTGTCGTACGCCCGGCGCAGCTCCTGCCAGATCTTGGCCGGCGCCGTGGTGTCCAGCCAGAGGTAGCTCTTCGGCGATCCCCAGTAGGAAATGTGGTAGTACAGGCCGTTGCCGCCGGACCGCTGCCGCTCGGCCGCCGTGGGCAGCTGCCGCATGTTCCCGTGGTTGTCGTCCGGCCAGATCAGCGTCACGTCGTCGGGCACCCGCACCCCGGCGTTGTAGAGGTCGAGCACCTCCTTGTACGGGATGAAGATCTGCGGCACGGCACCGGCCGCCGGGCTGACCTCTTCGGCCAGGATCCGGCGCTGCTGGGTGATGATGTCGTTCATCACCGCGACCCGCTCGGCCGTGGTCTTGGCGTTCTTGGTGACCAGACCCGAATCGTGGATGCCGCGCATACCGACCGTCCAGACGCTTTCGTACCGGGCGTTGGCTTTCGCCCGCGCGCGCCAGTAGTCCAGGATCGTCTGCGGGTTGACCGTGTAGTCGTATGCCGGGAGGCTGCCGTCCGGGTTGCGGTGCGCCTCCGCCCACGGCTGCCACTCGTACACGTTGTTGCGCAGCAACGCCTCCGGGTGGCTGGAGCCGACGACGATGCCGTACTCGTCGGCCAGGCGTGGGTTGTCCGGGTATTTGTTGAAGTGGTCCGACTCGGGGTGCATGGCCGGCCACAGGTAGTTCGCCTTGAGCCGCAACATCAGCTCGAAGACCCGGGTGTAGGTGACCGGCCCGATGTGCTTGCCGGGCTCTTCCGTCCGATACGCCCACTGCGACAGGTTGTCCTCGTCGTTGAGGAAGATGCCGCGGTACCGGATCGCCGGCTCACGCCGCTTCTCGGTGACCAGAGGCAGGGTCACGGTGTCGCGGCGCGGCACCGGCACGTCGGCCCACCAGTACCACGGCGAGACGCCGATGCGCTCGGACAGGTCGTAAACGCCGTAGACGGTGCCGCGCCGGTCGCTGCCGGCGATGACCAGCGCACGGTCGACCCCGGCGATCGGCGCGTCGACGACCTGGGTCACCGAGGCCTCCCAGCGCCCGGCGACCTCGGAGACGTCGAGGCGACCGGACGCGACGAGCTTGTCGATGACCGGGCTGTGCCCGATCGTGCCGATCAGCACCGCCGTGCGGGACAGCCCGGCGGTGCGGTTCGTCAGGATGGGAAGGACGCCACTGACCCGCTCGATGTCCGCTTGCAGGTCGCCCGCCACGCGGCGGACGGCCACGTCGTCGGCCGCGTCCACGAACACGTCGGCGGCAACGCCGCCCACGACCAGTGGGAAGCCGTCGCCTGCGGCGGAGGCCGGCTCGGCGGCGAGCAAGGCCGCGGCGCCCGGGGTCAAGGGCAGCGCCCCGACGGCGGCCAGCCCCCGCAGGAACGACCGGCGGGATGGCACGAACGCGTCGTCATCCGGATGCCCCGGCAGCTTGGCGATCACGGGACTCTCCCCTTCCACATGGCGGCTCGGCGGCGCATGGTTCCCTGGAAATAGAACCGCATGGCGGAGAACGTGGCAAGGCTTTCGCGTCCGGTATCCGTGAACGCTCACAGCACCGCCTTCGAAGCCGCCGAAGCGCTGTCGACCTTCCAGCTGAAAGCGCTGTCAAAGTTACCCTTCGAGTCAGTGGAGTGAATTCGATCGTTCGATCATCCGGACGAATTCGGCGAACAGTGTCGAACCCAGATCGAATCGACCGGTTCGCCACCGGTGGCTGTGCACGTTCACAGGATTTCGTCCTCCAGCCTTGCGGCAACCTCCAACTTACGGTTCCATCTTCACCAGAACCGCATGTAGTCGGTTGTGTACGCTCCCGACCTGGCTCCGCGGCTTTCGTCGTCGATCAAGGGAGATCGGATGACCTCGCACGAAACGGAGTGCCCCATGAACGAAAGGCCGGAAAACGTGTCGCCTCCGCTGGGGCGCCGCAGCGTGCTGCTCGGCGCCGCTGCGGGCGTGGGCGCGCTCGCGCTGGGCGCGGGGGCCGCGACACAGGCGATGGCCGCCGTGTTCCCGGCGCAGCCCGCCGCGGCTGCCTTCTTCAAAGGCGCCGACATCAGCTGGGCACCGCAGATGGAAGCCCACGGCTACACCTGGAAGAACTCCAGCGGACAGAGCCAGGACCTGCTGACCATCCTCAAAGGCTACGGCATCGACGCCATCCGGCTGCGCACCTTCGTCAACCCCTCCGGCAGCGCCACCGACGGCCACTGCAGCATCACCGAAGTCGCCGCACTGGCCAAACGCGTCAAGGCCGCCGGCATGTCGATCATGCTGGACTACATGTTCGGCGACACCTGGAACTCCGTCGGCGTGCAGAACCCACCCGCGGCGTGGAAGAACATGAGCTACAGCCAGATGCTCGGCGCGATGAACTCCTACGTCGGCCAGACCATGAACGTCATGAAGAGCAACGACGTCCTGCCCACCTGGGTGCAGATCGGCAACGAGATCAACAGCGGCATCTGCCACCCGGTCGGCAGCGTCTCCAACGGCGCCCAGATGACCGGCCTGCTCAACGCCGCCTACAACCAGGTCAAGCAGGTGTCCCCGAGCACCACCGTGTGCATCCACCTCGCCCAGCCGCAGAAGTGGGACTCGATGGCGACCTTCTTCAGCCGCTACTCCGGAAACGGCGGCAAGTGGGACATGTCCGTCTTCTCCTCCTACGGCAGCGCAAACCTGGCCGCCGGCATCGTGGCGAACATGAAAAAGATCTCCGACCAGTACGGGAAACCGTTCCTGCAGAGCGAGTTCGGCGGCCCGGTGAGCAAGGTCTCGTCCACCAAAGCTTCGCTGGTGGCCTACCTCAGCGCGCTCAAGAGCACCGGTGGGCAGGGCCTGTTCTACTGGGAGCCGGAGGGCTACTCGCCCTTCACCGGCTACGCCAACGTCGCCTGGGACGCCGCCACCCGCAAGCCCACCGCCATCATGGACGGCTTCCGGTAACCCTTGGCGAGACGCCACTTCTGCACGGGAGGCACGATGCTCGTCTCCGCCGTCAGTGTCCTGCTCGCCCTGTCCGCTCTCCCCGGCTCGCCCGGCACGATGGACGCCGTCAACTACTCCTTCACCGTTCCGCCCGGCGACTACGAGGTCACTTTGACCTTGGGCAGCGCGACCCAGGCCGCGCAGACCGGTGTCCAGGTGGAGGCCCGCCGCACCGTGCTCGCGCCCGTGAGCACCCGCGCCGGCGAGTTCCGCCGGGAGGTACTGGCGGTGAACGTGCGCAGCCCGGAAAGCATGCCCACCGGCGAAGAAGGGGCGGGGACGCCCGGCTTGCAGGTCCACCTCACCGGAAGTCACCCGGCCGCGCTGAACGTCTCCGTGGCACCCGCGCGCCGGCCACGGCTGTTCGTGGTCAGCGACTCCACCGCGTCGGACTGGCTCAAGGGCCCGAAACGGGGCTGGGCGCAGGAACTGCCCCAGCTGCTGCGCCCGGGGATCGTGGTCGCCAACTACGCCGACTCCGGGGAGAGCACCGGGAGCTGGCTGAGCAACCCGCGGCTGTTCGCCACCGTGAAGCCGTTGATCCAGCCCGGCGACGAAGTGCTGATCCAGCTGGCGCACAACGACAAAACCACACCCGAAAACACGTTCCGGGCCAACCTGGGCAAGCTCGTCGACGGCGTCCGCGAGCGTGGCGGGTTGCCTGTCCTGGTCACCCCGCCGGTGCGGCACCAGTTCGGCCCGAACGGGAAACTCACGCCCACCGGGCTGATCGTCAACAACCTCGGCGTCGACCTGCCCGCGGTGATCCGCGACCTCGCCGGCAAGCTGCACGTGCCACTGATCGACCTCACCGCGCGCAGCCAGGCCCTGCTCGAGAGGCTCGGAGAAAGCGCTTCCTGGCCGCTGTACCTGACCGTCCAGCACGACGGTGTCCAGGACTACGCGCACTTCTCCGAATACGGAGGAGCAGTCATGGCCGGCCTCGTCACCAAGGGCATGGCCGACGCTCAGCTGCCCGCCGCCGCGTTCCTGCGCTGACCTCCAAAGGAGACCGCCTTGCGAAAACTCGTTCTCACGATCGCGACACTGATCGCCGCGCCGATGTTGACGGGCGCCGTTCCGGCAGTCGCTTCGCTCCACGAGACTGCCGCACCGAGTTGCGCGGCCCGCCCGGCAGGGTCGAAAGCGACGGCAGCGGCCACGGTCAAGGTGTGGCTCGCCGGTGACTCGACCATGGCGGATCCGAAGTCGTCCTGCCCGGTCGGCTGGGGCAACAGGTTCGACCCGCTGTTCAACGACCAGGTGACCGTGGTCAACAAAGCCGTGTCGGGCCGCAGCATCCAAACGTGGCTCTACGAGTCGAACGTGACCCGCACCAAGAACTCCGCCGGTGAATGCGTGGTGAGCCCGAACACCTACGCCCAACGCTGGCTGGACATGCTCGATCCCGCGAAAGGGATGCAACCCGGCGACTACCTGTTGATCCAGTTCGGCATCAACGACAGCGACCCGAACTGCCCACGGCACGTCGGCCCGGCACGCTACCAGAGCCTGCTCACCACGATGGCCGACGCGGCGAAGAGCCGAGGTGCCCACCCGGTCCTGCTGACCCCGGTCGCGGCCATCACCTGCAGCGGAAGCACGGCGGTCGGAAACCGGGGATTCCTCTCCCCGACAACGGCAGCGGGCACCGCCACCGGAGCGCCCGTGATCGATCTGCACAAGCTGAGCTACACCCTCTACAACACCCTCAAGCTGTGTCCCAACAACGGCGACTACAGCAAAGGCGCCGTGGGCGCGTTCTTCTGCAACGACCACACGCACTTCGAAGCCGCGGGCGCGGATCAGATCGCGCGGGTCGTGGCGAAGGCGCTGCGCGATCAGAAGATCGGCCTCGCCGGCTACCTCAAGTAGTCACTGGTTCGACGCTTACCCCACCCCACACCCGAGGAGTCATCCATGACCATGCAACGACGGAAGTTCCTCAGCCTGACCGCCGTCGGCGCGGCGGGCGCGGGCCTCACCCTGCTCGGCGCAGGGCAGGCGCTGGCCGCCCTCGGACCGCTGGGCCCGGCGCCGACCACACCGTTCGCGGTCGGCGTGCGGCGGTACGACTGGAAGCGCGGCAGCCGCCCCTGCACCACCTACGTCTACTACCCCGCCACCGGCACCGCCGGCGGCAACCCCGTGAACAACGCCCCCACCGCCACCGGCGTCTTCCCCATCTACAACTTCACCCACGGCTACGGCAGCAGCCCCCAGAACTCCCTGTTCATCATCCGCGCCCTCGCCGCCGCGGGCTTCGTCGTCCCCGCCCCGCACTTCAACCACAACTTCGGCGACGTCAACAACGGCAACACCTCCAAAGACGTCTCGCAGATCCTCACCAACACCCTCGCCCTCAACAGCAGCGGACCGCTGGCCGGGCACATCAACACCACCATCGGTGTCGGCGTCTCCGGCCACTCCCTCGGCGGCATGGTGACCCACGGCCTGCTGACCTCCTGGCCCGACAGCCGGATCGTCTCCGCCAACCCCCAGTCCTGTGTGGACATGGGCAACCCCGCTGCATCGGTCACGGCCAAGGTCCTGTTCGTCCACGGCGACAAGGACACCACCTGCGCCTACTCCTCGGCTCGCCAGGCCTACAACGAGATCAAGTGGCCCAAGGCGTTCCTCACCTTCGTCGGCGGCAGCCACACCAGCTTCTGGAGCGACCAGCGCTTCCCCAAGACCGTCGTCGACTGGGCCCGTTGGACCATGTACGGCGACACCACCGCACGAGACCGCCTCGCGGCCGACGCGTCCGGTACCAAGACCAAGTGGGAAGCCCAACTGGGCTGACCCGTCCGTGGGCGCCGCACCGCACTCGCTCTGGTCGGCGCACTGCTCGCCGCGCTGGACGCCGGACCGTCGGCTGACGCGGCGTCGGCCCCGTAGTACGCCGGCTATCTGTTCACCTACTTCACCGGTGAGAACACCGCCACCGGCGAGCAGGTCTACTTCGGGCTCAGCCAGGGCGACGACCCGACCCGGTGGCGGCAGCTCAACGGCGGGAAGCCGGTGCTGACCTCGACCGTGGGAACCCGCGGCGTGCGCGATCCGTTCGTCATCCGGTCACCCCAGGGCGACAAGTTCTACCAGATCGCCACCGACCTGCGGATGTACGGCAACGGCAACTGGGACCAGGTCCAGCGAACGGGCAGCAAGTCCATCGTGGTCCGGGAGTCGACCGACCTGGTGAACCGGAGCCCGCCGCGAGCGTCGAAGCTCTACGCCACCAGCGATCCCGGCCACACCGGCACCACCTACAACCGCATGATGTACGCCACGACCTCCGACTTCCGGACCTTCAGCCCCCGCAGGTCTGGGTCGACAAGGGCTACTCGACGATCGATTCGACGCTCATCAAGCACAACGGCACCTACTACCGCTTCAGCAAGGCTCAACCGCAGCTACTCCTTCATCGCCGACTGCCTCGGGGAAGAACGCGATCAACCAAGGCGAGGGTCCGTGGTCGTGGCCACCTCGGCGGTTCTCGTCACGGCGAGCACGGCTGCCACCGCGGTTGCGGCGCCGGCGGCCACGACCACGGTGGGCAGCTGGGGACCCGGAGTCAACGCGGGAGGTCCCGGATTCACGAACCAGACCATCCGGCAAGTGGTGCACGTGTCGGCCGGCGGGACGGCGCCACGACTGCGTCTGTCGAACCTGCACGGCACCACCGCCTTCGCGATCGGCCACGTCGACCTCTTCGTACCGGCGCGTCGACCTGGCACCCCAGTTCGGCCGACACGACCTACGTCTCGACCACCGGAGACCACGCGGCAGACGACGGCACCAGCCGGTATCCCTCGGCGAAGAGCTCCTGGCACTTCCTGTTCGGCCTCGAGGTGACCAGCGCGAACGCAACGGGCACGCTGGTGGCGTTCGGTGATTCCATCACCTATGGCGCGAAGTCGTCGAGGGGACCAACCGGCGCTATCCGGACTACCTGGGCCGCCGCCTCACCGCCGTGTCCGGCGACCCCCGGCTCGGCGTCGTCAACGCCGGAATCGGCGGCAACCGGGTGCTCACCGACGCGGGAAACACCTACGGCGACAAGGCACTCGACCGCTTCGCCCACGACGCACTCGACCAACCGAACGTCAAGGACGTCATCCTCCTCGAAGGAATCAACGACATCACCACCAACAGCTCCCTGACGGCCAAGCAACTGACCGACGCCGGAGTAGCCGTCTACGGCGGCACCCTCACCCCGTTCGGACACTTCAGCGGCTACACCGCAGGACGCGAAAGCATCCGCCAAGCCGTCAGCAAGGGGATCAGGACCAGCGGCGCCTTCGACGGCGTCGTGGACTTCGACGCGGCAATCCGGGACCCCGGCGAAACCACCCGCATCCTCCCCGCCTACGACAGCGGCGACCACCTGCACCCCGGTGACCGCGGCTACCAGGCCATGGCGGACGCCGTCAACCTGGCCGCCCTGCACTACTGAAGTTCAGGCCGAGCACAACAGGAGAAACCCCGTGATCACACGCAGGACGGTGCTGTCCGGAAGCGCGGCCGCGGTCGCGGCGGCGGCAGTGGGCGCGGGCGTCGCCGTGTACGACCCGGCCGGCGAATACGGGGTCAAGCCGACGCCCGAGCTCCCGCCGGCCACCCCGCCCGTGCTCCAGCGCCCGCGAGTGCGGGTTCACGATGACGGCGGCGTTGTCCCTGACGACCTGGGGCCGTCCGGTCCGCTGAGCGCCGCGATCACCTGTGGTCGCTGCCAGCCCGGCGTTGGGCTACACTCCGCAATGTCGAGATACTTCGCGCGTGCCGGCTTGACGGGGCGCCATCTCGATGGTGTACCGATCTTGCGCGAACGACGAAGGACCCTTTCGCGGCGAGGAGGACGCGGCGCGTCCCCCTCCTCGTCCAGCAGCGGGCCCGGAACACCACATCTACGTCGGCCACCGACTTCCGGCCGCCAGGATGTCGCGCGGGTCGCAGCCACTTCCTCATCGCTCCGTACCTCAGGTTTTCCTCGTTCGGCGTGGGCTGACGGGAGAATTGGTCATGGAGTACAAGCGGGACACCGAAGCGTGGCCGGAGGTACTCGACGAGGTCACCGGAGCGCTGGACACCCTCACCTCGGCGCTGGACAGCGAAGATGACTTCACGGTCCTACTGCGCCAGGTGTGCAAGCAGGTGACCCGGGCCGTTCCCGGCGTCGACGAGGCCACCATCACCCTCCTCACCGGAGGCGTACCGGTGACCGCGGCCTCGACCAGCGACATCGTGACCGCACTGGACCACGACCAGTACACCGTCGGCGACGGACCGTGCCTGCGCGCGTCGCGGACCGGCAAAATGGTGCGGGTCTCCATCACCGACGCCGCCGATCTCTGGCCGACGTTCGCAAAAGACTCGGCGGCGCAGGGGTTCAGCAGCTTCCTGTCCGCGCCGCTGGTGATCAGTGACGGGCACAACGGTGCGGTCAACTGCTACAGCGCCCGGGGCAACGGCTTCGCCGACCTCGACGAGAAGCTTCTCGACCTCTACACCAGCGCCATCACCGCCGCGCTACGCGCCTACCGCCGCTACCAGCAAGCCCACGAGACCACCGAGCAGCTCCGTGAGGCACTGACCAGCCGCGCGGTGATCGACCAGGCCAAAGGCATCCTCATGGCACTTCGCCAGATCCCCGCTGACGAGGCGTTCAGGCTGCTGGTCGAGCAGTCCCAGCGGGAGAACGTCAAACTGCGGGACCTAGCCGGCCGATTCATCGCCCACGCCACCGGGGTGCCGCCCACACCATGAAAAGAAGAAGGCAAGCCCGGGGTCTTCCGGAGCCGGCAGAATACCAGCACCGCCACCGCCGTCGCGGTGCCGGACAGCGGTATCAACATCGGTTTCGAGTCGTGGGGTGCAACTGCTCCATCGCCGGCGTCGACTCCCAACGCTCGTCCCGCCGGCCGTGCCAATAGCCCGACACCGCTGGTCCGATGGTCGGCGTGTCGACTTGCTTGGTGCAGAGAAGACGACGTCGATGATTTCGACCGTGTCGTCGGCCTCCTTGTTTGAACCGGTCAGGGCGCAGATAGCCGGTCTTCGAACGCGGCGAGCGGCGTTTGCAGGCGAGCTCTGCACAACAGGAGAGGACAGGTCGAGACCGCAGTAGAGTCGTCGCCGTTCGGCGGTTGTCACCAGTCTGGAAGCCCGGGATGACCGATCGTCTCGCGCGTCTTTGCGGTGAGCGTGGCATCGATCTGCCGGTCGTGACACCGGTGGCGCAGACCGAGGCGGGAGCAGCGGTGCTCGGGTTTGCTTCTGCGGGTGAGGACGCCCTGATGTGGTGGCAGCGACTGCATGCTGTCGGGGATCACACCGGGCACTGGCCCTGCTGATCGATTCGGACCTGGCCGAGTTTCCGAGTCGAGCGGCCGGCAAGTTCGACGCCGTGCCGCGGACACCTGACTCGCCGGCTCGGGCAGAAGAGCCGGCCGGGGCCGACGTGCTGGTCCGGCTCGGCGGCGGGCAGCCCTGCCCGGGCGAGTCCGAGTGGCGGGAACTGCTGGCAGGCCGGCCGGCCGAACCGCACCGCGACGACTCTTTTCGCATGCCGGCCGAGGTGTTCGTTGCGCTTGTGCCGGCGGTGGCCGCCTGGCAGCTGCCCGCGGTGCTGGGCTACGGAGGCTGGGAGGGCTTCCCGACCGCAGCCGCACACAGCGCCATCCTGCGGCACTGGCGTGACGCCTACGGTGCCGAACTGGTGTGCATGACAACCACAAGCGTGGAACTGGCCGTCGCCCGCCCGCCGCGCACCCGGCCGGACGCGCTCGCCTTCGCCTGGGAATACGCCGGTTACTGCCCGGACAGCGTGGACACTATCTACCAGGCTGACGATTTGGCGGCGCTGGCCGCCGGTCTCATCGACGCGGAAGTCGTCCACGCATGGTGGGACTGAGACCGGGCACTGCGGCACCCCACCCGGCCAATGCGGGGGCCATGGTGTCCTCGACGGTGAGACCGCGGGACTGCGCGACATGGTGGAGCAGAGCGCGGCGATGATGCATGGAGACCCAGTCGCGGTCGGCATCGGTGATCTCATCGCCGGCCCAGAGGAAGGGGCGTCCGTCAGCCCACTCCATCAGAGTCCGGGTCTTCCAGTGCAGACCGAACCGCTGGTCTTCGCGGTCGCGCTCAGCGAAGGGTTCTGGCCAGTGCACGACCGGCGACGCGGCCAGCCACAGCCTCCCTTGCGGGTTGATCCGGTCCAGGTATCAATCCTCCCTGGCACCAGGCGGTTCGTGGCTGGTGTTGCTACCGAAGGGCAGCAGCGTTCGGTTGCGTCACAGGCGGCGTTCCGCGGCCGGAACCGGTCTACCATGGCGCGATGGCGGCTGGGGAGCACGCGTTCGGCAGACCGACTCGGCGTCGTCTGCTGCCTTCTTCGCCGCCGCCCTCGCCGTCGGTGGGGCCTGCTGTCGCCGAGCGCGACAGCGGGTTGCCCGCCGGCCCTCCGGATCCGGAGGCCGCCGCGCCGGGACTGCGGCGGCTGCGGGCCGGCGGGCGGCGCTGGACGTTCGCGCTGCTGGCCGCCGCTGCCCTGATCGGGGGGTGCTTCGCGGTGCAGAACGAGCTGGACCGGGCCGCCGAACTGTTGCTGCGCACGGGCGTGCACAGTGACGGCACCGTTCTCACTGTCTGGCAGAAGCCGAGGGCCGGGACGTACATCGAGGTCGGTTACGTGTTGGGCGGCGCCCGGAAGCGGGTCTGGATCGACAAGACTTCCGATCGCCGTTACGCGGTCGGCGACCACGTCCGGGTCGCGACCGACCCCGTCCGGCCGGCCCGGGTCCGCACCTCCGACGAACCCAACGAGGACCGGGCCACGGGCGGCGTCGGGATCTTGATGTTCATTGCCGGGGTCGTGCTGTTCCCGGTCGCGGTGGTCCGCCGGATCCGCTGGGCCCGGCGCCTGGCCGCCGCCCGCCGCACGGGCTGGTACCCGGCGGAGGTCACGATCGCCCCGCACCGGCGCCTGACCGCGGCCGAGCACCGCCCGCCGGACCTGCGGATCACCTACCGCGACGGGACCACGATCGACGCCCGCGGCGCGCACGCGTATGGCGTTGCCGAGCTGGCCGACCGGCCGCGCCGGGAGGTTCGGGTAGCGGGGACTGGTGAGAATCTGGCTCTGCTGTTTCCGGCTGGGGTCAACGGGAAGCGGCCTTACCTGGTCCCCGCCGAGGCCGTGACCGACCGGTGACCCGGGCCTCACCCCTTGCCTTCACAGAATGCCGGTGACGCTGGCTGCGCCACACCGCCTGGCGCGGCCTGCGCGAAGACCGCAAACCTGCCGACATCTCGCCCCACGCGCCCGCGGACGCGAGCCGCTCTTTGTTAACGTTAACACTCAACGCCCTCATCGGCCGAGTGTGAGCACTGCCTGGATGCGAGGATCTTCGACGACCGCGCCACTGTCGTCAAGGAAATCAACAGTTTCGACGACTATTGACGAGCCGAGTCCGATCTTGCGATAGTGTGCCCGACCGCCCTCATCGGTTCGCTTTCGCGCTGCTCGCACCCCGAACCGGAGGGCTCCATGGCATCCCCGAAGACGCGAATGACGCGACGCACCGTCCTGCGCGCCGCCACCGCTGCACCTGCACTCGGCATCACGTTCGGCGCGCCGTCGGCGATGGCCGCCACGCCGTCGGGTGCGGCCGTCACGCCGCCGCCCGCCCGATGGGGTGTCCAGCCGTTCGAGCTCGGTGACGTGAAGCTGCGCGACGGCGTCTTCGCGGCCAAACGCGCGCTGATGCTCGATCACGCCCGCGGCTACGACGTCGACCGGCTGCTGCAGGTCTTCCGGGCCAACGCCGGCCTGGACACCCGCGGCGCGGTAGCGCCCGGGGGCTGGGAAGGCCTCGACGGTGAGGCCAACGGCAACCTGCGCGGGCACTACACCGGGCACTTCCTGACGATGCTCGCACAGGCCCACGCGAGTACCGGCGAGGCCGCGTTCGGCGACCGGATCCGGTATGTGGTCGGCGCGCTCGCCGAGGTGCGGGACGCCCTGCGCCGCGAGCCGGCCGCACTCGTCGTCCCCGGCAGCGTCCAGGCAGCCATCGAGCAGCCCCGCGGTTCCTACCAGTACGTCGAGCTGCCACCCACCGTGCTCGGGAGCGCCGCCGAGGTCACCATCGCGGCGTGGGTGCGGCCTGCCCACGCGGACAACTGGGCCCGGGTGTTCGACTTCGGCGACAACACGACCAAGTACCTGTACCTGGCCGCGCGCAACGGTTCCGGCGTCCCGCGGTTCGCCATCACGAACGGCGGGGCCGGTCGCGAGCAGGGTATCGACGGGACAGCTCCCCTGCCCGTCGGCGAGTGGAGCCACCTCGCCGTCACGATCTCGGGCAGCACGGGAACGTTGTACGTCAACGGGTCCGTGGCCGGCACGAACACCGCGATGACGCTCAACCCGGCGGCGCTCGGGGCACTGGCGAACCACTGGCTGGGGCGCTCGCTCTACCCGGACCCGGTGTTCGCGGGCGCCTTCGGCGGGTTCGACGTCTGGTCACGGGCGCTGCCCGCCGCCGAAATCGGTGCGCTGCAGGGCAAAGCCGGAGACGGCGATCTCGCGTCGTACGCCTTCGACACGCTCACCGACCGGACCGGGCGCTCCGGCCCCGCGGTCGTGCGCCGCACCTGGGGCGGGCCGAGCCACCCCGGGTTCCTGGCCGCCTACCCCGAGACGCAGTTCAGCACGCTGGAGTCGATGACGAGCGGGGACTACACCGTCGTCTGGGCGCCCTACTACACCGCGCACAAGATCCTGCGCGGGCTCTTCGAGGCCTACCGCGCCACCGGCGACGAGCGCGCGCTCGACCTCGCGTCCGGGATGTGCGACTGGATGTACGCGCGGCTGTCGAAACTGCCGAAGACGACGCTGCAGCGGATGTGGGGCATCTTCTCCAGCGGCGAGTTCGGCGGGATCGTCGAGGCGATCTGCGACGTCCACGCCGTCACCGGCCGCGCCGAGCACCTCGCGCTGGCGAAGCTGTTCGACCTCGACCACCTCATCGACAGCTGCGTGGCCGGCAGCGACATTCTCACCGGGATGCACGCGAACCAGCACATCCCGATCCTGACCGGCCTGGTGCGGCTGTACGACGAGACCGGCGAGCAGCGCTACCTCGATGCCGCCCGCAACTTCTGGGGCATGGTGGTGCCGACGCGGATGTACGGCATCGGCGGGACGAGCCTGGGCGAGTTCTGGAAAGAGCCCGGCCGCATCGCCGGCACGCTCGGCGACACGAACGCCGAGACGTGCTGCGCCTACAACATGCTGAAGCTGAGCCGGATGCTGTACTTCCACGAACAGGACCCGCGCTACCTCGACTACTACGAGCGCGCGCTGTACAACCAGGTCCTCGGCTCCAAACAGGACAAGGCCGACGCCGAGAAGCCGCTGGCCACCTACTTCATCGGACTGAACCCCGGCCACGTCCGGGACTACACGCCGAAGGCCGGGACGACGTGCTGCGAAGGCACCGGGATGGAGAGCGCGACCAAGTACCAGGACACGGTCTACTTCCGCAGTGCCGACGACAGCACGCTCTACGTGAACCTCTACAGCCCGTCGAAGCTGTCGTGGAACGGCGTCACGATCGAGCAGCGGACGAACTTCCCGTACGAGCAGGGGTCGACGCTCGTCGTCCGTGGCTCCGCGCGGTTCACGCTCCGGCTGCGGGTCCCGTCCTGGTGCCGTGACACGTTTTCGGTCCGGGTCAACGGCAAGCCGGCGGCGGGCCCGGTGCTCACCCGCACCTGGCGCGACGGGGACACGGTCGTCGTCCGGACGCCGTTCCGGCTGCGCGCCGAGCAGGCGCTCGACGACCCGAAGACGCAGACGCTGTTCTTCGGCCCGGTGAACCTGGTGGCGCGGGATCCGCGGACGACGTTCCTCGAGTTCGGGCTGTACCGGAACGCCGCGCTGTCCGGGGACCTGCTCCCCTCGTTCGCGCCCGTTCCCGGCAAGCCGCTGCACTTCCGGCTCGACGACGTCGAGTTCGCGCCGTTCTTCGAAGGCACGGAGGATCCGACGCACGCGTACTTCCACCGCGCCGAGGCGACGGTGGTCTTCGGCGGCCTCGACTCAGGGGTCGCGAACCCGGCCGGGGCCGGGACGACGCTGCTCGACGACATCTGGGCGGGCGCACCGTTCGCGACCAAGGAGGCACTGGTGCGCCAGGTCGGGACCAAGGTCGACGCCTGGCGGCTCGGCAGCGCAGACGCCGCGAGGGTACTGGCCACCGCCCGGCGGGCGAACTACCTCTGCTGACCGCCGGGCTCGGCAATCCCCGTAACAGCACCGCGAACGCGGTAGCCACCGAGGGTTCCAAGGCCGCCGGGTCGCCGCCTGCGACGGCCCGGCCCACCCCGGGGCACACCTCGTCGTCCGATGGCGTTGCCAGCCGATCCGGCAAGCCGGGTCACCTCGGGCGAGCAGTTCGAGCCGGGCGATAGGGTCGTCAGATCGTGGTCAGGCCTTCGAGCTTCTGCCGCAACGACTCCTGGGAGTGCCGGTCCATGATCTCGTAGGCCCGCTCGATGTCGAGTCGCCTCATGGCCGATACCAGGTCCCGGTGGTCCCGGATTTCGGCTTCCTCGGTGAGCCTGCTCCGCAGGTTGGGCGCGAGGTAGTGCATCCGGCGGACCTCGTCGGTCACACCGAGCATGATGCGTTCGGCGCGCCGGTTGCCGGACAACCTGGCGATGTCCAGATGGAAGGCGGTCGCCGCGTTCAGCGCGGCCTCCGTGGAAGCCGCCGCCGCCTGGTCGTCGATGTGCCGTTCCAGGGCGTCGAGCTGCTCGGGACTGCTGCGCTTGGCCGCCTCGACGACCAAAGGCGGCTCGATCATCTGCCGCAGCGCGAAGATCTCGCGCACATCCTCGAAGCGGAGAGGACGAACCAGGTAGCCCTTGCGGGGCAGGACCAGCACCCAGCCGTCGTGGGCGAGCAGCCGCAAGGCCTCCCGGATCGGCGTCTTGGAGACCCCGTACTCCTGGGCGAGCTCGTGCTCGACGAGCATGCTCTCGGGGAGCCGGCGGGCCGTGAGGATGTCTTCCTTGATGAGGGCATGCGTCCGCTCGGTCAGTGACAGGCGCGGGTCACGCCCCGACGGCTCTGGTTCGCTGCTGCTCACTGCCCTCGTCTCCTGCCCGGCGAGCTGACTGGTCACGCCAAAGTATCACGTCGTTGACAACAGATGGACCAGAAGCATACTTTGGGGCGCATCAGAGAAGTACTCGAGATATATCAGGCTCTGACCTGGTATTTCGCCGCATATCCGGGGTGACAGCTGCCCGACGCCGGCGCGCGAAGTGGATCAATGTGGATCAACTTGCCGAGGAGACGACCGCACGATGACAGACCTGAAACACGACCTGTCCGGCTCGGGGCCGCTCCAGGTCGCCGCGAGACTCGATCGCCTCCCGGTGTCCCGTTGGCACTGGAAGCTCGTCCTGCTGGTCGGCCTGACGACGTTCTTCGACTCCTACGAGATCTACATGAGCGGCGTCCTCGGCAGTGTGCTGGCGAGGCCGTGGCACCTGACTTCCTTCACCCAGCCGCTGCTGGTCGGGGCGCCGTTCTTCGGGATGATCTTCGGCGCGATCTTCCTGGGGATGGTCAGCGACCGCTTCGGGCGGCGGCAGATGTTCATGTACAACCTCGCCGCGTACTCGCTGCTCGCGGTCGCGTCGGCCTTCTCGGCCAACGTGGCGACGCTCATCGCTCTGCGGCTCGTCTCCGGCGTGTTCCTCGCCGCGGAACTCATGCTGGTCGACACGTACTTGAGCGAGTTCATGCCGCGGAAGGCCCGCGGTCGCCTGATCGCGGTCGCCTACGCCATCGGCTTCCTCGCCGCCCCGGTCGTCGCGGGTCTCGGCGGGCTGCTCATCGTCAAGACGCACTTCCTGATCGACGGCTGGCGCTGGATGATGATCGGGGGCGGCCTGGGAGCGCTGGTGGTGTTCGCGCTTCGCCGCAATCTCCCCGAGTCCCCGCGCTGGCTCGCGGAGCGCAACCGGCCGCACGACGCGGAGGCGGTCGTCGCCGAGGTGGAACGGACGGTGGAGCGGCAGACCGGCCGGAAGCTGCCCGAGGTCCGAGGCATCCCCTACAAGCCGGTGACGAAGATCCGGTTCCGTTCGATGTTCCGCCCGCCGTACCTGAAGCGCACCGTGATGATGTGGATCTTCCAGATCACCCAGACCGTGGGCCAGTACGGCTTCGCGTCCATGGCGACCCTGATCCTGGTGAGCAAGGGGCACACCATCCCGTCGTCGCTGCTCTACACGGCGCTGTCGTTCATCGGTGCGCCGATCGGGGCGCTCCTCGCCGTGCCGTTGATCGAGCGCGTGGAACGGAAGTTCCTGGTCATCGGCGGCCTCACCGTCATCGGAGTCGCCGGCATCGTCTTCGGCAACGGGACGAGCACCGCGGTCATCGTCACCGCCGGTGCGGTGATCACCGTTTCCAACAGCATCGTCTCCGGCGCCTGGCACGTCTACCAGGCCGAACTGTTCCCCACCCAGGTGCGCAGCACGGCCGGCGGGGTGGCGTACTCGTTCTCGCGCCTCACGGCCGGTCTCCTGCCCTTCGGGGCGCTCACCGTCCTTCACCAGTTCGGGCCGACACAAGTCTTCGTGGCCGCCGCCGTGATCATCACGATCACCTGCCTCGATCTCGCGATCCTGGGCCCGCGGACGAACGGCCGCAGCCTGGAAGCCGTGACGGGGACCGGAGACCGTGCCACCGCCGAACCGGTGACACAGCGCGGCGCCTGACGCGCCTTCGACATCAGGGCTCACGGGAAAGGAAGGCAGATGGCCAGAACGACGGCCGACAAGATCTGGGACGCGCACATCGTCCGGGCGGACGACGGCGGGCAAGACCTCGTCTACCTTGACTTCCACCTCCTGCACGAGGCCAACACCGCGCAGGCGTTCGCCGGCCTGCGGGAGAAGAACCGCACTGTCCGCCGGCCCGACCTCACGCTCGGCGTCGAAGACCACGTCACGCCGACGATCGGCGGCCGGGACATCGCGGACGGTCTCACCCGGCGGTACGTGACCGAGATGCGGCGCAACTGCGAGGAATTCGGTATCGAACTGTTCAGCCTCGGTCACCGGTCCCGGGGCATCGCCCACGTGGTCGGCCCGGAACTGGGTCTTTCCCAGCCGGGCATGACGATCGTCTGCTGCGACTCGCACACCACGACGCACGGGGCTCTCGGCGCGTTGGCCTTCGGCATCGGTACGAGCCAGGTGGAACACGTGCTGGCGACCCAGTCGCTGCCGATGCGGCGGATGAAGAACATGCGGGTCACCGTCGACGGCGTGCTGCCGCCCGGGGTGACGGCCAAGGACCTCGCACTGGCCATGATCCGCGAGATCGGCACGGCCGGTGGTCAGGGGCACGTCATCGAATACCGGGGACCGGCGATCCGTGCCCTGTCGGTGGAAGGCCGGATGACGTTGTGCAACATGAGCATCGAGGCCGGAGCGCGCGCCGGCCTCGTCGCCGCGGACGAAGTGACCTTCGAGTACCTGCGGGGCCGGCCGCACGTACCCCAGGGCGCCGCTTTCGACGAGGAGATCGAGTACTGGAAGACGTTCGCCGGCGACGAGGAAGCGGTTTTCGACAAGGAAGCCCGGCTCGACGCGTCCCTGCTCGTGCCGCACGTGACCTGGGGGACGAACCCCTCCCAGACCGTACGGTTGAACGAGGTCGTGCCCGCGCCGGCGGAGATCGCCGATCCGGTCGAGCGGCTCGCCGCGGAGCAGGCGCTCGCCTACATGGACCTGACGCCCGGGACACCGATGAAAACGGTGCCGATCGACGCGGTGTTCATCGGATCGTGCACGAACGGCCGCATCGAAGACCTCAGGGAGGTCGCCGAGGTCTGGCGAGGCAGGCGGATCTCCCCGGAAATGCAGGTCTACCTGGTCCCGGGATCGGAGACGGTGCGCAGGCAGGCGGTCGCCGAGGGCCTGGACCGCGTGTTCGAGGCAGCGGGTGTCCCGCTGCGGAATTCCGGCTGTTCGATGTGCGTGTCGATCAACGGCGAACGCCTCACCGCCGGGACACGGACCGCATCGACGAACAACCGCAACTTCGAGGGACGGCAAGGGCCCGGCGTTCGCACGCACGTCGTCTCCCCGTCCGTGGCCGCGGCCAGTGCGGTACTCGGCCACCTCGCCGAACCGAGCGACCTGGAGGTCCGGGGATGAAGCCGCTGCGCACCCACACCGGCACGGCGGTGTCGCTCCGGAAGTCCAACGTGGACACGGACCAGATCTACCCGGCGCAGGCCCTCCTCACCGGAAGCATGACGAAGACCGGTCACGCCGCGGCTCTCATGGGCGAGTGGCGCAAGGACCCGGGCTTCGTGCTCAACAAGCCCGAGTACGCGGGTGGTTCGGTCCTCGTCGCCGGTCCGGACTTCGGCACCGGATCGTCTCGTGAGTGGGCCGTCTGGGCCTTGGCGGACTACGGCTTCCGGGTGATCTTCTCAGCACGCTTCGGCGACATCTTCCGCGCGAACGCCGCGAACAACGGGCTGGTCGCCGCCACGCTGCCCGGCCAGGCGATCGAAGCGCTGTGGGAGCAGATCGAAGCCGAGCCGCAGACGCCGCTGACCGTGGACCTCGAGCGCCGGGTCGTGTCCGTCGGCAACCACGAGTTCACGTTCGAGTACCCGGACGATTTCCGGTGGCGCGTCCTGAACGGCATCGACGAGATCGAGCTGACCATGCGGTACGACGACGACATCACCAGGTACGAAACCCGCCGCCGCGCGTCGATGCCGAAAGTCACCCGTCCCGAGGTCGTAGCGTGACGGGCGACCTTCCCGACGCCGTCCGGCACAGGCTGACCGGGCGAGTGCCCCTCTCCCGGATCAAGACGGTGGACCTACCGCGGCACGACGCCGCCGTGGCGGCGAAGCTGCTGGCGCTCCCGGACCTGGCCTCGGCCGTGGCCGACGCCCTCGACGAACTTGGGGTCGGTGCCGTGCTCACCACGGAAGCGTTGGCGCCATTGGCATCTGACATGCGGGTCTGCGGTCCCGCGGTCACCTTGCGCTACGTCCGGGCGAACGCCGATCCCCCGGTCGTCCGGTCTGCCGGAACCCGGCTGGTCGTCGCCGACCGTGACCTGTACGGCGTGGCGTGTCCCGGGGATGTGGCGGTCTTCGACTGCGGGGGCAACCGCGACTGGGCCGTGGCAGGCGGGCTCTCGGCCGAATGGGCGCGCAAGGCCGGGGTCGCCGGCTGCGTCGTCGACGGTGCCGTCCGTGACACCGCCACGATCGTCGATTCCGGCCTCCCGGTGTGGAGCGCGAACCGGTCTCCGCGAGCAGCTCGCTACCGGGTGGACGCCGTCGCGATCAACGACGTCGTGACCATCGCCGGCACTGCTGTCCGTCCCGGCGACTACATCGTCGCCGACGCCGACGGCGTCTGTGTGGTGCCCTTCGAGCATCTGCCGGCCGTCACCGACTCCTGCATCGCCGCTCAGGCCGCGGAGGACGCCCTGCTCGGCGCCATCCGGGCCAGCTCCGACTTGACGGAGCTCGTCCTCCGCACCGGCGGCCGGTCCGCCCCCGAATGACTTCCATCCGGCCTCGAAAGGTATCCGCCGCATGAATTTCTCCCTGGACGACCGGTACCGGCTCGACGAGGGCGTCATCTACCTGTCGGGCATTCAGGCGCTGGTTCGGACGGTCCGCGACCGGGCGAGGCTCGACCGGCTCCGTGGGCAATCCTCCGCGTCCTTCATCTCCGGGTACGAGGGCTCGCCGCTGGCGGGTTACGACCTCGAGCTGGCCCGCCGCAGGAAGATGCTGGACGAGCTGGACGTCGTGCATCGTCCCGGCGTCAACGAGGAACTCGCCGCAACGTCGGTCATGGGCTCGCAACTGACCTCCCGCGTCGGTACTCCGAAGTACGACGGGGTGACCGGGTACTGGTACGGCAAGTCGCCTGGCCTCGACCGTGCCTCGGACGCGATCCGGCACGCCAATCTGGTCGGCACCGATCCCCGCGGCGGGGCCGTGGCGCTCGTCGGCGACGATCCCGCGGGCAAATCCTCGTCGCTGGCTTGCTCTTCCGAGGTGGCACTGGCCGACCTCTCGATCCCCACCCTGTTCCCCGCCGATTCCCAGGACGTGCTCGACTTCGGCCTCCACGCGCCCTACCTCTCCCGGTTCACCGGCCTGTGGTCCGGGCTCAAGATCGTCACCGCAGTGGCCGACGCAGCGTGCACCGCGACCGTCCACCCCGAGCGCGCCCTGCCGACCTACGGGGACCTGCCGGAGAGCACCTTCACACCCGACGCCAGGTTGGTAGGCCCAGCGCTGCTTCGTCTCGAGCGAAGCATCATCTCCGAACGACTGCCCCGGGCCTTCTCCTACGCCCGGATCAACAAGCTCAACCGCATCGTCACCCGCTCGTCCGGCGATCGCATCGGGATCGTGGCCGCCGGCAAGACCTACCTCGACCTTCGCGAGGCGCTGGACGCGCTCGGACTCGACGACGAAAAGCTGCGTCGCTACGGCATCCGGGTCGCGAAGATCGGCATGATCTGGCCACTCGATCCCCAGGTGATCACCGAGTTCGCCACAGGACTCGACGAAGTCGTCGTCGTCGAGGAAAAACGACCCTTTCTCGAAAACGCCATCAAGGAAATCCTGTACGGCGTATCGCGGGCACCGATGGTGCTCGGCAAGACGGACCCGGACGGCCGCGAACTGGTCAGCCCGGTCGGGGAACTCGACGCCGATCAGGTGGCTGCCGCGCTGAGCCGCCGTCTGGGCGACGTGCACGGGATCGAGTCGGCGCGGGCCTGGAAACGCCGCCCGGTCACGACCCGGACGGCACTTCCCCTGCTGACCCGCACGCCGTACTTCTGTTCCGGCTGCCCGCACAACTCCTCGACCAAGGTGCCCGAGGACACGCTCGTGGGCGCGGGCATCGGCTGTCACGCCATGGTCCTGATGATGGACGGCAAACAGGCCGGCGATGTCATCGGCCTCACCCAGATGGGCGGGGAAGGGGCCCAATGGCTCGGCATGGCGCCCTTCCTGGCCGAGAACCACTTCATCCAGAACCTCGGTGACGGCACGTTCACCCACTCCGGCAGCCTCGCGATCCGCGCCGCGGTCGCCTCGGGCGAGAACATCACCTTCAAGCTGCTCTACAACGCCACGGTCGCGATGACCGGCGGACAGGATCCGGCCGGCGGCCTGGCCCTGGACCAGGTGGCGAAGCTGCTGCTCGCCGAAGGCGTGTCCAAAGTGGTCATCACGACCGAGGACCGGCACCGCGTGCCGGGCCGGCTGCTGCCCGCGGGAGTGGAAGTCCACGAACGTGGTGACATCCTCGCCCTTCAGGAGGAGCTCGCCCAGGTTCCCGGGGTGACGGTGCTGGTGCACGACCAGGAGTGCGCCGCCGAAAAGCGCCGCAAGCGCAAGCGCGGCCTCACCCCGACACCGACGACGCGGATCGTGATCAACGAGCGCATCTGCGAAGGGTGCGGTGACTGCGGCGAGAAGTCCAACTGCATGTCGGTGCACCCGGTCGAGACCGAATTCGGCCGCAAGACCCGCATCCACCAGTCCTCGTGCAACCTCGACTACTCCTGTCTCGAAGGCGACTGCCCCTCGTTCGTGGCGGTGACGCCCGGCACCGCCAAGGCCAAGCGGACGGCGGTCGCGGACCTGGAGCCGGACGCGATCCCCGCGGTCACCATCCAGGTGGACCCGGACGACTTCGCGATGCGCATCACCGGGATCGGCGGGACCGGAGTGGTCACCGTCGCCCAGATCATCGCGACCGCCGCGGCCATCGACGGCCGCGCGGTCCGCAGCCTCGACCAGACCGGCTTGGCCCAGAAGGGCGGCGCCGTGGTGTCCGACCTCAAGTTCACCGCCACGCCGTCGGAGTCCTCTCCCAAGCTCCGCGCCGGATCGTGCGACCTGTACCTGATCTGCGACTCGCTGGTCGGGACCGACCCGATCAACCTCAAAGCGGCATCGGCGGACAAGACCCTCGCCGTGCTGTCCACCACCCAGGTCCCCACCGGGCAGATGATCGTCGACACCGGAATCCGCTTCGCCGAACAGACCGCGATCCGCAGCGCCCTCGACAGCGCGGTCGCGCGCACCGTGTCCCTCGATGCGGGCCGCCTCGCACAAAAGCTCTTCGGGAGCGAGCAGTACGCCAACATGATCCTGGTCGGCGCGGCGTTCCAGCTCGGCCGGATCCCCATCACCGCGGAAGCCCTCGAGAACGCCATCACGCTCAACGGTGCCGCCGCGGCCACCAATCTGCAGGCCTTCCGCCGGGGACGCCAGGCGATATCGGACCCTGACGCAGTGCGCGCAGCACTCACCCCGGAGACCCAACCGGCTCTCGCCACCCCGGCTCCTTCCGGCGAAGTGGCCGCGCTGGCGTCCGTGGTGGGGACGGCCGGAGGCTCACGGCTCGCCGATCTCGTCACGCGTCGCACCGCCGAGCTCATCGCCTACCAGGACACGGCCTACGCGCGGGACTACGTCACCTTCGTCGAGAAGGTGCGCGCCACCGAGGAAGCCGCGATCCCGGGGTCCGCCGAACTGGCCGAAGCCGTGGCGACCCACCTGTTCAAACTGATGGCCTACAAAGACGAATACGAGGTTGCCCGGCTCATCCTCGACGAGGCCTTCGACGCGTCGATCCGGCACGAGTTCGGCCCGGACGCGGCCTACCGGGTCAAACTGCACCCACCGTTGCTGCGCGCGATGGGCCTGAAGCGGAAGCTCTCGTTCACGGCGAAGTCACGCCCGGTATTCCGCCTGCTGTATGCCTTGCGACGCCTCCGCGGCACTCGGATGGACGTGTTCGGCTACCACTCGGTGCGCCGGATGGAGCGCGACCTCATCAGGCAGTACCGCGAAGCGGTCGAGGAACTGCTCCCCCGGCTCAGCCCCCTCACCGTGGCGACCGCGACCAGGATCGCCGCACTCCCCGACATCGTCCGGGGTTACGAGCAGATCAAGGTGGGCAATGTGCATCGCTACCGTGAGGAGCTCGGACGGCTTCGCGAGGAATTCTTCGAAAGCCACCGGCTCGGCGAGGCAGCCCGATGAGCACGAGTTCACGGGAAGTCGAGTGCGAGGTCCGTCCGGACACGGTCGTGGCCCGGCACCCGGGCCGCGACCTGCTGCACGATCTCATCGGTCCGGCAGACCGGACCGGATCGTGTCCGGTAGTGGTGTGGATCCACGGCGGCGCGTTCCTGCGAGGCAACCGCAAGAAGGTCCTGCAGCGATGCGAAGTCCTCCTCGCGCGTGGATCACCCTCGCGAGCGTCGAGTACCGGCTCAGTCACTGCGCACCCCGTCGGCGCCAGATCGCTACCGCCCGCTCCGTTCAAGCCAGAGTTGTCGCGTCGGCGGCTGTCAGTCGGCAACTGCGTTGTGATGCTTCCGAACGCGTAGCCGGCGGCCAAGCAGCATCATTTGACCGTGACGACAACCTTGCCCTTCGCGCGTCCTTTGTCGACGTACGCCATCGCCTCGGCAGTCGATTCGAGGGGGAAGACCCGGTCCATGACCGGCTCGATGACCCCGGAATCGATGAGGGCAGTGATCTTGCGGAGCTGGTCCCCGCTCGCCCGCATGAAGAGGAACGTGTAGCCGACCCGACGATGCTTGGCCGCCTTCCGGGTCCGATAGCTCAGCAGCCCCATGACCGGTCGCAGGATCCACGGCTTGCCGAGCTCCCGCGCGAAGCCGGGATCCGGCGGGCCGGAGAGCGAGATGAGCTTTCCGCCCGGCTTCAGTACCCGCAGGGACTTCTTGAGCGTCTCGTTGTCCAGGCTGTGCAGCACCACGTCGTAGTCGTGCAGGACGGTTTCGAAGTCGTCGGTGCGGTAGTCGATCACGACGTCCGCGCCGAGGCGCTTGACCAGATCGGCGTTGGCCGCACTGGTTGTCGTGGCGACGGTCGCACCGAGGTGCTTGGCCAGCTGGATCGCGAACGTGCCCACGCCGCCGGAGCCCGCCTGGATGAAGACCTTCTGGCCGGCTCGCAGGCCGGCGATTTCGATCAGGGCTTGCCAGGCGGTCAGTCCGACCAGCGGGATGGAGGCCGCTTCCTCCATCGTGAGCTGTTCGGGCTTCGGTGCCAGGTCGGCTTCGGCGACGGCGATGTATTCGGCGAAGGTGCCGATCCGGTCCTTGCCGGGTCGCGCGTAGACCTCGTCGCCGGGCTTGAACTTCCGGACGCCCGGCCCGACGCCGACCACGACACCGGCAACGTCGTTGCCCAGGATGAGCGGCAGGCGATAAGGAAGGATGAGTTTGAACTCGCCGTCCCTGATCTTGGAATCCAGCGCGTTGACGCCGGCCGCGTGGATCCGGACCAGCACGTCGTGCTCGCCCACCTCGGGCACCGGCATGTCGCCGACCCGAACGTTGCTTCCACCGCGCCCGTAACGATCGACGATGACTGCCTTCATGGCGTAACTCTCCTCGTAGCCCGGTCGGCGACTTTGTATTACGATCATACTACCGTAAGCGAGGTGGACACCTCGAGGCAAGAGGTGGGACAGGTTCGGATTATGATCGTACTAACATGGGTGACAGACAGCGGCTGAGCGAGCGGAGAAGCACGTGGTGCGATATGGGAAAGAGCACAAGCAGGCGACGAGACAGCGGATCATCGAGGCAGCCGGTCGCCGGCTCAAGCGTGACGGGATCGACGGCTCCGGCGTCGCCACGCTCATGAAGGACGCGGGATTGACCAACGGCGCGTTCTACGCCCACTTCGAATCCAAAGAGGACTTGGTCGCCACCGCGGTCTCCGAGCAGCTGCGCGGCCAGCGCGAGTGGCTCACCTCGTTCCCGCCCGGCCGCGACGGTGTCGAGCAGATGGTGCATACCTACCTCTCGCCAGAACACCGCGACAATCCCGAGGAGGGCTGTCCGTCCGCCGCGCTGCTGGATGAACTCGGCCGATGCACGGATCCGACCAAGCAGACCTACACGGGCAGCGTGCTGGCCGTCATCGACGACATCGCCGCCCGCTTGGCGCCCCGCGATCCGCAGTCGGCGCGCACCAAGACGCTCGGTATCTACGCCCTGCTCGTCGGGACCCTGCAGCTCGCCCGCGCACTGGCCGACCGGCAGCTCTCCGACGACATCCTCGAGCAGGGGATCCGCAACGCCTTGACAGTGCTGGACGCCGCACCGGAAGGATGAGTCGCCGCCCAGGCCTGTTGCCTTCGGACTGTAACGAAGTTACATTGCGGTCATGAAACGAGACTTGGCAGGTCGACGACTGATTGTGACGGGAGCGGCCCGCGGGATCGGGGAGCGGGTGGCCCGGCTCGCCGCCACCCGGGGCGCGCGCCTCGCCTTGATCGGGCTCGAACCGGAGAGGTTGCGTGCCCTCGCGGGGGAACTGGGGCCCACCACGGTCTGGCGAGAGGCCGACGTGCGAGACGGTGCGGCCCTGAAGACGGCGATCGACGGCTGCGCGCAGGCCATGGCCGGCATCGACCTCGTCGTCGCCAATGCCGGGGTCGCGGCCTACGGGACGGTGCGGCAGATCGACGAGACGTCGTTCGAGCGGGTCCTGGACATCAACCTGAACGGCGTCTTCCGCACCTTGAAGTACGCGACACCGCACCTCGAGCGCAGCCGGGGCCACGTGACGGTCGTGGCGTCCGCACTGTCGTTCATGCCGCTGGCCGGGATGGCAGCCTACGGCGCCGGCAAGGCCGGAGCCGAAATGCTCGCTCTCACCTACCGCCAGGAGGTGGCGCACCTCGGCGTCACGGTCGGCGTCGTCCATCCGTCGTGGATCGACACCGACATCGTCCGCGGCGCCGATGCGGACCTCCCGTCGTTCCGGCACTTACGCAGCCGGTTGCCTTATCCGGGCAATGTGACCACGAGCGTCGACCGGGTGGCCACCGCGATCGTCGACGGACTCGCGCGGCGACGCAGCCGCGTGTACGTGCCGCGGGCGGTTGTCGTCGCCAACTGGCTGAAGGCGGCCCTCAACTCGCCCGTGGCATGGCCCTGGACGAGGAGGTTCGCGGCCCACGCGGTGCCGGCTCTCGAGCGCGAAGTCGAGGCACTGGGGCGGAACGACCAGCTCGTACCCGGCGGGGGCAGCACCAAAGCGTCCTGACCGCTTATGGCATGCCCGGGCCGCCCATGGCCGCCTGGTGTGAGTTCTCGGCACCTTCCCGTGTATCGCCGAGCGCGACAGCGAAGTTCACCCCCATGGGCAGCAGCACCTGCTTGACCGGATCGGTGAACTCGGCGAAGTGTTCCGCCAGTTCGAGGGTGATGTAACCGTGGACGAAACTCCAAAGCTGGGCAGCCGCAACCTCGGGCTCCTGAGGCGCGAACCTGCCGGAGCGCACGGCTCGCGCGCACCCGTCGGTGACGTGCGCGTAGGCATCGCGGAAGGCCACCGAACGACCACTCGGCCGAGGGCCCGACTCGGCCGGCGGCCGGTAGGTCGCCCGAGTGGACAACCCGAACATCAGATCGTAGAGGTGAGGGTTCTCGCGGGCGGCCCGGCGGCAGGCCAACGCCATCGCGAAGAGGTCGGCGACCGGATCGTCCGTCACCGGCACCTGGGAAAACGCCCGGCCGAGCTCGGCGAAGCCGTAGTCGGCGACGGCGCGGACGAGTTCGACGATGCCGCCGAAGTGGTGGTAGACCGACGTCTGCGCCAACCCGACCGCGGAGGCGACGGTCCGTGCCTTGATGGCGGACGGTCCCTGCTCGGCCAGCAGCGCGATCGTGGCCTGAATCAGCCGCTCCGGCACACCGTTGCCCGACGTCACGTCCTCTGCCCTGTTCCTCACGGTTCCCCTCACTCCGGCCAGCCCTTGCCATCTCACTATAACTTGGTTACATTCTAGTGTAACTTCGTTACAGTCATTCGGCGGAAGCAGACGTCATGGCACACACAGAGCAAGGCCACCTCGACGTGGAGGACCGTGGAGCCGTCCTGATCGTCCGTGTCGACGGCGGCCCCCATGGTTTGTTCGGTCTCGACCTCGCCCAGCAGCTCGAGGACCTGGTGGACCGGGTCGACAGCGACCCCGGAGTGCGTGCCGTCGTCTTCACCGGCGCGCATCCGGAGCGGTTCGTCAGCCACGCCGATGTCCGGTGGCTGCAGGAGGGCGGCGCCGCTGTTCCCTCGCTCGGCCGGCGCGGCGCCTCCGCAGTGGTGCGCATGGCGCGCGGGGTGGACCGGGCCCGTGCCGTGGAGCCGGTGGTCCGGCGAACCCCGTTGCGGGGTGCGCTGGAGCTCGACCGCCTGCACGCCACGTTCCTGCGGATGAACTCCAGCGGCGTCATCTTCGTCGCCGCCCTCAACGGTTCGGCGCTCGGACTCGGCGCGGAGTTCGCCTGGGCCTGCGACTTGCGGGTCATGGCCGACGGGGACTTCTTCATCGGCCAGCCGGAAATCCTTCTCGGGATCATGCCCGGCGGCGGCGGAACCCAGCGCTTGTCCCGCCTGGTCGGCACCCATCGATCCCTGGTCGCCATCCTCGAAGGCAAGCCCTTCACACCCGCAGAAGCGCTCGCCAACGGCGCCGTCGACGACGTCGTCCCCCAGGACGAGGTGGTCACGCGCGCGACCGGGCTCGCGGAGCACTTCGGGTCCCGGTCGAAGACCTCGATCGCGGCCATCAAGCGGGCCGTCTACCTCGGTGGCTCGATGTCACTCGTCCAAGGTTTGCACGTCGAGCGCAGCGAATTCCTCGTTCAGGACCAGTCCGCGGACGGGCAGCAGCTGATGCTCGACTACCTGGAAGCCACCGAGGCCACCGGCGAACTCCCGCTCTACGACCCGGACGTCTACGCGGAGGCCCTCGCGACCGGCAGCGTTCCCCGTCGATCGGCGGTGCCGCAGTCATGACCGCGTTCACCCGGCACGACGTCTCCTTCCCCTCCGGCGAGACCACCTGCGCCGCCTGGCTCTACCTCCCGTCCGGAGTCCCGTCACCCCCGGTCGTCATCCTCGGGCACGGTCTCGGGGCGACCCGCGAGATGCGGCTGGACGCGTTCGCCGAGCGATTCACTCAGGCGGGTTTCGCCGCTCTGGCCTTCACTTACCGCTACTTCGGCGACAGCGGCGGCCGGCCCCGGCAGCTGCTCTCCATCCGGCGGCAACTCGCCGACTGGGACGCCGCCATCGCCCACGTCCAAGCCCGGCCCGACGTCGACGGCTCGCGCGTCGCGGTCTGGGGCAGCTCCTTCGGCGGTGGCCACGCCATCACCGTCGCCGCACGCCATCCGGAGCTGCGCGCGGCGGTGGCCCAGTGCCCGTTCACCGACGGTCTCGCCTCCGCGGTCGCGCTGGGCCCGGTGGGTTCCCTCAAGCTGGCGCCGGTCCTCGCGCGGGATCTCGTGGCCGCGGTCCGCGGCACTGAGCCGGCGACGATCCCGCTCGCCGGCGCTCCCGGTTCGCCTGCGCTCATGACCGCTCCGGACGCGCTGCCCGGCTACCAGGCGCTCGTCCCGGCGGGGACGACTTTCCGGAACGAAGTCGCGGCCCGGGTCGTCCCGACCATCGCCGGCTACCGGCCCGGCCGGGCCGCGAAGAAGATCGCCATCCCGATCCTCTTCTGCGTCAGCAACACCGACACGGTCACCCCGCCCGCCCAAACCCTCCGCTACGCGCGGACCGCGCCTCGGGGCGAGATCAAGACCTACGACGCCGGCCATTTCGACTTCTACCTCGGTGCTCCGTTCGAAGCCTTGGTCCGCGACCAGACGGAATTCCTCACCCGGCAGCTGAACCCGGCGGCCGCGACCACGGCAGGTGCGCCGTGAACTTCGCCTCGCTGCCCGACCGGCGTGCCGAGCTGGACCCCCACGGCCCCGCGGTATCCGACAGCACCCGTTTTCTCACCAACACGCAGTTGCTCAGCCGGGTCCGGGCGACAGCGTCGCACCTGCGGGACCTCGGCATCGGCCCAGGCGACGTCGTCGCGCTCAAACTGACCAACCGCCTCGAGTTCGTCCTCCTGCTGTTCGGAGCGTGGCGGCTCGGCGCGACCGTCACGCCGGTGAACCCGAGCCTGACCGACGTCGAGGTCGCCCGGCAGCTCGACGACTCCGGTGCGCGCCTGCTCGTCGTCGAAGACGGCGCGAGCGGAGCCGGTGACGTCACCACACTCGCCGTCGGCGACCTGCCCACCGAGCCCGGCAGGCCGGGCCACACCCGGGTTCCCGACCCGTCTGCACTGGCCCTGCTCATCTACACCAGCGGCACGACCGGTGTCCCGAAGGGCGTGATGCTCGACCACGCCAACCTCGACTCCATGGCCGACATGGGGCGCCGCGCCCTCGATGTCGGCCCGGCCGACCGGTGCCTGCTGATCCTGCCGCTGTTCCACGTCAACGGCATCGTGGTCAGCGTCCTCATGCCCCTGCTGGCGGGCGCGAGCGTCGTCATCGCCGACCGGTTCTCCCCGAACAGCTTCTTCGACGTCGTCGAGCAGCACCGCCCGACCTACTTCAGCGCGGTGCCGACGATCTACGGCATGCTCGCCGCGCTGCCCGCGGACGTCCGGCCGGACACGTCGTCCCTGAGGTTCGGGATCTGCGGTGCGGCGCCCGCGTCGGCCGGGCTGCTGGCCCGGTTCGAGGCCCGGTACGGGTTCCCGCTCATCGAGGGGTACGGGCTTTCGGAAGGGACGTGTGCCTCGACCATCAACCCCGTCGCGGGACCCCGGCGACCCGGGACCGTGGGAATCGCCTTCCCCGGACAGGAAATCCGGATCGTCGACCAGGACGGCGCCGCAGTTCCGTCCGGTGTGGACGGTGAGGTCGTGGTGCGTGGCCCGAACGTGATGCGGGGCTACCTCGGCCGCCCGGACGACACCGCCCGGGTCGTCGTCGACGGCTGGCTGCACACCGGAGACGTCGGCCACCAGGACGCCGACGGCTACCTGACCCTGGTCGGCCGCTCGAAGGACATGATCATCCGCGGCGGCGAGAACATCTACCCCAAGGAGATCGAGGACGTGCTCGCCGGCGACCCGGCGGTCCTCGAAGCCGCCGTGATCGGCGTACCCGACGAAAAATGGGGAGAAGTGGTCGTCGCCTACGTCCAGCCACGACCCGGTTGGACCGTCGACCCCGCCGTGCTGAAGGCCCGCTGTGCGCACAGCCTCAGCGGTTACAAACGACCGACCGAGCTGCTTGTGCTCGACGCCATCCCGAAGAACGCGGTCGGCAAGATCGACAAGCCCGCGTTGCGGGCGGGCCACGCGGCGACCTCTGGGTCAGCAGCCGAGGAACGGGGCTAGTTCGCCCGGGCCGAGAGCATCGGCGGCGTCCGGTCACGAGCCAGGCTCGATTCCTCGTCGTCTGTGGAGGCGGGATTTGTTGACGGTCGAATGGGGTGGCCAGGACCCCTTGCCGCCTTCGGTGTGCGGAGTTCAGCCGGTCACCTTCCGCTGAGCCCGCAGCGTTCAACTCACGTTCAACGCGACGAGATGCGCTTCTGCCAGGCGATCATCACCGGCATCCCGACGGTTTCGAGCACCATCGCCGCCACCGTGACGGGGTGCGGTCGCCCGCGTTGTCGCCAGGACCTCAGGCGGCCGAGGCCGCCGAGCGCGACGGTCGAAAGTGCGAAAGCCGGGGCAGGCGATCGTTCGACACGGCCGAGATCGGGCCCGTCGCCGGCCGACCCGGCGCTGAGGGTCGCCTGCGATCTTCAGACGTTCACCGACCTCGCGCTTCGGACGCTGCCTCCGTCGCAGGCGCTCAAAGGCGGACGTGTGACGGTCCTCGCCGGGCCGCGTACGGCGCTGACCGAGATCTTCCGCGTGCTGGTGTACACGCCGCACGCTTAGCCGCGAAGCGGGTCCGCGTCGCGCGGCGACGGAGCCGCCCTGTCGCCGGGGTCACTTCATTTCGATCGCCCTCCAGCTTGCACCGCTCATTAAATTATGGTCATAATATAAAGCATGACGACCTACACGGCTGACACCCTCGAGAACCACACCGCCGCCGGATCCTCCGCGGTGTTCACCTACCGCCGCACCGGCCCGCGAGGTGGTGTGCCGCTGGTCCTGCTGATGCGGTTCCGCGGCACCATCGACTGGTGGGACCCGGAGTTCGTCGACCGGCTCGCCGCGGACCGCGACGTCATCCTGTTCGACAACGTCGGCATCGGCTACACCGGTGGCGAGCCGCGCGACACGTCCGAAGGGTTCGCCGACGGCGCGATCGAGTTCATCGAGGCTCTCGGCCTGACGCAGGTCGACCTGCTCGGCTGGTCACTCGGTGGCATCGTGGCGCAGCACGTCGCCCTCCGCCGGCCCGACCTCGTGCGCAAGATCGTCGTGGCGGGCAGCAGCGGGCCGGGCGTGGCGCCGGGGACCCCGGAGATGAGCGAGCGGGTGCTGTCCATCATGGCCAAGCCGGACGCGGACGCCGAAGACCTGCTCTACCTCTTCTACCCCGAGACCGAACCGGCCCGCGCCGCCGGGCTCGCGCACCTGGCCAAGGTCGCCAAGCGCCTCGAAAGCGGCGGTCCCGCGGTCACGGAGCACGCCGCCCAGGGTCAGCTCGCCGCCGTGGGGCGGCTCCTGGCCGTGGAATGGGACCAGCTGAAAGCCGAGCTGCGGTCGATCAGCCAGCCGGTCCTCTACGCCAACGGGATCCACGACGTGATGATCCCCGCCATCGGCTCCTACAAGGCGGTCGAACAGGTCCCCGACTCCACGCTCGTGCTCTACAGCGACGCCGGGCACGCCTTCCTGTTCCAGCACATCGACGAGTTCGTCGCGCAGCTCAACCTCTTCCTCGGCCACTGATCATCCGCGAAATTCACAGAAGGACAAACCCATGAACAGCGAACAAGAATCCCGAGACGACGTGGTGGCCTCCTACCAGGACGCCCCGACCCGCACCGTATCCGCCGGCGGCGTCGACTTCGCCTACCGCGAACTCGGCCCGAAGACCGGCGTCCCGGTCGTCTTCCTGACCCACCTGGCCGCGGTCCTCGACAACTGGGACCCCCGGGTCGTCGACGGCATCGCCGCGAAGCACCGCGTCATCACCTTCGACAACCGCGGCGTCGGCGCATCCACCGGCACCACCCCGAAGACCATCGAGGCGATGGCGGCCGACGCCGTCACGTTCATCCGCGCCCTCGGCCTGACCGAGATGGACCTCCTCGGCTTCTCCATGGGCGGGATGATCGCCCAGGTGATCACCCAGAACGAACCGGAGCTGATCCGCAAGCTGATCATCGCCGGCACCGGGCCCGCGGGTGGCGAGGGTATCAAGAACGTGACCAGGATTTCCCATCTCGACACCATCCGGGCACTGCTCACGCGCCAGGATCCCAAGCAGTTCCTCTTCTTCACCCGGACGCCGAACGGGAAGCGGGCGGGCAAAGAGTTCCTGGCCCGCCTGAAGGAACGCAAAACCAACCGGGACAAGGCGATTTCCCTCAGGTCCTACGGTGCCCAGCTCACCGCCATCCACCGCTGGGGGTTGGCGCAGCCGTCCGACCTCTCCGTCATCCACCAGCCGGTGCTCGTCGCGAACGGCGACCACGACCGGATGGTCCCGACGAAGAACACCCACGACCTGGCCCGCCGCCTGCCCGACAGCGAACTGGTGATCTACCCCGACGCCGGCCACGGCGGCATCTTCCAGTACCACGGACAGTTCGTGACGAAGGCACTCGAATTCCTCGCACGGTAGAGCCGGACCTGGCGGCGGCCTCGTCGGCCGCGCCAGGCACTGAACATGGCCGATCCCCGCCAGCCCACCTATCACTCTTCTCAGTTCACCAGGAGCTTTCGATGGACCTCTCCGCCAGCACCGTCCTGGTCACCGGAGCCAACCGGGGGTTCGGCCGGGCACTCGCCGCCGAACTGCTCGGCCGCGGCGCCACGGTCTACGCCGCCGCCCGCAACCCCGACCAGGTCGACCTGCCGGGCGCCAAGCCGATCGCGCTCGACATCATCGACCCCGCCTCCGTCAAGGCCGCCGCCCAGGCCACCGGTGACGTGACGATCCTGATCAACAACGCCGGTTCGCCACCCAACGCCGATCTGCTCACCAGCGACCTGGACGACATCCGCGTGGAGATGGACACCCACTTCTTCGGCACTCTGGCAGTGACCCGGGCCTTCGCGCCCCAGATCGCGGCCAACGGCGGCGGTGCGATCCTGAACGTCCTGTCCGGACTGTCCTGGGTCAGCTTCCCGGAGGCCGGCGCGTACTGCGCCGCCAAGTCCGCGGAATGGTCCCTCACCAATGCTCTGCGCCAGCAGCTCGCCGGCCGGCACATCCGGGTGGCTGCGCTGCACGTGGGCTACATGGACACCGGCATGGTCCGTGACGTCGCCTCGGAAAAGTCCGACCCCGCCGACATCGCCCGGATCGCCGTCGACGGCCTCGCCGCCGGCACCTACGAGATCCTCGCGGACAACGCCTCCCGCCAAGCGCAGGCCGCGCTGGCCGGGGGTGTCTCGGCGATCTACCCGCAGCTGCCCTGAGCGCCCGGAACTGTTGATCTTTTACAAGTCGACGAGCTCGGCTGCCTACTCCGCAATGGGCGCTTCGGCGGCTCCAGGCTTTGCGTGGTGGATCGTCGAACGGGCCCCATTTCCAGGGCAGCTTCCTTCGCCGGGGACCGCCTCGTCGACACACCCGAAGATCAACAGGTAGGGCCTGGGCGAGACCCTCAGGCGGTCGATTGATGCCGCCAGGCTCGCCCCGTCCAGGGCCTCGCCAACCACGTCGCCCGCGGGGCGCGCTTCGGGCTCGTTGGCGTTGCAGGGCAGTCCGCTGATCGGTTCCGTGCCGACGATCCGGCTGTGGATCCGGACCAGGACGTCGGCGGCTTTCAGCACCGACTCGCTGTCGCCGAAGACGATCATCGCCATGTACTGCAGCGTGCGGTCGTAGCGCGGGGCCGGGCGGGTCATCACGCCTTGCGTGTCGTTGACCGGGGCGCGAGGAACGGTTCGAACATCTCGCTCACCACGGTGCGCTGGAACGCGACCGTGAACGTGGTCGGATAGCGGAAAACCTTCCACGCGACCGAGTCCGGTCCGAAGAAGCCGTAGTCGGCGGGGACGGGGCGCGGTGATCGGTGCCACTCATCGGAATCTCCCTGGGTCGCGGACGGATCGGAACGGGATTCAGCCGAAAGCGCCGAAGATCATCGGTGTCAAGGTTCGCCGGGCGTAGCGGCGGACGCTGTCGTCGGTGCTGAGATCGAGTCCGCCGGCGGCGGACAGCAGCACGCAGGCCGAGAACAGGCGTGCCAGCGTCTGGCCGGCTTCGTCGGCATCGAGATGGGTGGCGTGGCCTCGCTCCTGGGCTTGGCGGATCAGACCGGCGGCGACACCGCTGCCGAGTTCGAGCAGAGCGGCGCCATCGGCGAGGCCGGCTTCGATGAGCCGGCCGGGCTCGCGGGTCGCGGTGCGGGCGATCACCGGATGCTCGCGCCACCTGGATGGCGGCGACGAAACCCTCGACGAGCTGGTCGGCCGGTTCGCTCACCCCGTCGACAGCCCGCAGGATCGTCGCCGCCATCCGGGCACCCTCCCGCATCGTCATCGCGGCAAGGACCCCATCGAGGTCGCCGAACCGCCGGTACACCGTGGCCCGGTTGACCCCGGCCCGGCGCGCGACCTGTTCCACGGTCAGCCGCTGCACACCACCGGACGCGATCTCGGCCATCGCCGCATCGATGATCCGCGTCGCCGTCGGATCATCCGGCACACCCGAGTCGTCGCGAGACCCCGGATCAGCAGAGCGGCAAGAACTCTAACTTCAAAGGGACTACAACGCTGTGCTACCGCTTGAACACAGTGCGATGTCGACCCGTAGGGCCAGCGGTGGTCTGCTTGCCGCGGTTCAGGAAGACGGCCGCCCCGGAGAGACACGTTGCGTCGCGGCTTTGTCGTTCTCCAGGCGTCGATGAACTCGCGCGGCGAGCCCTCCTGCCGTCCCGCTGCCACGTGATCATCACGGCGCGCGCGATAAGCAGCGGCAGCCACGCGCCGTGGATCAGCGAGTTCTCGTCGTCGCGCGCCCTCGCAGGCATGTCGGTCTCCGGATCGTGTGTCAGCTCGGTGTCGTGATCAAAAAGGTGTAGTGCCCGTCGATGTCTTTGCGGACGTCGAGGACCTTGTCGGCAAGGTGGACCCGGGTCTCACGGCCCAGGAACACCTGCGTGCTCGCGGTGGTGATGACACGATCGCCGGCCATCGGGTGCGCGGCGACCTCGACCTTCAGCTCGGCGGCCTCCTCGGGAGGACCGTCGATGGTCAGGCGCAGGCCGCCTTCGGCGTGGACGTTCTGGGCCGCGGTGAGCTGGTTGATCGCTTCGGTGGCCGATTCGGTCATGGTGAACATCGACGGTCTCGCCTTCTGCCTACGGTGATCGCGGAAATGGTGGGGTTCACCCGGCAGGCTTCCCGTTGTCGCTCCGTGGGGCGGTCATCCTGGCGAGGCGTTGCGGGGTGGGCCAGCGGACCTTGGTGGCCCAGCCGAGTTTCTCGAACACCCAAATCACCCGGGCGGAGATGTCGACCTGCCCGCGGAGCACGCCGTGGCGCGCGCAGGTGGGGTCGGCGTGGTGGGAGTTGTGCCACGATTCGCCCATCGACAGGATCGCCAACGGCCAGAAGTTGGCGGAGCGGTCGCGGTTGGTGAACGGGCGGGTGCCGACCATGTGACAGATCGAGTTGACCGACCAGGTGACGTGGTGCTGCAGGGACACCCGCGCCAGCCCCGCCCACAGGAACGCGGTCAGCGCGGCCCACCACGAGCCGCCGATCACGCCGCCGAGCGCCGCGGGCACCAGCACGGTCGCAGCGACCCAGACCGGGAACAAGCGGTCAACCATCCGGATGTCCGGGTCGGCGGCCAGGTCGGGGGCGAACCGGGCGACATTGGTCTTGTCACGGCCGAAGAGCCAGCCCAGGTGCGCGTGCCAGAACCCGTGGGCCAGCGCCAGCGGCGAGGTCCCGAACAGCCAGGGGGAGTGCGGATCGCCTTCGCGGTCGGAGAACGCGTGGTGGCGTCGATGGTCGGCCACCCAGGCGATGACCGGACCCTGTGCCGCGAGGCCACCCGCGACCGCGAGCGCGATGCGCAGGCCGCGGTTGGCGGCGAACGCGCCGTGGGTGAAGTAGCGGTGGTAGCCGACGGTGACGCCCAAGGTCGTCAGGACGTAGAAACCCGACGCGATCCCGATGTCGAGCCAGCTCAGCCCCCAGCCCCACACCAGGACCACCACCGAGACCAGGGCGAGGAACGGGGCGAGCAGGAAGATCCGGATGGTGACGAGCTCGGACCGGGAGTGCTCGCCGGAGAGGATGGGTTTCGGGCCGGCGGGGAAGGGTTGTGGCGGCGAGGCGTGTTCGGTCGTGGTCATGACGGTGCCGATTCGAGCGATGGGACGGATGGGTCGGTTTCCCCCAGGGGAGAGCGGTCTTCGTTTCCGCGCCGGGCGGGCGCGGCGATGGCCTCGGCTCGCGAGGTGTGGATGGCCAGTTGTTCGTGCAGCCGGGTGATCTGGATGGGGCGCCAGGTCGCGCGGGTGGTGGCGACCACCCGCAGGTCGGTGTCAGGCGCGGCGTGGCGGTGTGCGGCCAGCAGGACCTGCAGTCCCGCCGAATTCAGGAACCGCACCAGCGAGAGGTCCACGACCAGCCGCCGCGGTCTCCGACTCAACGCCGATGCGAGCGCCTCGTGCACCAGAGGGGCGGTGTGCAGGTCCAGGTCGCCGTCCACGAGGAGCACCAGCGCCTGCCCGCATTGCTCGGTCGCCACGGTCAGCAGGGGGTTTCGGCGGATCGGGGGCTCGCGCCCGCCGGACATCCCGACGACACCGAGCTCCGTCCCGCCGCCGGTGTGACTGAGTGCAGCGGGGATGGCCGGTGGCGTGACTGCCGGTGATGGACGACGAAGACGAAGATCGAGTGTTAAGAGTTTCACGATCAGGCTCCTGAACTTGCCGACCGCTACTGATCCTCACCGCTGTGACGACGAGCGCGCGGCCGATGGACAGATGCGGCCGTCGTTGGCGGTCGATCGTCGCGAGGGCAGGGGCTGGGCGCTCCGGCGCTGTCACCTGGATCATACCGCGATGCCGAGGCCACAGCGGCGTTTCCGGGCCGGTTTCTGCTTTGTGTCAACGACCGGGGACAGCCAGGTTGGCTGATCGAGACAGGGCATCTGCCCGGCCCGCCGGCACCGACCCTGTCGGCAACCTCCGCGGCCAGCGACGCCGGAGACAGCGCGCGGTGAAGGAACGGCGAAGCAAAGGCCGGGTCGACCAACCACTGCTCGCCCCACCGGAGGTGGCCACGTAGTCGTGTTCCAGCAGCGTCGTGCCGCCCACCGCGGATCCCATGCACACGCCTACCCGCCACGGTCCGCCACTTCGACCTGCGCGACGCGGACCTCATCGCTCGGCCTGAACCGCCGGCACGGACTGCGGCGGCCGAGCGCATCGTCCGACCCAGCCGGACTCGGCTCCGGCGTGGCCGGTCCCGCACTGTGACGGTGGCCTGGCCGCCAACTGCGAGTCTCATGTGCACAGAGAGCACGCGAAATTGATCAAGGAAGCATCAGAGCGGCCGGCGATCTTCCTGTGCCGGGTGCTGCAATCCTCTTCGGAGCCAATTTCCGGTGGAACGCGTTCTACGTCCGCGATGCCGCGAGGGCCCGCACGGTTGGGTACCGCTCAGTCACGCACATCCCACCGGGAACGATGCACTCCCCGCCGGAAAGACCGTGCCGCCGCATCGCCGCCCGGTAACCTTTCCGCCGCTCCGTGGCGCCGGGCGAGTTGCCGCCGTCGATGTGGGCGATCCGGGCGTGTCCCAGCTCGGCCAGGTGGTCGACCGCGAGCTCGATCCCCTTGGCTTCGGCGGTACGGACGACGTCGATACCGGGTTCGGCGATGCTGCGCGCCACCACGACGGTGGGCAACCGATCGGCAAGCTCCGCCAGCCAGGCACGCGGAGATTGGGGCGCGAGCAGGATCAGCGCCTCGCACCGGTCGGCGAGCAGGGTGTCCACCGCACGCTCTTCGCCACGCGAGGCAGCCATACCACTGAGGACGACGTCGTACCCGGCGTCCTCGGCGGCGGCGTAGATGCCCTCGAGGAGGTCGGCGTGGAAGGGCTGCTGAATCCCGAACATCACGCCGAGCAGCTGCGATCTACCCTGCCTCAGCACCCGAGCGCGGGCGTCCGGGACGTAGCCGAGCTCCTTGGCGACCTGGAGGACTTTCCGCCGGTTCGCCTCACTGGCTCCGGAGGCGCCGCGCATGACGATGGAGACGAGCGCCGTCGAGACTCCCGCGTGCCGGGCGACGTCAGCCAGCGTTACGCGTCGTGGCCGTCCGACGGCTCGCTGATCACCTGCTGTCACGTCGCACCCCCTCGGCCACACCCGGCACGCCCAGTCACACAACGAGCGGACATTCTCACACATGGCCCGCGGAATTCGCGGACGACAACACCCTCGGCGAAATCTCCCCGCCTTCATGACCGACCGCGCCGAGGTCGAGCGCTGGAAGCAGACCTTCCCGCCGGACTTCGGCGAAGTCCAGGGCGCGCCGAGCCCGGCCGGCTCGGCCTGCACCCAGGGCGTGAACCGCCCACGCCACCGGAATCTCTTCCCCGTCACGCCGATGCCGCGCGCTGCCTCCGGTGCGCCGCCATCCGGACCGGCGAGTTGACCGCGCCGTCGCCGGCGTAGCCACCGATCCGCTGCACCACTTCGAAGAACACCCGTCCGCCCAGCACGACCGTGAAGAAGTGCAGCAGTTCGCCGTGCTCGTCGCGGTCGTAAAGCACCGAATGCTGCCGCAGGGCAGTGAGCAATTCGGGGTCCGGGGCCAGCCGGGCGTCGAGGTCGTCGTAGTAGTTGCCCGGGATGTCCAGCATCGGCGCCTCCAGCTCGCGCATCCGGCGCGCGCTCGCCAGGGCGTCGTCGGTCGCCAGCGCGACGCGTTGGGGCTCGCGGACGCCCGGCGCCCAGTCTCCGCGCCGGAGCAGGGCCGACTCGAGGGCGATGCGGACGCGGCCGGACGGGTCGGCCACCGTCCGGCTGCGCACCAGCCCGAACGGCGCCGCGAACTCCGTCACCGGCTCCGGTTCGAGACCGAGGACCGCGCGGTAGAACAGCGCTGCCTCGTCGAAGTGGTCGAACGGCTGGGTGAGGGCCAGATGGTCGATCCCGGTCACGCCGGCGCCCCCGCCTGCCGTCGAGGTCTCCGTGAAGTCGCCGAGCCAGCTGTCGGCGATGTCGGCGCCGGTCCGGCAGAAGAACACCGATGTCCCGTCCGGCGCGGCGATCGCCGACAGATCCGCTTCGTCCGCGCGGTGATCGCGCGGCAGAATCGGCGCGAGCAGGCGCTGGGCGCGCCGGGCCGAGGCGACCGGGTCGGCGCTCTCGACGGCGACCGCGCCGACCGACGCCCCCGCCGAAGATCCGGAGCTGTTCAGCAGGATCCGCGCGTCTCCCTGCCGCCACAACCGGACCGGCTTGGACCGGTGGTGACCGGTTTCGGTGAAGCCGAGCCCGCTCAGCGCCTTCGCCAGCGCCGGCTCGGTCAAGTCGTCCACCGACAGCTCGACGAACGCGTGGCCGGCCAGCGCCGGAGCGGGCGGGAGCTCGGCGACCCCGAGCGTCTCCTGCAGGCCGAGCAGCGACCGCATCGCGTCGACGGCCGCCGGTCCCGGGTCGGCCTGGCGGAAGACGTCGTTGAACACCTCGAGCGACAACGGCCCGCGGTAGCCGGCCGCGAGCACGTTCCGGGTGAACGCGGTCAGGTCGAACGCGCCCTGGCCGGGGAAGAGCCGGTGGTGCCTGCTCCACTGCAGGACGTCCATCTGCAGCCGCGGCGCGTCGGCCAGCTGCAGGAAGAACAGCTTCTCGCCGGGGATCGTGCGGATCGCCGCCGGGTCGCTGCCTCGCGACAGGATGTGGAAGCTGTCCAGGCACAGCCCGAGCGCGGGGTGGGCGGCGCGGCGCACGATGCGCCACGAATGCTCGTAGGTGTTGACGAACCGGCCCCACGCCAGCGCTTCGTAGGCGATCCGGATCCCCCGGGCAGCGGCGCGCTCGGCCAGCAGGTGCAGCTGCTCCGCGGCGAGATCGTCGTCGTCGACCGCGTCCGGGGACACCGTCGAGCACACCAGCATCGTGTCGGCGCCGAGGGAGTCCATGACGTCGAACTTGAGCTCCGCGCGCCGGAGGTTCCGCGCGAGCACGTCCGGCGGCACCGCTTCGAAGTCGCGGAACGGCTGGTACAGGTCGATCGACAGGCCCAGCTCGGCGCAGTGTTCACCGATCTCCTTGGCCGACCACGAAGAAGCGACGAGGTCGTTCTCGAAGATCTCCACCCCGTCGAACCCGGCGCGGGCGGCCGCGGTCAGCTTGTCCTCCAAGGTGCCGGAGAGGCAGACGGTGGCGATCGAACGGCGGGATTCAGTCGAGGACATCGGCGGGCTGCCTTTCCAGAGGAGTGGTGAGCGCGGCGAAGTGCTCAAGCATCCGCGCCGCGTCGGGTTCGGCGCCGGTGAACAGGTCGAACGCTTCGGCCGCCTGGAACACCGCCATGCGGCCGCCGTCGAGGACGCGCGCCCCGAGCGCACGGGCGGTGCGGACCAGTTCGGTTTCGAGCGGGCGGTAGACCACCTCGGCGACCCAGAGGTCCGGGCGCAGCAGCCCGGCGGGCAGCGGCAGCCCCGGGTAGGCGGCCATGCCGGTCGGGGTGGCGTGCACGAGCCCGTCCGCGGCGCCGACCGCCGCCTCGAGGTCCGTTCCCGCCGACGCGCGGCCGGCGCCGAACCGGCCGGCGAGGGTACTGGCCCGCTCCGCAGCCCGGCTCGCGTCGAGGTCGAACACCTCGACGTGGCCGGCTCCGGCCGTGAGCAGACCGTGGGCCACCGCCGCGCCGGCCCCGCCCGCGCCGAGCACCACGACCGCGCCGAGGTCCACACCGGGCAGTCCGGTCCGCAGGCCGCGGGCGAAGCCGGACCAGTCGGTGTTGTGCCCGATCGCGCGGCCGTCCTCGAACACGACGGTGTTGACCGCGGCCAGCGCCGCCGCGTCGGCCGACAGCTCGTCCAGGTGCGCGAGCACCACCTGCTTGCACGGGTGCGTGATGTTCAACCCGCGGTACCCCGCATCCCGAGCCACGGCCAGCATCGGACCGACCGCTGCGGCCGGGACGTCGTGGTCGTCGAGATCGAAGCGGGCGTAGACCAGCTCCAGCCCGAGCCGGCGGGCCTCGGTCTCGTGCAGTGGCGGGCTGAGCGACGGTCCGATGCCCGCGCCGATCAGGCCGGTGAGCACCGTGCCCGGCGGCGTCCGCGCCGCGTGCGCACGGATCGCGTCGGCGGCTGATGACAAGGTCACGAGCACCCCCATAATGTACGAACTAGTACGTTATTTGTACCTCACGGTGTCGCCGCCGTGAAGAGCCTCGTATCCGCGGCGACGTCCTAGAGTGGGCACATCAGCTGAAGCGAGGAAGGAAGTCCGTGGCAGCACCGACGTCGGACGACGTGGCGAAAGGCGGGCCCGAACGCATCCGCGACGCCGACCGGACCCGTACCGAAATCCTGGACACCGCCGCCCGCGAGTTCGCCGAAAAGGGCTTCGACGGCGCTCGGGTGGACGAGATCGCCGCGAAAACCCGCACCACCAAGCGGATGATCTACTACTACTTCACCAACAAGGACCAGCTGTTCGTGGAGGTGCTCGAACGGGCCTACACGGTCATCCGCTCGCTCGAGCAGAACCTCGACGTCGAGCACCTCGACCCCGCCGAGGCGATCCGGCAGCTCGCCGGGCTCACCTTCGACCACCACGAGTCGCACCCGGACTTCGTGCGGCTGGTCAGCATCGAGAACATCCACCGCGCCGAGCACATCGCCCGGTCGAAAGCGCTGTCCAACCTGGCCAACCCGGCCCTCGACGTGCTCACCCGCATCCTCGCCCGCGGCCGGGAGACCGGACAGTTCCGCGACGACGTCGACGCGCTCGACGTGCACATGGCCATCAGCGCGTTCTGCGTGTTCCGCACCGCGAACCGCTACACGTTCAACGCCATCTTCGACCGCGACATGCTCGATCCCGCACACCGCGACCACCACCGGCGCATGGTCGCCGACATGCTCGTCAGTTACCTGACGACGCGCTGAGCCGCACGACCCGGTCGGCGACGGGCGGATACCGGGCCAGCACCGCCGGATCGTGCCCCGGCACGATCAGCCCATCGCCGGCCAGCTCTTTGACGCGATCGAAGGCGCCGTACACCCCGGTCATCGAGTGCAGCAGCGGCGCCGGGCGGTCGTCCTCGATGTTTTCGCGGAAGTGGGCGGCGTCCGAAGCCAGCACGACCGGACCCGCGGCCGTCTCGACCCGCACCACCTGCATCCCGGCGGTGTGCCCGCCAACGAGGTGGACGCTCAGCCCGGGCACGACCTCGGTGTCGCCGTCGACCAGGTCGGCTCGCAGGTCTTCGAGCGCCACTTCGTCGAGCAGCCACCGTTCCCGCTCGATCCGCTTCGCCCACGGGCCGGTCCAGTAGTCCAGTTCGGACCGCTGAACCACGAACCGCGCGTTCGGGAACTCGGCCACCGTGCCGCAGTGGTCGTAGTGCAGGTGCGTGAGGACGACGTGACCGACGCTCGCCGGATCGACGCCGAGCGCGCTGAGCAGCCGGACGGGCTCGACGTAGTCGAGTCCGGGGACTTCCCGCGCCCGCGCGGCCCGGATCCCCGCGTCGACGAGCACCGTGTGCTCCGGCGACACCGCCAGCCAGACGTAGTAAGCGGTCGGATGGGGTTCCACGGAATCCTCGCCGTAGCCCAGGAAGTGCTCACCGCGGTACCCCGTCCGCCGGCCGTAGCACAGCGCGTAGACCTCGAACTCGCTCACTGCGCGACGCCGACCTCACTGCGTGCCGGTTCCTTGAGCCCCAGCTGGGCGGTCGGCACCCGGTAGGTCTCCTTGCCGGTGGCCACGGCGATGATGTTCACCAGGCAGAGCGCGGCGGTGAAGACGGCGACGCCCAGCCACGCGCCCCGGCCCGTTCCCGTGACCCCCACCGCGATGGTGGGCAGGAACCCACTGACCGCGAACCCGATCTGGGTCCCGATCGCGGTGCCCGACAGCCGCACCCTGGCGGGGAACATCTCGCCGTAGAACGACGGCCAGACGGCACTCGTGGCGGTGTAGACGATGCCGAACATCCCGATGCCGACGACGAAGATCCAGAGGTAGCTGCCGGCCGCGATGGCGCCAAGGTACGGGAAGATCAGGATCGCGCAGCCCAGCGAGCCGGCGATGAAGATCCGCTTGCGCCCGAAGCGGTCGGAGAACTTCGCCCACAGCGGGATCGACACCACGGCGGCCACGTTGGCCAGCACCCCGACCCACAGCATGGGTGTCCTGCTCAGGCCGACGGTGTTCACCGCGTAGCTGAGCGCGTAGACGGTGAAGATCGTGCTGACGGAAGCGATCAAAGCGGCCACGACCACGCGCAGGACGTCGGCCCAGTGGTCCCGCAGCAGCACGGCCAAGGGGAGCTTCACCACCTCGCCGCTCGCGACCTCGTCCCGGAACACCGGCGTCTCGTCCAGCGACCGGCGGATGTAGTAGCCCACCAGCACCACGATGGCGCTGAGCCAGAACGGCACCCGCCAGCCCCAGGACAGCAGCTCTTCCTGCGGCAGGGCGGCGACCGGCAGGAACACCGCCGTCGCGAGGATCTGCCCGGCCTGCGTACCGCTGAGCGTGAAGCTCGTGTAGTAGGCGCGCCGGTGTTCCGGCGCGTGCTCCAGGCTCATCGAGTTCGCGCTGGCCTGCTCACCGCCGGCGGACAAGCCCTGCAGCAGCCGCAGGACCACCAGCAGGATCGGCGCGGCCACGCCCAGCGTGCCGTAACCGGGCAGACAGCCGACGAGCACAGTGGACAGACCCATCAGCAGGAGAGTCGCCAGCAGCACGCGTTTGCGGCCGAACTTGTCGCCGAGGTGCCCCAGCAGCAGCGCCCCGAGCGGCCGCGACACGTACCCGACGCCGAAAGTCGACAGGGCCAGTAGCGTGCCCGTCGCCGGAGACGAGGCCGGGAAGAAGATCTTGTTGAAGACCAGCGCGGCCGCCGTGCCGTAGATGAAGAAGTCGTAGTACTCGAGCGCGCTGCCGATCCACGCGGCCAAGGCGGCCTTGGCGGGCCGTCCCGCGGGTGGGGCGCCTGCTGCGCCGTCCGGACGATCGGTCACGTCAATCTCCTCCGCGGGTGCGCCACTGCAGTCCAAGTAACTAACCGGTTAGGTATGTACCGTACGGTTAATTAGAGAGATTGAACGGCGCCGACGGGCTTGTCAAGTGCCTGAACCTCGGTCGCCCGCAGCGCAACCCACTCCTGGGCACTCCGCAGCGGCACCGCCGGTCAGCCGGATCTCTTCGTTGCCGAGGCCGGCCTGCAGCCCCCTGGAGGCCGCAGGACCGTGTCATCGATGCGGCGTTCGCCGCGCAGCTGCACCACCGTGGCACGTCGGCAGGCGATGGGGGCGAGGTGCAGTACCCCTGGGTGACCAGGGGGTTCGGTCTCGGCGATGAACGGGCGGACATCGGCACCGTGGTCGGGGTAGGGGTCTTCTGCCGCGCCGGGTCGAACGGCACGCGATGCCCCTGGAGGCCGCAGGTCGACGCGGGGGTGCTCGTCGGGCGGCAGGTCGCGACCGGCACGTCCAGCCACGGGGTGCGCACCCCACCGGCGGCGCTGCCGCACTGGTCGGTGACAGTGCTACCGGTGGCGTCGACCTGGACGCGGTGGTGCGATCCACTCCGCAGCCGCCCACCGATCCAGCTGCACCTGTGCGGCGTCGCGCAGGTGACTGGCCGCGGGCGGTCAGTCACCTGCGATCGAGGTCCACCGGTTGGTCATGTTCATCAGCCCGACCGCGACGCTGCCGCCGAAGTGGCGCCGGGCCGCGTGCCTGCGGTGCTTCACGGCACATCAGCCTTCTCCGCGGCTCGAACGGTGGCGTCGGCGTCCTCGCGGGTCAGGTAGCCGTCCCGCAGGTTCTGCGCCGTGACCCGGCGGACCGCGTCGACGTAGCTCGTGTGCGTCGGGTACAGGCCGCGCAACGTGGTTCCGTCGAACGGGATCCAGGTGCCGCCCTGCGCGCAGGCGCTGTCCCGGTCCGGGGTGAGGCCGGTGTTCCAGCCCGTGTTGCGTTCGGTCGGCACGGCGACCGCTGCGAGCCGGATGCCACCCTTGACGATCTGGTAGGCGTCCCGGTTCGCCGTGGCGGGCCGGGTGCCCGTGTCCGTCACCTCGATCCGCGGCCCGGCGGGTGGCCGGACGCCGTCTCCGGTCCAGCGGACGATGTGGTCGAACATCGCGTCGAGCACGTACTCGTAGGGCACGTTGCTGCGCGCCGGCGCCACACAGGGGGCCGTCGGCCCGGCGAGCAGACCGGACACGCCGGCGTCGCGCAGCCGGATCGGGTTGTTCACCAGGTAGGCGTGCCGGTCGGAGTGGGAAGCGCCGGCGATCTCCCAGGAGACGAACCGATCGGTGTCCGGCTGGCGGCGGGCGGCCTGGTTCGCGAGCACGTCGTACTCGCTGGCCGTCTTGAACACCTTCGTCGTCAGGTCGGTGCGCACTCCGACACCGCCGTCGACGATCGCGATGGCGTCGTAGACCGGCGCGATCGGGTGCACCGAGTTCGCGTAGGTGGTCAGCCGCGACGCCGACTGCGACTGGCCGGTCGCGATCAGCGTCTCGACCTTCAAACCTGGCAACGGGTTCGCACCGCGGGGATGCCGGAGTGCCTGCGCGACCTGACTGAAAACGTCGTAGGACAGCGAGTCGTCGGTGACCGTGCCGCCGTCGGTCAGGTCGAGCGTGCCGTACCGGTGGGGGCTCCACGCCTTCAGGCCCTGTCCGGAGTGGACACCGGCGGCCTGCGCGCTGACGCCGACCCAGGCGTAGCCCGCGTCGAGCAGGTGCCGGAACGACCGGCTCCACACGACCTCGTAGTCGAACGTGTTGGTCACGTTGTACCACTCGACCACGGCCGTGCCGTTGAACTTCCTCGGCGAGACCGGGCGGCGGACCACGATGCGGGTCCGGTACTCGTGACCGCCGTCGATGACCGAGCCGGTCGCGCCGTCCGGGGTCGTGTACCGGTTGGCGGTGCCCTCGACGAAGTACTCCTCCTCGACGTACCCGCGTGCCCGCAGGTTCTGGTCCGTGGCGAAGAACGGGTAGCCGTGCGACGGGTCGCCGGGTGGGGCGGTGGCGGGGATCGGCCCGGTCACCAGCGGGCTCGGCGCGGCCGCCGGGACCGCGCGCGGCGGCTCGGTGGCCGCCGCGGGGCCGGTCACGAGGCCGGCCAGAAGTGTCACGACGGTCAGGACGACGGTCTTCATGCGCCCACTCCTCCTCGATCCGAAGGAGGTCCACCAGGCGGACCGGATGAACCGTTCAATGGTTGGAAAGATAAGCCCAGGCTTTACGCTGACGCAACATCCGGCGTATAAGTAACTATCTAGTACGTTCGCGTTTGGTCGTCCCGTCACCTCCCCCAAGAAGGCTGGGTGCCCATGCTCACCGTCGAGCACGACGCAGCGACCAGAACCCCGAAGCGCCTTGGCCCGGGGGCGCACCTGACCATCTCGACCGCTTGCCTGTCCGGCACGCTGGAGGACAAGCTGTCCGCCGCCGCGGCGGCGGGTTTCGACGGTGTGGAGATCTTCGAGAGCGACCTCGTCGCATCGCCATGGTCGCCGAGCCGGGTGCGAGGGGAGTGTGCCCGGCTCGGCCTGTCGATCGACCTGTACCAGCCGTTCCGCGACTTCGAGGCCGTGCCACCGGACGTGCTCGCGGCCAACCTCCGCCGGGCGGAGCGCAAGTTCGACGTGCTGGACCACCTGGGCGCGAACACGCTGCTGGTCTGCTCGTCGGTGTCGCCGCACGCGGTCGACGACGACGGCCTCGCCGCCGAGCAGTTGCACACGCTGGCCGAGCGGGCCGCCGCCCGCGGGCTGCGGATCGCCTACGAAGCCTCGGCGTGGGCGCGGTTCGTGAACACCTGCGAACACGCGTGGCGGATCGTGCGGAGCGCCGGCCACCCCGCGCTGGGTCTGTGCCTGGACAGCTTCCACGTGCTGTCCGGCGGGGGCTCCCCCGCGACGCTGCGTGGCCTCCCCGGGGAGAAGGTGTTCCACCTGCAGCTCGCGGACGCGCCGCGGCTCGGCACGGACGTGCTGGAGCAGAGCCGGCACCACCGGTCGTTCCCCGGTCAGGGCTCGTTCGACCTCGCCGCCTTCCTCGACGAGGTGCTCGCGACCGGATATGCGGGACCGGTGTCACTCGACGTGGCCAACGACGTCCTGCGGCAGACCGACCCGTGGCACGCGGCCGTCGACGCGATGCGTTCCCTGCTCGCCCTGCGGGACCCGGGCGCGACGCGGGAGTCCGGCCTGCCGCCGGCGCCCCGGCTGGGCGGGCACGTGTTCACCGAGCTGGCCGTGGACGAGACGTCGGGACCGGCGGTGGCAAGCGTGCTGACCGGGCTCGGGTTCACCCACGCCGGACAGCACCGGTCCAAGCCCGTCCAGCTGTGGCAGCAGGGCGAGGCCCGGATCCTGCTGAACTACGCACCACAACGGACGGTCGCACCGGGGACGGCGTCGATCTGCGCTCTGGCGGTGGAGAGCGCCGACCCGGCGAGCTCGGCCCGGCGAGCCGAGCGCCTGCTCGCGCCCGTGCTTCCCCGCGCCCACCGGCCCGAGGAGGCGGACCTCAGCTCGGTGGCCGCGCCCGACGGAACCGCGATCTTCTTCTGCCGCACCGGCGACGAGCACGGCTGGCTCGGCGACTTCACGCCCACCGGCGACGCGATCGCCTCGGGCCTGCTCACCGGAACCGACCACGTCTCGCTCACCGAGCCGGTCGACGACTTCGACCAGACATCGCTGTTCTACCGGGCCGTGCTGGGCCTGCGGCCCGGCGACACCGTCGAACTGGACGCGCCGTTCGGGTTGATCCGCAGCCGCGGGGCGAGCGACCCTGCCGGCCACGTCCGGATCACGCTCAACACCGCACCACTGCGCCGCGGCGACTGGGCGCCCGCCGTGCCGAATCCCCAGCACGTCGCCTTCACCACCCACGACGCCGTCGCCGCGGCGAAGGCCATGCGCGCCCGGAACGCGGCTCTGCTGCCGATCCCCGAGAACTACTACGACGACCTGGACGCCCGCCTCGCCCCGGCACCGGAGCTGCTCGCCGCACTGCGCGGGCTCTCCATCCTCTACGACCGCGACGAGCACGGCGAGTACCTGCACTTCTACACCGAGATCGCCGGTTCCCGCGTGTTCTTCGAGGTGGTGCAACGCCTCGGCCGCTACCGCGGGTACGGCTCGGCCAACACGCCCGTTCGCATGGCAGCGCACCGCAGACGCCGGCTCCGCACGCTGCGGGAAGCGCAGGAACCACGGCACCAGCACGACTATTCGCTGGCCCACCTCACCGCGTTGCCCCTGTCCCCGCCGGAGCTGGTGGAGGCCGCGGCGAGCGCCGGCTACCGCTACGTCGGCCTGCGCCTGACCCGCGTGACGCCCCAGGAACCGCACTACCCCCTGGCGACCGACCCCGCGCTCATGCGCTCCACCAAGGCCCGGCTCGCGGCCACCGGCGTCGACGTCCTGGACATCGAACTGGCCCGCATCGGTCCGCACGACGAGCCGCGTGACTTCCTGCGCGTGCTGGAGGCCGGCGCCGAGCTCGGTGCCCGGCACGTCATCACGCAGCTGCCGGACCCGGACCCGGTCCGGAAGGTCGACCACTTCACCGAGCTGTGCGACCTGGCCCGGCCGCTCGGCCTGACCCTCGACCTCGAGTTCCCGTCCTGGACCGAGACGGCCGACCTCGCCGAGGCGGTCCGCGTGCTGCGCGCCGCGGACCGGCCCAACGCGGGCCTCCTCATCGACGTGCTGCATTTCGCCCGGTCCGGTTCGAGCGTGGCCGAGCTGCGGAACCTGCCTCGCGAATGGTTCCACTTCGCCCACGTCTGCGACGCCCCCGCGGAGGTCCCCACCAGCACGGCCGGGATCATCCACACCGCCCGCTTCCAGCGCCTGTTCCCCGGCGAGGGCGGCCTGGACGTGGCCGGCATCCTGGCCGCACTCCCCCCGGACATCCCGTACGCCCTGGAGATTCCCCGCGCGACGCTCGTCGCGCAGGTCGGCGCCGGCGAGCACGCCCGGCTGGCGCTGGCCACCGCCCGCCGCCACCTCGCGTCGCACCCCGCCGAGGAGGTTCGCCGACGTCTCGCGCGCTGACGGCAAGACCCATGGTGGCTCGCACCCGGGGTACGGCATCGCGTGCTTCGGCGAGAGAAGCCGTTAGCGCGGCGCACGACGCCTGACGGGACTCATCCATTGCCCGCGTCACGGATAGCGTCGCGAGCCCGGCCGCCGGCGTGGCGCGCGGCCAGGTAACCGAAAACCAGCCCGGCCCCGATCTGGCACCCGGCGCCGGGGTACTCGGAGGCGGTCATCGACGCCGCGTCGTTGCCGCAGGCGTAGAGCCCCCGGACCGGCTCGCCATCGGCATCGAGGACTTCGGCGTCGGCGCTCGTGCGCAGGCCGAGGGCGGTCGCCAGCGGGGTCGGAACGACAGCGATCGCGAAGAACGGCGGCTCGTCGAGAGAACCGAGGTTCGGGTTGGGCCGGTGGCCCGGATCTCCGTACTGACGACCGTAGGGACTTCGGCCCTTCCCGAACTCCGCATCAGTACCCGTGAAACCCGCGCGGTTCGCCGCCGCGACCGTCTCCCGCAGACCCGCCGGGTCGACGCCGATCGCCCGCGCCAGCTCCTCGACAGTCTGTCCACTGTGGAGGTACCCGTCGTCGATGTGGCGCCGGAGCACCGACGGGCGGGCGTGCGGCCGGATCATCCCCAAGCCGTAGCTCTTCAGCGTGCGCGCGTCCAGCACCAGCCACGCCGGGATCGCGTCCTGCGTCGCGTACATCGCCCGGGTGAAGCGGTGGTACGACACCGACTCGTCCACGAACCTCCGGCCCGCGGCGTTCACGGCCACGATGCCGGGCTTGGCGCGGTCCCAGATGTGCGGGAACACCGCCGTGGAGCCGTCCGGGCGGCGGCCGATCGAGCTCGGGAACCACAAAGCGTTCTCGTCGCGGGGTTCGGCCAGAGCCGCGCCGGCGGCCCGAGCCAGCGTGAAGGTGTCTCCGGTGGCGCCTTCGGCCGCCGGGGTGAACTGCGGGACCGGCGGGGGCAGGTACGCCGCTCGCAGTTCGGGGCTCGCGGAAAATCCGCCCCCGGCCAGGATGCCACCGCGGCGGGCGGCGACGCGCACCGTCCGTCCCCGGTAGGACACGACGGCACCGGTCACGCCGCCGGCGTCGTCGGTCACCAACTCCGTCGTGCGGGCGGTGAACCAGACCTCGCCACCTCGGCGAACGAGCTGGTCGTAGAGAGCGGCGACCAGTGCGTTGCCCATCGTCAGGCGGGTTCCGCGACGGTACCGAAGCCGGTCCCGTGCCCAGCGCGTGCCGAGCCGGAGGGCCACGGCCAAGCCTCGCACCGAACCGTCGAACACCTTGACGAGCTGGTCGGCTTCGCGCCTGCGGAGCATGAGCGTCCCGCCGAACAGCGCGAATTCCCGCACCGGCCGGCGGACGCGCTCGAAGCGTCCACGACCCAGTCGCCGGGCGTCGAAAACCCGTGGCTCGAGCGCCCGGCCGATCCCGGACCCGGGCAGTTCCGGGTGGTAGTCGACCACGCTCGCGGAATGCCGGAAGCCGATCCCCATCCGCTCGAGGTGGTCGATCGCCTCAGGGCCGCGTCGCAGGTAAGCCTCCCGCAGTTCGCGCGGCGCGCGGTCGCCGACGAGCGCGTCGAGGTACCGGCGGGCCTCTTCGGTGTCCGCATCCGGGTCGGCCTGGTACCGGTGCCCCGGAATCCAGGCGGTACCCGCCGAGTAGGCGCTGGTTCCGCCGAGCCACTCCGTCTTTTCCAGTACCAGAACGGAAAGCCCCTCGCCGGCCGCGACGACGGCCGCCCCCAGACCCGCGGCTCCGGAGCCCAGGACGAGAAGGTCGGTCTCGTGGGCGGTCACGAGCCTGCCGCGAGCACCGTCGGCAGGATCGAAGGCGGTATCGGTCCCTTGTTGCGCCGGCCCTGCGTCGTCTCTTCCCAGGCGTGGGCGAGTATTCCGACGCTGCGGCTCAGCACGAACAACCCCCGCGCGAGCGGCGGCGGGAAGCCCAGCTCGGCGTAGATCACCGCGGTGGCTCCGTCGATGTTCATCGGCACGGGCTTGGCCCGCCCGGCGTTCAGCAGCGCTTCGACCGCGAGCGCGGCCCGCAGGTGCCTTCCCGCGACGACCCCGTCGGCGACGGCGGCCTCCACCAGCGCCAGCAACGGGTCGCGGCGTGGATCGCGCGGGTGGAAGCGGTGACCGAAGCCGGGCAGGTAGCGGCTGCGCTTCCGGAAGTCCGCCACGACCGCCTCGGCGGCGGCCTCCAGCGCGTCACCGGCGGCTTCGCGCTCGACGATCAGCGACAGCAGTTCCACGCACTGCTGGCCGGCACCGCCGTGCGAATCGCCCAGTGCGTTCACGCCGGACGCCATCGCGTTGTTGAGGCCGACCCCGCAGGTCGCGGTCATCCGGGCGATCGCGATGGACGGGGCTTGCGGGCCGTGGTCGACCGAAGCGACCATCGCGGCCTCGAGCAGCGCGGCTTCCCGTGGCCGAGGACTCGTTCCGCGCACCATCAACCAGATCGTGGCGACGAGGCCGTAGGTGCCGATCAACTCCTGCACGGGTATCCCGCGCAGCTCGACCACTCCGGGCGCCATCCGGCAGATCCCGTTGGCCCACCAGTCCGCGACGCTTGCTTCGCTGTCCATGTCAGTCCTTGTCCGCGGGCGTGAGCGACGGTTCCGGGGCCGGCCGGGGAATGGGTGTGCCGGCGGTCCACCTGCGGGCGAGCTCGACCGCTTCGTCGTTGTGTTCGCCCAGCAGCGGCGGGCGCGTGGCCGGACGCAGCGGCTCGCCGTCGAGCAAAACGCCGTTGCCGCTGGCGCGCAGGGTCCGCCCGGACTGACCGGGAAACGGCAGTTCGGTGAAGAAGCCACGGTGGGCGAGCTGTTCGGACTCGAGCGCCTGCGGCACGGTGAGGATCCTGGCGGCCGGCACGCCCGCGTCGGAGAGCAACCGCTCCCATTCGAGGGCGGGCCGCGCGCCCAGGGCCTCGTTCAGCTCGGCGTCGAGCTCCGCCCGGTGGGCCTTGCGGTCTTCCCGGTCGGCGAAGCGGGGATCCGTGACGAGGTCCGGGCGCCCGACCAGCGCGCACAACGTGGCGAACTGCTCCTGCCGGTTCGCCGCGATGTTCAGCGGCCCGTCCGCGGCGAAGAACGTGCCCGAGGGCGCGGCCGTGGCGTTGTCCCGGCCCATCGGGACGGGCGCGACGCCGCTGATGACGTAGTTCGACACCGCCCAGCCCATGGCCGAAATGGACGCTTCGAGCATCGACAGGTCCAGGAAACACCCTTCGCCCGTGCGGTCCCGGCCGACCAGAGCCGCCGCAATGGCGAACGCGGCCATCAGCCCGCCGACCGTGTCCGAGACGGGGAAACCCACGCGCAGCGGCGCGGTTTCGGGAGTTCCGGTCACGCTCATCATGCCCGAGAGGCCCTGGATGATCTGGTCGTAGGCCGGCGCCTGGCTCATCGGTCCACTTTGGCCGAATCCCGAGATGGCGCAGTACACCAACCCGGAATTGAGGGTACGCAGCCGGTTCCAGCCGAAACCCAGCCGATCGAGCACCCCCGCCCGGTAGTTCTCGAGGACGACGTCCGCGCCGCGGACCAGGTCCTCGAACAGCGCCTGCTGACCGGCGTCCTTGAGGTTCAGCTCGATCGACTTCTTGCCGGCGTTCTGCGCCAGGAACGACGCACCGATCCCGGCGCGGTTCAGGACCGCGTCCGGACCCAGGTTCCGGGCGAGGTCACCCGTCCCCGGCAGCTCGACCTTGACCACCTCGGCACCGAACAGCATGAGCTGGTAGCTGCAGTACGGTCCCGCGAGGACGTTGGTCAGGTCGAGCACCCGGATACCGCGAAGCGGTCGTTTCGTCATTCCCTCTCCTTGTCCCAGACAACGAGCCCCGGCCGGAGTCAGCCGGCGAACGGATAGTCGAAACCCCGCTCGCTCATCCGCGAAGCGGACTCGGTGAGATCAGCGACGAACTCGGCGATCCGGTCTTCGGAGAACCGGACGGTGGGGCCGCTCAACGACAACGCGGCGGCGACAGCACCGTTCTTGCCGAGGACGGGGACCGCCACGGCCGACAGACCCGCTTCGCGTTCGCCGTGACTCACCGCGTACCCCTGCTCCGCCGCCTCGGTCAGTCCTTTGTGGATACTGTCCGCGTAGTCGGCACCGGCCGGGGAACTGCGCGCGATCCTCTTCAGCAAAGCAGGAGAAGCGTCGCGGAGCAAGACTTTCGACGAAGCGCCGCCCCACAACGGGAGTTCGTCACCGACCCGCACGACGTGCCGCAGCGGCTGCGGGCTTTCCTGCTGCGCAACGCAAACCCGGTACATGTCCCGTCGCACGTAGAGGTTCACCGTCTCCCGTTGCCGGTCGCCGAGTTCGCGCATCAGCTGCATCATCTCCGCCGGCAGCTCCCAGCTCTGCCGCGCGAGGTGCGCCCACCGCCACAGCCCGGGTCCGGCCATGTAGCCCTTGCTGGTCGACCACAGCAACCCGTTGAGCTCCAACGTCTGCGCCAGGCGGATCGCCGTCGTCTTCGCGAGACCGGTCGCCTTCACGATGTCGGAGACCGTGACGGCGGGCCGTTCGTCGGTCAGCAACCCGAGGATGTCCAGTGCGCGCTGGACACTGCGCACACCTCCCTCACCGGACGAGCCCTCTCGCTCCTCGGCCCCGTCAGCCTTCATCGGTGCACACCCCTTCGTCGCCTTGCGGTCCCCGGCCGGTGGACCAGTTCGCAACAGTTTCAGATCCCGCTCTTGCCACCGGCAGGTGGCTGACCGTACGTTACACGGAGTCCGCAGAGCGGTCCAGATGTGCCGTTTGATGGTTCACAAGGGAGTGTGGCGGTGCTGGAGCGAATCCTCGAAGCCGCGAAATCCGATACCCCGATCGAGGCCGCCGCGTTCGTCGCCGGCCAGTGGTCCCGCGACGGGTCGCCGGCCGAGCGCATCGGCCCCTACCTGCGCAAAGTCGCCACGACGTCGTTCACCGCGGACGACGACCAGGTCGCCCGCGCCGTCCGGTACGCCGCCGGATCCGCGCCCGTCGTCGCGCGCTTGGCCCCCGCGACCCGCGCGGCGATCCTCGAACGCGCGTCACGGCTGGCCGAAGACCACCGGGACGACATCGCCCGGCTGATCGCCCTCGAGCTCGGGAAGCCGCTCAAGGACGGGCGGGGCGAGCTCGACCGCGTTGCCGACACCTTCGCCGTCTGCGCCGCCGAAACCCGCCACATCGGCGGCGAGAACCTGCCCGTCGCGGGCTGGGAACGCGGGGTCGGCAACACCGCCCTGACCTACCGCGCGCCGGCCGGGGTCGCCCTGGCGATCACCCCGTTCAACGCGCCGGCGAACCTGCTCGCGCACAAGCTCGGCGCCTCCTTCGCCGCCGGCAACACCACCCTCGTCAAGGCTCCGCCGCAGGCACCGGCCACGACCGCGGCCGTCGTGGCGCTGCTGCTGGAGGCGGGCATGCCACCGGAAGCGGTGCAACTGCTGCACGGCGGTGGCGACGTCGGCGCCGCACTGTGCGCGGCGCGCGAAGTCGCCGTCATCAGCTTCACCGGCAGCGCCGAAACCGGCAACGCGGTCGCCCGCGCGGCCGGGGCGAAACGGCTGGTGCTCGAACTGGGCGGCAACGCCGCGACGCTCGTGTGCGCGGACGCCGACCTCGCGCTCGCCGCCAAAACCTGCGCCCGCACCGGTTACAGCAACTCCGGCCAGAGCTGCATCTCCGTCCAGCGGGTCTACGTGCACCGCAGCCGCTTCGAGGACTTCCTCGCCGCTTTCCGCACCGAGGTCGCAGGCCTGAAGGTCGGCGACCCGCTCGACCCGGCTACCGACATCGGCTCGATGGTCGACGACGAAGCCGCCGCCCGCGTCGAAAAATGGACCGCCGAGGCGGCGGCCGGCGGCGCGCGGGTGCTGCTGGGCGGCACCCGCGACGGCGCGACCCTGCTGCCCACCATCGTCGCCGACCCCGCGCCGGACGCGACCGTCGTCGTCGAGGAGGTGTTCGGCGCCCTGGTCGCCGTGCTGCCCTTCGACGACCTCGACACCGTCATCGCCGCGTGCAACGCCAGCCGGTTCGGCCTCCAGGCCGGGATCTTCACCCGGGACATCGGCGCGATCTTCACCGCGTGGCGGGAGCTGCAGGTCGGCGGGCTGATCGTCAACGGCTCGTCCAACTTCCGGCTCGACCACGTGCCCTTCGGCGGGGTCAAGGACTCCGGCTTCGGCCGCGAGTCCCCCGCGCCCATGATCGACGACTACACCGTCGTCAAGACCCTCGTGCTGCGCAACCTGTCCATCTGGGGCGAGCAGTGACCGAACCCGCCGAACGATAAGAGGAGTTCGACTTCGATGACCCACCCCGCCGCGACCGTCACCGCCGCCGAGGCGCTCGTCCGCCAGCTGGAGTCCTATGGCGTCGAGTACGTCTTCGGCCTGTGCGGGCACACGAACATCGCGCTGCTGGACGCGCTGGGCCGCAGCCGCATCGAGTTCGTGATGGCCCGCCACGAACAGGCCGCGGCCCACGCCGCCGACGGCTACGCCCGCGCGTCGGGCAAACCCGGCGTGCTGCTGGTGCACGTCGGGCCGGGCATGATGAACGCGGTCACCGGCGTGGCGACCGCGGCACTGGACTCGGTGCCGCTGATCACGATCTCCGGCGACATCCCGTCCTACTACCACGGCCGGCACCCGCACCAGGAAGTCAACCTGCACGCCGACGCCGACCAGACGGCCATCTACCGCCCCTTCGTCAAGCGGGCCTGGCACGTGCACCGCGCCGAAGACCTCGCCCGGTTCACCGAGCGCGCGTTCTGGACGGCGACGTCGGGCCGTCCGGGGGCGGTTCTGCTCAACGTCCCGATGGACCATTTCTCGCGCGAAGTCCCGCTCGCCGAGTACCCGCTCGTGGCCCACACCGCGAAGCCCGCGTTGTCCGATGTGGACGCCCACCGGATCGCCGAGGTCCTGGCCGGAGCCGAACGCCCGCTCGTCTACCTGGGCGGCGGCCTGCGCTCACCCGAGGGTCGCGCGGCACTGCTCGAACTGGTGGAGCACCTGGACATCCCGGTGGCGCACTCCCTGATGGCCAAGGGCACCCTGCCCGACCGGCATCCCCTCGTGATGGGCATGACGGGCTTCTGGGGCCTCGAGCTGACCAACGAGTACACCCGCAAGGCCGACGTCGTCCTCGCGCTCGCCACCCGGTTCGCCGAGACCGACGCCAGCTCGTGGAACTCGGAGTACACCTGGGCGTTTCCGCCGGGCCGGCTGATCCAGATCGACCTCGACGCAGCCGAGATCGGCCGCAACTACCCCGTCGAGATCGGGGCGGTCGCCGACGTGAACCACGCCGTCCCGGCGATCACCGCCGCCGTCAAGGCGCTCGTGGCCGAGCCCGTCGACCGCACCGGCGTCCGCGAGCAGATCGGCACGGCCCGGGCGGACCTGTTCGCGGCGAGCCGGGAACGCGGCCGTAGCACCGACTTCCCGCTGCGGCCGGAGCGGATCCTCGAGGACCTGCGCACCACGCTGCCGCCGGACGCCGTGCTGGTCACCGACGTCGGCTGGAACAAGAACGGCGTCGCCCAGTGCTACGAGCTGCCCGAGCCGGGCCGGTTCATCACCCCGGGCGGCGCGTCCACGATGGGCTTCGGCCCGGCGGCCGCGGTCGGCGTCCAGCTGGCCCAGCCGGACCGGGTCGTCGTCGCCCTCGTCGGCGACGGCGGGATGAGCGCCCAGCTGCCCGCCGTGCCCCTGGCCGTCGAGCAGGGCCTGCCCGTGCTGTTCGTCGTGATGAACAACAAGGCCCACGGCACCATCGCCGACCTGCAGTCCCACAACTTCGGCCGGAGCTTCGGCTGCGAGTTCCGCGACCGCGACGGCAACCCCTCGTCCCCCGACTTCGCGGCTTTCGGCCGCGCCTGCGGCGCCGACGGCTACACCGTCGACCGCCCGGAAGACCTCGCCACCGCACTGCACGAGGCGATCGAAAACCGACGCCCCGCCGTGCTCGACGTCCCCATGGTCAACGAACCGGTCCCGACCCCCGGGCACTGGAACATCAACGACATCTACCAAGGCGTCTTCGAATGACCGCCGCCACCGCACACAACGGAGTGTCCCCGATGAACCCACGCGGAATCAGACGACTGCTGGCCTCGATGACCCTGCTGGCCGTGGGAGCCGCGGCCGCTTGCAGCGCACCCGGCAGCTCGTCGCCATCCACCGCGGACAACAGCGGTCCGATCAAGATCGCGGTGGTCAACGCGCAGAGCGGCCAGCTCAGTTCCCTGGGTGCCTGGGAGTACAAGGGCGCGAAGCTGGCGGTCGACCAGTGGAACGCCAAGGGCGGCGTCAACGGCCGCAAGATCCAGCTCGACGTGTTCGACGACGCCGGCGACCCGACGGTCGGCACCAACCTGGCGCGCAAGATCTCCAGCGAGGGCTACATCGCGATGATCGGCACCGCCGAGAGCGCGGTCACCGTGGCGATGGCGCCGATCCTGCAACAGGCGAAGATCCCGAGCATCACGTCCGGGCAGTCGCCGTCGATCATCGCGGTGAAGAGCCCGTTCCAGTTCCTCAACGGGCCGACCAGCACGACCTACGACGAGACGCTCGCGAAGTACCTCGTGGACCAGAAGGGCCAGAAGAGCATCGCGTTCGTCACGAACAACGGCTCCTACGGCAAGGGCGAGCACGACGCGTTCGGCAAGGCACTTGCCGGCCGCGGCGTCGCGCCGGTCGACGACCAGGTCGTCACCACCGACCAGAAGGACTTCAGCGCCGCGCTGACCTCCATCCGGCAGAAGAACCCGCAGGTCCTGTTCGTCGGGACCGAGGAGGTCGAGGCGGGGCTGATCGTCAAGCAGGCCCGCGAGCTCGGCATCACCGCGACGATCGCCGGCGCCGCCCCGATGGGCACGACGGTGTACCTCACCACGGCCGGCGCGAGCAACGCCGAGGGCACCGTGGTGAGCAGCCCGTACCTGAGCAACGACACCAGCGACGCGGCCCGCCGGTTCGGCCAGGCCTACAAGGCGGCGTTCAACGAGGACGCGGAGCTGCACGGAGCCAAGGCCTACGACGGCACCAGCATCTTCCTCACCGCGCTCAAGACCTCGGGCGGCGCCACCGGCCAGCAGCTGGCCGACGCCATCCGCGGCACCAAGTACCCCGGCCTGCTCGGGAACTTCACGTTCGACCAGACCGGGGTCGGCATCCACGCCACGTCGATCGGTGTCATCACCGGCGGCAAGCTCGTCGCGGCTCCCGCCAGCTGACCCGCCTTCAGGGGCCGCGCCACCGGTGCGGCCCCTTGCCGGTGAAAGGACTCCCTGTGCAAGTTCTGCTCCAGACCCTCGTCGGCGGGCTCAGCTTCGGTGCCGTCTACGCCCTCGTCGCAATGGGCTTCTCGATCGTCTACCGCACCATGGGCCTGGTGAACTTCGCCCACGGCCAGGTGGTCATGGTCGGGGCCTACGCGGCATCGACCTTCTACATGTCTTCACGGCTCCCGTTCATCCTCGCCATCGCCGTCGCCATGGTGGTCACCGGGCTCATCGCGCTGGTCATGGAGCGGGTGCTGCGCCCGCTGGAGAACAAGGACTTCGACCTCATGCTGATCGGCACGATCGGCTTCGGGGTGGTGCTCGAGGCGCTCGCCACCATCATCTGGGGCGCCACCGGACACGCCGTTCCCACGCCGGTGGACACCCAGCCGCTGGACCTGTTCGGCGTCCGCGTCCGCACCTACAACCTGGTGGTGCTCGGCATCGCCGCCGTCGCCACGGTATTGCTGTTGCTGTTCCTCCAGCGCACCAAGCGCGGGGCCGCGATGCAGGCGGTGGCCATGGACCACGAAGCCGCGACGGCCGTCGGCATCCACGTCGGGCGCAGCAACGCCATCGCGTTCGCGATCGGCGCCGGCCTGGCCGCCCTCGCCGGTGGCCTGGTCGGCCCCCTGCTGTACGTCAGCCCGACGCTAGGCGGCACCCTGGGCATCAAGGGGTTCGCCGCGGCCATCCTCGGCGGCTTCGGGAACATCGGGGGCGCCATCGCGGGCGGGCTCGTCATCGGCGTGCTCGACTCCTACGCGTCGGGGCAGTTCCAAGGCTATTCGGACCTGGTGGTGTTCCTCGCCTTCACGGTCATCATCATGATCCGGCCGACCGGGTTCTTCGGCGAACGGACGGTGAGCCGGGCATGACTTCCCTCCTGCGCACCAAACCGGTGGCGGTCAAGCTGATCGCGGCCGCCGCGATCGCCGTCGCCGCCTGGTTCCTGCCCTACGGCCTGGACACCTACGGCATCCACGTCGTCAACATCGCGGTGGTCTTCGCCCTGCTGGCCGTCGGCCTCGGCCTGGCCATGGGGGTCGCCGGGCAGATCAACCTCGCCCAGGTCGCGTTCTTCGGCATCGGCTCCTACGCCCTGGCGATCTTCACCACCAGCTCGGGACTCGGCTTCTGGGTCTCGGCCGCGCTCGCGATGCTCGCCACCGCGCTGGCCGGCCTGTTCGTCGGTATTCCCGCGCTGCGGGTCCAGTCGCACTACCTCGGCATCGTCACTCTCGGCCTCGCCCTGGCCTTCACCAACTGGGTCACCAACGCCCAGATCGCCGGCGGCGCGTCGGGCCTCAACGGGATCCCCGCTCCCCCGCTGTTCGGCATCGACCTGACCAACGAGTACCTGTACTACTACTTCGAACTGATCGTGTTCGGCATCGCGATCGCGTTCGCGCTCTTCCTCGTCCGCACCGCACTCGGCCGGCGGCTTCGGGCCATGCGCGACGACTCGCTCGCCGCGGGCGCGGTCGGCGCTCCCGTGCCGTTGCTGCGGATGACGGCGTTCCTGACCGCGAGCGTCTACGGCGGCGCGGCCGGGGTGCTCTACGCCGGGCTGATCCACTACATCGCGCCGGAGTCCTTCAGCGTGGCCAACATGTTCCTGCTGCTGGCGATGGTCATCATCGGCGGACGGCAGAGCATCGTCGGCTGCGTGATCGGCGCGATCGCGCTGGCGCTCGTGCGGGAGGCGCTGGCCGACTTCTCCGTCTACGCGCAGCTGGGCTACGGCGCCGTCGTGGTGCTGATGGTGGTGTTCGCCCCCACCGGCCTCGCCGGGCTCCCCCGGCGGCTCTGGTCGGCGATCCGGCGCGGGCGGCACCGGTCGGCGGGCGTGCTCACCGCGTTCCGCCCGTACGAACCGGCGCCGGGGAAATCGGCGTCCGGCGCGTTGGAGATCTCCGCCATCAGCAAGCAGTTCCGCGGTCTGCGCGCGCTCGACGGCGTCACGCTGTCGGTCGAGCCGGGCGAGATCCGCGGCATCGTCGGCCCCAACGGCTCCGGCAAGACCACGCTGTTCAACGTGATCAGCGGGATCTACACCGCCGGCGGGGGCACGGCGAGCTTCGACGGACGCCCGCTCGTCGGGCGGCGACCCCATCAGCTGTCCCGGCAGGGGATGTCGCGGACGTTCCAGAACCTGCGCCTGTTCGGCCAGATGACGGTCGAGGAGAACCTCCTGGTGGCCCTCGACCGCACGCCGATGCGCGCGGCGTGGCGGTACGTGGTGTGGCCGGTCGGGATCTGGCAGCACGAGCGCCGGCTCCGGCAGGCCGCGGCGGAGCTGCTCGACCGGTTCGGCCTCACGGACTTCGCCGAGGCCGCGCCGAAGTCCCTGCCTTACGGCATCCAGCGCCGCGTCGAACTGGCCCGGGCCATGGCGGCGGAACCCAGCCTGCTGCTCCTGGACGAACCCGCGGCCGGGCTCAACGGCCAGGAGGTGGGGCAGCTCCAGGAGATCGTGCGCTCCATCCGCGACAGCGGCGTGACGGTGGTGCTGATCGAACACAACATGGGCCTGGTGATGTCCCTGTGCGACCGGGTCACGGTGCTGGCGAGCGGCCGCGTGATCGCCGAAGGCACCCCGGCCGAGGTCGCGGTCCGGCCCGAGGTCATCGAGGCCTACCTCGGTGATTCGTTCAGCACGGCCGAGGTCGTGGAAGCCGTGGAGACGGAGGCGTTGCCGTGAACGTACAGACCCAAGGCGACCTGGTCGTGAAAGACCTCGCCGTGCACTACGGCGGGGTGCAGGCGGTCAGCTCGGTGTCGTTCACCGTCGGCGCCGGCCGGTGCCTGGGCATCATCGGGGCCAACGGCGCGGGGAAGACCTCGACGTTGAAGGCGCTGATGGGGCTGGTACCGCGCAAGGTCGGCACCCTGCGCCTCGGCGACCACGACCTCACCAAGGTCAAGCCGAAGGACGTCGTCCGCCACGGCATCGGCTACGTCCCGGAGGGCCGGCACGTGTTCGCCGGGCTGACCGTGGAGAAGAACCTGCTGCTCGGTGCCTACCTGCGTCCGTGGAACGGGAAGACGCGGGAGAAGCTCGAGGAGGTCTACGAGATGTTCCCGGTGCTGGGCGAGATGCAGCACCGGCTCGCCGGAGCGTTGTCGGGCGGACAGCAGCAGATGCTGGCCATCGGGCGCGCGCTGATGTCCGAACCGCGGCTGGTGCTGCTGGACGAGCCGTCGATGGGTCTGTCCCCGAAGCTGGTGGAGGAGATCCTCGGCACGCTGCAACGGCTGTCGGCAGCGGGGCTGGGGCTGTTGCTGGTGGAGCAGAACGCGAAGCTGACGTTCGAGGCCACCGAGACGTGCGTGGTGATGGAGAACGGGCGGATCGCGATGACCGGCAGTTCGGCGGATCTGGCGCACGATCCGCTGGTCCGGCAGATCTATCTCGGCCTCTGACAGCCGTGGACGAGACCCCCGGCCGGAATTCCCGGCCGGGGGTCTCGCCTTCCCAGGATCAGCGGCAGAACGGTGCCGCACCGGCGGCGGACTTGATGCCGTTGGCGATCAGCGTCTGGAAGTACGCCGCGCCGTCTGCGGTCGTCGTGTTGGTGAACGCCCAGCTTTCGTGGCCCAGCGTGGTCACCCACGACCGGCCGCCGTCGTAGTACTGGCACCACGCCACGGGGTGGTCGTCCCCGTGCCCGGGGTGCCCCATCGAGCCCTTCACGCCCTTCGCGAGTGTCGACTCGTCGACCTTGGCCAAGACTCGCACGTTGCTCGGGAAGGGAACCAGGTTGTACCACTCGTCGGTGAACGGCCACCGGTTCGGCAGGCCCTTCGTCGACACGTCGGTGCGGTCGGCCGTCTGCACCACCCCGGCCTGCGCGGGTCCGTGGTCGTAGTAGTTCGCCCCGCCCAGCAACCCCTCGTACCACGGCCAGTTGTACTCCGTACCGAAGGCGTTGTGGATGCCGACGAACCCACCGCCGCCCCGGATGTACTGCCGCAGTGACGTCTGGGCCGAGTCGTCCAGGGCGTCGCGAGTGGTGCTCATGAGGATGACCGCGTTGTACTTGAACAAGGTGCTCGGGCTGGCGAGCTGGGTGACGTCTTCGGTCCAGTCGACCGCGAACCCGTTCTTCTTCCCCAGCTCGATCAGCCCGTTCTGCGCGACGTTCGCCGCCGTCAGCGGCGGGTTCAGGCCCGGCCCGAGCGCCGGCCCCAGGTTCGCGTGCCGGGGGCCCGCGGTGCGCGAGTACACCAGGACCTTGATGCCCTTGCTCAGGTCGAAGTTGCCCCAGTTGTGGTAGCAGCGCGTGTCGAGGCCGCGGCACACACCGTAGTCGGGGTCGCCGAGCGCCTGGGCGCCCTGCTTGCCGCCGTCATGCGCCGAGGCGGGCATCCCGATCAGGGCGGCCGTGGTCAGCGCCGCGGTCACCGCGCTCCCGAGCATCGTCACCAACGTCGTTGATCTCTTCTTCATGGTGTTCCGACCTTTCTCCGGGCACGGCGGTGCCACGGGGCCTGCGGGGAGGGAGCCGGTTACAGCTCGAGCAACTGGCCGTCGGCGGCCACCGCCGCACCGGCGGCGGTGACTTCGGCCAGCTCCGGCGCGTCCGGCCGGAGAAGCGGGTTGGTGTTGTTGAGGTGGGTGAACAGGAAGCGCGTTCGCGGGCGGGCGTGGATCAGCGGGAGCTGGTCGCGCACGGCGAGGTGTCCCATGCCCGACGCCGGGCGCGCGGGCCCCATCTCGTCTTCGGTGAAGAACGTGCCGTCCACCGCGACGAGGTCGGCGTCGCCGATCGCCTTTTCGAACTCCGGGCTCCACGTGGCCAGGCCGGGTGCGTAGACGAAGGCGCGGCCGCCGGCGTCGAACCGGTACGCGCACACCGCCGCGCCGGGCGCCAGCCCACTCGCGTACCGAGGTCGCTTGGCGCCGAGCACGGTCGCCGTGACCCGGAGACCGCCGGCCAGTTCGATCGGTTCGCCGTCCCGGACGTCGTGCCGATGGGCGCGGGTGTAGGCGGACAGAACCGTGCGCAGGGGGAACGCCGTCGTCAGCGCCTCGTGCACCCACGCGGTGGCGTAGACGTCGAGGTCGGCGGCCTCGCGCAGGCCGAGCAGACCGAGGGTGTGGTCCAGTTCGGCGCTGGTGAGCAGGACTCCGCGCACCGGGGTGTCGCGCGTTCCGGCGGGCGGGCGCAGTTCGGGGGTGGCCGGCAGCTGCGCCCGCAGGTCCGGAGAGGCGTTGACGAGGTACCACGCGCTGCCGTCGCCGCTGACCGCCAGGCCGTCCTGCGTTCGCGACCTCCCGGTGGCGCGGGCCTCCTCGCACTCCGGGCAGCCGCAGTTCCACTGGGGCGAGCCACCGCCGGCCGCGGTGCCGAGGACGCGGATCTTCATCGCATCCGCCGGGGTACCGCGGGTTCCGGTACGAGCTCCGTGGTCCCCGCCAGGACGAGGTCGTGGTGCTCGGACAGGTCGCAGACGGGGTCGGTCACGGTCGCGTCGCCGGTCAGCTGGTAGGCCTGGCACCGGCAGCCGCCGAAGTCGATTTCCTTGAGCGCGCAGCCGCCGCAGGGCTCGGGCAGCCACTCGGTGCCGCGGAACTTCCGGAAGGCCGGGGATTCGTACCAGATGGCCGCGAGCGGGTCCGTGCGCACGGACGGGATTTCCAGTCCGGGCAGTGTCTCCGCGGCCAGGCAGGGCAGCACGTGCCCGTTGGGGGTGACGGTCAGCTGCCGGGCACCCCAGCCGTAGTTGCACGGCTTGGGGCGGGGGTCGTAGTAGTCGGCGGCGACGTGCACGACCTCGAAGCCGTACCGCTGCCGGACCTCGGCGACGTCCCGGGCCGCCTGGTCGACCTGCGCGCGCGTGGGCATGAGGGCGGCGCGATTGCGCAGCGCCCAGCCGTAGAACTGCGTGTGGGCGAGTTCGAGACGGTCGGCGCCCAGGCGATCGGCCAGCTCGGCGATCGCCGGGACGTGCTCGACGTTCGCGCGGTGCAGCACCACGTTGATGGTCAGCGGGAGCCCGGCCGCACGGACGGCCTCCGCGACGACGAGCTTGCGGTCGTGCGCGGCCCGGCCCGCCACCCGGTCCGCGGGAGCCGCTTCGGCGTCCTGCAGGGACAGCTGGAAGTGATCGAGACCGGCGTCGGCGAGCCCGGCGATCCTCGCCGCGGTCAGGGAGATCCCGCTGGTGACCAGGTTCGTGTACAGGCCGAGCCGGTTCGCGGCCGCGACCAGGGCGGCCAGATCGCGGCGGAGGCCCGGCTCGCCGCCGGACAGGTGCAGTTGCAGCACGCCGAGGGACCGGGCCTGGGCGAACACGTCGAGCCAGGCCGCGGTGTCCAGTTCGTCCTGGTAATCGGCGAGGTTGAGCGGGTTGGCGCAGTAGGTGCACTGCAGGGGACACCGGTAGGTCAGCTCGGCGAGCAGGCCGAGCGGAACCGGCGACCGCCGAGGTACCACCACTCCCGGCCGTGGCGGCGAAAACCGGGCAGGCCGGGCGTCCGGCGTCTCCCCCACCAAACCCCGCTGTTCGAGGTCGGCCAGCGTCCGGAGCACCGAACCGGCCTCGACGCCCGCGTACTCGGCGGCGAGGTCGTCGACGATATCCGCCACCGATCGCCGGGTGTCGCATCGGGACAGTACGGCCGCCGCGGTTTCGTTGAGCAGCAGCACACCTTCGGGGAACAGCAGCGCTGATCGGCCGCGGACCGCGTCGAATTCCAGCCGCACCCCGCGCCGCAGTCCCGGTCGGCTGCCGGCCGTCACGCTCATGAGCACCTCGCGTAGTCCACCGCGTCGAGCACCGCCCACAGCACGTCGCACTTGAATGACAGCGCCCGGATCGCGGCGTCCTGCTGCTCGGCGGTGACGCAGTGGTCGAGCACGAGGCGCAGGGTCAGCGCGCTGTCCTCCCGCGCCGCCGGGATCCGGCGTTCGAAGTAGGCGAAGCCCTCCGGCCGGATCCAGCCGTAGTGCTCCCGCCAGGCGTTGACGCGGTCGGTCATGTGCCCCGGCGAGAACATCTCGGTGAGCGCCGCCGCCACGCTCTCGGTCCACGGCTTCGTGCGGCAGAAGTGCAGGTACCCGTCGACGGCGAACCGCACCCCGGGCAGGACGTTCCGCTCGTCGAGGACTTCCGCCCTGCTCAGCCCGACCGCTTCCGCCAGGCCCAGCCACTGTTCCATGCCGCCCTCGCCGGCGTGCACGCCGTCGTGGAAGACGATCCGGTCCACCCAGGCGCGACGGACTTCCGGCAGCGGGCACGCCGCGATGACCGCGGCGTTCTTCTGCGCCAGGCACTTCTGGTAGTACCAGCGGTTGGCCACCCAGCGGCGCAGCTCCGCCGGCGAGCACCGGCCTTCGTGCAGCCGGAGGTGGAACGGGTGGTGAGCCCAGTAGCGCTTCTCGAGGCGGAGCAGGGCGTCGGTCAGCTCCGCCCGGCTCAGCGGGCCCGCCACGGCTCGCTCTCGCCGGCGTACGCGGTGACCTCCGGGCGAGTCTCGTAGCACTCGACCAGCGGATCCGACCACGGCGGAAGAACCCGCTCTTCGCTTTGCACCGCAACGGTTTCCAGAACAACGGACATGCCGGCACTCCTCTTCGAGCACGGATTATGGGTCCACGCAGCGGTCCTTCCGGTCCGTCTAGCGCTCCGCGACAGTACCCCGGTCTTCGCGCGGCGAACAAGAGGCGAATCCTCTTGTTCTGCACCCGAAGCAGTTCTAGACTCGCCCATCGAGCGGTCCGCGAGTACCACCAGATGGACCGGTTACTCGCTCGTCGCAGCGCGCTTTTCTCAACGAAGAGAGGGACCGACCGATGGATCGACGCAGATTCCTGACCGGCGCGACGGGGGCCGCGGTGGCGGGGACCGTGCTCGCCGCCCCGCCCACCGCCGCGGCGCCGGCCACGGTGGACACCCCGCGCCAGCCGGACGCGTTCGGCCGGCCGGGGCGGGACTTCACCAAGGTGGGCGGCGACCTCGGCAACCAGAACCACACGCCGCTGCGGCAGATCACCCGGCAGAACGTGCACCGCCTCGGCGGCGCGTGGCACGTCAACCTCGAAGGCGGGGACGCCTCCCGCGCCCAGCAGAGCACGATCGTCGCCCAGAACGGCGTCCTCTACGTCCAGACCACCCAGCAGAACGTCTTCGCCGTCGACGGCCGGACGGGCGCGGTGCGCTGGAAGACGAACCTCGGCACCGAAACGACCAACATGCGCGGGGTGGCCCTGGGCCAGGGCAAGGTGTTCTCCACCTCCGGCGCCAACATCCTCTACGCGCTCGACCAGAAGACCGGCGCCGTCGTCTGGAAGACCCCCCTGTTGACCGAGGACGCCTCGCAGGGCACGCCCGAGCCGTGCGATCCGGCGAACGGCCAGTGCGGTGGCAGCATCGGCAGCCTCGCCGGCGCGGTCGTCTACTCCGACGGGCTCATCTACGTGGGCATGCAGGGCAGCACCGCGGGCGCGCGCGGCCGGGCGTACGCGCTCGACGCCGCCACCGGGAAGATCGCCTGGACCTTCTGGGCCGTTCCCGGTCCGGGCGAGTTCGGCAACGACACCTGGGAAGGGGATTCCTGGAAGACCGGCGGCGCCGTGCCGTGGATCCACCCCGCGGTCGACCCCGAACTGGGCCTCGTCTACTGGACCTTCGGGAACCCGTACCCCCGCACCAACGGTTCCACGCGCGGCGGCGACAACCTCTTCGCGAACACGATCGTCGCGATCGACGCGAAGACCGGGAAGCGGCGCTGGCACTTCCAGTCCGTGCACCACGACATCTGGGACTACGACAACGTCATGGCGCCGGTGCTGATCGATCTGCGCATCGACGGCAGGCTGCGCAAGGTCGTGGTCTACGGCAGCAAGGTCGGCATGTACTACATCCTCGACCGCACCGACGGCAGGCCGATCCAGGGCGTGACCGAGCGACCGGTTCCGCAGGACCCGCGGCACAAGACGTCGCCGACCCAGCCCTTCCCCGAAGGGGACCCGTTCGTCCCGCAGGAGCCGCGACTGGACAACTCGACCCGCCCGGTGCCCTTCTACCCCACCGGCGGCCTGTTCGCGACGCACTGGGACCGCGCGACGATCATCTTCCCCGGCGCGGGCGGCGGTGCCGACTGGTCCCACGTTTCGTTCAACCCCGCGACCGGCTGGGTGTACGTCGGCTACGGGCTCATCAACTCGTCCTATTCGAACACCACCGGCGGCCGGGTCAACACCGCCCGCCCCTACGGCGAGTACTTCGCGGGCGGGATCGCCGCGGTCGACCCGCGCACCAACGAACTGGTGTGGCGCAAGGACAGCGAGTGGTCCCTGGCCCACGGCAACGGCATCCTGACCACCGACGGCGGCGTGATGTTCCAGGGCGGCCCGGACGGCAACCTCCTGGCCATGAACGACGCCGACGGCGGCGAGCTGTGGCGGTTCCAGTGCGGCGCCGGCGTCCACACCAGCCCGATCAGCTACGAGATCGACGGCGAGCAGTACCTCGCGGTCTTCGCGGGCGGCAACGGTCTCCCCTACCCCGACATCCCCAAGGGCGACCACCTCTGGGCGTTCAAGCTCGGCGGCAAGGTGACCCCGGCGCCCGCACCGGTCCCGCCGTCGAAGCGCAACCAGATCCGCGTCGCGGCGGTGACCGCCGCCGCGGCCAAGAACACGGTGACGCTCGGCCGGATCTGGGACGCGACCGCCGGCGCGCCCGGCGCGGTCGAGAACACGGTGGCCCAGACCGCGATGTCGCCGCAGCACCTGACGGTCCCGGTGGGCACGGAGATCACGTTCGTGAACCCGCAAGGCAACGCGTTCGCCCACGGCGCGGTGTCGTTCTTCGAGTACGAATTCGACAGCGGCACCCTGATGCCGGGGCAGTCCTTCAAGCACACCTTCACGAAGAAGGGCGAGTTCTTCTACAACGACCCGATCTTCCCGCAGAACACCGGGAAGATCGTCGTCACCTGAACGAGCCGCGTGCCGCGGGCACCCGGAGGCCGGACCACGGCACCAGCCGGGTCCACTCGCCGAGGACCTTCGCGAAGCCGTCATCGTCGGCGGGATCGAGAACGGCGACGTCGTCGACCGTGCCGTGGGTGCGGTGCAACCGCTTGATCGTCATCGGCGCCGTCGGACGTTCGTCGTGAGAACCGTTGTGCCCCACACGGCACCGTCACGAAGAAAACGTCGTTGCCGGTCTCGTCTTCGCCGCCGGGCACCACGAGGTGGGCATGGAGGTCCGGTTCGAGCCGCGCTTCGGCGCGGCCTCCGAACTGCTCGCACGCGGCCACCAGCTGCTCGATCCGGGTCAGCCGGTCGCGCGCGGCCCACCGGTCGAGCAAGATCAGCTCGTTTCCCCACGCCCGCACCATCCACCCGGCGGCCCCCTCGGGCAGTGGTCCGAGCCGGCCGTTGTGCAGGGCGCGCGTAACCTCGAGGGCCTGCCACGCGCGGGAAGTATCGGTCGCCGGATCCTTTCGAACGGGCAGCGTCCGGAGCGCCTCGGCCCGGCCGGCGGCGTCGGCGGCCAGTTCGTCGGCAACGGTCAGCCGCTGCGCCCTGGTCAGCCGGTTGAGCACGTCCGGCAGGTCGAGCAGCACCTCGGCGACATCGAAGAAGCTCCACTGCTCGTCGTGGCGATAGCCGCTTCCGGACAGGTCGATCTGCGGGACAGCGGAGTCAGGGCGGCGTGCATGATCGACGAGCGTGGCGATGCCGGCCTCGATGACCGGGTACGTGTCCAGCCACGGCGCGGCGTCTCACGCGCCTTCCGACACGTGGGTGAGGTACAGGGCCAGTTCGCCGTTGTCGAGGGTCGTGACCTTCGCGGTGTGATCGTTCTCCACCCCGGGCCAGGTCGCGAGCACGGTGAAGCGAGAACCGATCGCCGGCCGGCTGTGGGGTTCCAAAAGTCGGTCTCCGGCGCTGACCAGTGGTCTTACGCGGCTCGTTCGTAATCGTTGATCAGGCCTCCGGCGGGCTGGGTCGGCCGTGGTGGGCGAAGCTCGCGGGAACGGTGCGGCCGTCGACCGTTGTAGTGCCGGACATACTCGGCGAGCACGGCCCGCAGATGCCGCTCACTCAGGATCAACATACGGTCGGTGAGCTCGGTTCTGGCCGTGAGGACAAACCGCTCGGCGTAGCAGTTCGCCCGCGGGCAACGTGGCGGAATCCTGATCGTCTCGATGCCCAGTGTGAGGAGTAGGCCGGATCTCGAGCAACCGCGCGGCAGTTCCCAGCGTCCACGCCGGACCGGTCTCCGGCTGCTCGGAGCCGGCAGCTGCCGCGCGGTCGTGCCGCCACACGCTGTTCGCGGACTTCCGCGCCGGCCCGCACGCCCACCCGCTGAGCCACGTCCTGTAGTGCGCCACGTCGCGCGCATGATCCGCGTCGGTGGCCGCGGTGGACAGGGGTGCCGCGCTCACGGGATCGCCCAGCTCGAAGGCGCCCGTCAGAAGGTGAGCAGCACTTTCCCGGCATGGAGGCGTCGGCGGCCGTCGCGAACGCCTCCAGCGTCCGGTCGACCGGGAAGATGTGGGTGACGATCGGTCCGGCCGCCGGCGAACCGTCGGCGAGGGCGGTGATGACCTCGTCGATCTCGTCGTTGCACCGGAAGGAGCCCTGCAGGACCTAGACCGGGGTACGAGGCGTCTTCCGCGCCACCGGGTCCGAGCCACCGTTGCGGCGGACGACCGTTCCTCGCATGGCCAGGCCGAGACACAGCAGTGCCAGTCCCGCGACGAGCAGCAGGGCTCGGTGGTGCCCGAACGCGGCGGCGGCCGGCGCGAGCGGGACCGCGGCGACGGGCCACGGCCAGATCGCCCGCCAAGACCGGCTGCTGCCGCCGAGGACGAGGGCGGTTCCGGTCAGGAAGAGGGCGACGCCGGCGGCCAAGGCCCAGCCGCCCGCCGACGGCAGCGCTGCCCCGGGGTGCAGCACGAGCTCTTCGACGCCGACGCCGGCCATGACGACGCCCAGGGCGAGCGGCAGGTGGCCGTAGACGAACAGGTCGTGCCGTTCGTCGGCGGGCGTGCCGTCGTCCCGGGACTCGTCGTCGCGCCGGCGCAACGCGGCGGCCCCCACGGCGGCGGCCGTGTCGAAGTAGATCCACCACATCGCGGCGGCGATGACGAACCCGGCGACCCCGACCGCCACTGCGGACGGGCCCCACGCCGCGTCGTGCACGCCGATGGCCGCGCCGCCCACGGCTTCCCCGAGCACCAGGATCACGAAGAGCCCGAACCGTTCCGGGAGGTGTTCCATGTGCAGAGGGAGGTGGTTGTCGCGCCAGGTGGCGACGACCGGGCCGACGGCGTCGACGACGACTGCCGCGCCCCACAGCCAGTACCGCGCCGGTCCCCCGAAAGCCAGCGACACGGCCCACAGGGCCGAGCTCGCCGCGATGGTGGCGAGGTAGACGTCGATGGTGCCCCGCGCGTCGGGGACGTGCCGCCACGCTCGCGCGTAGAGCCCCAGCAGGATCACTCGGCCGGCGAGGAAGCACACCGCGAACGGCGTGGAGAACGACGAGGTCGCGGTCGCGGCGCTCGCCGCGCACCCGGCGATGGACAGGGTGGCGGCGAGCTTGGCGATGCGGAACAGGACGTCGTCGGTGTCGAACCGGTTGGCGTAGAGGGTGTACCCCACCCAGGACGTCCAGATGGCGATGAACAGGGCCACGAACGTGCCGACCCCGGACCACGTCAGGTGCTTGAGGAAGGCGACGGCGAGCTCGTTCACGACCAGGACGTAGGCGAGGTCGAAGAACAGCTCGAGGTTGCTCGCCGACGCTTCCTGCCCGGTGCGCAGTGCGGGCGGGCGGACCATCGGCTCGCGTTCGGTACCCACGCTCACGAGCATCTCCTGTCTTCGGTCCTGCGTCGGGTACCGGCTGTCCGGGGGGCCGCCCATTCCGGCACGATCGTCGGTGTGGTCAGGATCCGGCGGCCTCGGTCCGCCGGGTCCGGAACGCCGCGTACGCCAGCACCACGGCGCCGGCCATGGTGACCAGGTGCAGGATCACATCGGCCCAGTTGAGGTTGAACCGGTCGCCGGTGCCGAAGCTGAGCACCAGGACGCTGTACGCGCTGAACCCGGCGAACCCGACGGCGAGGGCGAGCGCGTAGATCGCGGTGCCGCTGACCTTGCGGGCGGCCACCACGCCGACCACGCCGACGAGGGTGTGCAAGGCGTTCAAGAGCGGGCTGACGCTGAAGATCAGCAGCGTGTACTGCGTCGCGTGGGTGCCGAACGGACCGGCGGACGTCGACCCGGCGTTGCCGGGCACGAAGAACCCGGCCACGCCGAGCACGAGGTAGACCACGCCGAGCACCAGGGCGGCGAGCCGCACGAGCCCGCTCCGGCGTCGTCGCCCGATGGAAGCCTGGTCGGTGCGGATGGGGGTGGGCATGGCGTTCTCCGTTCGCTGCCGGAGTGCGCGATTACCCGGGGACGACCGCCGGAAACGGCGAAGCGGCCGCACTCACGTCTTGCCGTGCCGATGTTTGAGGGGGCGGGTCGAGGGCATTCGCCCGGCAAGAGCCACCCCTGGCTCGGTCACACACCCCAGACCCCGGTGTCCGACGGCGAGTGCCACCCGGAGGTCCGGTGTTGCCTTCTCGAGCACGTCCGCGAAGGTCGCGCCGGCGGTTCTGATCTCCCGCTCGACTCGGGTCCCGGCACTCGGAGCCGCCGTCCTGCCGTCATCCGCCGACCGGCCGGTCGGTTCACCCGGCCGGTCACCGGACCACCGAAGGAGCCACCATGCCCACCGAACGCCAGGGCGACGACCCCCGCGACCGCGCCGCTGCGTACCCCACCAGCCAGGATTCCCCGCGACGGGAGCCGTCGGTGCGAAACCGGCTGACCGGCCGCACGGGTCCCGGGCAGCACCCGGACGACGCCCGGACCGACCTCGATCACCACGACCGGCTCGAGGCGGACACCGACCTCGGGCCTTCCCGCGGGGATGTCCTCCACCGGCAGAAGGACCGCTTCGGGGGCATCAAGTGGGGCTCGGCGTTCTTCGGCTGGCTGACCGCAATCGGCACCGCCGTCCTGCTCTTCGCCCTGCTCACCGCAATCGGCGGCCTGATCGGCCTGTCCCTCACCGACGACAGCGGGCAAGTGGCCGGGCAGGCCGCGCAGAATCCCGACATGACGCGGACCGCGGGGGTCGTCAGCGCCGTCGTCGCCGCGGCCGTCCTGCTGGTCGCGTACTACTGCGGCGGCTACGTCGCCGGACGCATGGCCCGGTTCAACGGCGTGAAGCAGGGCATCGCCGTGTGGGTCTGGACGATCGTCATCACCGTCGTCGTCGCGATCCTCGCCGCCATCGCCGGTGACCGGTTCGACGTCGTCAGCCGCGTCGGCGGGCTGCCGAAACTGCCGGTCAGCGACGACGCCGCGACCATCACGACGATCATCGGCGTGGCCGTGGCCCTCGTCGTCACCCTGATCGGAGCGATCCTCGGCGGTCTGGCCGGGATGCGGTTCCACCGCAAGGTCGACCGCGCCGACCTCGGCACCGACCGACCGTGAAGATCGCGACGGTGTCGGAGCACGCCGGTCCGCTGCCGGGCAGGCCCCCGCCGACGGCCGACACACCCACGTCGAAGAACTGGCCTCGGCGAGGACCAGGTCCGGCCACGAGGTGACCGTCCACGCCCGGCACGCGCCGGAAAACTCTTGCTGCGCAACGGGTTCGACGTCGTGATCGCCGAGCTGCCCCAGCTGCCGGACGCCGGGCGTCGGCGGCCCCGATCCCGCGTCGAGGCACCGTGAGCCCCGGTACTTCCGGCCCCGACCCGCGGAACCGCACGCGTGGGACTCGCCGTCGCGGCGACCGCGGAAGCTTCCGACCACCGGCTCCACACGGCGGGTGGGCTCCGCCGCCAGTTCAGCAACGTCCCACGGGACGTTGTCGCCGAGGTGGCGTTCGAACGCGGCACGCCGCGGTACTACACCGCGGTCGTCGGGGAATGGCTGCTCGGCGCCGACCGGCTGGAGCGGGCCGGGATGCACCCGGCCGTGCTCGACCTCATCCGCTGGCACGGCGCCGAGGAGGTCGAACACCGCAACGTCGCGTTCGACGCCTTCATGCACGTCGACGGCAGCTACGCCCGGCGGGTACGCACGGCGCTGCTCGCCAGCTTCACCCTCGCGGTGCTGTTCCTCACCACCGCGCGGTACCTCCTCTTCGCCGATCCCACGCCCGGTGTGCGCCGGTCGTGGGTGCGGCAGCTGGTCAGCGCGACCCAGCGCGGCCTGATCCCGAAGGCCACGATCTTCCTCACCGAGATCCCGAAGTACCTGCGCCCGGGCTTCCACCCCTCGCAGCTGGGCAGCATGGACGCCGCGATCCGCTACCTGGCCCGCTCCCCCGCAGCCAGCCCGGAGGCCCGGCCGTGACCACGACGTCCACCCCGACCCGGGCGATGCGCCTGGCCGCCGCGGCCAGCGCCACCTACCAGCGGGTGTTCGCCACCAGTCGCGTCGCCCCGCTGCTGTCCCGCCCGCGGCCCGTGCGTCGCAGCGGCTACGACCTCGACCTCACCGTCCGGGCGATCCGCGCCGAGGCGGACGACGTCATCAGTCTCGTCCTGGCCGCACCGGACGGCAGCCCGCTGCCCGGCTGGATCCCGGGTGCGCACCTGGACGTGTTCCTGCCCTCGGGCCGGCAGCGGCAGTACTCGCTGTGCGGTGACCCCGGCGACCGGTCGTCGTACCGGATCGCGGTGCGCCGGATCGCCGACGGTGGCGGCGGCTCCCGCGAGATCCACGACACCGTGCGCGCGGGCGGCCCACTGCGGATCCGCGGACCGCGCAACGCCTTTCCCTTGGCCGCCGCGAATTCCTACTTGTTCGTCGCCGCGGGCATCGGCATCACGCCGATCCTGCCGATGGTGCGGGCCTGCCACGAACGGGCCGTTCCGTGGCGGCTGGTGTACCTGGGCCGCAGCCGCGCCACCATGCCGTTCCTCGACGAACTCGCCCGCTGCGACAGCGGCACGGTCGAGATCCGGCCGGACGACGAATGCGGCCCGCCGGTGCTCGGCGACATCCTGCCGCTCGCGCCCGCCGGGGCGGCCGTCTACCTGTGCGGCCCGCCACCGCTCATGCACCCGGCCCGCGAGCTCGTGCGGGCGAGTGACCCGAGCGCGTCCCTGCACACCGAACGGTTCTCCCCGCCGCCGGTCAGCGGCGGCGCGCCCTTCGAGATCCGGTTGCGCCGGACCGGGGTCACGGTCGGGGTCGGCCCCGGCGAGACCGCGCTCACCGCGATCACCCGGGTCACCTCCGATGTCGCTTACTCGTGCCGGCAAGGCTTCTGCGGCACCTGCAAGGTCCGCGTCCTCGACGGCGAGGTCGAGCACCGCGACCGCCTGCTCAGCCCCGCCGAACGCCGGGACTCGATGCTCGTCTGCGTCTCCCGCGCGACCGGCCGGCTGGTGATCGATCGATGACCGCGGCCGAAAGGATGGAACCCATGACCGGCGAAACGTTCGACGTACTGAACCCGGCCACGGGCGAACTCGTCGGCACGCACCGCGTCACGACGGAGTACGAAGTCACCGACGCCGTCCGCCAGGCCCGCGACGCGGCCGTCTGGTGGGCCGGGCTCGGCTTCGGCGAGCGAGCCCGGCGGCTGGACTCCTGGCGGCGGCGCATCGCCCGCGGCGCCGCGGAACTGGCCGATCTGATCAGCCGGGAAATGGGCAAACCCCGGCGGGTGACTCCGGACGGACTCGGCCGCACGCCCCACTTCGAGCACCTTGTCCGGCGGGATGTCCCCCCTGGCAGAGGGCCTTTGATCTGAACGACCCGGCGGGTCTTTCAAGTCAGGCCTCGGTCACGCGTTCGCGGGTATGACACGGGAATGGCCATGCGACTCGGCCATGGCGGCGTCGGCACCACTACCGGGGAGAGCGCGGCAGGGCCACCGCGCCGGCTCGGCTCCGGAGGTTCGGATCGATCGCGTCGCCGACCGTGCCCGTGGCGTCGAGGATCTCCGTTCCCCGCGCACCCGCCGTGTCGACGAGGCCCTGCCCGGTCTCGGTCACGTCGGCGGCGGACTGCGCGACCTGGCTCGCAGCCTCCGGTCCTTGCCGGATCGCGCGTAGACTTCGTCGCCGGGCTTGAACTTCCGGACGCCCGGCCCGACGCCGACCACGACGCCGGCAACGTCGTTTCCCCAGGACGAGCGGCAGGTGGTAGGGCAGCGGGCGTCCCGCGTTGGGTGCGGCCACCGTGCCGTGGTGGTCACCAGGCCAGCGGGAGGGTGGCGACGTAGTCGGTGAGCAGTCCGGAGATGAGCCGGTGGTCGTTGAGGGAGAAGTGCCAGTCGCAGCCGAGGTGGTCCAGCCTCGGGTCGTCGAGGTTCCAGAACCGGACACGGCTGTCGCCGCGGGCGTTGCGGTCGGCGACGACCTGTTGCGCCGTCTGGGCGAACAGGTTCGTCGCGCCCACCACGATGACCGTGTCGGAACCGTATTGAGCGCGGAGCTTGTCGAGGAAGCCCTGGTAGGCGTTCTTGTAGGCGGCGACCAGACTGTCGGTGGTCCACGGTTCGCCGGGGTTGATGGCGGTGCTGAAGTCGTTGGTGCCCAGACCGACCACGACCAGCTGCGGCCGCCACGTGGCGGGGTTGTGCCACACGTCGCCGGAGGCGTTCTGCAGGGTGCGCTCGTAGGCGGTGCGGAAGTCGGTCCCGGGGTCGCCGCCGTTGTAGTTGCGGACCATGCCGCGGCCGGATTGGGCGTTGACCTGGTAGTCGGCGTTCAGGCTTCGGGCGGTGAGTGCGCCGAAGCTGAGGTCGGTGTTGGTGTTGCGGTCGATTCCGCCGTTGGCCGAACAGTCGCGGGTGGTGGAGAGGTCGCCGTAGCCGGCGGTCAGGGAGTCGCCGATGAACTCGATCTGCCGGGTCCGGGCGGCGGGCTTCGCGAGGATCTCGCCGCCGGGTGCCGCCACGAAGCCGTCGAACTCGCCCGCGGCCCAGGGGCTTTCGGTGCGCTTGACCAGCCGCACGCTGTGCTCGGCGTCGGTCAGGCCACGAACCTGGCGGGTGACGCGGCCCGGGGTGACCAGAGTGGCGACAGTGGCGCCGTCGATCTGGACGTCGTAGTCATTGGCGGAATCGTTGAGCACGATGTCCACGCCGGTACCGCGGAAGCGGCCCTCGAAGTAGACCCCTGGCCAGGTGTACTGCGCGACGTCCCCGGTGACCTTGACCCGGCCCACCGTGTGCGCTCGAGCCAGCGCATCCGATGGCGACGGGGACGTGGTCGTCGGGGGGACGGGGCCGTTGCACCGGGTGCCGTTGAGGGCGAAGTCGGTGGGAACGAGGTTGGCGGAGTTGTTCCACGAACCGGTGAACCCGAACCCGGTGCTCGCGCCGGTCCCGAGGGAGCCGTTCCAGCCGGCGTTGTCGACCGCCACCTGCGCGCCGGACTGGGCGACAGCGCCGTTCCACAGCTGGGTGACCCGCTGGCCGGAGGCGAACGACCAGGTCAGCCGCCAGCTCACGACCGGATCCCCGAGGTTGGTGACGTCGACGTTCGCGGAGAAGCCGCTCTGCCACTGACTGGCGACCTGGTAGGTCACCCGGCAGCCCGCCGCGGCCTGGGCGGCGGGGACAGTGGCGATGGTGACGGCGGCCGCCATGATGGTGACGACGCCGGCGATGACCGCCGGCCGGCTTCCGCGACGGATGGGGTGCATCTGCGTTCCTCCGAGGACGGGTGAAGGGACAAGCACGGCGGTCTACGGCCTTCCGGCACCCAAATCGACCGGAGCGCATCGTGGACGCAGGTTCGGCAGAGCTGTAAGCGCTTCCTCGCCAGGGTGGCGCGAAAGCCTGGAAGCGCTCTCAGTCCGAGAGTATCCACTGCGTGGCCAGAGTTGAAGACCTCACCCGGAAGAATCTGGATCCATCCCCTTCGTCGCCCCGCAACAGGGGCCTGCTGCTCGACGGCGATGAATCAGGGATACGACATCAGGGGCATTGCGCGGTCCCTGTCGCCCGGCTACCTTTGCTCGTCCGGGAGTGGGTCAAACCGTTTCGAAACCGGTTCCATTTCTCCGCCTCCTCCTGAACCCGAGTGCGGCAAGAACACTTAACCGCACAGTGTTAGCGCTAACACATATGCATCGGAGGGCCTCGTGAAACCACGATGGAGCACCACCTTGCTGGCCGCGATCGCAACCACGGCGTGCATGTTGTCGGCCCCGGCGGCCCCAGCGGCCGCCGCCGACCAGTGGAACCCGCCGGCGAACCTCGTGCAACCGGTCGACGAAGTCTGGCGACACGTCGAGACCACGTATCCCGATCTGTACGGCTTCCGGAACTACGGCTGGGACCAGATCACGGCCAACCGCGGTTACGTCAACTACTGCGTACGATGGGACTCCGACCAGCCCGTGTCCGCCGCCTTGCGCGACCGGATCCACACGGCACTGGCCCGGCAATTCAAGAAATGGATGGACGCCCAACTGGAGAACGGCCAAGGCTACAACAACTGGCCCTATCGGGACGTCCCGCTGAAGGTCGTCGGGTGGGCGGTGCGCAACCGCAACACACTGCAGTGGTCCGACAACTCCGTCGACATCTACACGGGCAACATCAACGAGAACGCGCCACAATGCGCTCCGGAATGCGGCCGCTTCTTCAACCAAGGCGGCACCTACCCCCGTTGCCCGGGCGGGATCGCGCGCCACTACGACATGTCGCTGTGGCTGACCGCCGGCTTCGGCGGTGGCGCCGGCGGCGACTGGGGACAGCGCATCGGCAGCGAGTACTACGTCAACTCACTCGACAACGACAACATTTACATCCTGCTGCACGAGATGGGCCACACGTTCGGCCTGGACGACTTCTACGACTGGACGCCGACGGGCGTCTGCTGCTTCCTGATGAAGGCCGGCAGCGCAACCCAGATCACCGACTTCGACAAATGGATGTTCCGCGACTTCTGGCGGCACATGAAGAACCGCTACGGCCTGTAGACCTGAATGCCCCGACCGCCGCGGTGAGGACACCACGAGGAAGGCTGCGACCAGGCCGTCCGACGGAGGCAGCGTCGGCCGTACTGACTGCAACGGCTGCTCCGGAAGGAGAAGCGTTGTCGCCGCTGAAGCCGGCGGCCCACCTGGGCCAGGACGACTTCCTGGCCCAGGTGCTCCACTAGCATCCCGCTCCCCCGGGCGCTCAGTGGTGCCGGGGGTGCGCGGCGAGGGTGTCGAGGTTGATGGTTCCACGCTGGGCGGTGACCGGGATCCTCAGCAGCGTGCCCTGGTTGAAGTTGCTCACCCACACAACGCCCTCGTGGAAATGGTGGCCGCTGCGACTTCCTGCTGGTGAGCGAGGACGCGTTCGCGGTTGTCGAGGTCCGCTTCGGTGGAACACTGGCGGCGCCACGCCAGGTACAGCGCGACAATGCCGCCGCTGCCCACCCCGACGCTGAGCCCGATTTTCAACGCGTCCAGCCGCGCGGTCGCCAGCTCCGCGCCGCTCAGCCCGGTGGTGGCCGGCCACCGAAGGACCATCACAGCCCCTGCGGTGAGCACCGTGATCACAGCGGCGGTCAGCCACATCGTCTTCGCCGACAGCTCACGTAACCGCGCCACCTGCATCGGCACGGCAGGCAGGGCCGGGTGGAAGATCGGCTGGCCGTAGCAGCTGAAGGGCCTGAAGGCTTCCAGGTAGTGTTCCTCACCGCGCACGGAGATGTCGCGGCCTGCCCTCAGTTCGCGGTCAGAGCGTTCGGCGTAGGTGGTGACGCCCATCGCGGCGAAACCGACGCGAGCCGCGCTGAGCACGAGGTCGGCACGGGCGCGGCGGCCGAGGCGGCGCAAGGTCTGGCCGTAGCCGAAGTGGATGCGGGCCTGGTCGTAGCGCAACGGCAGCGTGGAAGTCGTCGGCTTCGTCGGCGCGGCCGAGCAGGACGAGGGCCTGGGCGTACATGTCCTGCCAGGGCCAGTGGCCGGGTTCGTCGGTGTTCGAGCTCGGTGCAGGCCGGGTCGGAGCGCGCGCCGGCGTGAGTCGCGGAGCGCCCTACCGGCACTTCGACGATAAGGAGAGCCTGCTGACTGCGTCGGGGCGGAAGCCTGGGACCGGATCGGCGCCGGTATCCGAGCGCTGCGTGCCGACGCGGAGCTGTCCGCGGCCGACACGCTGCGCTGATGGCGCTGATCTCGATGGACCGCGAACGTCCCCACCTCTACCGGCTGATGTTCAGCAACCCCGTCGGCGACCCGGGCGTGGTGGCTCGCGGGTACGCGATGATTCGCACCGCCCAGTGGCAGCCGCGCATCGCCCGGACAAGACGGTCCACCGGCGTGCCCCCGTCGCCCGGCCCAGCCGGAGACGGCGTCGGCACGCCGAGCGCCAGCCCGGAAAGTGCCATGCCCGCCCAGTGGCGGTCCGGCCTGCCGGTGTGTCTCCACCGAGGGTGCATACCGGCCAAGACGGATTCCAGTACGTCCATGCGCGCGGCGAGACGAGGAGCGGCGTTGCGCGCCTGAGCAGACCAAGTGCCGAACTCGACTCGCACGCCGTCGGACGTGCCACTCAACGTGAACACGAGTGGGACGAACAGTCCATGCAGCCCCGCCATGAGATCGGCGCGACCGGACCTCGGCAGTTCGTTCGGTTGCGGTGGGCTGTGGAGTCGCTCGGGTTCCGGCTCGACACCGCCGGCGTCCTCGACCCCCACCGACCGCACCCACAGGCTCGCACGGTGATCGACGGGTACCGGATGGCCGCTTTCCGCGAGCGTTGGCATCGCGTCGGCGCGCAGCAGGTAGGCAAGATGTGCCGGAGTCACGCCCTGCACGATCAGTTCCCTCCCGGCGTCGACATGGTCGGCGTAGCGGTGGCGGACGCGGCTACCTTCGCCACCGTCACCCCCAACCGGGGCTTGCGCGTCGATCCAGGTGCCGGGCGCAGGAGATTTTCTGACTGGCCGTTCAGTGATCGGGCGCGCGTTCAGCTTTCCGAGGTCAATGAAGGAACAGGAAGAAGACCAAGCGCCGCGAGGTTGTCCTGGCCAAGGAACGCCGGCTCCCGCCAGAGGGCCAACGCCGCGCGAAGCCGGTCCGCCGCGATCGCGGCGGAGCCGGCGGCCGGATCGGCCGACGCCTGCTCGACCTCGGCCGTGAAGACGTCCAGATCGAGCTCTCCGGGTGCCACTTCGAGGACATATCCCGGCCGCTCACGACGAATCGCCTCCGGCCCGAGCAGCTTGCGCAGGCCGGAGACGCAGATCTGCAGCCGGCCGCGGACCGTGGCAGGCGGCCGGTCGCCCCAGACCAGCGAGTACAACCGCTGCTCGGAGACGACCTGGTTGGCCTGCAACAGCAACGCGGCGAGTACGACCCGCGGCTTCGGCCCCCCAAGGGGAACGGGCCGGTCGCCCAGGATGGCGGCGACCGGCCCGAGAACCTGATACTTCATGCGTTACGAGGTCGGCAGCTGCCGGTCGTAGAACCGCACTGCCCCGTTGGCGTTCAGGAACGCGATCAGCCAGGACTGCCCGTTGGAGTTCACATACGGCGTCGTGGCCGGATCTGTCGCAGCCGGATCGGTCGCCGCGATCGTCTTCGTCCAGTCGCCCCAGGCGTTGCTCCCGGTCGCGGTCTCCCAGACGTGGTAGATCTCGTTGTCCGTGCCGCGGACGACGAGCGCCACGCGGCCCAGCGCCGGGTCCAGGATCGCCGAGGGCGCACCGGCCGAGACGAAGTTCCCGATCGCGGTGTAGTCCGCGGGCCAGGAACCGTCGCCGTTCTGCAGCTTCGACACGATCGTGCCGTCGGCGCCGCGGACGAACACCTGCAGCAGGTAGCCGGGGCGCACGACGACCGCGGGCTGCCCGGACAGTCCGGAGCCGCCCAGATCGGTCCACGCCGACAGGCTGCCGTCGTTGTAGTACTCGATCGTCTTCAGCGCGCCGGCGCCGTTCAGGCCGAACACCCGCACCCCGTCGCGAACCTGGACCACGGACAGCGTCGCGGTCAGGTTCTGGTCACCAAGGCTGCGCCAGAACGGCACGGAGCCGGACTGCGCGTACGCCCAGAGCTTGCCGTCGACATCCACGGCGAATTCCACGACGGTCCCGTCGGCGAGCTTCGACGTCACCGGCGCCGAAGCCATGGAACCGCCCAAGTCGGACCACGCGTTCCACGCAGGCCCTCCCGCGGTGGTCTGGCTGTCCGTCCAGATGTCGCTGTCGGAGTACTGCGCCGCCACCTGGACCCGGCCGTCGGACAGCTGGGTGAGCGTCGGCTGCCCGGAGAACCGCTCGTTCCCGGAGATCACCGTCCACTGGACCGAACCGAAGTTGTCCACATCGGACTGATGGCCGTAGACGACCCGGCCCGAATTGTCCACATAGGAGTATTCGAGGGTGCCGACGGTGGCGCCCGCGACCGGAGCCGCCTGTATCGCCGTGATCCGCGTGTCCTTTGTGACCGGCGCGGCCGGCAGCGGGTCGGCGTACCAGCCCTGCAGGTCGGCGATCAGGTGGACGGTGCCCGCGCTGGTGTTGCGGACGCGGATCTTGCCGTCCGTGCCCGGCTTGAGCACCACCATGTTGTCACGCCAGTTCGCCGCCTCGAAGTCCATGACGGACAACACCGACGGTTCGGTCGTACCGACCGGCCACGCCTTGAGGTACCCGGCCTTTTGCGGGCTCACCACGATCAGGTTCAGCGCCACACCTTCGATGCCACGGGTCGGCAGCCCCTTGGTGCCGCCCACCTGGATGTCGAGCGTGGCGTTCGCGGCGATCGGCAGCCCGGCGCCGACGGAACGCGTGTCCAGCACCCGGCCGGCCACCTGCCGGTAGCCGGCGCCCTGCGTCGAACTCGACGAGTAGTAGCCGTCCACGGCGACGATCAGGTCGACGGCGGCACTGCCCTTGTTGGTGAAGGTGACCTGCCCGCTCGCCGGCAGGCTCAGCACGGCACCCGACTGGGTGGAGCCGGTCTCGTAGTTGAACACCGGCCGCGCGGTGCCGCCTGCAGGCGACACCGCCAGCCAGCCCGCGGCCGTCGCGCCCGGCACGGTCAGGTTCACCGATGCCGCCGCCGCTCCCGCCGGCACCAGGCTGCCGGTGATGGTCACCGTGCGCGTGGCACCTGCCGCGATCTTGCCGGTCGACGTGCCCGTCCCGTTTCGGGTGTCGATCACCCGGGTGTGCGTCACCGGGAAGAACCCGCCACCCGTCGTCCCCTGCTCCGCTTTGTAGTAGCCCTGCACTTCGACGACGGCGTCGGTCTTGCCTGCCGAGTTGTACAGCGACAGCTTGCCGTTGCTGCCGACCTTCACCACCGCCGTGTTCGAGATCTGCTCGCCGGCGGCCGCGGAGACCATGGTCAGGGTCGGGCGGGTGGCGCCGTCCGGCCACAGCTCGGCCCAAGTGGCCACGGTGGGCTTGATCAGCGACACCCGGACCAGCACCGCGCCGACACCCGTGGTGGGCACGGCGCCGACACCCAGCACGGGGAAGTCCACCGTGGCGGCGGCGCCGACCTCGGTGCTGATCCCGCCGGTGCCGTTGCGGGTGTCGAGCACCACCGGTGTCGACGGCAGCGGCACGTAGTCGCCACCGTGCCCGGCCGCGTCCGCGTGCGCCGCGGGGGCGTGCGGCGCCGTGGTCACGGCGGTGAGCGCGACCAGCGCCGCCAGTGCCACTGTCATCTTTCTGAGCACTGCTTTTCTCCTTGTGCGATTACCATTTCGTGGCTACGGCGTGCTTCCGACGGGCACCGGTCTCCCGTCCTTGATCCCCTCGCCCATGTTCATCCATTTGTGGTATTTCGGGCTCCACACCTTGTTCTCGATGGGTTTGTGCAGGGAGAACGTGTTTCCGGTCTCGACGTCGGCACCCTCGGCATTCATGTCGTACTCGTAGGGCACCGTGCGGGGTCCGTGGTAGTGCTGGATGACCGTGTAGAGGACGTAGTCGACCTTGCCCGACTTCAGCTCTTTCTCGGTCTTGTCTTCGAACCAGCGCATGTTCGGCGAGTGGCCCCGGTCGTTCGCCTTGTCGATCACGTCGGCGTTCGTACTGCGGCTGCAGGTCGACAGGTTCCTCAGGTCCGTGCCGCTACCGCCCAGCACCGAAGCGAGCGAATGGCAGTTGTTGACCCACGATTTGGGATCCCCGCCGCCGATCGCCTTGACGAACGTGCCTGCCCACTGGTAGCCGGGCGGCCTGATTTTCGAACTGGTGCCGGTGCCTTGGCCGAGATCCGCTTTGGTGACGCAGGCGATGACACCGACGGCGCGGTCGCCGTTGGCCGAGTCCCGCTCGAAGTAGAACGGTTCCGGGAACTGCTGGCGGCAGTCCCGGGCCTGCCTGCTCTTGTTCTGCGTCTTGTTCTCGGGTTCGGTGCTGACCTGCGACGCCGTCGACACCACGGTGACGACCGCCCCGGCCGCGTCGACCGCCGCCTGGTAGATGTTCTTGGCCTGGGCCTTGGTGTCGGTGACCACGTTCTCCACCGTGGACACCACCGCCGCGGCCGCCGTCGGCGCGGACGAAACGAGCGTCGGCAGGTTCGTCACGGCCGTGGTCGCCGCCGCGCCCACCGCGATCGTCACGGTCTTGGCGGCGTGTTCCGCGGCGTCCCGCGCTTCCTCGGTGACGCGCAGGGCCCGCCGGTAGGCAGCCTCGGCGGCTTCTTCGGCAGCCTTCTTCGCCCAGTCCACGTAGGACCCGCCGCCGCCACCGCCGCCGCCGTTACCGCCACCACCGCCGTGCGAGCCGCCACCGCCGCCGCCCCAGGAGTAGGGCGACCGGCCGCTGCCGCCGCACTGCCCGGTCCAGGGGTGCGTGTCGCAGAACATGTCGTGCACCGACTCCTTGTGAGCACTGCGGAAAAAGGCGGCGCAGGACATCCCGTAGTAGGCCTCGCAGGAGTCGTCGGCCATCCTGGTCGGCGTCTCGATGTTGTAGAGCATCTTGAGTCCCTGCACGACCACGTCGAGCGAGCCCAACTTGACGCCCCAGTGGCCGGTCGGGTCGGTGCTGTTCACCGGGTCGGCATTGCCGTACAGGTAACGGTTTCCGTTGCTGGACGGGGTCGGGGACAACGACATGCTGTCCCGGGAGCCGAACGAGCCCGTGCCCGGGTCGTACCACCGCGCACCCATGTCGACGCGGCCGGTGCCGGGATCGGTCCAGTCGCCCTGGTAGCCGAGGTTGCCGGTGGTCCCGGTGTGCGCGGTGACCTGGCCGAACGGGCCGTACGCCGTCGATCCGGACAGTCCGTTCAGCGCCGTGTCGGCCGGGTCGAACGTGCCGACCACGTCGTCGTGCCGGTCGCTCAGGGCCAGCCGGTTGCCGCCGCCCGAGCGGACCGCGAGCAGCTCGCCGCCGGAGCCGCGGGCATAGGTCTCGCTGCCGTCGGACACCGGGTCGCTGTCTTGTCCGGCATAGGTGAACGCGGTGCCGTTGCGGCTGTCGACCCGGTCGAACCCGTCGTAGCTGTAGGTCTGCCCGGGGGCGGACGTGAGCCGGTCGAAGCCGTCGTAGCCGAATTGCGCGGTGCCGGCGGAACCGGTCTGCGAAGCCAGCGTGCCGCGCGCGGCGTAGGTGTAACTGGTGCCGCCCGCGGTCAACAGCCGGTTGCGCTCGTCGTAGGTGGCCGTGGCCGGCCCGGCCTTGGTCCGGTTTCCGGCGGCATCCCACTCGTAGCCGGTCGTCACGCCACCGGTGGTGTCGCTGGTGAGCCGCCCGGACTGGTCGTACTTGTAGCTGACCGTGCCCGCGCCCGCGGTGCCCGCGGTGGTCTTGTCGGACAGCTGGTTGTTCAGGTCGTAGTGGTACGTCGTGCTCGCGACCTGCTGCGACGCCGAGTTGGTCAGGACGTCGGTGGCGACCCGGCCGAAGTCGTCGTACCCGAAGGTCCGCACGCGCCCGGCGCCGTAACCGACGGTCTTGACGTTCCCCGCGCCGTCGTAGCCAAGCTGCTCCTTGACCCCGGTCAGCCCGTCGGTGACCGAATCGAGCCGCGCCTTGACGTAGCCGTAGTTCGTCGTACCCGCCGCGTCGGCCCGGCTGGTCTGGTTGCCGTCGCCGTCGTAGGTGAAGGCCGCGGTACCGGAAGGACCGGTGGAGCTGAGCAGGCTTCCGCGGTCGTTGTAGACGTAGGAGTTCATGCCCGCGCCCGCGTTGGTGCTGACTGCGCGCCCGGCCAGGTCGTAGCCGAGGTGGCGCGGTGTCGTGGGCGTCTCGGCGCCGGCGGCGGTGCCGTCGGTCGGCCGGTTCGCCGCGTCGTAGGTCACCTGCTGGACGACCCCGCCCGGTGCCACGTCGCGGACCGCGTTGCCGTTCTCGTCGAAGCTGGTGGTCCAGGTTCGGTCGACGGCGTTCGGCTGGGCCGCGGTGGCCGGCTCGATCGTGGACTCGACCAGGCCGAGGCTGTTGTACGTCGTGGTGGTGGCGTTTCCGCGCCCATCGGTGAAGCGGGTCATGTTGCCCGCGGCGTCGTAGCCGAACGACGAGGTGATGCTCGTCTTGGCGTCGACCGGCTCGACCTGGCTCACCAGCTGGTTCGCCGCGTCGTAAGCGAACGTCCTGGTGGCCTGCAAGGCATCGGTGACCGAAGTGCGGTTGCCCGCCAGGTCGTAGCCGTAGTGCGAGGTCCGCAGCGTGGTGCCGTCCGGCTTGAGGTCGGCCGAGGCGACCACCTGGCCCAGCAGGTCGTAGCCGGTCTGCGAAGTGCGGCCGAGGCCGTCGGTTGCCCGGACCTGGCGACCCGCGAAGTCGTACCCGTACTGGGCCGGGATACCGGACGGGTCGGTCGTCGTGGTCAGCTCGCCGACGGCGTCGTAGCCGTTGACCGTCGTGGCCCCGCTCGGCGAGGTCTGGCCGACCACGTTCCCGGCGTCGTCGTGGCGGATCAGTGTGGTGTATGCCGCCGACACCGGACGGCGTTCGACCTGCGTTCCGGTCGCCTGGCGGTCCAGATCGTCGTACGTGGACTCGCTCCGCGCGCCGGTCGGGTCCACTGTGGACAAGACAGCGCCGGTACGTGAGTAGGTGTACGACGTGACGGCGCGGTCGTCGTTGGTCGCGCTCGGCGCGTCGACCGAAACCGTGCGGTCGAGCTGGTCGTAGGTGCTGCGGATGACGTTGCCGCGCGGATCGGTCACCGTGGTGACGTTGCCGTTGGCGTCGTATTCGTACCGCGTGGTCGGGGTGAGCGCCTGGCTCGCGCCCGGCGGCAGGTAGCTCGGCGCGGTCTGGCTGGTCATCCGGCCCGCGTTGTCGTACGCCACGTGCGTGGTGTTGTTCAGCTCGTCGGTCACCTCGACCTTCTCGCCGAAGGTGTTGTAACCGACCTTCGTCGTCGGCGCGACCGGGCTCGCCGGGTTCCCGCCGGACTCGACTGGCCGGACCGGTCCGGTCACACCGATCGAGCGGCCCAGCTCGTCGTAGCTCAGGTGCGAGGTGAACGCCGCCTTGTCCGCACCGGCCGCGTTGCCGCGCGGGTCGGTCACCGAGGTCGGCAGGCCACGCTGGTCGTAGGCGTACGTCGTGGTGCGCGACGTGGTGCCGTCCGTCGTGGTCATGGTCAGGCGATTGCCGGCATCGTCGTAGGTGTAGTCGGTCGTCGCGGGCGTGGCCGAGACGATCCACGGCACGTTCGACGCATTGCCGGAAACCGCGACGTGGGTGACGTTCCCGGCCGGGTCGTAGGTGAAGCCGGTCGTGCGCGCGAGCCCACCCGGATCGACCACCGTGGACAGTGGACGGCCGTTGCGGTCCGGCGTGTGCTGCGTGACCGTCGTGCCGTTGCCGGTCACCTGCTTGGTGAGGTGGCCCGCGGCGTCGTAGCTGTCGTCCTCGAGCACGTAGTCCTTTGTGGACCCGTCGGCATTGTGGAAGTTCTTCAGCACCGCGCGGTGCAGCAGACCGTCGCCGTAGCGCTGGTACTCCGTCCGCCTGCCCATCGCGTCGGTCGAACTGGCCAGCCGCCCCGCGAAGTCATAGCTGTAGGCCTGCAGCACCAGGTAGTCGCCGGTGCCGGTGGGCGGTGCGCCCGCCGGATCGCTGTGCCAGTTCCGCAGCCGCACCTCGGCGACGCTGTTGCGCGCGGTGTAGGCGTAGTCGTAGTGGTTGCCGTTCGGGTCGGTCACCGAGGTGAGGTTGCCGAACTGGTCGTAGCCGGAGCTGGTTTCGCCGCCGTCGGGGTCGGTGACCCGGATCGGCCGGTCGTGCTCGTCGTAGTCGGTCGTGGTGATCCGGGCGGGGTCGCCGCCACCACCGATGTCCGCGACCTGGACGCGGGTCGGGTCGCCGTCCGCGTCGTAGGTGGTCGTGGTCTGCAGCTGGTGCTTGACGCCGGTCACCGCGTCGGTCGTCGCCGCTTCGGTCACCGTCGCCGGGCGCGACCAGCCGTCATAGGTGTAGGTCGTGACGACCCCGCCCGGGAAGCTGTCGGAAATCTCCTTCTTCGTGGTCGTACGGCCGATGGCGTCGTACGTGTACTGCGTCACCAAGCCGGACGGAGCGGTGACCTGGGCCAGGTCGCCGTTGGCGTAGTAGGCGTACCGCGTCACCTTGCCGCGCGCGTCCGTCGTGGTCGCCGGGAGCCCGGCGGGCACGTTGCCGCCGCCGAACGCCGCTTCGGCGCCCGAGGTGTAGGCGTTCGTGATCTGGCTACCGTCCGGGCTGGTCTGCGTCGTCAGCTGGCCGGTCGAGTGGTACGCGTACGTCGTCCGGTAGGTATTGTCCGTCGCGCTCGCCGAACGCGCGTCGCGGGACTCGGTCGGCAGGTACGACTTCGGGTCGTACTGGTTGGCGATCGTCGCCGGGTACGTCGTGCGCGAGGTCTGGCAGTCGTGCACCGCGCGGCACGTGGTGGTCGAAATGACGTCACCACGGGCGTCGTACGTCATCGTCGTCGCGTCACCGTTCTCGTCGGTGACCGTGGCGAGGTTGCCGTTGGCGTCGTAGCCGTACGTCCGGATGCTCACGCCGTCGGCGTCGTAGCGGACGAACACCGGGCCGCCGGAGTTGCCGGGAATGGTGGTGCAGAACGCCGGATCGTTCGGGTCGGGCTGCGTGCAGCTTTCGACCGGTGGCGGCGGCGTTTCGGCGGGCTCGCCCGGCGTGTCCTCGCCGCGGGCCTCGATGCCGAGGGGCTTGCCCTGGCGCAGCAGCCAGCCGCCGATCGCGTCGTACTCGTACAGGCTGGGCCGGTTCGCCGGGTCCAGCACCTCCACACTGCGACGCAGATCGGTGTCCCCGCCGTAAACCGTCGGTGTGCCGAGCTTCCACGTGCCGCCGTTGTGGTCGGTGTACTCCTTGACCCGGTCGCGCACGACGTCGTAGGTCACCGACGCGACGACCTTGCCGCTCGGCAACATCACCTTGGCCAGCTGGTCGGCGGCGGTGGTGCCCGCCTTGTAGTGCGCGGAGACGATCGCCGCGCCCAACGGTCCGCTGTAGAGGGACACGTCGTCGATGGCGCCGGTGTAGGACCGCTGTGCCGCGGTGCCCCATGACGGCCACGACGCCGGCGTGGTGGCGTAGGCGGCACCGACCTGGTTGAAGGTCAGCAGCGAGGCGTCGATCTGCTTGCCGGTCAGGTCGGCGACCTTCGCGCCGTCCAGGTACAGGGTCTGCGTGGTGCCCATCGAGGACAGCACGACCTGGTGCCACTTGCCGTCGTTGACCGCGGTCGCCGACGTGATCGGGTTGATGCCGCCGGTGGCGAACTGCCCGCGCAGCTTGCCGTCCGTGCCGACGTACAGCACCGGCACGCCGGTGGTGGACGCGGTGCCCAGCGCCTTGTCCTGGTAGCCGAGCAGTGGGCCGCCGGAACCGGTCAGCGAGTTCTTGAACCACAGCTCGACCGCCGCGTCACGGCTCTTCTTCAGCGTGCCCTTCGGCAGGTTCACCGAGGACGTCGTGCCGTTGAAGGACGCCGCGGTGTCCGTCGAACCGGCGAGCGGACCGGCCGTGCCGAGCGTGACGTTGGCGTACGTGCCGACGTCCTTGCCGAGGTTGACCGAGATCTCACTGGCCGCCGAAGTGCCGTCGGGTTCGCCGAGCCGCCAGTACGACTCGGGATGCGAGTCCAGCACGGCACTGCGGTAGTGCGAACCGGCCGTGTAGTCGTAGCCGGTACAGGTGTTGCCCGGCCCGCACACCGTCTTCAGCACGTCGCCGGTGTAGGTGTAGGCCCAGCTCAGCGGAGCACCGTTGACCGCGTCGGTCTGGATCGAGGAGACGTGGTTGCCGGTCCAGAAGAAGTTCAGCGCGCGCCCCGCGGTGTTGGTCGCGCTGGTGGAAACCTGTGCCTTGGACAGCTTGCCGGTGTTGGTGTCGTAGGTCAGGACGACGGCGTGCCCCGCGTTGTCGGTCATCCGGCTCAGGCGGCCGGCCAGCGAGAACTGATACGTCGTGCCGGACTTGTCCAGGAGCTTCCAGGACGTCGAGTCCACGGTCAGCGACGCGGTACGACCGGCGGGCGCGGCGTAGCTGCCGTCGGCGTTCTTGCCGAACCGGACCTGCTGACCGTCCGGATAGGTCACCACGACGTTGCCGGAGCCGTCGTTGTCCGGCACCAGCTTCATGTCGTAGGTCGTCGACCAGCCGGCGCCGAACAAGCCGTCACGGCGCGGGTCGAGGCTGTTGTAGGTACGCGACAGGCTCAGCTGCGGCCCGACCGTCACGATCGTGGCGTCGACCGCCGCGGTGCTGTAGTTGCCCACCACCGGGTCGAAGGCCTGCTTCCGGTCGCCGGCCAGGTGCGAGGTGATGTCCGGCTGTGGTACCGACGTCAGGATCGTCGAGTACGGCGAGTTCACCTCGTTGTTGGCGTCCTTGATGTACGCACGCCACAGGTACGCCTTGGTCCAGCTCAGTGTCCCGGCGGGGACGGTCCACGCCTGCTTGGCCTGATAGCCGGAATCCGTGCAGTTGACCGGGTTTCCGGAGTCGTCGCGCAGGCAGACCTGGAACTTGAACTGCAGCGACGAACCCGGTGGCGCGTCGATGTCCAGGGCCCGCGCCCACAGCTGCGGGGTCAGGGTCTGCGCCTGGTACCCGTTGAACGGATACAGCTCCTGGACGACCGGCGGGATGTCGAAGACCTGCAGGACGAGCCGGCCTGGTGGCACCTGGTGGTCGGTGAACACCGGGCCGCCGGTCTTGACCATGGTGAAGTCGAGGAAGTACTTGCCCGGCGGCAGGGCCTTGATGGTCGCGTCCAGCGTCACGCGTCCGCCCCTGGCCACCGTCGAGGTCAGGTTGGCCGAGCGCTGCTGCGTCACCGAGGCGCCGGTGGCGGTGTTGTAGGCGCGGTAGGCCAGGTAGTAGTCGCCGGGCGCCCACGCCGCCGCGCTCTTGTTGGTGACCGCGACCTTGATCTTGCCGTCCTGGTTCTGCAGCACGGCCGGGTTCGGCACCGGGTTGGGGATCGAGTACGTCGCGTTGTACGGGCTGTGCGTCACGTACAGCTTCGGCGGGTTGGCCGTGGCGGTACCGGTGAACCACTTGCCGGACAACGAGTCCGTCGAGCCGCGCAGCGAAAGGCCGTAGTTGGCCTGGGTGCCGTCGACCCAGCGCTGCACCAGATCGCGCCCGGCGGTGCCGAGGTTGATCGTCTCGCCCGCGGTCGGGCAGTCCGATGACGAGTGGCCGAACGCGATATAGCCGTGCGCGAACGACTTGCTCGCCAGCGAACCACCCACGGCCGGACCCGGATAGCTGTAGCCGGAACCGCCGGACCACGAGCCGGTCACCGGGTGCACGTTCAGCTCGCGCGGCTTGCAGGAGTCCGAGTTGTACTCGGTCAGCCAGAGCTGCGCGCCGAAGATCGTGTGGTACTGGAGCTTGCCGACCAGGCTCGAGAACTTGATGTAGGACGCGGAATTGTGCCCGTTCACGGTACCGACGAGCAGGTCCTGGTCACCCTTGGCCGAGCCGACGCCTTCCTGGACGTACATGGCGTCGTCGGCCGCGCCCCCGTTCACCGGCAGCTGCACGGTCGGGTCGACCTGGACGGGGTACTGCCGCGCCGGATCGCGCAGCCATCCGGCATCCAATGTGACCTCGAGCGCCGGCCCGCCGCCGGAGGTCACGAGCCGGTAGGTGACTCCGGCCGACCGCGCCGCGCCGGCGTCCAGCATGTCCCCCGCCGGGATGACCGCCTTCGTGGCGCCGGAAGCGTCGGCCAGCAGTACCTGGCCGTGGTCCAGGTGCGGAGTCAAGCCGTCGAGCCGCAACGGGAAGACGTACGACGTCGGGGCCGCGGGCGAGTCGAGGACCAGCGTTTCCTTGACTCCGCCCGGCTTCGCCTCGAGCTTGAGGTCCACGTGCGGCCGAACCCCGGGATAGGTGATCGCGCTGCCACTCACCGTGCCGTTGACCGCCGAAGCGCCGTCGAGGCCGAAGGACACCTGCCCGGCGTCCGTCGTCATGGTGGCGAACTGACCGGCCGACGTCGGCGCGAAGCGCAGCCCGGCGGAGTCGGCGGTGTTGCGCCAGCCTGAGCCACCGTCCGCGGTGAGCGTGGTATCGATCGGCGCCCAGCCCTGCGGCGTGCGGTAGTTCACCGGCACGGTGGAGAACTCGGTGGTCTCGGTGCCGTCGGTGTTGGCATAGGTGCGGTCGTTGGCGGTCCGCTCTTCGGGGAGCTCACGGCTGGTCGCCGGGTCGAAGCCCGTCGTCGCGGGAGCGGGCGGCGTCCCGACGGATCCCGCGTTCTGCTGCCACTTCACCGCGGGGTAGCGGCTGCGCAGCGTGTCCGGCAGCGTGTGGTTGCGTGACGGATTGCCGGTGGTCCGCGCATCGGCCGACGATGCCGATCCCCAGCGCTGCGCGGGCCCGTGCGCGTACCCCAGCCCGCCGCCGGCGGGCAGCCCGAGGAGGCCGTCGGCCGCGACGCCGCCCACCAGGACGGCGACGAGGCCCAGCGCGACGAGCTTGGCCGGGGCCGACACTGCCCCCCACCCCAGCCACAGGAACCGCAATCGACGTGATTTCCGTCGCGCCATCCGCGCCATGCCTCCCTGGCCGGCAGGGCCGCACACCCCGCTTTTCGAGCTTGACCAGGCGCGATGCGCCTGCGGGGACAGACAGTGGCAACCGGATGTGTAGGCAACCTGTATTCGGCGTGTACGTCGTGTTGCTTAGATCCGGCTGAAGTGGCGTGATGTCGACAAGGAGGAACATGCGGTTTCGGGTTCTCGGCCCGCTCGAGTTCCTCGATGACGGCGAGTGGCGGCGCGTCGGCGCGGCGAAATGGCGCACCTTGCTGGCCGTGCTGCTGGCCAAGCCGGACCGTGTGGTCTCGGCCGACAGGATCGCCGTCGAACTGTGGGGTGAGCGTCCACCGAAAACGGTGGACAACCAGATCTACGGCTACGTGGCCCGGCTCCGACGGTTATTGAAGGCCGATCGCGATCAGTTGTTGGTTACCTGCTCACCAGGTTACCGATTGTGCGCCGGTTTCGAGGATATCGACGCCGGCCGGTTCGCGGCCCTGGCCGAACAGGGCCGGGCGGCGCTGCGCGCGGGCGACGCCGGCACGGCGACGCGGCACCTGGACGCGGCGCTCGCGCTCTGGCGAGGCTCACCGTTCGAGGACGTCCCGGCCACACCGATGGTCCAGGCCGAAGCGGACCGGCTGACCGAGGCGCGGGCGGGTGCGCTGGAGGACTGGGCCGAGGCACAGCTCGCGCTCGGCGAGCACGCCGAGGTGGTGTCGCGGCTGGCCGATTTCGTCCCGCGCCACCCGCTGCGGGAACGATTGCGTGAGCTTCAGATGCTTGCCCTCTACCGGCAGGGCAGGCAGGCGGACGCACTGGCCGGGTACCTCGAGTTGCGCACGCTCCTGGCCGAAGAACTCGGCGTCGATCCCGGCCAGTCCATCCGGCACCGGTACGAGCAGATCGTGCGTGCCGACCCGGCACTGACGGAGGCTGTCTCCCGGGTGGATCCGGTGCGGCAACTGCCGCCCGACATCCCCGACTTCGCCGGCCGCGCCGAAGAGCTGGCGCGAGTCTCCGGCACGGTGTCCTCCGGCTCGGAGGACGGGCCGCCATCGGTCATGGTGCTGACCGGCGCGCCGGGCGTCGGCAAGTCGAGCCTGGCGGTGCACGCCGCGCACGCCCTGGCCGCGCGCTTTCCCGACGGCCAGCTCTACCTGGACCTCACGGGAACGTCACCGCGGCCCCGGGATCCCGCTGACCTGCTGGCCGACATGCTCGGCGCGGTGGGCGTCCGTGGCGAGTGGATTCCGGACGACCTGCGAGCGCGAGCAGCGCTGTACCGATCGACGCTGGCCCGAAGACGCATGCTGATCGTGCTCGACGATGCGGACAGCGCCGGTCAGGTACGGCCTCTACTGCCCTCGACCGGCAGCTGTGCCGTGATCATCACCACCCGCCGGCCGATCAGCGACCTGCCCGGCACCCGGCACGTCGAACTGGACGTGTTCGAACCCGCGACGGCCCGCGAGCTCTTCACCTCCATCGTGGGCGAATCCCGGGTGGCAGCCGAACCCGAGCAGGCGGACGCGATCCTGCGGGCCTGCGGCAACCTGCCGCTGGCGATCCGCATCTCCGGCGCCAAGCTGGCCGGACGGCCGAAGTGGCCGTTGCGCGTGCTGGCCGAACGGCTGGACGACGAATCGCAGCGGCTCGACGAGTTGCGCGTCGGCGAACTCGGCGTGCGGGCCAGCTTCGAGCTGAGCCTGCGGTCCCTGCCCGCAGACGCGGTGCGGGGCTTCGCCTTGCTTGGCCTGTTCTGCGGACCGGTACCGTCCTGGGTGCTCGGCCCGCTGGTGGACCGGGCCCATGCCGACGACATCATGGACCTCCTGCTGGACGCCAATCTGGTCCAAATCTCCGGCACCGACGAGACCGGCCAGCCCCGCTACCGGCTGCCGGGCCTTTTGCGCGACTACGCCGCGGAAACGGCGGCCACGTATCCCCTGCCGACGCGACAGGCGGCCGTAGCGCACCTGCTCGCGACATGGCTGGACCTCGCCGAACACGCGGCCGGGCACCTGCCACCCAGCCTGTTCCGGCCGACTCCCGGCGCGGCACCACGGCGCCCCGGGCCCGCGGACGTCCGGCGGCGGGCCGCCGGCGACCCCCTGGGCTGGTTCGAGGCCGAGCGTGCCACCGTGCTCGACGCGGTCGCGCTGGCCGCCGACTGGGGCCTGCACGAGGCGGCCTGGGAACTGGCAGTCGCCATGGTGCCGTACTACGACCTCAGGAGCCTGCATCAGGACTGGCTGCGCGGCCACGAAATCGCGCTCGGCACCGTGCGCGAAGCCGGGAACGGACGCGGCGAAGCGGTGCTGTTGAATGATCTCGCGCAGGTACAGATCTACCGCGACCAGTTCGACAGCGCGACACCCAACCTGCACCGGTCACTCGCGCTCTACCGGCAAGCCGGCGACCGGCGCGGCGAAGCACTCGCGACGGCGGCCCTCGCCACGATCGAGCGCGTGCACGGCCGTTACGAGCATGCGCTCGACCAGGCGATCACGGCACTGGATCTGGTGATCGCCACCGGCGACCAGCACATCGAGGCTCAGCTGCGCAACGGCGTCGCGAGAATTCACCTGGCACAGGGCCGGACCGCCGATGCCCGGGCCTGGTTCGACGAAGCGCTGGCGCTGTCGCGCAAGCTGGGCGATGTTCACCGGGAAGCCGTTGTGCTCCGGGAGATGAGCCGGTTGTATGAGGATTCCGGCGAAGCACTGAAATGCCTGCAGACGGCTCATGACATATTCGACGACCTGCACGACGAACGATGCGTTGCGTACACCTTGTTGCGCATGGGCCGGGTGCACGCAGGGCGCCGGGACAGCGCGCGGACGGCCGAGGTACTGACCCTCGCGGCCAAGGTGTTCGAGCGCGACGGGGATCGGATGGGCGAAGCCAGCTGCTGGCAACTGCTCGGCGAACTGGACATCGGGTACGAGGACCCGGTGGCAGCGCGGACACACTTGAGCCGGGCACTTCAACTGTGGCAGACATTCGGCAAACACGAGGCCGCCGTCGCGGTCGCGGCCCAGCTCCAACAGCTCCAGGTCGGTCGAAGCTGACCTCGGCACGTGCGACAGCTCGTCACCACGGCATTGCCGGCGTCGAGCAACCTACACACGCTTGGCCGCTCGTCGGCGTCGAAGGACGTCGAGTTGCTGGTGCTCCGCCACGAGGTCGCCGTGTTGCGCCGAATCAGCTCGAAACCTCGCCTGGAGTGGGCCGACCGGGCTGTTTTCGCGGCGTTGGTCCGGCTGTTGCCCAAGGCGCTGCGGACACACCGGCTGGTTACCCCGGGCACGATCCTGCACTGGCACCGTCGGCTGGTAGCCGCGAAGTGGGCCTATCCCCACCGGCGCGGGCGTCCGCCCGTCGACGAGGTGATCGCCGGGTTGACCGAACGGATGGCCAGGGAGAACCACCGTTGGGGATACAAGAGGATTCAGGGTGAGCTGCTCAAGCTTGGACACCGGGTCGGTGCCTCGACGATCCAGCGGATCCTGAAGCAGGCACGCATAGCTCCGGCGCCGGTCCGGCACACCGACACGACCTGACGGCAGTTTCTGCGTACGCAGGCCTCGACGATGCTGGCCTGCGACTTCTTCCACGTCGACTGCGCGCTCACCCTCCAGCGGATCTACGTGTTCTTCGTGCTGGAGGTCGGCAGCCGCTACGTCCACGTCCTGGGCACGACCACGAACCCGGACAGCGGATGGACCACCCAGCAGATCCGCAACCTCGTGCCGGATCTCGGCGATCGAGCCGATGAGTTCAGATTTCTCATCCGCGACCGGGCCGGCCAGTTCACGGCCTCCTTCGACGCCGTCCTGGCTGACGCGGGCATCGAGACGGTCAGGATTCCGCCACGCTGCCCTCAGGCGAACTGCTACACCGAGCGGTTCGTGCTGACAGCCAGAACCGAGCTCACCGACCGTAGGTTGATCCTCAGCGAGCAGCATCTGCACGCCGTGCTCGCCGAGTACGTCCGACACTACAACGGACGACGGCCGCACCGTTCCCGCGAGCTTCGCCCACCCCGGCCGACCCACCCCGCGGCAGATCTCATCTCTCAGCGGATCAAGCGACGCCGGCTTCTCGGAGGCCTACTACTGGTCAGCGCCGGTGAGCGACTTTTGGAACCTCACAGGTGCGCACGACGAAGAGGCGGGCATGGCCGCGGCCCGGCAACTGCTCGGCCTCGAGTTCCCTCGCGACATTTCGATCGTCGGGTTCGACGACAACCACCTGTCGCACCTGTCGCACATCGACCTCACCACGGTCCACCAGGACGCCGCCGGCCTCGCCCAAGCCGCGGTCCACGCCGTCACCGACCGGCTCGAAAACGAATCCCGGGCACCGGCGGAGATCGTCCTGGATCCGAAGCTCGTCGTCCGCGGAACTACCGGCCCACCGACCCGCTGAGCCCGCCGCACCGACCGCACTTCGCGCGTTCTTCGACCGGCAGGGGCAGGCATCAAAGTCCGGCAGAACTGCGTGGGACGATTGGACGAGTCAGTGAGCGGGGTCGGGCCGTTTCGCTTTCAGCCCCTGATCGATGAACCCGAGCATCCAGGTGAAAGTGTCATCGACGTCGGTGTTGATCCGGAAACCGCCGATCGCTTCCAGGGACGAGAATCCGTGCAGGAGGCTGCGCAGCATCCGCAGCGCGTGGATCTCCTGGCCGGGATCCAGCCCGTACCCGTGCAGCATGGCCGTCCAGGAGTCAAGGACGCGACCGACGGCCGGGACCAGTGGGTCGTCCGGCCCCGTGACGACGGCGGTGTTGCCGGCGGCATACCGGCCGGGGTGTTCCAAAACGTACGTCCGCATCGCATGCGCTCCGGCGACAAGCGCCTCTTTGCCGGAACGCCCCTGGATGGCGTCGCGAATGGCGTCCGCGAGTTCGGTCATGGCCAGGACGGCGATCCGGTGGGCGAGGTCGGCCTGGCCGGCGACGTGCTTGTACAACGAGGGCGTCTTGACCCCGAGCCGTTCAGCCACCAAACCCATACTGAGCCGCTCGAAGCCGACCTCGTCGGCCAGGGCGGCCCCGGCCTCGGTGACCGACGCCGGGTCCAGTCCGGCCCTAGGCATTGGCCAGCGTCTTGGCCAGGAACGGCAAGGTCAGTGTCACGACCTCGTCGGGGGTCTGGGCGTGCGGGTAGTGACCGGCGCCATCGATGACCACCACTTCCCCGAGCCCGTCAGCCAGATCGGCGACGATCTTCTCGCCCTCGGCCAGCGGATCGGCCCAGTCGGGATCGAGGCTGCCCTCGATGACCAGCACCGGGCAACGGACGTTGACCAGCTGGGCACCGGCGTCGGTCGGCGCGGTCTTGCACATGGCCTGCAATACCTTCATCCGGCCGGGCTCACTCAGCTTGGCCTCGATCCGGCCCAGCTCGCCGGCCCAGTCCGCCGGCTTGGTCGGGTACGCCAGGTCCAGGTACTTCTTCCAGGCCGGCAGGCTTCCCAGGGCCATGGTCATACCCAGCCGGGTGGAACCGGCCCGGTGGCGCTTCACCCGCAGCAGCCCACCCAGAGAGACCGACTGCTTGCGGGTGAACGGCGCCAGCTCGACCACGCCCGTGATCAGATCGGGCGCCGTGGCGGCAGCGATGGTCGCGGCGCCGCCGCTGATCGACTGCCCCATGATCACCGCCGGACCGCCGAGGTGGCGTATGAGCGCGACCAGGTCACCGGCGATGTCCGTCCGACTGTAGCCGTCCCAGCCGAGGCTGGAGTCACCGCAACCGCGGATGTCGACGTTGGCGACCCGGTACCCGGCCGCGACCAGAGCCGGAACGACGAACCGGTAGGAGTGCCTGCTGTCACCCATGCCGTGCGCCAGAACAACGAGAAGGCCCTCACCGCTCACGTCGTAGGCGATGGTGTTGCCGGCGATGTTCAAGTACTCGGGCACGATGTCCTCCACGGAAGCTAACGTCTGTAGCTAAAAGCTAGCGGCGTTAGCTCGGGGTGTCAACGCGTGCCCCGCCTCCCCGGTCAAGGTGTCGTCACCGGCCTGGCCGCCTGCGACAGTGCGGTCACCACGCCTCACTGTTCGCCGAACGATGCCGGTGGTGCTCACGGAAGAGAATTCCCGGCACCATCGGTGGGATGTCCGGAGTCGACTGCGCGGTTGTCCGAAGTCGCGTGCATGCAAGCATTACGCTGGTCACCAGCGAAAAGGCCATTTCACTGGGCTTGACAGTGGAGAGTGGCGGTGCAGGCAACCTCGGTCCGGCGCTCGCTGGGTGGAGCCGTCGCCAGCGGGCTCTGCGGCGGAGCCTCGTGGCCGCACGGCACGGGGTGCCGGGCGCGCTCGACGTACTCGTCCGGGACACGGAGGACACGAAACCCCGTCGCCGGACGAACCGGTGACACCGCCCGGGAGGCGATGAACGTGAACAACGCGCTGATCGGCAAGCACCTGATCTACACCTACGACAGCGGGTGGCGCTACGAGCTGTACGTCAAAAACCCCACCACGATCGACTATCGCATCCACAGCGGGCCGGTCGGCGGGCGATGGGTCAAGGACCAGGCGGTCCACACCACACGCCTCGATTCCGGCACTCACACCCTGTCCTGGACCGAACCCACCGGCACGTCGGTCGCTCTGGTCGTCGACCTGGAACAACGCCAGGTCCACGGCGCGATCTTCTTCCCCCGCTGGGTGTGGGACGACCCCGCCAAGACGGTGTGCTTCCAGAACGACCACTTCGACCGGATGACCGCCCTCCGTGACACCGGACCGGCCTACCCCGTCGAAGTGGTCGACGAGACCGCGCGGATCAGCTTCGTCGAACAGCGCGACGCCGACGACGACAGCGTCATCGACCGCGCACCCGACGAACTGCCCGACGGGTACGCCGACCGCACCTCGTGAACGACCCCGCCGCATGTCCGTCGACCGGTTCGGCCGGGTTGAGGGCTCCGGGGCGCAACCGTCTGGCCGGCGAATGGGACCAGCGATGGAACGCCTCGACGGCAGGCACGCCAAAGGCAGGCCGCCACACTGCCACTCGGCCTCGCTTTCCCGGCACCGTGACTGCCGTATCCCACGGGCCGCCCACCCTGGCCAGGCTCCGCCTGCGCCGGTCCGTGCCCGACTCCGCAACTCGACCTTTCGTCCGTCGGCTGTTCGATCGACCGTTTTGCGCGCAGCTATCGACCCGTCCGTGCCGGTCGGACAGCAGAGCGGGACTCCACGACGCCCGGCCGCGCCGAACGACAAAGGGGAATCGCCAGCGCCTCCTCCGTGAGGGGCCTCCGGCTCGCGGCGGCCCCCCACGTACAGTCGAAGCTTGCCGGACCGCACCAGGTCCAGTGGCTGCTCAGGCTACTTGCGGCCAGCCAGCCGAGTCGTAGGTGAGGCGGTTGATGCCCAGCAGGAGCGCGCCGTTGTCGGCGTAGTACTACTCCGGAAAACATCGCCGCCACGGCATGAACGTCCAGGTCATCGCGGACGCGGCAGGTCGCCTCGTGGGCGTGACCCGGTTTGACGGACATCTGAGATCAGGGGGCGTGAGCCTCCGGAAGGATGTCCCTCATCATGGAGACCATGGGCAAGAGGAAGCCTCGACCTCGTCGTTCGTTCACGCGGGAGTTCAAGGCCGAGATCGTCGAGTTGTGCCAGCGCGGTGACCGCTCGGTGGGTCAGGTCGCGAAGGACTTCGACCTGACCGAGACCGCCGTGCGGGCGTGGGTCACCCAGGCCGAGCTGGACGCGGGAACCCGCACCGACGGGCTGACCAGCGACGAGCGGGACGAGCTGGCCCGGTTACGGCGGGAGAACCGCCGCCTGTCCGAGGACGTGGAGATCCTCAAACGAGCGACGGCTTTCTTCGCGAAGGAGATCCGGTGAACGTGTACCCGTTCATCGAGGCGGAGAACGCTGCCGAGGGCGGCAACGTCAAGCGTGCGTGCACCCTGTTGAAGATCTCCCGAGCCGCCTACTACGCCCACCGCTGCGCCGAGCCGTCTGCCCGTGCACGCCAGGACATGGAACTGACCGAGGAGATTGTCACGATCCACGACGAGTCGAACGGCACCTACGGAACACCCCGGCTGCACGCCGAACTGCGCGCCCGCGGCAGGCGGCATTCCCGCAAGCGTGTCGCCCGGCTCCTGCGCGCAGCCGGCCGCGCCGGGCGGACCCCGAAGCGGTGGCGCACCACGACCGTCCCCGATCCCGCCGCGAGCACTCCGGCTGACCTGATCAAACGGGACTTCTCCTGCAGTGCAAGCGACATCAACACCCGCTGGTGCGGGGACATCACCTACATCCACACCTGGGAGGGCTGGCTGTACCTGGCCACGGTGATCGACCTCGGCTCCCGCCGCGTCGTCGGCTGGGCCACCGCCGATCACCTGCGCACCGACCTCATCGCCGAGGCGTTGAACAACGCCGTCACCCAGCGCCGCCCGGAGCCCGGAGTGATCTTCCACTCCGATCGCGGCTGCCAATATACGTCTGCCCACTTCGGCGCTCTCGCCGACGATCTGGGCGTGCGCTTGTCGGTGGGGCGTAAGGGACAATGCTGTCGCCGAATCATTCTTCGCCACCATCAAAGCGGAACTGATCGACCGGCGCGGCTGGCCGACCCGGGTTGCTGCGCACAAGGCGATCTTCAGCTACATCGAAGGCTGGTACAACACCCGCCGGCTGCACTCCAGCCTCGGCTACCTCAGTCCCAACACCTACGAAGCCACCCGCCAGGTAGCCTGACCACCTCAACGACCCTGTCCGTCAAACCGGGTCAGCCCCACTCGTCTGGGCCTCGGCGGCAGTGCCGGGCTCGACGCACGATCTGACCGCCCACACGTACAACCTCATCGACGCTCCGGCCGGCGCGAAGGTGATGACCTTCGTGGACAAGGCCTATCAAGGCGCCGGCGGTACCGTGTGCACGCCGTTCAAGCGCCACCGCCAACGGCCGAAACTGTCAGCCCGACAGAAAGTCGTGAACAGAGCCCACGCCCGCATCCGCGCCCGCGGCGAACGCGCCGTCGCGCCCATCAAAACGTGGAAACTGCTCGCCATACTGCGCTGCAGCCCGTCCCGGACGACCACGATCGTGCAGGCCATCCTCGTCCTGCACCATGTCGTGAACCCGATCTACCCAGTTGAAAAACGCTCAGTGATGGTGATCGCGGGCAAACTGGGCCGGCGTCTGGCCGTAGTAGCGACGAAACATCCGGATGAAGTGGCTGCTGTCGGCGAACTGCCAGTGTGCCGCGATCTCCGAAACCGTGGGGCGGGACGGCGAGAGGAGCGCGCGGCGCGCCTGCTCGAGGCGACGTCGGCGGATGTACGCCGCGACGGGCTCGCCGGTTGATGCGAAGGCCCGATGCAACGTTCGCAGCGAGACCTTGAGGTGGCGCGCCAGCAGCGCTGGTGTCAGGTCCGGGTCGGTGAGTAGTTGATCGGCGAGGTTGCAGGCCGCGTGGACCAGCGGGCCGCCCAGGCCGGGTTCGGTGCCGTCGAAATACCCGTGCAAAACCCCGCGGACCAGCTCCACCAATGCGTTGCGGCTGGCGTCGACGCCGCCATCGCTGAGGTCGCCGAGTGTCGCGTGGACAACACTCGTGTGTGCCAGCAGCATACGAACCTCCGCGGCGGCGGCCGGGCCGGTCGCTTGCGTGCCGTCGGCGAACAAGCCCAGCGCCTCGGCGGGCAGCCCGATCACCTGGGCGGTAGTGCCCGCGGCGACGTCGTAGCCGGTGAACCCGGTCGAGCGGCTCAGCAGGAACTGGCCGGCGTCGACAGCTGTCGTGTCGCGTTCACGTCTGAGGATGTAGGCGCCACGATGCACCACGTAGAGCCGCAGTTCGCCAGTGTCGGGAACCGCGGAATCGACCCGTACGCGCGTGGCGGTTTCGAAGTCTGTGATGACCGAGTCCCCGACGCGGGAGGCGAGACCACGAACGACGGCTCCGGCTGTGGCTTCGTGGTGGAACGCGGGCAACGTGAAACCGTCGCCGACCTGCGCTTCCCAGCCGTCGCGGAAGGCGTCGACACCGAACCGTTCGGTGTCCAGCCGAACCGAGCCGCGTACCGAGTCCATCCGGCCATCCAACCACGTGGCACGCATCGTCGATCGAGACGGCACGCGTGTCCAAGACCGCGGCGGTACCGGATTTCTAGGGTCGGGACGTGGATCCGAAAATCTATCTGCACCTGTACTTGCAGCAGGTGCGCGACGTCCTGGTGTGGAAACTCGACGGCCTGTCCGAGTACGACGCGCGCCGGCCGCTCACCCCGACCGGAACCAATCTGCTCGGACTGGTGAAGCACCTGACGGGCAACGAGTTCGGCTACTTCGGCGAAGTGTTCGACCGACCCGCCCACGCGGGCGAGTGGCTGGTCGACCGCACTCAATCAGAGGACTTCCTCGCCCGCCCCGAGGAGACACGCGAGGACATCATCGCGCAGTACAAACGGTCGTGGGAGCACGCTGACGCCACCATCGCGGCACTCGATCTCGACTCGCCCGGCAAGGTGCCCCACTTTCCCGAAGGCATGCGCGACGTGACCTTGCAGTGGATGCTCGTCCACATGATCACCGAGACCTGCCGGCACGCCGGTCACGCCGACATCGTCCGCGAGCTCATCGATGGCCGCGCCGGCTACCACCCAACGGTCAGCAACCTTCCCGACGGGTGGTCCGAGTTCCACGATCGTGTCGAGATCGCGGCACGTGAGGCCGCCCGTATCACCGGCGACCGCACGCGGGACACGTAGTTCAGAACGTCGGCAGGGCGAAGAAGCCACCCACCACCGGGCGAGCCTGGAGACCGTTCCGGCTATTGATCACTGTGTTGTACCAGTCGGTACGTCCCGGACCTCGTTGTGGTCCTTGAGCCAGGCGGCCGTCCACATCTTCCAGTCGGCCTCGGTGTAGCCGTGCCGGACGTCTCGCGGGTACGCCGTCGGTGGCCGCCCGCCCGCGAGACGTACGACTCGGACACCCTGCCAGCCATCGTGGGGGTCGCCTCATCGCGCCGATCCCGATGATGCCCTTGAACGCCAGGTTGACGTTGTGCGCGATGAAGCCGGTGAAGTCGTGTCTGGTCCTGCAGATCCGGGTCGAGCGCAGTCCCCACCAGCTGTTCGGCCCACTGCTTGAAGATCGCGTAGTGGGCCTGCCTGCCGTGGTCGAGGCACCGCCCAGCGGGATCACCGCTGCTGACGGCGGGCATGGACTATGCAGCTAGGTGGCTCACCGATCGGGCGCACAGCGCGATCACGCCCGGACAAGGCTCCAGTTAAGGCTTCTGATCTTGATCGACAGCTGTCTTACCGGGAGCCTCACCTCACCGGGCTATCGGCCTTCCTGCTCGTGGCTGACTTGCATCTTCAGGTTGGAAAAGCTCATTTGGTGGTCAGGGCAAAGAGTGCACCCTTGGTCGCTTCGACGGGTCGGCGAGCATCTGGGGCTTCGCGATCCACTTGGCCGGCCGCGACGGGTACGCAGACAATTCTGCTCGCCGGCAGCCCCGCAGATGCCCTCGACTGTGTCTGCGGCCTCAACCTCAACGACCCCACCGGCTGGTCCCTGCCCCGGCGAATCGACGGCGCGGACCACTTGGGCATCCGTAAGAGCACGGCCCGCGGGCACCACCGCGGCGACGGCTTTTAATCCTGGCCTCAGGTTGATCGGGGAGACTGAGCGGCAAAGCATCGACTGCAAGGGGCGGCCCGGCGTGCGGATCATGATCGCGGATGACGAGGCGGCCATCCGTGAGTCGCTGGAGCGGGTGCTCCAAGTCGAGGGTTACGACACCAGCACCGTCGCCAACGGTCTCGCCGTGCTCGACGGGGTCGGTGACGACGCGCCGGATCTGCTGATCCTCGACGTGATGATGCCCCGCCTCGGCGGGTTGGAGACTTGCCGGCGGTTGCGGGCGGCGGGTCGGGATCTGCCGGTGCTGATGCTGACCGCCCGGGATCAAGTCGTCGACCGGGTCGCGGGGCTGGACGCGGGCGCCGACGACTATCTGCCCAAGCCGTTCGCCACCGAGGAGCTGCTGGCCCGGGTGCGGGCCCTGCTGCGCCGCCGCGCGCCGGGCGACGACGAGTCGCAGATCCTGTCGTTCGCCGACGTCCGGGTCGATCCCGACAGGTTCGAGGCGTGGCGGGGCGGGCGGCCGCTCCGCCTGACCCGGACCGAGTTCTCCCTGCTGCAGGTCCTCGTGCGCAACGCGACCCGGGTGTTGACCCGCGACGCGCTGTTCGAGGCGATCTGGGGCTTCGACATGAGCACCACCGCCAACAACCTCCAGGTGTACGTGAGCTACCTGCGCCGCAAGATGGAAGCTGGGGGTGAGCCGCGATTGATCTACACACTGCGCGGCTTGGGGTACACGTTGCGGGAGACTCCTCCGTGAGCAGGGCCGCCGGCCGGGAACCGCGCCGGCTGACCCGGTGGTGGCGCCGGCGGTCCCTGCGAACCAGGCTGACGGTGATCGCGGCGACGGCCATCGCGGTCAGCGTGTTCGCGGCCTTCCAAGTGGCCATTGAGCTACTGGACCGGGAGCTGCAGGACACCGCCCAGAATCAGCTACGCGCCGACTCCCGCGTCCTGGCGGCGAACGCGGAGCGCGCCGGTCTGGCGCAGGTCCCGCTACCGCCGTATCCCGGATCCGGTGGGCTCGTGCGGGTCATCCTGCCCGACGGCTCGACCCGGACGCCGGCCGGCCAACCCGCGCTGCCCGCCGTCAGCGAGCCCGCGCGGCGCGTGGCGCAGGGCGCTTCGGCCGACCTGATGGAATCGAACGGCAGCGACGACGACGGCTACCTCATCTTCACGCTGCGGGCGGGCGACGGCGCGGTCCAGGCGGCCCGCGTCGCCGATGGCAGCCAGAACAACCGGTTCGGGTGGGGCATGCTGCTGATCGGGCTGCTCTGCGTGGCCGGCGGCGCCCTTGTCGGGCGGACCGTGGCGCGGACCGGGCTGGCACCGATCGACCGGCTGGCCGCCGCCGCGGTCCGGGTCGCACACACCCGGGATCTCGACGCCGCCATCCCGGATGAGGGCGGCGGGGAGATCCGGCGGCTGATCCGGTCGATCAACGACATGCTCGCCGCGCTCCGGGACTCCCGGCGGGCCCAGCGGCTGCTCGCCGAGGACGCCGCCCACGAGCTCAAGACCCCGCTCACCAGCCTGCGCCTCAACGTCGAGCTGCTGATCCGGCTCGATCGGCGCGGCACCCTGGACAGCGCACTGCCGCCGGAGAGCCGGACCCGGCTGCTCAACGATCTCGGCGCTCAGGTGGCCGAGTTGAGCACCCTGGCCGCCGAGCTGACCGACCTGGCGCGCGGTGACGTCAGCGACGAGAGCACCGAGGTGCTCGACCTCGCCGACGTGGTGGTGGCCGCCGCCACCCGAGCGCGTTCCCGGGTGCCCGACATCGAGGTCGCGCTCGACGTGACCTCCGTGTGGGTGAGCGGGCGTCCCGCCGGCCTCCAACGGGCGGTGCTCAACCTCATCGACAATGCCGGCAAGTGGTCTCCCGCGGACCAGCCGATCCAGGTCCGGCTCCGTGCCGAGGGCGCGTCGGCGGTGCTCGAGGTCGACGACGCCGGGCCGGGCATCGCCGCCGCCGACGTGCCTCGGGTGTTCGACCGGTTCTACCGTGCCGACAGCGCCCGTGCGTTGCCGGGATCCGGTCTGGGGCTGTCGATCGTGCAGCGGGTCGTCGACGCCCACGGCGGCCGGGTCACCGTCGCCCGGTCCGCACGCGGTGGCGCGCTGCTCCGGGTCGACCTTCCGGCCGCGGCCCCGCCCGCCCCGACCGCGCGGCTTGCCGGGGAGGACACCGCGGTGCGCTGACCCGCTCCGGCGGCGCGGCGCAGGACAAAGGGACGGCGGCCCTCGGGACCGTGAAAAGATCCGGGACGGAGCCTGGGGCCCGTCCCGGATCTCGTCCGTGCCGCCGCGGCTCACCGTTGCAGCGCAGGCTCCTCATGGTCCACGAGCGGCCGTTGACCGCCCGGCAGCTCCACCGGCCGGGACAGCCGGCTCGGCCACCACATCCGCCGTCCGACCAGCAGGGTGAGGGCGGGTACCAGGACCGACCGCACCAGCAAGGCGTCGAGCAGCACGCCGAAGGCGACCAGAAACCCGACCTCGACCAGCATCACCAGCGGAAGCGTGGTGAGGACCGCGAACGTGGCCGCCAGGACCAGGCCTGCCGAGGTGATGACGCCACCGGTGGCGGAGAGGGCTTTGAGCATGCCCGCTCTGGTGCCGAGACGCACGGTCTCCTCACGGGCCCGGCTGGCCAGGAAGATGTTGTAGTCGACGCCGAGCGCCACCAGGAACAGGAACGCCAGCAGCGGCACCGAATGGTCGATACCCTTGAACCCGAGGATCGTGTCGAAGACGAACACGCTGCCGCCGAAGGCCGCGGCGAATGAGACGATCACGGTCGCCATCAGGATCAGCGGGGCCACGATCGCGCGCAGCAGCAGCCCGAGGACGATCAGGACGACGATGAGCACCAGCGGGATCACCAGCATTTCGTCGCGGCTGGTGGTCACCTCGGTGTCGAGGTTTTCCGCACTCGGCCCGCCGACGATCGCCTCCGCCCCGCTCACCGCGTGCACAGCGGTGCGTACCCGCTTGATCGTGTCGTACTCCGCGACGGTGTCCGGCGCGTCCGTCGGGAACACCGAGATGTCGGCCCAGCCACCGCTGGTCTGGCCCGGGATGGCCACTGCCACACCGGGAGTGCCCTTGACGATGTCGAGCACCCGCTCCTGATACGCCGGCCGCGTGAAGACCGTCATCGGCTGGCCGCCGAGCTCCGGGAAGTGCTGGCGGAGAACGGAGAAGCCGGTCACCGACTCCGGCGCGTCCGGGAACTGGTCCTGCTGACGCAGGGCGCCGGTGTTGCCCGCCAGCCCGATGGCGAGCACGCCGAGGACTCCGACCGAGCCGAGCGCCGCCGCCCACCGGCGGCGGCTGATGGCGGTGCCAAGCCGTCCCCACAGTCCCGGCTTCTCCTCCGCGGCCGTGCCGAACCGCGGGATGGCCGGCCAGAAGATCCGCCTGCCGAGCACCACGAGCATCGCCGGGAACAGCGTCAGCATGGCCACCAGCGCGCACAGGATGCCGGCCGCGCCGATCGGGCCCAACCCGCTGGTGCTGTTCAGGTCCGCGACGAGCAGGCAGAGCAGGCCGGCGATCACGGTGGCCGCGGACGCGACGATGGCCGGCGCCGCGCCGCGTAGTGCGTGGACCATCGCGACCCGGACGTTCTCGTGGTGGTGCAGTGCCTCCCGATAGCGGGCGATGAGCAACAGCGCGTAGTCCGTGCCGACGCCGAACACCAGGATCGTCAGCAGCGCCGAGTTCTGGTCGTTGACCACGATGCCGAAGCCCTTGACGAGCAGGTAGACGGTCGCCATCGCGGTCAGTGCGGCCGCACCCACGGCGACGAGCGGGATGGACCACAACACCGGGCTGCGGTAGGTGATGATGAGCAGGAGCGTGACGACCAGGACGGTGATGAGCAAGACCTGCAGGTCGATGCCGTCGAAGACGGATTCCATGTCGCCGTCGATCGCGGCGGGGCCGGTCACGTCGAGTTCCAGGCCGGCGGGGCGGTCCTTCGCGGCGTCACGCAACGGGCCGACGATCGCCTCCGGTGCGCCGTAGGTCGTGCTCACATCGAGGGTGAACATCATGGCCTTGCCGTCGGTGGAGGGTCTCGTCGGTGGGCCCTCGTCGCCCTCGCCGGCCGAGGCCGCCACCTTCGGCGGGTACCGCTTGGCAAGGGTCTCGTAGTGGCGCTCGACCGTCGAGCGGTCGGCGTCGGTCATGCCGCCGGCGCGGTGGTACACGAAGACGAACGTGTTGTCCTCCCCGCCGGGAAGACTGTCCTCCAGCACCGCGACCTTCGTGGACTCGGCGCCGGCCGGCAGGGTGACCGCGGCGCTGTCGGTGGTGACCGAACTCAGCTTTCCGCTCAGGGGCACCATGAACACGGCCAGCATCACCCACAAGCCGATCACCAACCACGGCACCCACCGGCCTGCCAACCGACTGGCCGGCGCTTCCGCGGACGGCGCTGCATTGACTGCCATCACTAGCCTCCTACGGGTTACATCGCTTGTCTGACGACGATTTCCTACCGAGCGAATCTGAAACGACCGTTAAAATGGGCGTGATTTCGGGCCCAGTAGTACCGTCGTACCGCCTTCCTCCCGAGAATGACGACCGCAGTACGACGAAACGGAACGGAATTGGGTCTAGCGTTCAGGCTATGACGAAACCTGATAGTCCACTGTGGAGGCTCGGGGCGGCCACCATGGCGCTGGCGACGGCGTTCGCTCTCGCCGCCTGCGGGTCGAACGCCGGCACCAGTGCGGCGCCCCCCGCGGCCGGCTCGCACAACGGGCACGCCGGCCAGCCGCCGGCTCCACCGCAGCCGCTGCGCGCCGGCGAGCGGTTCGTCGACCTGAAGATGGCCGAGGCCTACACGCCCGCGCCGCCGGAGGGCGGCGGCACGGACGAGTACCGGTGCCAGGTGATCGATCCGGGCCTGACCAAGGCGGCGTTCCTGACCGGGACTCAGGTCATGCCGGAGAACATCGCCCTCGCGCACCACGCCATCGTGTACACGGTGCCGCCGGGCGGCGCTGCCGCGGTGCGCGAGCAGGACGCGAAGACCCCGGGCCCCGGCTGGCAGTGTTTCGGCGGGACCGGCGTGAAGGGCGCCGAAGTAGAAGAGGGGGAGGCGACGTGGGCGGACACCTGGGCGCCGGGCGCCACGGAGACGCTGTTCACCCAGGACGCCGGCTTCAAGCTGGAGCCAGGCAGCCTGGTCATCCTCCAGATGCACTACAACCTGCTCGCGACCGACGGCAAGCCGGGCGGGTCGGACCGCACGGCGTTGCGGCTGCGGCTGACGGACGGCACGCCGCAGACCAGGGAACTCGACACGTTGCCGCTCGACGCGCCGACCGACCTGCCCTGCCCCGCCGGCGAGTCGGGTCCGCTCTGTGACCGGGCGGCCTCGATCGCGGACGTGACGAAGCGGTTCGGGCCGGAGGTCGGCGGCACCGCGGACGAGCAGCTGGAGGAGTGCGGCCAGAGCGCGCCGAAGCCAGGCGACACCCAGACGTGCGACCACAAGGTGGAGGCGCCGATGACGCTGTTCGCCGGTTTCGGCCACATGCACCTGCTCGGGCGGGCCATCAAGGTCGAACTCAACCCCGGCACGCCGAACGCCAAGGTCGTGCTGGACGTGCCGCAGTTCGACTTCGACAACCAGCGACTGGTGAAGCTGCCGTCGCCGGTGGAGATCGGTCCGGGGGACACGCTGCGGGTGACGTGTACGCACGACGCGGGACTGCGCAAACGGCTGCCACAGCTGAGCAAGCTGCCGCCGCGCTACGTGGTGTGGGGGGACGGCACCAGCGATGAGATGTGCGCGGGCATCATGACGGTCTCCCCCCGCAAGTCCTGATGAAGCGTCGGACGTGTGTGAGCTCTCTCAGGCCAATAAATCGGAAACAGCTCTGAGCTCACACACGTCCGCACCGAACTCCTGCCGCAGCTGGAAACTCCCGCCCCGACGTGAAAGGCGGCTTCTCTTGTCCCCCGAGCCTTCTCCCGGCGATACAACGCCACGGGCCGATGCGCCACTACCGATACCGATCTGGGCACTCCTGCCGCTACGCGTCTTCCTCGGCGGCACATTCCTCTACGCAGGCCTCTCCAAGATCTTCGACACCCACTACCTGGACGACACCTCACCCCTCGGCGTCCACGCTCAGATGCTGCACGCCGCGGCAACCTCGCCGATCGGCCCGCTGGTGTCGTTCACGGCCGAACACCCGACCATCACCGGCCTGGTCATCGCCTTCGGCGAGGTCGCTGTCGGGCTGGGTGCTCTGCTCGGGCTGTTCACCCGGATCGCCGCACTCGGCGGGTTTCTCCTCGCGCTGAGCTTCTTCCTCACCGTCAGCTGGACGACCCGCCCGTACTACTTCGGCGCCGACATCGTCTTCGCAGCCGCCTGGACCCCGCTGCTGATCGCCGGCGATGCAGGCCTGTTCTCCACGACGGCCCACCTGCGCGCCGCGATACGTCGTCGCTGGCCGCCGAACCACGCCCCAGACGACGTCGAGCGACGCATTCTGCTCTGGGGCGGCCTGATCACCGCGACGGCCGCTGCTTTCGGCGGCGGTGTCATCGCGCTTTCCCGTCGCACCACCACCAACCCGAAACCAAGCCAGCCGACAGACCCGGGAACGAACTCCCCGACAGTGATCGCTGCGGTCTCCGCCGTCGCCGTCGGTTCGTCGACAAGCTTCACCACGCCGGACGGCTCCGCCGCATACCTGGTGCGCCCCTCGGCCGACACCTTCATGGCATTCCTCGCCACCTGCACTCACCAGGGCTGCCCCATCACGTCCGCCGGCTCCGGCTTCCGCTGTCCGTGCCACGGCTCCACTTTCGACGGCAACGGCCAAGTCACCGGCGGGCCGGCGACAAAACCCCTGACCAACGTGCCAGTGCGAGTCGTCGACGGGCAGGTCGCCACCGCATGACGGGCCGCGCTAAACCGGCCGGGTGAGTCTCAGGTCGTAGGCGAGGATGACGGCCTGGATCCGGTCCCGTGCGCCAATCTTGGCGAGGACCCGCCCGACGTGGGACTTCACCGTCGACTCCGACAGCGTGAACCGTTGCGCGATCTCGCCGTTGGTGAGGCCGTGGCCGATGGCGACGAGGATCTCGCGCTCGCGGCCGGTCAGGGAGTCCAGCCGGGGATCCTCCCGCACGGTCCCGCAGAGGTCATCGCCGAGGCGGTCGGCGCACGCGTCGAGCAGCCGCCGAGTCAGCGCCGGCGCGATCACCGCGTCCCCGGCGGCGACGGCCCGGATGCCGGCGAGCAGCTCCTCCGGGCGGGTGTCCTGCAGCAGGAAACCGCTCGCTCCGGCCCGCAGTGCGGCGAGCGCGTACCGGTCCACGTCGAACGTCGTCAGCACCAGGAGCCGCGAACGCCGACCGGCGGCGACGATGCGCCGGGTGGCCTCGAGCCCGTCGACGCCCGGCATGCGGATGCCCATCAGAACCACGTCGGGATGCAGCTCGGTGGTCCACCGAACGGCCTCGGCGCTGTTCTCGGCCTCGCCGACGATCTCGGTGTCGGGGGTGCTCTCCAGCAGCATGCGAAACCCGAAGCGCTGCAGCGGCTGGGTGTCCACCACGAGCACAGAGATCATGAATGGCTGCCTTTCAGGGTCGCGTAGACGGTCCAGCCGCGGTCCGATGTGGGCCGGCGCTGACCGTGCCGCCACCCCGCGTCACCCGGCGGTGCCTACTTCATACCGAGCGAACCTGAAACGACTGTTAAAACGGCGCTCAGACCGGTTGGCCGCAGGCGCAGGGTTCGTCGTCGGGTGGGCTGCGGTCGTGCACGACGATGTGGACCTGGCAGGAGTCGGCCGCCAGGTTCAGGTCAAGGGTGGCGCACGGGCCAGCGTGCTTGAGGGTGCGGGTCAAGCCTCCTGCACGATGCGGAAGGCGGCCAGCTGCACGCCGAGGTCCAGCCGGTCGGAGCTGCCGGATCGCCATTGTTGCAACGGTCGCAGCGCTCGGATCTCGTGCTCCAGGGTGACGTTCGCATACCTGTCCGACCGCCTGCAGTCGATAGCCTCGTCCGTTGCGCACGTAGGCAGATTCGCGAGCGTAGGCGCGACGTGCTTCCAAACGGCGCACGACAGCGCCAGCGGCACGAGCGGCAGCGACGGGGTCCTTGACCCTGAACCGGTAAGCGAACGCGCCGTTGTGCCGGGGCGGCTTGTCGAACCCGTTCTCGACGAGCCAGTCGGCAGCCCGACTGGGGTTGAGCCATTCAGCCAGCTGCGAGGCCAGCGACTCGTGGTCCGGAACCGAGACGAAGGGATCAACACCTCGAATTCCTGGTCTTTCTGTTCGGCCAGGCGGCACGCTCCGTCGAGTAGATCGCCCAGCGTCGAGGCCCGGTTCTTCCGCAAGTCAACGGCCCAGCGATTCAGGTATCCGGATCTGTGGCCGCAGTCCGCCGAGACGGACCGGGCCGCGCGGGCTCAGACTGAGCAAGAGCGGGTCACCCTGACCGGCACAATCCATGCCGAACACCGCGGCGCCTACGGAGTGCCACGGATCACCTCCGAACTGCACCGCCGCGGATCGTGGTGAACCACAAACGGGTCGAACGGCTGATGCGCGAACACGGCCTGGCTGGGATCACCCGCCGCAAACGCCGCCCGCTGACCCGACCGGCGGCCGGCCGGGTCACCCCTGCGGTCGATCTGATCCGCCGCGACTTCACCGCCGAGAAACCGGGACAACGTCTGGTTGGGGACATCACCTGCCTGCCCACGTTTCAGGGCTGGCTGTATTTGGCCACCGTCATCGACCTGCACACCCGCGAGGTCGTCGGGCACGCCATGGCCGAGCACATGCGGACCGACCTGGTCTGCGACGCCATCGACCTGGCCGCCGCCCGCCGTCTGATCAGCGACAACGCGGTGTACCACCATCTGGCGCACCCGCAACGAGGCCCGCAAGGACGTGTTCCGCTGCTTGCACTACTACAACCACAAGCGACTGCACTCCACCATCGGCGAGAACACCCCAGCCGAAACCCGAATCAACCACTACGCTCAAACCCCAGCTGCCTGAAAACCCCGTGCCCGCCTCACCGGGGCAACTCCAATCTGGCGGCGTAGCACCACTCACAGCACCTGCGGCGGACCATCTATGCATTCGACGCATGGGCCGACAGGCGGCACTCCTCACCGTGAGATGTGAGTGCTCGACCTCCTGCGGTCCGAGGTAGACCCGGCGGCAGGCCGGCCAATCCCCGCCGAGTTCCCGATAGGGCTCGTCGCGCAGCAGCATGTAGTAGGCCGAGACCAGAATGGAGTGGGCGACCTCGGCCCGGCCCATCCCGCGCCGTGCGGTCAGCTGGACTGGGCACGGTTCACCAGCGACGAGCTGCTCGCCGACTTCAAACGGGAACGGGACGTGCTGCACGCGCTCTCCCCCGGCATCCCGGTGACCACGAACTTCCAGGCGGCCCTCTCCCAGTGCGAAACCCTGGACTACTGGGCCTGGGCACCCGAGGTCGACCTCGTCACCAACGATCACTACCTCGTCGCCGAAGCCGACCGGAACCACGTCAACCTCGCGATGGCCGCCGACATCACCCGGTCCCTGGCCGACGGGCGGCCGTGGCTGCTGCTGGAGCACTCCACCAGCGCGGTGAACTGGCAATCTCGCAACATCGCCAAACGGCCGGGGAAATGACGCGCAACGGCCTGGGGCACGTGGCCTGCGGCTCGGACGGCGCGATGTTCTTCCAGTGGCGCGCCTCCCGCTCTGGCGCCGAGAAGTCCCACTCGGCGATGCTGCCGCACGCCGGGACGGACAGCAGGATCTGGCGCGAAGGCGTCCGGCTCGGCCGCGACCTCGAGGCGCTCGCGCCGATCCGCGGCAGCCGGGTGACCGCCGACGTCGCGATGCTGTGGGACTGGCAGTCCTGGTGGGCCCAGCGGCTGGAATGGCATCCCAGCATCGATCTCGACGTCCAGGAGCGGGCGGACGCGTGGTACGCCGCCGCCCACGACCGGCACCTCACCGTCGACTTCGCCCACCCCGAGGCTGATCTGGGCGGCTATCCGCTGGTCGTCGTGCCCGCGCTGTACGCCATGACGGACACCGCGGCGACCAACCTCCGCCGGTACGTCGAAGACGGCGGGGTCCTGGTCGTGTCGTGCTTCTCGGGGATCGTGGACCAAAACGACACCATTCACGCGGGGCCGCACCCCGGGGCACTGCGGGACGTGCTGGGCCTGGTCGTGGAGGAGTTCACGCCGCTGCGCGCAGGCGAGCGGATCGGGCTCGGCGACGGACTGAGTGGCGACGTCTGGTCCGAGGTCGTCGCCCTCCGCGGCGCGTCGCCGGTCTGGTCCTATGTAGACGGACCGGTGGCCGGCGGGCCGGCGGTCACGCGCAACCCACTCGGCCACGGCACGGCGTGGTACGTCTCGACGCGCCTGGACGCGGACGGCCTCGACGCCGTGCTGCGCCGGGTGGCCTCGGACGCACTGCTGCCGACCCGTGATCTGCCCCGGGACGTCGAGGTGGTCGAACGCCTCGGCGCCGAGGGGCGGTACCTGTTCGCGATCAACCACTCCGGCGAAGACACCTCGATCCCGGTCAGCGAGGGGGTCGTGGAGCTGCTCACGGGAGAGAGCCCCACCGGCAGCGTCCGCGTGCTGGCCGGCGAAGTCCGGGTCGTGGTCGAACGCCTGCCTTAGCCGAGGGTCCACGACCTTCGCTCCTCCGGCGTAATGACTTGACAGGCGGCCCGGTTTTCGTGGTAACTACTCAGATTCCGAAGGCGACACCAGACTGCCCTCTATCAACGGACATGCACACCACCGCCCCCGCGGGTTCACTCCGTGCATGCCCCGATACTCACGGTCACGTATTGACGGTCGCGATGTTAGCGTTCACACTGCCGTGACGTCATTGAGACGAGGTGATCGATCCCGTCGGGGGTCGCCCTCACGTGCAGGTCGATGCCGTTCGAGTTGGCCAACGAAGGTGAACAGGACAGTGATGACAGGTAGGTCTATCCGGCGGCTTGCGTTGGCGGCTGTGATGGCAGTGGCAGCGACGGTGGGATTTGTCGTGCAGCAGTCGCAGGCGAACGCGGTGCCCGCGCCCACCGCGTCCGTGCCCACCGTGTACGCGGGCACGCTCATCCAACAGCGCGCCGACTCACAGATCATGAAGCACACCGACGGGTACTACTACTTCACCGGCACGGTGCCGGAATACGATCGGATCGTGCTGCGTCGGGCGAAGACCCTGACCGGTCTCGCGTCCGCACCCGAGACGGTGATCTGGCGGCACCACGCAACCGGTGAGATGGCCAACCACATCTGGGCGCCGGAACTGCACTTCATCAACGGCAAGTGGTACGTGTACTTCGCGGCCGGACGCGCTTCGGACTCCTGGGACATCCGGATGTACGTCCTGGAGGGTGCCGGTACCAACCCGCTCACCACGACCTGGACCGAGAAGGGCGCCATCCACACCGGGATCGCCGACGAGAAGTTCGCCCTGGACGCCTCGACGTTCGTCGACCAGTACGACGCGAAGAAGACCCGCTACCTGATCTGGACGCAGCGGCCGCCGGCGGAGGTCGCCAACCCGACCAACACGAGCATCTACATCGCGAAGATGGGCGCGCATCCGTGGGAGATCACCGGCACTCCGGTGCTGATTTCCGCTCCCACCTACGACTGGGAGATCCAGCGGTACCGCGTGAACGAGGGGCCGACGGTGTTGCAACGCAACGGCCGGACCTTCCTCACTTACTCGGCCAGCGCCACCGACACGCGCTACTGCCTCGGCATGCTGACCGCCGGGAAGGGAGCTGACCTGCTCGATCCGAAGTCCTGGGCAAAACGCCCGGACCCGGTCTTCAAGTCCGACGCCGCCACCGGCCAGTACGGTCCCGGGCACAACTCGTTCGTGGTCGCCGAGGACGGCAAGACAGACATTCTCGTGTACCACGACCGGGACTACTCATTCAAGGACGAGGACCGAAGCGCCCTCGACGACGTGAACCGGCGCACCCGCATCCAACCGTTTACCTGGAACGCCGACGGCACTCCGAACTTCGGCGTACCGGTGGCTGATCCGGCGCCGGTCAAGCTACGGATGCACGCCTCGCCGGAGTTGTCCGTGCGGCACTACGAGTACCGGGCCCGGCTCGACACCGCTGTCAGCCCGGCGGAGGACGGCCAGTTCCGGCTTGTGCCCGGATTGGCGGAGGGTGGGACGGTATCGCTCGAATCCGCCAACTTCCCGCACTACTACCTGCGTGACGACAACGGGGAGGCGTGGGTCCGCGACGCCACGTCGCACGAGGACTTCGTCACCGGGGCGAGCTTCTTCCTGCGGCGGGGACTGTCCGGCAGCGGCGTCTCGTTCGAGGCGACCGGCTACCCGGCGGGCCGGTACCTGCACCGCGGACCCGACAACCTGCTCTACTTCGACAAGGTCACTTCGGCGGCGGACAAGGCGCAGGCCACCTTCGACTTCGACCCGGCACCGGCCGCCCTGCCTGCCGGCAACCCGGCTCCCCGGTTGCCTTGATCGGCGGCGTCGGGATCTACGTGAGGTTGTCCCCGAAGACCGGACACCGGATTTCATGCCACGAGGGTGAGACCTTGACGATAGCCGACACGGACTTCGTGTGGGGTGCGGTAGTTGAGTGTCGAATGTAGACGGCGTGGTTGTAGTAGCCCAGGGAGGCGAAAACGCCCCGCCGGGCGTCGTTGCAGGTGGCCCACACGGTGGTGCCGATCTCGGCCTTGAGGGTGGCGAAGAACGACTCCGCGACCGCGTTGTCGAAGCACGGCCCTGTCTCGGGTGGGATGCCGCGTTCGCGCAGTTTGTTCAGCACGGCGGTGTCGTTGACGCCGAGGTGGTCGCCGACTCGTGCCAGGGACCAGTCGAGGTTGTCGAAGTGCATGGCGTCGTCGACCTGGTCAGGCCGTCGAGGTGCTGCGGCCCAGCGGCCAGCCGTCCGCGGTGGCCGCAAGACCGACATACTCGAAGCCATCGAGGCCGCCATGGCGGGATCCTCGCCGCCACCGCCGCGATCAACCAGCTCAAGGGCTGATCGTGTCCCTTCCGGATGACCTGTGCTCGGCGCCGGCCAATGAACACCGCGCAGCTGCTCGCCCCACGGTACCGACATCGCATTCGAGCAGGGCGCGGATCTGCTGGATCTGGCTGACCATGCCGACGATCAGCTGTTCGCGGCGGGCACCGAGATGGCGCAGCCTGCGCACGTCTCGTCGACGGGTTCGGGGACATTACAGCGAAGTTGCCCGGTCAGCACGGCATCTTTCTCGTCGGTCTTGTCGTGGGTGAGGTCTTCGGCGCGCCGGGACCAGGAGGTCATCGCCGGCTGGACACGCGGATGACAGCCCGGGAACCGGCGGACAGGCCCGCGGTTGCCGAGATCCGGCGGGCGCTGACCGAACCCGGCATTCCGATCCCACCGGCTACCGGACCGCGCCCGCGAGGGCGTTAGGCGGGCGTTGCCGCGCCGGCACTCGGCCGCCGGCACCTGGCGTGTGAGCCACCGCCATCGGTGTCGGCGGCGTTGTCGGTACGCCATCGCCGACCGCAACCGCGACGACCCGTCCGGCTGCTCCGGCTGTCCCGCCTCAGCGCACTTCGCCGGTCCAGCGGAAATGGCTCCCCCTTCGGGTAGCCGGTCTGCGGAGGCGAATCCGGCGGCGGTGTCGCCCGGAACGCGGAGTCCCCTGTCGTTGGCCGGCACGTCACCAGTGGTGCTGGACCGCGGGATGGATGTCGCCCATTCCTGCGCCCAGAAGCCCGGCGTAGGGAATGCTGTCGAAGCCGACAGCCACGATGCGGATGGTGAACAACGGCGCGACGGTGCCGCTGATGTCGACGACATTGGCGTGACTGGCCAGCTCGAAAACGGTGCGGATGGCCGACATCGTCTCCGTGCGGTCAGGATCGCGCGCCGGTGACAGACCGTGGACCCGGACCTCGAGGAGGTGACGGCCTGAGTCCACCTCGACGCCCATGGAAACGTGCTCCGGGAACTGCCCCTGATCTCGCAGCTGCCCCACTTCGGCGACGAGGTTGACCGCGACCGCGGGCAGGTAATGACCGGACTCGAGCTGATCCGCGCCGGTGATGCACCAGACCGGCTGCAGCAAATCAGTCATGTCGCACCTCTTTGTGATGGCGGAAAAGGAACTGAATCGGTTCGACCACAAGCCCGATCGCCTCTGCCCGTGGGCAGGGGCGCTGTCGGGGAATCGTCCGGCACTTACCGCTTTGCCCTGCGGAAGCGGCGGACGAGGACGAGCAGCAATCCGCCGAGGACGACGAGCAACGCTCCCAGCCCGACCAGAGCACCCAGCAGTGGGCTGGCCCCGGTACTGGCGAGGCCGGACGTACCGATGGGCCCGTTGTCGTGCCCCTGGCCGCCGCCGGTGCCGCCGATGCCGGACGAGGTGGTGCCCAGACCCACCCCTGGCGAGCTGGACGTCGTCTCACTGCCGGTGGTGGACGTCGCGCTCGTGTCCTTGGTGGAGGTGGAGGGCACCGTGGTGGAGGTGTGGGACGTCGACGGCACTGAGGTGCGGGTATGCGACGTCGACGGCACCGTCGTGCTCGTGTCCGAGGTCGAGGACACCGTGGTGCTCGTGTCCGAGGTCGAGGACACCGTGGTGCTCGTGTCCGAGGTCGAGGACACCGTGGTGCTCGTGTCCGAGGTCGAGGACACCGTGGTGCTGGTGCTCGGTGTCGTGGTGGGGGTCGTGGCGCACTGGGGAATGGTGAAGGTGTTGTTGTCGAGGGAGACCTGGCCATTGCGGGCCAGCGCGCGCCCGGCGACGACGGTGCCGGTCGTCACGGTGATCGAGGTCAGCGCCATGATCGTGCCGACGAAGTTCGAGTTCGTACCCAGTGTCGCCGAGCTGCCGACCTGCCAGTACACGTGGCACGCCTGGGCACCGTTGATCAGGTTCACGTTGCTCGCCGACGCCGTGATCAAGGTGGAGGCGACCTGGAAGATCCAGACCGCGTTGGAGTCTCCCTGGCCGTCGAGGGTCAGGGTTCCACTGAGCGCGAGTGGGCCGGTGGACTTGTATACGCCACCGACCAGGGTCTGGCCGACGAGATCACCCGCGACGCTCGCGGTCGGAGCGCGGCCGGCGGCGTCGTTGTAGGCGACGACGAGGTCGGACTGGGCCTGCGCGGCCGCGGCATCACCCGCGTGCGTGGCACCGGTCGCTTTACCGGGCGGGAAACCGGTGATCGCGGTACCGGGAGAGACACCGAGACCTCCGGCCAGCTTCGTGGGACCGGTATTCGTCACCGTCTGCCCGCCCAGCACGGAATAGGACGCCGCAGTACCGAGCCCGACCGGTGCTTCCGCGGCAACGGCCTGCGGAACCCCCAGCACCAGCCCCAGAACCAGAGTGCTCACCGCCGCGGACAAACCCACGACGGCACCACCTCGGCGCCACGTCCATGTTCTGCGGCCATCGCTGTTCATGGGTATTCCCTCCCACCGACTCGACTGGCAAGCCGGCGGGAGTCTGGGCCGGAAAAGCGTCCACACGGGGAAGCGAGGATCCGCCACCTGTTCCGATTCGGTGAACAATAGACAGAGAGGACTCGACATGCCAGCGAAGACCAGTTGAACCACACGAAAGCATGAGGGAAGGAATCACCCACATGAGTGACGTCACCAGCCACAACCGTCACCACGAACCTCTGCAGTGAAATCATGTTTCGCCAGGCCGAGGCGCAGTCGGACAGGACCGCAGCACTCGGTACGGGAATGTTCAACCGCCCTACTACCTTTCACTGCTCGATTCCTCAGCCCACTCTCCGTAGATTTCCGGGCCTGGCCAGGGCCAGGGCGCTCGGTGACGGCGACAGGATCACCGGCCGTGGTGCCGTCGCAGGACTGCGACAGGAACGACTGGCAGTCGGTGACCGCTTGCCCACGGGCCCGGACCTGACCGTTCCCAGTCTTCCCCGAAGAAACGCAATACATCCACGCGGCGCCGGACGACCCGGCGCCACCATTCGGAAAACCGGTGTCACCGGTGACGTGAGCCTTGATTGCAATCGATTCATTGCTGGCGGACGAACCGATTACCGTCGAACACCAGCCCACGGGGATGACGTCTGCCAAAGGACTGTAAAACGAGCGGTGCAACTCCTGATCATGGAAGTGCACCTGATGACCGACATGATGTCCGGCGTAGAGAACGCTGAGGACCCGAAGGCCGAGACCGGACTGGACGGCCTGGACGAGCAGCTCGTCACGCAGCTGGTGAGCCGCGCGAAGGCCCACCGTCGATCTACACCATCCACGACATCGGGCTTCCCGAGCTCCTCTACTCGCTGCGCGAAGACCCGCGGGTGCAGGCCTACGCCGAACGCCCGCTGACGGCGTTGCTGAGCCACGACCAGGCCCACGGCACCGCCCTGCTGGACACCCTGCGCCACTACCTCGCCGCGGCGGGGAACAAGTCGATCGCCGCGCGACGCAGCAAGCTGTCCCGCCAAGCCCTGTACCAGCGGCTACGGCTGATCGAACAGGTCATGGACGTAGACCTGGGAATCCGGTGACCTCCGGGCCCAGCTCCACGTGGCGGTGACGGCATTGGACGCGCAGCGAACCGGGCGACCCGCCGACTGAGACCAGGTCCGTCCACAGTGGACTGAACTGGCCCGGGAGTTTATGCGGGCACGAAGCGGTCGGGGTGGAGGCCGTTCGCCTCGGTCGCGGGCTCGCCGAACGCCATCGAGACCGCGGCCTCGGCCGACGCCGGGGCGACTTTGAAGCCCAGGCCGGAAAAACCCGTGGCGAAGACCGTGCGCGGCCGCCCCGGCAGACTGCCCAGCAACGGGGCGTGATCCGCCGTGAAGAGATCCGGGAACGCATCGGCGCGCACGATGCTCGGGACCAGACCGGGCAGGAACTCGGCCACCGTTTCGTGGGTCTCGGCGATCTCCTCCTCGGTGAGCTCACGCCGGACCCGGTCGGCGTGCGTCGAGCGCCCGTCGAGGGTCGCTTTCACCGTCACCCCGTCGGTACTCGGTGCGCCGTAGAGGGAACGGTCGCTTTCGATCCGGATGAACACCGGGAACCGCTCCGGCGTGAATTCCTCGGGTCGCCGGGCCACGAACCACGTGAGGTAGTTCCGGCGCGGGTGGACGGCGGCCGCGACCGGCGGCGGCAGCAGGTGCGCCGACCAGCCGCCGGCGGTCACGATCACCCGCTCGAACCTCCACGTGCGCGTCCCGCGCCGGAGCACGACCGAGCCCGCTTCCTCGTGGATCTCGTCGATGCCCGTGCCTTCCAGCACCTCGGCGCCGGCCGCGCGGGCGGCCTCCGTCGCCGCGGTCACCGCGCGATCGGTGCGGAGGAAGCCCGCTCACGGATCGAACAGCGCGCAATCGTCCGGCCGCAGCCGGTGCTGCGGGTAGCGGACGGCGAGTTCGTCGTGGTCGAGGAATTCGAACGGGTGCCGTTCGCCGTCGCGGAGGCGAGCAGCTCCGGCAGGTACTCCCCGTCTCGTGCGCCGATCGACAGACCGCCGCACCGGGTCAGGATCTCGTGCCCCGTCTCGGCTTCGAGTTCCGGCCACAGCAGGCCGGCCCGTTCCAGCAGCGGAGAATAGCCGGTGTCGATGTGGACCCGCCGGTCGGTGATCGATGTCGTGCGCAGGCCGTTGCCGCCGTTGGGAACGATGTCGTCGTTGAGCGCGGTGAACTGGGCGGGCTGATCCGGCCAGCCCGGTCGGATTGATCGACCGTTGCGTGCCTCACCAGCCACGACGCACACGTTCGTGCTGTCCCCGTTCGTCGGTTGGCTCCGGCGCCGCTCCTACCGGGGCGGGTTCCGGGAGACGTCCGGGGCGGTGTTGGTGTTGGCGACTCCGGAGAAGTGGTCGTCCTCGATGACCAGCACATGGGAATGCTCGGCCAGCACCGCACGCAGCTCGGACGCGCGCTCGGCGGACACGCTGGCGCCGGTCGGGTTGAGTGCACGAGAAGTGACCACCGCGGCCCGGGCACCGTGGCGCAACGCCGCCGCCAGCGACTCCGCGATGTCGACCGGCGCGATCCGGTACCCGTTGACCCTGATCACGCCAATGCCGGCCAGGAAACACGGGTCCTCGAACGCGACAGCATCCGAACGAGTCAGATACGCGCCCAGGACATGGTCGATCGCATCGACAGCACCATGAGTGGTTATGACCTGCTGTTTATGACCAAGGGCGCAAGAGCGCACGGAGACCACACAGAGCGGGCATGCGCTCTTGCCCCCGCCAGTACCGAGCAGGTTTTAGCGGCGGCGGTGGGCGGCTCGGCGCTCGTCGTGGGCCGACTTCTGACACTTTCGGGGGCGCTGAGCGTGCGGCCGTTCTGGCGCTACGACAGCCGGGACCACGGGGCGGAACTCAGAACTTGATCTGGCCGAGGAGCGCGCCGGCAACCGTGCCCAAGGCGTCGTCGTGCAGGTCGGGCGCCTCGGAGGACACCAGCAGGGCCGCGTCCCCGCCGGTGGCCGCCAGACCGACGGCGGCCACCGACCCACCGACCACCTTGACCTCGCCGGGGCCGGGTTTGGTGTCCAGGAAGGCCCGTAGCTCGTCGACCGCCAGGTGCGCGTCCCGCTGCAGCTGCGGCGCGAGCAACGCCATGGCGCCCGTGGCCCGCGTGGCGACCAGGCGGACCGTGAGCGCCTTCCCGTCGACCCGGTAGCCGCACTCGATGTAGGCGCCGGCGGCCGCGTCCAGCGCGGACATCCCGTTCTGCTGCGCGGCGACCGGGTCGGCCGCGGGAGTGTCGGTTTCGGACACTTCGACGTCGGTGGCGTCCGGCTGCACCGGGCGATCGACACCGGCGGTCCGCAGGGCACCGGGCAGATCGAAGCCGACGGGGCAGTTCGCGGGCATGGCGCCGGAAGCGGCTTGGCGGACCGCGTCGACGGCGACCTCGTGCCCGCCGTCCGACGAGCAGCCGGCCAGCGTCGTGGCCCCGGCGAACAGGACCAGGCAGATCAGAGCGCGCACCATGAAGGGAAGTTAACGCGCCGGATCCGGTGCGCGGGGCGGAACGGAGCAACACGTGCGTTAGCGGATCTTCGCCCCCCGGGCTCACGCAACCACGTAACCGCCCTCCTCCCCGCGGCCGGCGCCCAAGGCTGCGGGGCCTGGTGACTGACGACCCGGCTGCCGGCGTCGGACGATCCTGCTTGTCGTCGTTCGGCGATCTGCAGGGCAGGGATGGCCAGGCTGCCAACCACGATCCGCGTCGACGCGCTGGCGACGTGAACTCCCGAACAGCCTCAATCCGTCGGCGCGCGTCGGGGCTCTCCGGCCGGCACCGATCCGCGGCGGGGGCTCAGGAGGTGACGCTGGCCGAGCTGGCACAACTCAGGCAGGCTGCCACCGATCTGCACCGGCGGATCACCGACGATCTTGCCCGGCTGGCCAGCATTGACCTGCTTTCCGAGCACGATGAGCGCGGCGCGGCGCAGGCGAGCGGCTGGGCGGTTCCAGCTGCCGGGTAGCAGCGTGAAAGTCAAGGCCAGCTGCATCTGAACGAGTACGGTTCCAGCGACTGGACGAGGTGCATCAGCTGGCGGGCGGGCGTCGGCGTAACCGAGCAATCCGGTCCCTAGCGACGTGGTAGAGCCGCAGGTGGCACCAACCGCTCTCACTATCGCTAGCCATCGACCTCCTCGCCACACTCGGCTTTCCGACGACCAACCCCTCGGGAAGCCTCATAGCGTTTTGCCGCCCCTATGTCGCGGCCGAGATACGCGACCGGTCAGGTGCGGTGGCGGTGGTCGAGTTCGTCGGAGAGGATCTGCTCGAGCTGGCGGGCACGGTGACGCCACCGCCAGATCGCGACAAGCACCAGCGCGGCGGCCGCCGCCGCGGCCGCGGCGAGGACCGGGGCGAAGGTCCCGGCGATCATGTCGGCAGGCACGACCGCGGCCGCGGCGAGCAGCAGCAAAGTCAGCCGCCGCAGCCGGTCCGAGTGGGCGCGGCGGGCGTGCCGGGCGGAGTAGGCCCAGGGGGTCAGGCCGAGCCGACGTGCAGGATCCGCAATCATCAACGGATGGTCTCCTTCCTCACCATCCGGGCCGCGCCTGCTGTGACGCTGCGCGGCCACGGTGCTGCTCTGAAGGTCGCCGCGACAACCGTATGGGTTACAGACGGACACGCAGCGTCACCCGAATGATCACGCTTTATCACTCGACCGAGTGCCCGCATGTCGGTGCTCATCGCGTGGGTAGACCAGCTGATCGTCACGGTGCATCCGACCGCGCGTACAGGCCCCGGGCCCACCCACTTACCGGTCCGGCAGCGTTCATGACGGCACGATCTTGCTCATTTGCCCACCGTTCCGGGCATGTCGCGATGGTCGTTCGCACACGACGTTCGGCAGGCGTGCACTCTCCCCCGCGAGGGGGAAACACTTGCGGTCGCCCCTAACCGCTGTAACCAGCGGAACGTCGACGCGATCTTCATTCCAAGGACGCAGCCCGCCACCTTCCTCGTCCGCCGCGATCACAAAAATCCGCCGCGACCACATGAAGTTGCACTGTCATGACCGATCATCCGCGACGGGTCACCCTGCATTCCCAACACCGCAGCGTCACCCTCGACCCCCAGTCCACCGGAACCGGCACTGCGCTGGACCTCAGAGCAGCCCTGACCGCCGCCCTGCCACCGTCGCGGCCGCTGGGCCACCGCGACAAGGAATCCAAGGCAGCGTGAAGATGCTCAGGTCGGGGTCGGCCGCCATGCGCGACGCCATCAGGTCTTGCCCAATCGGGCGCGGTGGCGAGTAACAGGCGCCGGTGGTCGGATCGTCCGCGCGGTGGCCGAGGACGATTGTGGCTTGTGCTGTCGATCGGCACGCGGCGCCAGGGCCGCGTGCCGAGTCGGAGATTCAGTCGCCGGCGGGGAGTGCGGTGTTGCGGCGCTGCGCTTCGTGGAGCTGGTCCTCCAGGCTGATGATGCGACAGGCGGCGTCGATGGCGGTGCCTTGGTCGACCAGTTCCCGCACCCGCGCGGCCAGACGCAGCTGGTGCCGGGAGTAGCGGCGGTGCCCACCAGCGGAGCGCTGCGGCGTGATCAGCCCGGCCTCATCCAGGCTGCGCAGGAAACCTTGCGTGGTGCCGAGCATGTCGGCGGCCCGGCCCATCGTGTAGCCGGGGTACTGCTCGTCGTCGAACTTGTCGGCCGTGCTGGGCGTGGCCGGGCCTTGTTGGTCAGGGATCATTCCACCTCCACGTCACAGAGGACCCCGGGTGCCATCTACGGCACCCGGGGTCCTCAAGGGTAGGGATCTTCACCATTGTCAACCGGCGCGACCGCCGGCGTCCTGCACCCGCGTCCGGCCGAAAGCCGGATGACGCGGGGATCGCTTACTCGTGACCGAGCACCACCTCCGAACTCGATGGAACTGCGGCACCCGCGCGGCGCTATCTGGCCGCTGCGGGCGATCCAATGATGTTCCCGTTCCCTTCTTTCCTGTGTTTTCCACTTACCGGTTACTGCAACTTCTACTTCGTTCGCTGCGCACGTCACTGCCGGAACCCTTCCACTGATCGGTCCCAGCACGCTGACGCCGCTGGTCACTGCCCGGAGCCCCGTTCACTGATCGGCCCCGGCCACCTGACATGTCCTGCAACTGCACTTGCACACAACAACTACTGGTACTGCCGATCTTCAACTACCGATACCGCAACTGCGTGCAACACTGATACTGCCGTTCTTCACGGGCACATTCACTCCACCCGCGTCCTGCACTTCCGCTCCAGGACCGGTACTGCTCGGTCGAACCTTCTTCACGACCCGGTCTTGGAGTAATGCTCGCGGTCACCAGCCGAAACCTTGTTCCCTAGATCGGCTCCGCGCTGCCTGACCGCCTTGTCTCACCTCGCGGGTAGTTACGTCCTCTCCCGCGCCTGCTTGACGTTGTCTCTCTCGGTACAAGGAGGACACTACACATACCCACCGTTGAATGTCTACTCCGGCCGACATAGATTTTTGGAGGCAGCCGAACGGGTGATGAGGAGCGCATACGACCGTGAGCGACGACATCACGCAGCAGAGCCCGCTCGATGAGCGGTACGGCCTGGTCGGCGTGCGTGACATGGCCGAGTACGCCGAAGCCTTGACGCGGTTGCTGGAGCAGGGCCGGCGGGAGCGGTGCGCGGCCGTGCTGTCGGAGGCCGAGGCCTATGCGGCGGCGGAGCTGCTCGGGCAGTTCGCCCAGCTCGACCCGCCGGCCGCGTTGGACCAGCTGGCCGCGTCACTGGCCGGCCGCATCTACAGCCGTCTCGGCGCCTGACACCCGACCGGCCGACGCGGGTGAACGACACGGGACCCGCGGTGCCCACGCGACCGGAGACGTGGGGATCATGACCAAGCCCTCCCGGGCGGTTCCGAGTGGGAGCGGATCACAGATCCAGGTGTGCCAGAGCGGCTGGCCGAGACCGCCGACTCCGAGCACGCACGCTGAGGCACCAGATCGCGGTCAGTACCGCGGAGAGCGTCGCCGAAGCATGCGGCAGGGACTTGCTCGCCGCTCAGGCCGCCACGGCCAGGCGGCTCTCCGCTGCCCAGGATGCCGCGTGGGCGGCCGCCCACGCTGGGGACCGTGCCGGCTGCGGCGGACGCATCGAGCAAATGCCGGCCACGCGCAGACCGCCCGCGGGTGTTCGTCGAGGTAGAACAGGCGATGTTGCGCCGCTCGCAACACCGGCATCGCCTTCGCTCCACCCGATCGCGACCAACTGGTGCCCTGTGCCGGCTCTGGGGCCGCTTCGGCCCCAGCCTCCACCCGGTACGCAGTCCTGGCCAGGCGGAGTCCTGGAGTCACCGGCTACCTTGTGGCCGGGCGGTGTGGATGATGAGGTTGAGCGGGCTCGAGGGGGCGGAGGTCGTTGTGGACGGTGGGGCGCTGGGACCGGGTGACGTGCTGGGCGCGGCCGAGAGTGCCCCGCCCGTGGAGTCGGTCGAGGTCGTCGCGCGCGACCTGGCGAAGCGGCTGGGCGCCTTCGACGTCTCCTTCCTGCTGGTCGACCTCGTCGAGGAACACCTGGTTCGGCTGGCCTCGACCGCGCAGGACCCCGACCCGGAGCCGGTCGATCTGCGGGACAGCGCCTACGAGACGGTGCTGCGCACCCAGCAGCCGTGGCAGGAGCAAAACGACGGCGGGGTCCTGGCGGTGCTACCGGTGACCAACCGCGGCGACTGCATCGGTGTCCTGGAGGTGACCGTGCCCTCCTGCGACGAGGAAGTGCTGGCACAGCTGGGGGAAGCCGCGCACGCGCTGGCCTACGTCATCATCACCGACCGCCGCTTCACCGACCGCTACCACACCGGCCGGCGCACCACCCCGATGAGCCTGGCCGCGGAGATCCAGCACCAGCTCCTGCCCTCGGCGTCCTGCTGCGAGGCGGCCCAGTTCACCATCGCCGGTGCCCTGGTGCCCGCCGACGACATCGGCGGCGACACCTACGACTACGCCCTGGACCGCGACACCCTGCACCTGTCGATCACCGACGCCACTGGTCACGACGTGACCTCGGCACTGACCGCGACCCTGCTGGTCGGTGCGCTGCGCGGAGCCCGCCGAGCCGGTCACGATCTGGCGGAGCAGGCCCGGCAGGCCAACCAGGCCCTGCTCGACCACGGCGAGGCCGTATCCCTGGCGACCGGGCTGCTGCTCCGGGTGGACCTGCACACGGGAGGGGTCGAGCTGGTGAACGCCGGCCATCCCGCGCCGCTGCTGTTGCGCGACGGCGTGGTCGAGGCGGTCGAGCTGGAGATCGACCTGCTCTTCGGCTTCAAGCCGTACCGGCACCTGGTGCAACGGCTGAACCTGCGCCCCGGTGACCGGCTGGTACTGCTCACCGACGGCATGCTCGAACGCGACGCCGCCGACGTCGACCTGCCCGCTCTGATCCGCGAAACCGAGGGCCTCCACTCCCGGGAGGTGGTGCGGGCGGTGACCAGAGCGGTGCGGCACGCCTGCCGCAACCAGCTCCAGGACGACGCCACCGTGCTCTGCCTGGACTGGCACGGAACCGATCGCACCGAACGCCAGGCCGACAACGGCGCCGACACCGACACCGCCTCGCCCGCCTAGCCTCTCCACTTTTCACGATCGCGCTGCCACGCCGCCCGCGACCACAGCTGCGATCCTTTCAACGTCGTCGAACGGATCGCGACCGGTCGACGCGCTCGACCGACGAAGCGACGACCTGCACGGAGCCGTCGAACCGGCGGCCTGCGATCGCCACACAGACGGCCTACCCTCGGAGTACGGCACACGATGGGAGTGGGTCAAGGTGTCCGAGCGGCGGCAGCGGTTCCAGGGGCTGCTGGCCGCCGAAGGCGAGATCGACCGGGGACAGCGGGTAGCGCAGATCTGCCGCTTGTGCGTCTCCGATCTGGCCGTGTCCGGCGCCGGTGCGACCGTGCTCAGTGAGAGCCACAACGGTGCGGTGAGCAGTCCCCGCCGGGGCTTGGTGCACGCCAGCGATCCGGTGAGCGCCGGGCTCGAAGATCTGCAGCTCACCGTGGGTGAAGGCCCGTGCCTGGATGCCTTCGCCGCGGGCGGACCGATCCTGGTGTCCGACCTCGCCGCCGACCTGGGGCGATGGCCGGCGTTCGGCCCGGCCGCGGCCGAGCTGGGCGCGGCCGCGGTGTTCTCGTTTCCCCTGCAGGTCGGAGTGGTCCGGCTCGGCTCGATGGACCTCTACCGTGACCGGCCAGGTCCGCTGACCCCGCTGCAGCTGACCGATGCGCTGATCCTGGCCGACCTGGGCACGCACGCCGTGATCGACCAGCTGGACGGCCACGCCACCACCGATCTGAGCTGGCTGGCCGATGCCCACGTCGAAGTCCACCAGGCCGCCGGCATGGTGAGCGTCCAGCTCGGCGCCACCACCGAGACGGCGTTGCTGCGCCTGCGCGGCTACGCCTTCACCCATGACGTGACGGTGACCCACGCCGCCCGCCAGGTCGTGGCCCGGACGTTGCGGTTCACCCCGGACGGGGAACCCGCCTGATGACCAACGGAGAAGAGGCGCGTCGCATGAGCACTGGCAACCCGGACCGGCGATTGGCGCGGACCTTCGTCGCGCTCGCCGACACGCTCGTCGCCGACTTCGACGTGCTGGACTTCCTGGCCCTGCTGACCGAGCGCAGCGTCGAACTCCTGGCCGTCGACGCCGCCGGGGTCATCCTGTCCGACCAGCGCGGCGGCTGGCGGCCCGCCGCCGGCTCGTCCGAGCGGGCCGACCTGCTGGAACTGTTCATCGCGCAGACGCATCAAGGTCCGTGCTTCGACTGCGTCGCCACCGGGAAGGCGGTCACCAGCGCCGACCTCAGCCTGGCCACGGAACTGGCCCGCTGGCCCCGCTTCGCGCCCGCGGCCCTGGACGCGGGCTTCCGCGCGGCGTCGGCCGTGCCGATGCGGTTGCGGGAGCAGACCATCGGGGCACTGACCCTGCTCAACCACGAACCCGTCTCGCTCGACGCCGACACCATCGCCGTCGGGCAGGCACTCGCGGACGTCGCGACGATCGGCATGCTGCACCACCGCGCCGCCGACCGCGGCGAGCTCCTCGCCGAGCAGCTGCAAGCCACGCTCCACCAACGCATCGTCGTCGAGCAGGCCAAGGGCGTCCTCGCCGAACACGACGGCCTGGACATGCACGACGCGTTCACCCGGCTGCGCGAGTACGCCCACCGGCAGCAGCGCCGGCTCTCCGATGTCGCGCGCGAACTGGCCGAGGGCACCCTCGACCCCGCGGACCTCGGCACTCCCCTTCGCTGACCGCGCACCCTGGCAACCATCAGGCGAGACGTCGTGGATCCGCCTCTTGTGACGGCGGTTCGATGATGGTGAACACCTCGGCCAACCCCACCACAGTCAGTACACGCCGCACGAGCGACGACGGGATCAACGCCAGATCCGTGTCGCCACACTGACACTCACGATGGAGGTTCAGCAGCGCTCCGATACCTGTCGACGACAGGAAAGCCACGCCGGACATGTCGAGCACGAGCCGCCGGGGGGCTTCGCGGTGAACCGTGTCGAGTTCGTCCGCCATCGGCGGAGCGGTGGCCAGATCCATCTCGCCCCTGATCGCCACCACCGCCACCCCGGGCTCAGGACGAGACGTCCGGAAAGAAAGCAGCGCGTCATGACCGATGTCGGTCCAACCGGGCAACTTGTCCATCGAATCCCCTGCACAGCGTCAAGGTCGGACGCTAACGACAAGGCGGGGACCCGGCCAGGCCAAAGCGTTGGAAGGCGGTGGCATTGCTCAACCACGCAGAGCCACGGTAACTCGCCCAGGTGACGCGATCAACCAACGCACGATCCGGATCATCCCCGTCACTCCGATGGAGCAGACGGGTGGACGGGGCTCACCAGCCAGCTGCACTCCGCGCTGAGCAGCAGAATCGTCACCGAACAAGCCGAGGAGTTCTCGCCACTCACGCCGACCGGGCCGCGTTCGCTGATGCCACCCCGTATTCAGGACGGATACGGCCCATGGCGGCTACCTGCGCGGGTCGGGTCGTACGCTGTGCGTAGTCGCACGAGGGTCGAGCGCCTGGAGGACCGATGGTGGAAAACCGGCGTCAGCGGATGCAGGCCCTGCTGGCCGCAGACGGTGCCGTCCGCTCCGCATCCGCCGTGAGCCTGGCGTGCGAGCGGTGCGTGCGGGAGCTGTCCGTGTCCGGAGCCGGCGCCACCGTCCTGAGCACGATGCCCGGCGGCAACGGGTCGTCGCCGAGCCGTGGACTGGTGCACGCGACCAACGACGTCAGCGCCGGGCTGGAAGATCTGCAGCTTACGGTCGGTGAAGGGCCATGTCTGGACGCCTTCGCCTCCGGCGGCCCGGTGCTGATCGCCGATCTGGCGGCCGCGAACGCACGGTGGCCCGCCTTCACCCCCGCAGCGTGCGAGCTGGGCGCGGCGGCGGTGTTCTCCTTCCCGCTCCAGATCGGGGTGGTCCGGCTGGGCTCGCTGGACCTCTACCGCGACACGCCCGGCCCGCTCACCCGGTTGGAGCTGTCCGACGCGCTGATCCTCAGTGACCTGGCCACCCAAGGGGTGATAGCCGATCTGGACGGGCACCGCACCGAGGACGTGAGCTGGCTGGCCGACCCGTACGCACAGGTGCACCAGGCCACAGGCATGGTCCAGGTCCAGCTGGGTTCGACGACCGACGTGGCGCTGATGCGGCTGCGTGCCTACGCATTCACCCACAACGTGCCCCTGGCCGACGTCGCCCGGCAGGTCGTCGAGCGGTCACTGCGCTTCACCGATACCGAGGACGGGCAATGACACGCAGTCACGAAGGGGCCGACAAGATGAGCGACGCCCGGGACCAGCGGCTCGCGAAGACGTTCGTCTCCCTCGCCGACACCCTGGTCGCCGACTTCGACGTCCTCGACTTCCTCGGCATGCTCACCGAGCGGGCCGCGGAACTGCTCGACGTCGACGCCGCCGCAGTCGTCCTCTCCGACCAGCGCGGCGGCTGGCGCCCGACCGCCGGGTCATCCGAACAGGCCGAACTGATCGAGGTGTTCGCCGCGCAAACCCTCCAGGGACCCTGCCTGGACTGCGTCGACACCGGTATCGCGGTGGCCAGCGCCGACTTGGCGACCGAGTCCGATCGGTGGCCCCAGTTCGCGCCGGCGGCGGTGAACGCGGGTTTCCGCGCCGCGTGCGCGGTCCCGATGCGGCTGCGCGACGACGTCATCGGCGCACTGACCCTGCTGGGCACGACCCCGGGAGCCATCGACGACGCCAGCGTCGCCCTGGGCCAGGCACTAGCCGACATCGCCACCATCGGCATCCTGCAACAGCGCGCGATCCGCCACGACGAGGTCGTGTCCGAACAGCTGCAAGCGACCCTGCACCATCGCACGGTCGTCGAACAGGCCAAAGGCGTCCTCGCGGAAGCCGGCGGGCTCGACATGCACCAGGCCTACCTCGCCTTGCGCGGATACGCCCGCACGCACCACCGACGGCTTTCCGATGTGGCGCACGACGTCGCGACCGCAGACCTCGACCCGGCCGAACTGCTGACCGGATCGCCCGACGCGTCGCGGCCGTGAGATCGGGCTGGATGAGGGTAACCACCACTCATGGCAACCACCCCTGAAGCACCGGAGCAAGCGCTGCAAGATCGGGTGCAGCGGATATCTCGCACGTTCGTCGAGCTCGCCGACACCCTCGTGGCGGATTTTGACGTCGCCGACTTCCTGCACATGCTCACCGGACACTGCGTCGACCTGCTCGGCGTCTCGGCCGCCGGGGTAATCCTGCTCGACGCCAACCGCGGCCTGCAGGTAGCCGCCACCTCTTCGCAGCGGGCCGAGCTGCTGGAACTGTTCGCCGTGCAAACCAACGACGGTCCGTGCGTCGACTGCGTGCGCAGCGGAGCGCCGGTGTCCTGCACCGACCTGCCGGCCGAGGCGCACCGATGGACCAGGTTCGCCGCGGCCGCCGCTGAATGTGGCTTCCGCACCGCACAGGCCCTGCCGATGCGGCTGCGCGATCAGGTCATCGGAGTCCTGACCCTGCTGAACACCGAAACCGGCGGCGCGGACCGGGAGGAGATCGAGCTCGGGCAGGCACTGGCGGACGTCGCCACGATCGGCATCCTTCAGCAGCGGAGCATCGAACGTGGCGACCAGCTCACCGAACAGCTGCAGACCGCGCTCACCAGCCGCCTGGTGATAGAACAGGCCAAGGGCGTGCTCGCCGAACACGGCACCGTTTCGATGGACGAGGCGTTCGCCCGGCTGCGCGGCTACGCCCGCGCGCGACACCTGCGTCTCACCGAACTCGCCCGCGCTGTCGTCGACGGCAATGTCGAACTGGCCGAGGTCCTGAAGCGCCCGCAGCGATGACTGCCGGCGGCACCGGAGAACGAACCCGAATGACAGCCTGACAGTACGGCCTGGAGCCGGGAACGCCCTCTCCGGTTCTCCCTGCATTAAGGATGTCTCCTGGTCGAACTGTTCGCCGTGTGTCCCTGCTCGCTCTCCTAGTCGGATCCACCTGCGGGAAGACCGGACCACTGCCACGTTCAGAGACAGTGATAGCTGCCCTCGTGCGCTGGACGTCACGTCGGGATGTGCGCGCCGCGCCGCGTAGCGGCTCCCCAGACGGGTAGCCACCGCTTGAGGTCAGCCGGTTCTGCGGCGACGCGGACGGAAGAAGCGAAATGATCAAAAAGGCCACATCGGCGCTCGGCGAAATGGTGGGCGGGTTGGCTGCCCTTGCGCTGGCGACCTCGCAGCTACCCGCTCTGCTGGCCCGGGACTACTGGACGACGTCCGTCCTCGAATCCGCCCCCGGGCATTACGCCACCGGCCTCGCTCACGGGATGTTCGGAGTACGTCTACCCGCGGCCGGGCGTGGACCGAGCGACGAAATGACCGTCCGATCCGCTCGCCGACCGGTCACCCTCGACCACAGCTCCTTGACCGCCGCTCATCCCGACGCGACGGGCCGTCTGGTGGTCTTCCTGCACGGACTCGTCGAAACCGAGCGCTGTTGGTTCCGCGGCACCGGCTTCGGCGCACGCCTGGCCGATGACCTGGACACCACTCCCGTGTATGTCCGGTACAACTCGGGCCGGCACGTTTCCGAGAACGGCGGCGATCTCGTCGCCCTGCTGGGCCGGCTGGTCGCCTCGTGGCCGGTACCCGTCACCGACATCGTCCTCATCGGACACTCCATGGGTGGGTTGGTGGCCCGAAGTGCCCTCTACCAAGCGCAGGAACAAGACGTCTCATGGCTTTCCCGGGTGACGCGCTTGGTGTGCCTGGGGACGCCGCACAGCGGCGCGCCGCTGGAACGACGCGTCGCCCAGGTCGCGGGGCTGCTGGGCAAGTCGCCCGTCGCGACGCCCCTGGCCCGCTTGCTCTCGACCCGAAGCGACGGTATCCAGGATCTCGCGCACGGCTACGTGCACCGGTCACAATGGTCGGCCGGAGCCGAATCCCCCTGGCGTCCGGAAGGCGGAGCGGGCGTCCGACGCTTGTTCGTGTCAGCGACGCTCTCCCGCACGGAAGGAAGCACGTGGGGCCGGCTCGTCGGCGACCTCCTCGTGGCCCCGGTGCGGGCCGACGACCTGACCGAAGACGCCGACATCGTCTGGCTCGGCGGGCTGAACCACTTCAGCCTGCTCCACGACGACGCTGTCTACGAGGCGCTTCTCGATTGGCTACGCGCAGCCGAACCGACACGTGTGCGTGAAGCCCTTCGGAGGGGACATTCGGTTCGGCTCCCTGCGTAGGCGCCGCCCACGACCAGCCCGGGCTCCGCCGGCCGCGGCAGATCGTCCACGATCGTTGGGTGGTCCCTTCGCCGATCCCGTTCCGGGGCATCCGTTCTCCCCGTGCGCTTTCGGCGCCTGCCCCACGCCGCGGTGCGGGTCGTCCGGAAACGGCTCGCACCGCGTGGGCGAAGTCAGGACAGCTTGTTCTTCGCCGACTTCGCCTTGCCCTTCACCGTGCCCACGGCATCCAGTGTCGGCGAATAGGTGCGTACAACGCGGGATCCGGCTTCGGAGCGGTACTCGGACCGCCCAGCGGCTTCAGGTCGGTCAAGTACTCGAGCCCCGCCTTGGTGCTCCAGTCGTCCTGGGGGCCGCAGGAGTCGGCCGGATCTCGAGCAACCGCCACACGCTGTCCGTGGACTTCCGCGTCCCCCGCCCGCTGAGCCACGTTCTGTAGTGCCACGTCGCGAGCATGATCCGCGTCGGTGGCCGCGGTGGACAGGAGTGCCGCGCTCACGGGATCTCCCAGCTCGAAGGCGCCATCAGAAGGTGACGACCGGTCCGGCCGCCGGCGAACCGTCGGCGAGGGCGGTGATGACCTCGTCGATCTCGTCGTCGATCCGAAGGAACCCAGCAGGGTCTAGTACTCCAGTCGCACTTCGTGATGTTTTGCTTGTAGTGTGTCGATCTTGTGCTGAGTGATGATGACCTGGCGGCCTGGGTGTCTGGGTTGGATGACCTGTTTGGGCAGGTCGCGGGGCGGTTCCATCGGGCTGAGCCTCGACGGCGGGCTCGTGCTTATGTGCGTGGTTTGCTGGCGCCGCTGGCCGGTAAGAACGGCTGGACGCTGGCCGAGGCCGCCGGGGACATCACTCCGGATGGGATGCAGCGGCTGCTCAACGCGGCAGCCTGGGACGCCGACGGCGTCCGTGACGATGTCCGTGATTATGCGATCGGTCATCTGGGTGAGCGGGACGGTGTGCTGATCGTCGACGAGACCGGATTTCTCAAGAAGGGCACGAAATCCGCCGGGGTGCAACGCCAGTACTCGGGCACTGCCGGACGCATCGAGAACTGTCAGCTCGGCGTGTTCTGTGCCTATGCCACCAGCAGAGGCCGGACCTTGATCGACCGTGAGCTGTACGTGCCGAAATCCTGGACCGCCGATCGGGACCGCTGCCGCGAGGCCGCGGTTCCCGACCAGGTCGAGTTCGCGACCAAGCCCGTGCTCGCCCGGCGGATGCTCGCCCGTGCCCTGGACGCCGGGGTGCCCGCGACCTGGGTCACCGCCGACGAGGCCTACGGCGGTGACTCGAAATTCCGTCGTTGGCTGGAAGACCGCCGGCTCGGTTACGTCGTGGCCGTGCCCAGTAGCCAGACCATTCCCGCAGTGGCGGGCACCTCTCGTGCCGACGCACTCGTGGCCCACGCACCCGATGAGGCATGGAAACGCCGCAGCTGCGGCGACGGCGCCAAAGGACCACGGATGTTCGACTGGGCCGTCGCCGAGTTGCCTACCTATTCCGACACCACCCCGCCCGGCTGGGGACGCTGGCTGCTGGCCCGCCGGTCGCTCACCCGGAACAACAAGGGCAAGCACGAAATCGCCTACTACTTGTGTTGCGCCCCAACAGGAACGACCAACAAGGAATTGATCCGGGTAGCCGGGGCGCGCTGGGCGATCGAGGACTGCTTCCAGACCGCGAAAACCGATGTCGGCCTGGACCAGTACCAGGTCCGCCGCTACGACGCCTGGTACCGGCACATCACCCTGGCCATGCTCGCCCACACCTACCTCGCCGTCACCGCCGCGATCGCCCCAAAAGCCCTGGTAGCGGCCTCATCCCAGTCACGCTGGGCGAGGTCAAGCGTCTCCTGGCACACCTGATCACCACCCCACTCGACCGCTTCAACACCTGGGCCTGGTCACACTGGCGCCGACGCCATCAACATCGAGCTCAGCAAGCCCACTACCAGCGAAGACACATCCTTGATCACGAAGTGCGGCTGGAGTACTAGTACTGCAACGACAGTTCGTGATGGCCGCGTCGCCGGCAGTGGCTGGCACGCGCTCGGGCTTGGCTGGTTCGTCGCCATCGCGACCAGTGCATCGCATGCTGGATTGCGTGCCGGGCCGGTGCGGTGACGCGGTTGAATAGTCTGCGGATTTCGTTGGAGGTGAGTGATATCAGGCCGGATGTGGATCCTCCTTTTTCGCGGCGTCTCGTGTGAGGACGAGGAATGCCGCCGCTGCCATGGAGAGGGTGATATGCCGATACCATGCTTCGTATCGGCGGACTTGGCAGTGGTCGAGTCCTGTCTCGTTCTTCGCGGTTTGGAAACTTTCTTCGATCGCCCAGCGGCTTCCGGCGACGCGCACCAGTTCGCGAAGGTCGGTGCCAGCGGGGCCGAAGCAAATGTAGTAGCCCTGGCTCACAGGAGACTGATTCGTTCACGTCAACCGCCGGCCCCGCGATGGTGATCGAGTCCACGATCACCTTCAGCTTGCACCCGGCCGATGTGTCGATGCTGCGCACAGGCCGACGTAGTGTCCGCAAGGATTCCTCGATGATTTGACGCTTGGGCTCCAGCTCCGGAACCTGTTCGACCAGGTGATCCAGAGTCTCGCGAAGTAACTGTTCAGGCTATTTCGATGTTCGTTGGCAGCCAGGGGTTTCCGGTGACAGCGTCGCGGAGCGCGGTGATGATGTGGAGGCCGTTCTTGCGGGCAGTGGAGAGGTAACCGCGGACGCGTAGCCATGCGTGGGCGCCGTGCCGGGTGCGCCAGCCGCCGGAGATCTTCAGCTGGGCCTTGATCATCCGCAGGTCGCGTTCGGCCTGGTTGTTGGTGAACGGGACAGTCAAGTCGCGGGCAAATACCAGCACCTGGTGCTGGTAGTCGCGCAAGCGCACCAGCAGGTTCCGGGTCTTGCTTTGCTTGCGATCCCGACTCGGTGGGTGCAGCAGTAAGCCGAGGTGGAGAGTGCGGACGAACCTCGAGATCAGCGGATCGCGGATGTGGGCGGGGATGGCGTCCAGGCCGGCGTCTCGTGCGGTATGGGCGGCGGTGTTGAGTTCTTTGAGCGTCTTGAACGCGATCGTGGGCCAGGTGTGCTCGGGGTGGGCTTCGCCGGCCGCGACCAGTTCGCGCAGGTGGTGGGCGTTGCAGCGGGCATGTTCGCGCCCGAAGTCCTGATACGACATCAGCCCGTCGTGGACGGCGACACCGCGGAAGTAGTTGAGGATCCCGAACTCGTCCATCGCCTCGCCACCGCGCTGCCGGTGCGGCAGATAGGCGGTCAGATGTGGGGTGCAGGCGACGTGCAGCCACCAGTTCCGGCCCTCGACCCGGATGCCGGTCTCGTCGAAGTGCGCCACCGGCGCTACCCGCAATGCCTGCTCGACCCGCTGGGCGAACTCGTCGAGATTGGCGGCGACCGGAGTGAGGACACCGGCGACCCAGCCGGTCGAGACCGGCAGCCCCATGAGGTCTTCCAGCAGCTGCGCGGTTCGCGCGACCGGGATGTGCTGGTAGGTCAGCAGATACGCCGCCAGCGCGGTCACGTTCGGCCCGTAACAGGCGGGTGCGGTCGCCTCGGCCGGCGCGGGCGCGGTGGTGACGTGGCGGCATCCGCGGCACCGCAGCCGGTGCAGGCGATGCTCGGTCACCGACGGACGCACCTCGGGCAGGTCCACCACCTGCCGGCGGGTCACCCCGACCTCGTCGTGCCGGCGAAGCTCGGTGCCGCATCCCGAGCACGACGACGGCTCATGATCCACGACCCTGTCGGGGTCCTCAACCAGCGACAGGCTCGCCCCCGGCGCTCCCGGCTGCTTACCCCGCTTACGGTTGGTCTTGCCACGCAACGACTTCGGCGCCGGTTTGCTGAACCGGTCCGACGACGGCGGCATCGACGAATTACCCGAATTCATCCCGAGGCGGCGTTTCAGCTGGGCGACCTCGTCCCGTAGCCGGCCGATCTCCTCCCGCGCACGCGTGAGCTCCACCGCCTGCGCTGCGACCAGCGCGGCCAGCTCGTCATACGACGGACGAACACCTTCCCCCACAACAAGATCATCCCACAGGCCCACTCACAGCCCGACAACGACCTGAACAGTTACTCCCTGCGCGGGATGCGTGTTCATGCGATAGACCATAGCGCTGCACCGAAGCCGGTCGCCAGCCGGTTCACGTTGGCGGTCCGGTGTGCGCGAACACGATCAACGCCATGGACTGCCCCGGCGCAAAGCATCTCCACCTACGCCACGGGGCTGGCATCACCAGGCGGTGAAGTCGAGCAGGACTTTCGAGGCCACCATCCGGTCGCCGACGGTGTCGAAGGCTGCAGCCGCTTCGGTGAGCAGGAAGCGGTGGGTCGTCACCGGGTCCACCGGCAGTCCGGCAGCGAGCCGGCGAGAGCGTCATCGAACTCTGCGTCGAAGCGGAACGCGCCCCGCAGCGTGATCTCCCGCGTCACCACGACGTTGCCCAGGAACCCCTTCTCTCCGAAGGAGTCCAAGCATCACGACCGTCCCGGCCCGGCGAACCCGCTCACGTGCGACTGCGTCGACTCGCAATTGACCCGCTCATCTGACATGCACCAGACGTTACGCGAATTGCAGTGACTTCTCCACGTCAACAGGGTGACCGATAGTCCAATCCCGAAAAATATTCGTCCCAGACATTTGGAGGCAATACCTTTTCAGCTCCGCCGCACATTTTGGCGGCCGCCTTATTTGGATCAAACTCCCAATGCGCCAGAATGTTTTCTTCGCTACTTAGACCAAGGATGCCGAGAAGGTTTTGCCCGTCAGGGGCAAGCCGGAAATCAGCCGGACGGGAGCCGCCAGTTGTTACCGTGAGTTTTCGCTTTGGTCGCTGAATATCCGCAAGGTCCCAGATTGAGGCAAGGTTGCCATTTGTGGCGATTACGGTCGCCGGATTGCGATCGGTCAAGGTTTCAATGCGAGGGACGACTTCAGCAGGGAACGCGACCTTTCCAAGCTCAGACGGATCTCCGGTATTCTCGATACTCCAGGATGTCAACTCCATTTGCCCACCGCTGAGTGATTGCGTGGTCCATGCGGTCTGTCGCCTATTCAAAATGTGGAGTTCGATAACCTGACCTGATTTAACGCTTTTCAGCCAGGGTTTCCGGGGTGATCCTGGCTGATCAAGTGATATGAGGTCAACGCCCTGATCTGGAGCTTCGGGCGACTTCGACTGCAAGGCCGCAACGGTTCGTGAATCACCAATGAATTTTCCAGAGAAGCTGCCGTTACTATTTGTCAGCTCCGCAATCAGAGCCGGGGAATCCAGGTTTGCGAGATCCCAGACCGCCGGCCTAAAAGCCGCATGCAGCGGCTGACCCGGCTCGGAGTAGTCACCGTCAGCAGCAAGAAGGTAGCGGCCATCTGAGGACCAATCGGCAATATAGGACGCCCGGGGTATCGTTGCCCTTTTGGCGGGTGGAGTCACCTGATCACCGAGACTCCAAATGACAATACCTTCACGCCCCTCTATTGCGGCGACAAGTTTACCATCAGGACTGAGGTAAGGGGGCTGACTACCACTGACAGGTGCAGGGATTCGCGCCTTGACATCTAGGCCGTACTCGGCGACAGTGTATATTGTTGTCGTTCGCGCCGGTTGATTCAGGACTGCAAGTGTTCGAGCATCGTCCGAAATATCAACCCCGCCTGACGGAAATTTTATGCCGTGTGCCATGGCCGAGGCGCTGATCAACGCTTCCATGGTTTCCTGCGTCGGTTGCAGGCGGTATGCACTAAGGGCTATTTGGGCAGCAAGTGTCGCGTCGCGAGGTATGAGATCGATCGCGGCTGCGGCGGCGCGCAGGGCAAGCGCAGTATTGCGTTGTTGTGTGGCGTTGCGCTGGGAGTTGATGGCGAAGGCCAGCGCAGCCGAAGCCAGCATGACGATGACGGTCAGGATGGCGATCAGCGCACGCTGGCGCCGGATTCGCCGTCTGTCCGCCGACTGCTCGCGGTCGCGTGCAGCGATTGACGCTTTGAGAAACTCTCGCTCCCGAACCGTCAGCTCGTCGCTTCGCCGGGCGAAGTCGGCGATGAGGGTCAGCCTGTTGCCCCGGAGCAGAGTGGCAGGATCTCGACCGTGGGTCTCCCAAGTGGTCGCGCCGTCGCCAAGTTCCCGGTGAAGCCGATGGCCTTCGCGGTCCGCGTCGAGCCACCGTCGTAGTCTCGGCCACGCACCGATCAGCGCTTCGTGGGTGATCTCGATGGTATCCCGGTCGAGGGTGAGCAACCGCGCGTCGCCGAGAACCTGAAGAACAGCCGCGGTGTCGTCAGCGTCGTCAAGCTCGCTGCGGCGGACGCGGCGTTTGGTGTCCTCGGTGCCCTCGCCCATGACCACGAGGCGCTTGAGCAGGTGCTGGGCCAAGCGTTGCTGGGGCGCCGTCAATCCGCCGAACACGGCCTCCGCAGTGCGAACAAGTGCTCCGTCCAGGCCCCCAGCGGTGCGGAAGCCCGCGAGGGTCAGGGTGTTGCCTTTGCGGCGGCGCCACGTCTCTCGCAACGCGTGCGACAACAGAGGCAAGACGCCGGCCTGCCCGTGAGTGTGAGCGATCAACACGCTGAGTAAGTCGCTCTCGACCGCGCAGCCGACGCCGGTTGCCGGGCGAGTGATCGCCCGGCGGAGTTCGTCAGCGGTCATCGGGCCGACGGTGACCTGGGCATCCTGCAGTGCCGCGACCAACCCTTCGTGTTGCGCACAATGGCCGTAGAAGTCCGCGCGTACACCCAGCACGATCCGGCATCTCGATCCCGCGGACGCGGCGGTGAGAAGCAGGTGCATGAACGCGTCTCGTTCGTCGCGATCTGCGCAGAGAGTGAAGATCTCCTCGAATTGGTCAACAACGATCACGGTTTCTGCGGAAGATGGTCGGCCGAGCAACAGCTGATTGCTTAGAGTCACCAGACCCCTGGGCTCGGTGGTCAGCTCCGCTTCGACCACCGACGCGATGGTGCCCAGCAGCGGTGCGAGCCGCAGCGCGCACTCCTGCAGCGGATGCGGACCGGGTGTGAACAGCACGACCGGGCCCGCGTCGTTCCTCGCGCGGAGGTTCGGGACGAGCCCCGCGCGCAACACGGACGACTTCCCGGCTCCGGACGGACCGAACAAGGCTAAGAAGTGCTGCTGTCGGAGTCGTGCGAGAAGGTCGTCGACCAGCCGTTCACGGCCGAAGAACCGCTCGGCGTCCGACGAGCTGTACGCCGCCAACCCGACATAAGGCGCATCCACGGCGGCATGGTCGTCTGGCGCGCGATCGACCTCGTTGAGGTCGGTGGCGATAGCGTGCCAACGGCGCTCCCACTCGCCACGGTCGCCACCGCAGGCCGCGACGTAGGCCAGCGTCACCGCCAAGCTGGGCAACCGCCGCCCGCCGGCGGCGTCGGACAACGTCGTCGACGAATAGTGCGCTCGTTGAGCCAGCTCGCGGTATGGCGGACTCCCCGCCTTCTCTCGAAGAACTCGCAGGTCAGAGGCGAACTCTGACAGCACGGAACCGTCTTGTTCCAACGGTCGTTCAGCGCGCGGCATTTCCTGACAACCCTCCCCCATGACCGGTTACCGATTGTCCGGACGTTGATGTCCGGTGTCCAGATCTCGGCGCCGGACAACCCGTTCGCACTACACCGATGGTTGACACCCACCGCCGAGGGGGCGCTGGGAATCAAGAAGGGGAGTACCCGTCATGCTCAAACTCCGTACCGGCATGAGCACCCGACGCCGCGGCACGCTCGCCACGGTCGCCACTGCGGCCGCAGTGGCGACGCTCCTCTCCGCAACACCGTCCGCACTCGCCGCAGATCCCACTACCCCGATCGACCTCCGCGACGGGGAAACCCGCCTCACCGGCACGCTGCACTGGCATCAACGCTCCCTCGGCGTCGACTACTCGCTCACGACCCGCTCCTGCACCCGGCTGCTGGTGTCCGCCGTCGACGCCAACGGCGGAGAATATGGGCCCGTGTCCACGCCTTCGATGTGTGCCGACAGGTCGGGCTCTTTCACCGTTTCGGTGAACACCCCAGGCGGTGCCGCTTCTGCTGTCATCTGCCTCGTCGGCACGAGCGGCACCAGCGGCGTCTGCGGACGCTACAACCGCCCGTAACCGTCGCGACGACCACGTCGTGTCCAGCGCATTCGAGCATCGGCCGGCGCTGACGGCTGTCGAACAAGGCCGCCACCGTGCGCCGCCCTCTCTGAATCAGTATGTGAACGCCGCTGATTTTCCGGGCGTCGATGTCCGATTCTTCAAAGAAGGAAAGTACTCGTCATGCTCAAATTCCATACCAGCTCGAGAACCCGCCACCGCGCCACGGTGGCCGCCACGATCGCTGTGGCCGCCGTAGCTACGCTCGTCTCGGCGGCGCCGGCCGCCGTCGCGGCGGATCCACGCACCCAGTTCGGCCCCCTCAGGTACGGCGCGAGCTACGCCCTGGGCTACCTGCGCTGGCACGCGCGGTCCGTCGACGTCGACTATTCGATCAAAGCCTACGGCTGCCGCACACTGTGGGCATTCGGCTACGACGCCAACGGCAACCTGCATTACCCACCAGCGCAGGCGACGGTGTGCGATACGACCGACACCGAGACCATGAACGTGCCCGTGGACGTGCCAGGAGGCGCGTCCCGGGTCTTGCTCCAGTTCGACGACGACGCCGGAGTCACTCGCGACCAGGAGACCGGCCTACACCCGTGACCACTGCTCTGCCACCAACTCCCCCGCCTTCTCCGGTGCGCAGCCGCGCGTCGCCCGGGTCGCACTCGGCAATCAAGCGCTCCTACGTGTCACATCGGCACCCAAACTCGCTCCACCAAACCGGTCCACCGGCACGGCGCGCCCAGCGCCGGCGCCGTCAGCACACCGCTGTCCGGGTGGACCCCGCCGTCGTCACGCACGCAGATCAGCGTGCGGGCGCACCCAAAAGAGAGATGAGAACCCATGATGACCAAACTCCTCGACAAGCAGCCAGCACCGCGCCGCACACGGAAGACCGCGGTCCTTCTGACCGCAATGGCGGCCTCCGCCGCCACCCTCTTCGCCGCGGCACCGGCCGCCACCGCGGCCCCGGCCGGCCACGCGGCGACCAGCTCCAGCACCGCTGCCCAACGCGCCGCCAAGGAAGCATCAATCAGTTTCGCCTACAACTACTACCTCTACGCGCGTTCCGCTCTGGTCGAGGGCTTCCTCTACACCGACACATGCGTCCGGGTCTACGCCGCCACGTACGCGGGCCCCAGCCGCAGGCTCGACTACAAGAGCACCAGCCTCAAATGCGTGAACAGTAAGGTCAAGCTCGAACTCGAAGCGAACATCCCCGGCGGGGCCGACAGGATCCTGATCGAGGTGCGGGACGCTGCCGGGAACCTCCTCGACTATTGGTGGGAACCCAGCTGAGCGCGATCGTGCGGGGAGCACACGATCGCGCGTGTTCCCCGCACATCGTCAGCGCCGGATCGCACCACCTCCGACGCGACACTCCGCACAAGCAGCTGCGCGTCCTCGGGCACGCAGCCACCACCAGGTTCCGGCTCGTTCTCCGACGAGCTGATCACGTTGAGTACGAATGTCAAACATAACGCGAAGGCCGGCACTGAAAAGACCCAGGCCGTGCCTTGCCGCCATAATGCCATAACGGCCGATTTGGCGGCGGCATGCGGTACTCCGATGGCTTCTAGATAGAGGTATTCAGTAATCCGTGGCGGAAAGTTAATAGTGTGAGCGCGACCGCAGGGCGACGGCCGAGTAGGACGGCGACAGATATCGCGTCGGGCCAGCGTCCGTTCCGCCGGACGCGGCGTTGGCCTGATCTCGCGTGTTGCGAAGGCAGGGATCCAGCTGCCCTCGAGCGGCGTTCCTACCGCGTTACGGCTCGAAGGTGTTTACGCAGGCAGTGGGTCGACGTCACTCGTCGCGTAAGGGGCCTGGGACGCCGTGCTGATCGTGCAGTACTCGAGCCACGCGGCGTTCAGCCGGATAGTCGCGGATCGGGTCTACCAGAACGTCGTGGCGTGCATGTTGGGCTGGCCGGGTGATCGCACGCCGTGGTGTGTCACGCGTCAACGGTCCTCGCGTCGCACCCGTGACAGCCGGCGACGCGAGGGTGGCGAGTATGGAAACTCCTGATCTTCTCATGACTGGGTCCAGGGCACACACCCAAGGCTTGCCCGCCGTCCGCAGCGGCGAGCCCGCGGCGCGGTCAGGTTTGCGTTCTACGGTCGGACGTCGACGGTGGAACACCAGGACCCGGTGAGTTCCGCTGCGAGGCAGCCGAGACCTTGATCGCCAGACACGGAGTGATTGTGACGGAGTATTTCGATGCCGGGTGTTCACGGCGGTTGCCATGGCGCGACCGGCCGAAGGCGGCAGCGCTGCTGGCAGCTCTTCCTGACCCGGATCGCGGGTTCGACGCAATCGTCGTGGGAGAGTACGAGCGCGCCTTTGCCGCGGACCAGTTCGAACAGCTAGCCCCGACACTCACCCGGCACGAGGTGCAGGTCTGGCTCCCGGAGGCCGGCGGACCAGTCGAGGCCGGCAGTCCCCTGCACCGGATGCTCATGACCGTACTCGGCGCACAATCGCAGCGGGAGGTGCTGCGGGCCCGGCACCGGACGTTAGCAGCGATGCGCGCTCAAGTACGCATGCAGGGCCGCTACCTGGGAGGGCGCCCACCGTACGGCTACCGCCTGGTCGATGCGGGCCCGCACCCGAACCGGACACACGCTGGCTGGGGGCGCAGACTCCAGAGGCTGGATCCGGACCCGGTGACGGCACCGCAGGTGAAATGGATCTTCGCCGAGCGACTCAGCGGGCGAAGCGCCGCCGATATCGCTCGCGAACTGAACGAGCGAGGCGTGCCATGCCCGTCTGCGACGGATCCAGACCGCAACCGACACCGTTCCGGCCGAACATGGTCACTCCGCACGATCGTCGAGATCCTCCGAAATCCGCGATACACCGGCCGAGAAGTCTGGGACCGCGTCCCCGACCGCAACCAGCAAACCCCCGAAGCACCACGTGGCCTGTTGACCATCGCCGCCGAGCCCTCACATCCAGCGCTGGTCAGCGAGCGGAATTTCATCGCCGTCCAGGCTGTCCGGGTCACCAGGACGGCGTCTGACGGCACGAGACGCATCTACCGGCTGTCGGGGCTGGTGCGATGCGGGGCCTGCGGACGTCGGATGGACTCGCACTGGGTGAACGGTCGTCCCGGCTACCGCTGCCGGCATGGGTACACCAGCGCCCAGCCCCGCTCAGCGACGGGCGTGAAGAACCTCTACCTACGAGAAGACGACCTTCTCGCACGGATTGCCACGCACCTGCACGCCCAAGGCGGCCCCGCCCACGATCTTGCCGCGCACTTGCGCGCACAGAACTTGACGATCAACTGCGACGCCGAGACGCTGACGCTAAGATCCGCAGGAGATCAGCAAACAGGACTGCCCCACGGCTGATCGTGAGCCGATCGACTATGGGGCAATGATGTGTCCGACACGCGTGGGATATCTCCCGTGTTCGGGGAGATCATGCGCTCATAGTAGCGCAGAGTCGCGGCTCGCGCACGAACACCCGTGGTCGGCGACGGCCTTCCGCCGCCAGTTCGGCCCGCGGCGGGTGCTGTGGTCATCGGTCAGGCGTCTCTTAACATTTTCGCGTCGGCATTACAGAGGGTGTAGGAGTTGAGCGCCGGGCCAAGCGCTACGGCGGTTGATCGGTCAACCGGTCCACGAACGCGCGGCACCGTGCCTTCCAGTCCGCCTCCTGTCGTGTGTCCAGACACCGGCTCAGCAAGCCGACGACATCCAACCGGACCCGTCGGTCGTCGATCAACTGCTCGCGACTCTCGAGTTCCTGGGCCAGCCGACGGCGGGCGCCGATGTCGGTCAGGTCGAGTGCAGTCAGGGCGCTCACCGCGAGAGCGAAGTCGATGCCCAGCATCGCGGGAATGAGCCGCCGTGCGAGCCCTGAGTCGCCCGACTGGTTCGCGACGGAGACGAGGTGGTCGAACATCTCGGCCTCGGCGGGCCGAGTCCGGTACAACCGTGCGATGTTATCGATGCTGATGCGCTGCACGCCCTGCTCAGGACTTTGCGTGAGCTGTCGCACGAGATCGTCGTCGGCGGCCTGCCGCGCGACCAAGGCGAGGATCGCCCGTTTGCGCGCGGTCTTGCCGGCGAACTCGTCGGTGGCTATCTCGGCAACCGAGGCCAGTTCCCCGGGGCTCAATCTGCTCGGCTCGCTCAGGAGCGCTTCGACGGCGGAGAGCCGGGCGCGTTTCTCCATGGCCTCCAGAGCAGCGGAGAACAACATCGCGAGGTGCATGCGCAGAACGTCGCGAAAAAACCCGGTTTGGTAGGGCACGATCGTATGGCGCCGGTCGAATTCGAGCTCGCTGATCATCTCGACGAGCTTTCGCTTGTCGGGGTTGATGGCATTCGGGTCGGACACGAGTCGGCGCAGCGTGAGATACTCGCGGTAGGTGTCCTCGCGGCAGAAGATACGAATGGCTTTGCCGGCCCTCAGCGCCTCGCGGAACTCGGTCTGCCAGGTGATGTCGCCGACGCGTTCCACCACGACGAACACGCAGATATTCATGTTCAGCACGGTGGCACGAGAGTTATCCACCCAGCTCGAAGTGAGCGAGTTGTCATGGGCGATCTGCCCCGACATGTAGTGCCAAGGCTTGGCGCCGAACGCCTCGACAACCTCGTCGAACTCTCGCCGCACCTGGTCGATGTCGGCAGCCCCACACAGCATGATGTCAAGCACGCCTCACCATCCTCTGAGATCGTCGATCTGCCGCCGGAACCAGTCAGCTTCCGGCCCGCGCAGCCCGGCCACGAGCCGGCGCGCCTCCAGCAGCCGGTCGTCCGCGGTGCCGTCCGACTCCTCCGCCCGGGCCAGCCCGATCAACGCGCCCACCTCACCGGAGCGGTCCTCAACCAACTGGTAAAGCGTGCGCGCCTCGGTGTACGCCACCTTCGCCCGCGCGAACTGGCGGTCACGCACTCGAACGTCCGCCTCGACGCTGAGCAGACGTGCCTTTTCATGGCTTCCGCCGGCCAGCGCGGCATAGGCCCGTCTCAACGCGAAGTCGATGTCACCGGTGCGGCCGAGCCTCCGGAGCACGTCGAGGTAGTCAGCCGCCGCGTCCACCACACGCTCGGCATCGAGGTGGTCGACCGCGTAAGCGAGTGCGGCATGCAGGTGCTCCGCGGCCACATCGTCGTTCCCCCGGTGGTCGGCGACGATGCCGAGCCGACGCAAGGCCGCGAAGTGATCGTACGGCCCGAGCTTGCCGGAACCCACCGCGTCGCGCAGCCACGGTTCAGCTTCGGCGGGATCGGCCCGGTCGGCGTACATCTGTCCGAGTGCCAACGCGAGGACAGGTGCGTCCTCCGTTCCCTCGGCGAGAGCCACCGCCTGTGTCAGGCAGTCCAGCGCGTCGGGGTACCGTCCGGTGATGTCCGCCACGTCCGCCTTCGCACGCAGAGCGGCAAGGCATAGAGCTCGGTCCTCGCTGCTGTCGAGCACCTGGTCGTAGTGTGCACAGGCATCCTCGGGGGCACCACGCCGCATGGCGATCCGCCCGAGGGTCAGGTGGGCGCGCCGGGCCTGCGGTGACCGGGATGCTCGCAGGACGACTTCTTGCAGCAACCGCTCGGCCTCGGCGAGATCGTCGTCGTGATAGGCGACCTGACCGGCCAAGGAGGCCAGCTCGACGAGCCACCGTTTGGCGAGCTTTCCGGCACGGTCGGCGTAGTCGCGGGCTCCCGCGATACGGCCCGACCCGAGCGATTCCTCGCCGATCCGCGCGAGCACCTGCGCAGCCAGCCCGCGACCGTCCTCGCTGTCGTCGATCGCATCCGCGACCGCGCCGGCGATCTTCCGCGCGATTTCCCCATCGACGTCATTATCGGCGTCCCAGAGCACATGCCATGTGTTGAGCGGCTCATCGACGTCGGACCGCCCTTGGGCGATCGCGAACAACAGACGCGGAGTGTCCGGAGTGGCCCGTACCTTCTCGGTCACGGCTCGTACGGCCTCGGCCGGCGTACCCTCGTCCAGCACAACGACGAAGTGCCGGGCGGTCGACAGCGCCTCGGGGTGCGCGACCTGCACTCCGAACGTGCTGAGCCGGAGACGAAGGTCGTCGGCAACGGACGATGTGCCGACGACAAAGACGCTGTGAGACAGCATGCGCTGCCGGGGCCGCCTGCCACGTTCCCGTGCGGCAGCGACATAATCCTCGCTGTTGGACACCAGCAGGTCCGCTTCGGCCAGCTCGTGCGCCAGCAACGCAGCGACGTTGGCCAGGTGCTCGTCCTGGACGATCTCCTCACCGAAGCTCCACTTCGGCAGGTGGGGCACAGTGGTAGCGTCGAGCACGTCGATTGGCGCCACGTCCTTCGGAGTCCACGGACGGTATTGGTCATCGAAGGTCGCCGCCATGCGTTGTCGCCACTCGCCCGAGCGCGCCCGCTCGTCGCGGGTGTCGAGCCTCGACAACACCGGCACGACCAGCAACCGGCTCTTGTCATAGGGCGACTCGTCGCGGACGGCCATGGTGCGGCGAACGACGTCGAGCGCACCGTCGATGTTCTGTCGGTTCGGGTTCAAGCACAGCATGAGAATGTCCGGAAGCTGGGCGGTGCAGACGTCGACGACCTCGGTGACGCCGGCGTGGCTGTCGACGAGCACAAAGTCGTAGTCGAGATTCATCTCGTCGCGGAGTGTTTCCAAACGCCAGCCGAGGTCGTACTTGTCGAACAGGTGAGGCCAGGAGATCGCGCGCAGGCGCGTCACGTAGTCCGCGTCACCGCGTCCTGCCGAGAGGAGGCTTAGCTCGCCGACTTCGGGAATTTCCACGTGTACGACGGACCTCTGCCACTCGATCGGGCCTTTGGTGTCGGCACCGATGATCTCCACCACCCCGGGCGCCGGCGGTCCGGACAGCCACGGGGCGAAATAGGAGTGCAAGCCCGGCGAATACAGATCCCAGTCGACGCACAACACCCGGTAGCCCCACGGAGACAGCTGCACCGCGACGTTCGCGAGACAGAACGTCCGGCCGACGCCGCCCTTATAGGAATAGAAGGTCACGAACATCGCGGCCTCACCACTTCGATTGTGTACTCGGCGAGACCGCATCCGGCCGCACAACCTGCCATGCGGCATCCCACTCCGGTACGGTCCTCAACCGCTCGGCGATGTCCACCGCCAACCGGCGCACCTCACGGTGGAAATCAAGGTAATCCCTTGAGTGACGGAAGAGGTCGTGCGGTACACTCCAAGTTTTGAAGTCGACCAACTGCCTGCTTCGCGCGAAATCCGGAAAGTTTTTGCCGCCCGCGTAAACGACGGGGACGATCAGATCGTCCGTGGCCACGCTCTCGCGTTCCCGGCCGGACATCGTCATCCATTCCGCCAGACACCATTGCGACCGGAAGTATGGGGCCGACAGTACGGCGACCATGAGCCGCGAGCGAAGCAGAGCGCGTTCTAAGCTCAGTGGCCAAGCCAACCCTGTCGCCATGTTCTGGTCGACGAAGATACGGGGCTCATACGGCATCTCGTCGTCCAAGGCTTCGCTGAGACTCGGGAAAAAGTGGTTGAACACCCACTCGGACACGGATCCCTGCCTGGAGTAGCTCAAGTACACGTCGAACTCGTAACCCACACCCGCTCCAGCACCCTCAGAGAAGATCCGTCCGGACATCGCTGTAACGATAGCCGGTGTTACCGAGGAGATCCGGTTGACAACGTCGGCAAGCGCCTGTCCACGAGGAGCTCGTCAATCAAGCGGCGAGCCGGATTGTCGTCGCGACGGGACCGCCCCTGGCCGCCGCCGACCTGGTCGTGAGAAAACGTGACGGGTCGAGACGCGACCCGCAGCCCGGTTTCCCAGGCCTTCGACCCGGCCGGCAAAGGCACACTCGTGACGGCGTCACACCTGTCTCGAATGACGTTTTTCCAGGCCAGCTCGCCGTTAACCCCATCACGGGGGTTGCTCGACGAGTACGGTGCGACGGCCGAGGTCGTCCTAGCGAAACCTCGCGAGCTCGACGGCGTCGGCCCTCCCGCGCGCAACAGGGTGCCGTCCGCGCACGCCGTCTCGGACTACCCCGACCTCCGAGCCGGGGATTGAGCGAACCCACCTCCTACAACTCAAGACCGCGAAGAACCCGCGCCTAGTGGCCTGCTACTAGGAATTGTCACCCCAAGACGACGCAGAGCGACGGGCGCGGCTGACCCACGACCTCAGCCGCGAAATCTCGCAGCGACTGCACGTGTCCCCGGGACACTTGCAGCGCAAGGCAGGGGGCTTCCCGGTCGGCCTGCCGGACGCCAGCCCCGAAGTGCTATGCCGGTGGCGTGCCGAGAATCGGCGGGACGTCGCCTTCGACCTCGACCGGAATCCGCTCCTTGTGCCGCCCAGCATCGGCTGGTTCGGGACGACCACCGTATCCCGACCGGGACCGGCGATGACCACCAACGCGTGCAAGCCTGGTTGAACCCCACTACACGAACTCCCCCAGGCTTTCGACGCACTGCTGTCGGACCGGCATGTCATCAAGGCAATCCGCTACAGCGTCCGACGCGTCTGCGTGTGTTTCGCCCATGCCAGGTATCAACTGCAGGCTGCCGAAGATCAGCGCGAACCGGACGAGGCCGACGCCAGCCGGACCATGCGGCTGGATGCCGCGCCACTGGCGGTTGCTCGCAAAGCCGCAAGGTCCAGATCATCGCCAACGTGCCGGGACAGGCAGTCTGTCTTGGCCAGATGATCGCCTGCAGGCACGCGGCGCCGAGCGCCGGAATCAGCACGAACCCGCACACGCTCACCGCGAACAGCACCAGCGGCTTCAGGCCCGACCGCTTCGCCGTCCAGCCGAGCTACGAGAACACAGCCTTCAGGACCCCGAACTGACTTGCACAGCGCGACCCCGCACAACGCGGCCAGCACAGCCTTACCGAGGTGCCGACCGAACTCTCCCACTGCGTCCCGCCGCCCGCGCCGGATGCGCTCGACGAGGCCGACCTGACCCATCCCTGCATCCCGCGCCCTCGCACCCCCTCCTCGCCACAATCCCGCAGTTCAAGACGGACATCGCCACCGAATCGTTACACTTTGACATATCGACACCTGAACGAGACCCGCATGGTATTCGTAGTCCATGACACCGGCCGCAGACAGTTCGGGGAGCATCGCCGAGACGGCGGTCGATCAGGCTGAGTTCAGGCGTCGGTTGAGCGGCTTCGGCGTACCCGGTCCTCTCATCGACGACGCATGGGAGATCGTTGCGGGTCCCGCCCTGGGTGTGCTGCTCTACGGCAGCTATGCGAGGCGGGCGGCATCGGCTCACTCCGATCTCGACCTCCTGGTGTTGTCCGACGTACGGACTCATTCCGCCGAGTCGGAGCGAGTCAGCGTGGCCCACTACACGTCGGCCCAGCTCCGCGAGGCACATCAGACTCTCTACGGGATGCACCTGGTGCGGGACGGTGTGATCATCCATGACAGTGCCGGCGTGCTAGCGGAGATTTTGGCGACTTTCAGTCCCCCGACCCGGATCAGCTCCTGGCACGCGTTCGCCAGTTCGGCGTGATCCTCGACGTGACCGACGGCGACCGCTCGACCTACCTTCCGGGCCTCGTTCAAGTAGCGCGCTATCTCCTGCGGACGGCGACGTATGCACTGGCGCTTCGCGACGGCGACCCTTGCTTCTCAGTGGAGGAACTAGCGGTCCGGTTTGGCCAGCCGGAGCTTGCCTCTCTCCTGTCGTCGCACTCCGGCGTGTATCCCGAGCCGACGTTCGAGGTGCTGGCCGACCTGTCCGGTCGTTTGTCCTCGGCCGTTGGTTCGCTGCCGCGGAACCGTCACCGTTCGCTCCGTGCGCTGATCGTGGCGACATCCGTCAGTGACCCTGATGTTTCACACCTCGCCACCTTCGCCTTGGGCAACGACGCCGCGTTACCCTACACCGAAATTCCCAAGGTTGTCCTGTGACCGAGTATGCGTTTGTAGGCGACATCCACGGTTGTTTCAACGAACTCGAAAATGTCGTGGCACGCGCCCGCTCCCAGACTCGGCACCTGGTGTTTCTGGGCGACTACGTCAATCGGGGCAAGCATTCACGACAAGTCATCGATTTCCTCGTGAGTCTGCAGGAATCAGCCGAGATCGAATGCGCCTTCTTGCGAGGCAATCACGACCAGGCATTCCTGGACACTCTCGACAACGGCGAAATCGACGTGCTGCTTCGCATGGGCGGAGCAGCAACAATCGCGTCCTACGTCGACGAACCTTCCGACGACATCCTGACTCAGCTCAGGCGGTCAGTCCCGGACGAGCACGTTCAATTCTTCCGCAGCCTTCCGATGTCCATGTCGACCGATCGAGTGTATGCGAGTCACATTCCCAACCTAGGACCGGGAGAGCGGGAAGCAGCGGCCGGGAAGTACCGCATCCACGGTCACGTGGTCCAATCGAACGGGGTTCCGACAATCACCGACACCCATGCCTTTATAGACACCGGCTGCGGCACGACGCCGGCCGGCAGTCTCACTTGCTTGTTCTGGCCGAGCCTGGAGTGGATCCAGTCGGAGCCTCGGCAGCCGGAGCTGCCGCCTATTCGCGTCGCACGGCATCGATATCCCTGATCAGAGGCTCGTTGCCGCTGCTCTGCGCATACTGTTGTGCCTTGGCGAGGTTTTCGGTGGCGACGCGCCCATCACGCTCTTGGCGGGCGATCATCGCCTTCAGCAAGTACGACGTGCCATACCCGGTCGCACTGTTCGTTCGCTCGCTCTCCTCGTGACAGAGTTCGGCGTGGCCACGCGCGAGGCCCACATCGCCCTCCGCCAGGAAGTACTTAGCCAGCAGGGCATGAGCGATGCTGGTTCCGTCCGAGTTTCCTAGTGTTTCGTTGACCTCGAGCGCACGCTCGAGCAGCACTCGAACGCCGTCCCGCACCCCGGCTCGCAAGCGCGCCTCGGCCAGCCCGCACAATGCGTTGGCCAAACAATGACCGTCGTTCTCGGTCTCGAGGATACCGAGGGCTTCTTCGAAGAGCGTGGTGGCGTGGGCGAAATCCTCGCGAGCCAAGCTCTGTCGCGCCAAGTTGATCGCGGACTGCGCGAGTTCGAGCGATGTGCCAAACTCCTTGCGCACAGAGTACGTCTTCTCGAACTGCTGTCGAGCCAGCTCAAGTTCCCCTACACGCAGCAGACTTAGCCCGTAGTTGTCGAGGGCGTAGCAGAGTTCCTGGTAAACCGGTGTGACGCTGGATTCCGCCGTGCGCACAGCCTCTCTGAGCACCTTGATCGATTCGGTGAGCGAACTTCGCTTTCGGTGGATGATGCCCATGTTGACCAAAGCTCGCACCCTGCGAGCCACAGAATCATGGTCTGTCGAGCTCAACACGCCGGGGTCTTCGATGATCTTCTGGTTCAATTCCAGCGCAGTGTCCAGCCGGCCAGTCCTCCGCATAAACAGGGCAAATTCTGCGACAGCTTCGACATCACCATCCTCGATCGCCTGAGCGAACAACAGCTCGGCTTGCATGAGCAATCCGTTCTTCGCGTGCTCCTTCGCGGCTTCGAGCAGTTTGATGTGACTTGCCACTGTCGGCCCTGCCTCGATAGTCCGAAGCTTCGGAAGGTCGATCTTGACCGGCTCACGCTCCGACAGCGGGCGGGCCCACTCGGCGAGCTGCTTCCGAATCGCCGCCTCAAAGCTCTGCTCCGAGTCGAAACTAACGAACTGCAACGACTTTGCCTCTTCGAGGTCGTTACGGAAGTTCATCACTTCCAGCAACTGCGGCCCCGGATCACGCAATCGTTCCGGCTCCAACGTGCGAAACAGGACGAGCAAGTCGCGCATCACCGCGGTCGGACTGGCGAGAAGGTCGAGACACCGGTAGAACTCTTCCTCCGTCCCGGAGGAATACGGCCCCTTCACCGCCGGCGGGGAGCCCCACCTGTCTCCGAGAATCAGGATCATGTAATCGCACTCATCGAGTTTAGGGTTGATGCGATCCTGCGGCCGCCCCACACCACCCGGCATGTCCTCCCAGGCACGCAGCAGAAACACCACCTGCCCGGATTCGCTCGACTGCTCGTTGAACTCCCTGACCACCATGCGACAGGCGTCGCGCTCCTTCGCCATGTTGCCCGGCGAGGCGAGGAAGACCAACCGACCCGAAAGTTCGACAGGCATGCGATCAGGGTACCGGGCGAGCGAACACTCTAGAGTACGCGTGTGCCCCAGGTCCTGTCCCGGAACTTCCGGGCGAAGCCGATCGACGTCGAGGCCGTCCGCAGTAGCCTGTGGACCGCAGTCGACGCGACGGCCTACACCGGCGCATCAGTGCCCGACAGGCGCTGGCCAACGGGTTCTTACTGATCCGCAACACCGCAATTGTGACCGCTGCCGGCGCGTTGTGGAGCTCCAAGTTCCTGACGTCGTGGCTGCTGTTCCTGCCGCTGTGGCTGCTCCTGGCGCAGACCGCGGCCTGGTTCTGGATCGTCCGCTCGTACGGGTAGCTCAACTCGCCTAAGTAGCTCGTGGTCGGCATGCTCGAGGAGCAGCTGCCCGCGTCCCCGTACTGGCGTGCGGAGTTGCAGGCGCTCGGCGAGGGCAAGGACAAGGTCCTCTACTGGCCGCTCACCCATCTGGAGCAGTGGCTGCCGGTGATCTTCGCCGTGGTGTACGTCATCAGGCTTCCTCGTCGCGGTCGTCCTGCCGCGCTGATCCGCTCGGCTGCGTAACGGTTCCCGGCGGCCCGACGACCTCCTCCTCGATGCAGGATGGTCCGAGGAGGAACGTCTTGACGCAGGCAGGCCCCGAGGTCGGTCCAGTCGTTGCCGTGCTCGCCGCCTCCGGCGACATCACGATCGCGAAGCAGGTCGCCGGCGGGCTCGCGGATCTGGGTGTCGCAGCCGAAGTCAACCCGTCCGTGGCGGCGGATCGGGCGGTCGTCGTAGTTTCGGCAGACGCCGCGAGCGACGTGGCCTGGCGGGAGGCGGTCCGGGCGCACGAACAAGCGCGGCTGGTGCCGGTCGCCGTGGGCCCGGTGGACGCTGGCCGCCTGCCGGCCGCAGTGACCGATCCCAACTGGATCACCTGGTCCACAGGTTCCGCGCCGGCGCGGCTGAGTGAGATTTTCGCCGCGCTGCACTCCGACATGTCGCGCTACCGCACCCACCGCGTGCTCGCCGCGTCGGCGGCAGGGTGGCAGGCGGCCGGACGGCCTGACCACCTGCTGATCGGCGAGCACGACGCCGTCGAGGATGCCGTGCGACACCTCACGGACGCCGCACATGACCCCCTCGCCACCCCCACTGCGCTGATCCGCGAGTACGTCGACCGGTCCCGGCTTGGTACGACAGGCCTCCGGCGCAAACGCAACCGCCGCTGGGTGATCCGCACGACGGCGACCCTCGTCGCTATCGCCGTGGCGGTCACGGTGTTCGTGTTGATCCGCGCCGCCGGTAGCGTGAACAACCTGCAGTTCCAGGCCACCACCGTGCCCTGGCTGACGCAGTCGCGGCCGGATCGCACCGCCATGCTCGCCGCAGGCCTGCTGCTGCAGGCCGACGACGACCACAAGGCACAGCCCCGCGGCGTCACCTTCACCGCGCTCGGCCAACCGTGGTCGCACGGCCTGGTGGGCGCAATGCACGCGTCGATCGCGCTGGCCGTGCTGGACCGCACCGGGGACCACACCCTCAGCCTCGACACCCAGGACACCTTGACGCTGTGGGACAACCGGTCGCTCGATCCGGTCTGGCAGCACCCGACCGGGGCGGCCGCCCGCGCGGCCGATTTCGACGCGGACCCCGCGCTGTCCCGCATCGCCCTGGCCACCGAATCCGGAATCGAGCTGATCACCCGCGAGCCGTGGAACACGCGCTCGGTCCCACTGCCGGAGCGGCCGTCGGCGGTCGCGCAGGCCGCGAACGGGCACTTTGCCGCCGTCGCGACGAGCAATGGGAACCTGTACACCGTCGGGTTCGCCGCCGGACCGGTGAGCGCGCCGGTGCACTTCGACGCGATCCTCGATCTGCGGCAGACCGAGGACGGCGGTCTGCGGGCCCTCGTCCGTTCGGGCGATGACCTGCTGGTCGTCGACCCGGCGACGGGCGCGCGGTCGCAGCCATTCCCCTTCCCCGAGCACCGGTTCGCCCAGGCGGCGCTCGCCCCGGACGGACGGGGCATCGCGGCAGCCGGCCCTGACCGGCAGCTCTATTACACCGATGGCGACGGCCCGCTCCACCCGACCGGCCAAGCCCTCGCCGATATCACTACCCTGCTCACCGTCCTGCCCAGCGGCCGGATCGTGTACGGCGGCGCCGAATTCGGCGTCCACGTCTACGACACCCGGGCCGGGATCACGGTCGGGCAGGTGTGCCGCACCGAAACGCCCGTTCTGGCCGTGCGGGCCGCCGCGGACGGCGACCTGCTGGCCTGTCTGGACAGCTACATCGCCGACCTGTGGCGTTCCCGGGAGTTCGGCCCGCTCCCGACCGGGCCGAAGCCTGCCGGCCGGATCTCGCGGTCGCCGTCAGCGACCGACGGGGCCCTGAGTGCCACCGGCCGGCCGGATGGCCGGCTCGACATCACATGGAAAGGCGCGCGCTGGCAGGTGCCGGTGTCGGGGTCACCGGTCGTGGCCGTGAGCGTCGACGCCGCCGCCCGGTCGGTCGTGACCGGTGCGGAAGACGGCACGGTGCTCCAGTTCGCGGTCGGCGATTCGGTGGCGACCAGGGTCGTGCGGTGGTCGGTCCCGGACGGCGCCCCAGTGACGGCGGTGGGCACGCTTGACTCACGCCGTCTGCTCGTTGGCACTGGCCGCGGCCTGTGGTGGGCACCGGCCTCGTGCGACAGGTGTGACGACGACCAGGTACTCGTTCAGCACGTCCGCGAGCGGTTGTGGGGCTGCTACACGGAAAACCAGTTCGAGTTCCTCGACGACAACAGCCGCGAACGGCTCGGGATCCGTTCCTGCCCGGCTGAATAGGGAGCAGCGACGATGAAGCAGGCGTTCGTCTCCTACGCCCGGGCGGATGAGGAACGGGTCCAGCAAATCGTGGCCCGGTTGGAGGACGCCGGGATCAGCTGCTGGTTCGACCAGCGCGACATCCCGGTGTCGGTGCCGTGGCTGGAGGAGGTCCGCGATGCGATCCTCCGGTCCGCGGTCTTTGTCGGCTGTGAATCCCTGAGCTGGTATGCCTCGCAGGCCTGTCTTATCGAAAAGGCGGCCGCCGACGAGTTCGGCAAGCGGATCGTCCACGTCGACGTGGTCGATCAGGCGCCCGCCGATAGCGCAACCAAGATCCACCACGTCGTGCTGGCCCAGTCCGACAACGACCGCGCGCACACGGATCTGCTCGTCCGCAGCTCGGTGTGGGACCGCCGGGGGCGGCGGCCGCACGACCTGGCCGGTGGCGTCGCATTGCGCGCGCACCGGCGCGTCGCCAAGGACCAGGATCGCGCGTTCACCGGCGCCGCCCGGGCCTTCCTCGACGCGAGCGTGCGGCGGCATCGGCGTCGCGCCTGGCTGAGCCGGCTCGGCGGGCTGGTGCTCGCCGTGACCGCGCTCGTGACCTTCGTGTTCGTCGACGCGAGGCGGCAGGCGGCCGAGAACCTGGCGCAGGTAGCCGCCCGGTACACCGACACCGCGATGGTGCACGCCCAGCTCGAGCGCGACCCATACGACGGCCTCCGGGCCGCCACCGCCTTCGCCGCCGGGCTGAAACCGTCCGCCTATTTCGGGCTCCTGGGCCTGCAGGACGCCGTGAACACCCCATTGCCCGACCGGTCCACCGAACTGCCCGGCGCCACGATCGCCGGTTTCGCGACCGGCACCGTCTCAGCCGAACCGATGCTGTACGCCGCCGACGGCAAGGCCGGACCGTCTGAAGCGGACTGGCCAACAGCGGTCTCCGCGGTCGCAGCGAGCGCCGATGGCCAAGTCACCGTGGTGACCGGCCCGGGCGGAACCACGGCCCGCGTCCGGAGTCGTCCGGTCTCGGTCCCGTGCCCTGGCGTCGCGGCGGTCTCCGGCTCGGGCGCGGCGGTCGGCTTCGCCGACGGTGAAGATGTCTGCGTCTGGCAACCATTCGACGGCACTAAGCAGCGGTGGCAAGTGACCGGCGGCGTCTCGGCGCTAGCCGTATCCCCCGACGGCGGGCGGATCGCCGTGGTGCACAGTGGCTACTCCCGCGTCGAAGTGCGGGGTTCCGCGACCGGAACGGTGTACCGGGCGTTGCCGACGACCGGAGTGGTTCGCTTCTCACCCGACGGTCGGACGCTGGCCGTCGGCCAGGGCACCGAAGTGCAGCTCTGGGATCTCGCGACGGGCGTGCGCAAGGCAGACCTGCGCGGCGGCACGGGAGTGGTGCGCGGCCTCGCATGGACCGCGGATGGTAAGCAGCTCTGGGCCATCGCGGGCGACCACCGGCTGACGAGATGGTCGTGGCGCCGCGGCGAGCGGCTGTACGACGACCCGAGAACCTGGTTCGTCGCGCTCTCGGACGTCGGCCACGACGGCGGCTTCCTCGCCGTCACCCAGGCCGGCACGGTGCTCACAGCCGACACGCACACCCACCAGACCAGCACGCTGCGCAAGACGTCGGCCATCCGCGTCATCACCGCCGCGGTTGATCCCGCACACACCATGGTCGTCCTCGGCTCCGCCGATGTCCTCACGCTCGCCGACCTGCCGGACGGCCAGGAGACCGCGGTGCCCGTCGACGACTGCACCCCGTCGTCGATCACGTTCGTGGGCGTCAGCCCGACGGCCGTGGTGGCGTGCTCGGGCGGCGATGTCCTGGCGATCGACACGAAGTCGGCGAAGATCACCGCACGAGTGCCGGTCCCCGACGACGGCGCGTCCACGGTCGCAGCGGCGCGCGGCGGCGAGGTCTACGTGGCCACCGGGGTCGGTACGGTCCAGCGGACCGACGTTTCGCTCCGCGACTTGACGCCGGTGTACAAAGCCGAGGTGGATCACGCCTACTGGCAGGACATCGCGATCTCGGCAGACGGCCGCACCATGGCCCTGGTCGGCGACGGGACCGGGGACGTTGGCCACTTCCTCGTCGGCTCGCGAAACGCCGACGGCGGCTGGGCGTGGAACCGGCTGCTGCTGCCGGTCCGGCCGGGCCAGCAGTCGCGCGCGGTCACGCTCAACCACGACGGCTCTCTCGGTGCGATCGGCCTCTCGGACGGCACCGTCGAATACTGGCTCCCCCAAGCCGGCAACCCTGGAACGGTGTACACAGAAACGCCGGGAACGGTCCGCGGAATGGCATTCACCGAGGACGGCCGTCAGGTAGTAGCTGTGACCAGAGATGGCGCGGCGGACGTGCTGCCCGGGTGCGGGTCGTGCGGCAACAGCCAGGCGCTGATCACCGATGCGAACCGGGTACTGGCCGACGCTGTCCGGATGGGCCTGACTAAACCGTGACTGCCTTGACTGAGGCGGCCGCGCCCAAGACTCACCCACCAGGGAGCTCGGGTGTTCACCCTCTAGAGCGCGCCAGCGCCTGGAATTGCTCGGCGTAACCCAGCGGGTGCTGCCGTCGTTCCCATCGTCAGGTGAAGATCCGTTCGCCTGCTCGAGGCTGCACAGCAGCGCCGGGAGCTGGTCGTCCTCATCGTCGACCCGTGCGCAGCGAAACTGCCCCGCATACCACCGGTTACTGGTTCGGCGCACGACCTGCGGTACGGCAACACCGCGATCATCGTGCCCTGAGAGGAGTTGCAGACGGCAGGGCGCATAGACCCGTCTGGATGAGACCCTGCAAGCGCCGAAAGCCTAAATCAGATAGTTCATAATTGCCCAGTCGATTGGTAAAATTGAAATGGGGATCGCTCGTTTTCTGCTCACCCATTAATCGAGTCGGCAGAGACGAAGCCAGCCGACCCCTTCCATATGTCAACTAGATACCATTGCTTTCCAGGAAGCACCCCCAGCACTCTCGCTGAATACATATCCTGCGAGCCGTCAGCGACACTACTTGCACCTGCGCCTATCGAGGCCGGGCGAGAGCCTGCCTCGGGTCGCTCATGCACCACGATTCCCGGCGCAATGGTCAGCCCATTTTTTCGAGGTAGCGCCTCGATCGTTACAGGTTTGTCACACATCTCATAGATGATTCCGTCGCAGAATTCGTATTGCTTGAGAACATATTTCTCTCCTCGTAATTTGTAAACGGAATATATCTGCTGGCCGCTGACAAGCTCTTCCGAGCTTACGATGTCCAGCGATCCGTCGGCCAACTTCCTCGTCCGAGGCGTGCTCGATCCGAGACTCTCCCACACCTCGACGTAGCTTCCAATCTTTTTCGTCAGGAATACATCAGTAATGCAACCTCCGGAGCCGCACATATTCTTTTCCAGCACGAAAAAGTCGAGTAGGCCATCGCCGTTCAGGTCTTCGGTACGAAGAATCTGGTAATCTACCGTAGTTTCACTGAGCGGGTCGGCGGTGTCTTTACTCTTGGCGACAGCCTCGGAAACGAACCAGCTCTTAAATGCCGACTCCTGATTCCCCGGCGAACGCATCTCAGCAGCACGCTGGCCTATTATCGCATTGCCGACCAATGCCATGACCGCCACCGCAATGGCACCCCACAAAGCGATGACCTTGCGGCGACGCCTGACATGGCGCCGCCAAAGCGTATCGAAATTGAGCCCGAGGACAGCGGCCACGACTCGCACCAAGCTACGTCGGTCGATTCGCTTTCCACGGCAATCCACCCACAGCAACTCATGGCCAGATTCGCGTACTGCTGGCGGCAACGGCGGATCGAGATCAAGACTTCCGCGAACAACGACGATCGCGAGTCGGTCGGTACCGTGTGCACGGATGAACTCACCCACTTCGAGGTTGACGTATTTTGACTCAGCCGCAGTCGGTGAGGCCACGAGAACCATGGCCGCCGATCGATCGATCGCAGAGGTCAACCGCTCGTCCAGAGCGCCAGACGCCGTCATTTCGTCGTCGTCGCGGAAGATGGGCCACACCCGGCGAGACGACAGATCGGGTTCGGATTCCAGGAGAAGGTGCCGGACTGGTCGTGGAACGGCGAACCTCTCCAGTCTTCGCTGCAATGAAATCGCTTGCGATTTATCAGCCCAGTTGTAGGAAATAAATGCTCGATACCTGGTCAAAGTTTCGTCGCTCACATCTACCTCCGACGTTCGACTCTGCGGAGACGTCGAGACGGAATGCACAAATCCACTCAAACCGCCACACCGCGTGGAAGATCCTCGCGTTCAACATTAATATCAACTGGCCACGCCGAATCAGCAGGTGATGTACGCCTATAGTCAAGACCCCCATGTCACCTCGAAAAGAATGGAGTCAAAGAGCCAAGTTGATTTCCCTTACCCTGGATGTCAGACTGTCGCAGACGCGCGACGCGGTCTCCGGCAGAAAGTTGATCACGATACGATCCTCCCAATAAACAGCACGTACATCCGCGCGACACTCACGGCGCGAAATACTACCGTGCCAACTTGGAACTATACGCGCCAACCCACCTCCGCCTGGACCGACACCACTCGCATCGGAGGAGCACTGGATCGCGGTCCTCGCTCAGGCTCAACACAGCAACAACTCTCCCCGACGGCACCACCCGAGACTCGCCCGGTGCGAACGCCACACCCAGGACGCTGGCGAGCACGACGGCGTGCAACTGCGCTGCCAGTCGGCGCCGAAGACTCCCGCCGAACCACCCGGTGCGGAGCCAGCGGACGCAGGAGGTGGACCCCGGCCGCCGAGATGAAGGAATGCGACCCCGAATGGGATAATGCATGGGCCACCGACACGGCGAGTGCCGGCTTCGACCATGCCACCATGCTCGGCCAGAACAAGGTGTTGATCCTGCTCGCGCCAATGACGTGACGCAGGGGTCGTTGCAGGTACGCGAAGTAGAGATAGAACCAAACGGCACGCCGTGCGTGATTCACCAACCGCTGGGGCGACTTTGGCGTGAGTCGGTGGCCTCGTGCTCTGTCGCCTTAGGATGGCTCACGCGGACCGCCGTCGATCCGCACCGGCTCGACCAAGCTGACGCTCAGAGCACCCGAGTTGGATCCCAATCTGTGGTTTTGGCGTGGCGGCAGTGGCCGAAGCGCCGGGTTGGCGCAAGGCAGGGATTGTCGGTGCCCTCGGGTACGGTGTCGCACTATCGGAGTCGCCGCGCGGCATGGGGATGTCTACGCGTCGGGGAAAGGCACGGGAGGGGTTCGCGATGCCAGATCAAAAAACGGTGTTCATCGCCTTCGCTAAGGAGGATGAGGCGAGCCGGAACCTGTTCAACGGGCAGCGGTTGCTGGTGCGGTCGCCCTACGGGTACACGGACATGTCGGTGAAGGAGCCCTACGAGAGCGAGTGGAAGGCCAAGGTCCGGACCCGGATCCGCCGCTCGGACGGGGTGATCGCGCTGATCAGCTCGAGCACGCCGAAGGCGGACGGGCAGCTGTGGGAGATCAAGTGCGCGGTAGAGGAGGACAAGCCGCTGCTGGGCATCTGGCTGGGACAGTATCGGGTCAAGCCTGCGGAGATGGGGTCCGCGCGGTGCACAGCATGGACGTGGGACACGATCGCCGCGTTCATCGACGGGCTGTAGCCATGCGGCGCGCTTTGCTGGTCGGAATCGACCACTACGATCACCAGCGGCCGCTGACCGGGTGCGTCAACGACGCGACGGCGCTGCAGCCGCTGCTCGCCCGCAACGAAGACTCCACCAAGAACCTCGACTGCCGATTGCTGACCGGGACGGTGACCCGCAACGACCTGCTGGGCGGTGTGCGGGCCCTACTGGCCGGCGGCGCGGACTTCGCGCTGCTGTACTTCGCCGGCCACGGCGCGCCTGTAGACGGCGACGTGGCCCTGGTCACCAGCGACGGCCAGGGTGAGACGCCCGGGGTCCTGTTCTCCGAGGTGCTGACGATCGCCCGGAAATCGCAGGTCAAGGAGATCGTGGTGATCCTTGACTGCTGCTTCTCCGGCGGCGCCGGCATCGTCGCCGCGCTGACCGACGCGGCCGTGCTGCGCAGCGGGATGTCCATCCTGACCGCCAGCCGCGGCGACCAGTATTCCGCCGAGGCCGGCGGCCGCGGCCTGTTCTCCACCCACCTGGAAGGAGCACTCGAGGGTGGCGCTGCCGACGTGCTGGGCCACGTCACCGTCGCCGGTCTCTACGCCTATGTCTCGGAATGCTTTGACGCCTGGGAGCAGCGGCCGACGTTCAAGGCCAACGTCGACCGGCTGCATGACCTGCGACGATGCGAGCCGTCGGTGCCGTTGCCCACGCTGCACAAGCTGCTGGAGTGGTTCCCCGATCCAGCGCACCACTACCAGCTCGATCCCACCTACGAGCCAGACAAGTCGCAGTCCGGACTGGACCCGCACCCCGAGCACGAGGAGATCTTCGACCAGCTTCAGAAGTGTCGGGCAAACAAACTGGTCGAGCCGGTGGATCATCAGCACATGTACTTCGCAGCGATGGAGAGCGGCAGCTGTCGGCTGACCCCGCTCGGACGACACTATTGGCAGATGGCCAAGCGAGGGACCCTGTGACGACGATCGGGATCAGCGGGCACCAGAACCTGCCCGACATCGCCCGACGCCAAGCCGAACACGACATCCGCACGCTGTTCGCACAGAAGCCCGGGCCGGTGACCGGGCTGTCCAGCCTCGCCGCCGGCGCGGACCACCTGTTTGCGCAGCTGCTGCTCGCAGCAGGACATCGACTACACGCGGTGATCCCGTGCCGCGGCTACGCCGACACCTTCAACCCCGGTGACCTCGCGGTCTACCAGGAACTGCGGGGCGCGGCCGCCGAGGTCACCGAGCTGGACTTCGCCGAGCCCAGCGAGGTCGCGTTCGACGCCGCCGGCAAGTACGTGGTCGAGCACTGCGACCTGCTGGTCGCGGTGTGGGACGGGCGACCAGCCCACGGCCTCGGCGGCACCGGCGACGCAGTCAACCACGCCCGCGAGCTCGGCCGCGACGTGTTGATCTCCTGGCCCGAGGGGGTCCGGCGGACGTGATCGCCACCTTCCAGGGACTGCTGGTGGCCGTGCTGGCGCTGCTGCCCGGCGCGGCCTACACCTTCGCGCTGGAACGAGTCACCACCGGCTACGGGGTCAGCTTCTCCGACCGCCTCGTGCGGTTCTTGGCCGCCTCCGCGGTGATGCACGCGCTGCTGGCCTTCGGGGAGTACTGGGTCTATCGGTACCTGGTCGTCGAGCGACGGCTGGTCAACGGGACCGCCAACCTGTGGCTGCTGGAGGCCCTGGCCTTGGCCTACGTGCTAGGCCCGATCATGGTGGGCAGCTTCGTGGGCTGGGGCCACAAGAAGCACAAGAAGTGGGGGAAGCTGCTGGTGGGGGCGGCCATCGAGCCCCGGGCTTGGGATTACCTGTGGAGACGCGCCGACCGCGCGATCGTCCGGATCAAGCTCAAATCCGGGATCTGGCTGGCCGGCTACCGCGGCGAAGCTCCCAATGGCCGACGCAGCTACGCCTCCGCACATCCAGAAGAGGGCGACCTCTACCTGCCTCTGAGCTTCACCATCAACCCCTCCAGCGGCGAGCTGACGCTGGACGAGAACCGCCGCCCCGTGCCCGTGCCCGGGGAGTCCGGGCTGCTGGTGCGGTGGACCGAAGTCGAATACCTCGATATCAAGGAGTTCTAGATGCCCGACTACAGCAGCCGCGAGGTCCAGTACCGTGTCGTTCCCGACAGCGGCGACCACGTCATCGAGAAGCGCGGCGGCTATGAGGCGCCGAGCACGCCGTTCGCGCTGCCCGAGATGCCAGCCGGACCGGCTCAGGGGGCCTCGCCTGCCGCGTCGGACCCCCAGTCGCAAACCACGTCGACCAGCGAGGACTGACCACGAATCGCGTAACGACTCACGGACGCAGTGGGCCGTAGGAGCGACCCATTGGTCGCGGAAAACCAAACCTCGACGGTCGGCTGATCCTGCGGTGACGATCGTTCATCGGGAACGCACAGATTGTCGCGGCTACGGTAATCACGATCATCGGGTACTGGCCGCGTGAACAAGCTCCCACGAGGGCCAGCTGAGCTACGCATCGGGCAATCACCACCAGGCGGTACTGGGAGTGCCGTCCGGCTCCAGCCCGTAGTGTCGAATCTGCTGCCATCGTCGGTCGTCCGGGCATGCTTCCGCGATCATCCATAGAGACTCGGCATCTCCGGCGTTAGCGGCTCGTACCGCCAAGGCTTCCGCTTGCCGTACCTCGCCTCGGTTGCCGCGCGCAGCCACGAGGTGGCGGTAAACCGCGGGGTACCCGGTGCGCGCGGCCTGGTCTGCCAAGCGCTCCGCCTCTTCGTACTCGCCGTTGGTCTCGCATACCTCGCTCAGCAGCTCGAGGTCGTGACTGCCTGGCCGGCTCCCCGCGGCCACTGCGTCGGCGACCTTCTGCCGGAGCAATCTTTCCAGCTCGGCTGCGCCACCCCTACGTTGCTGGATCTCCTGCAGGGGACGCCGGACGACGGTCTGGACGCCTTTGGCAACAGATGCACGAAGCTTCCGCGCTTCCTCCGCGTCCCCAGCCTCGGCACGCAGGCGAGCCAGCTGGCGAAGCGGGCGACCGCGATAGCTCCCAGCGGCTGCGGCAGCTTCCCGCAGGAAGTGTTCCGCGCGCGCGTTGTCACCCGCCGACTCGGCATGCTGTGCCAGCATCTCCAAGGCGACATAGTCGCCCTGTTCTGCCGCCAAGGCTAACCAGCGCTCCGTTTCGGTGGCGTCTCCGCGGACGTCACAGCAGCGCGCGACTTCGATCGGCGCGGCCGCATCGCCCGCGTCGGAGCCGCGCCGAAACGAGATCTCCGCCAGCCTCGCGTTCCCACTATCGCGATACAGCCGGCCAGCGTGCGCGTACGCGGTGAAACTGCCGAGCTCTCCGGCACGCTCGTAAAGCAGAGTAGCGTGCCGGGTCCGTCCCCTGGCCGCGGCAGCACCGGCGAGAACCATCAGCGCGTCAGCATCGAGGTGTGCGCAGGCGCCGTCCCAAAAACGCCACCGGTGGAACGTCGAAAGAACGCCGGCCACCGGCCCAATGGGCGATGTAGTCCGCCAGCCGATACCCGGGTTCGCCCGCGGGATTGTGGCCGGGTTTGGGGCGCTGCCGCACCAGCAGGCCCGCAGCACCACGGCAGGGCGCAAGAGCAAACCCGAGCGCTTCCTGGAGCCAGTCCTCGCCGGTCGCCTGCCACTCGGTGTCCGACAGGTAGCCCGGTGCCGCCCACTACAGGAACGACCACGGAACGTCACCAGCGTAACCCAGCCGACGGACATCGGCGGCGACGTCGATGACGACGTGCGCGACTGCCGGGGCGACCTGGTACCGCTCAACCATCGCTGGTGCGCCCGCGAGGTACTGGGTGATTTCGCGAGATCGAGTGTGCTGCAGCGCTTGGCGAAGCCGTGGATCAATCTGCGCTGCTTCGCCTAGTGCAGCAAGCTCCGCCTGGTCGAAGCGCGAGGGCACCGCGATCTGAACGTCCTTGACGAGCTGTCCCGCTTGGGTGCAGGAGCCGAGATCCGCCGCCGGATCCACGGAGGTGATCGTCCGCATCCGCTCCGGCCAGATGGTCCCGAGAACCAGAACGGGTGCGTTACGTCGATCTCGAAGTAGAGCCCGAAGCCGAGCCGCCACCTCTTCGCCCAGGCTGGGCTCGGACGTGAGGAGGTACTGCTGGAGCTCGTCGAGCCAGACAACGGTCCGGGGCGGCACCTCGGCGAGCCCGTCGAGCAGAGCCTGCGGCGGCGTCGGCGAGATCGGATGCCAGACGCTCCAGTCCGTCGGCAACTGTTTCGCAGCTTCGAAACAGGCCCTGGTCTTGCCCGTGGAGGAACTTCCGACAAGGATCGCGATGCCGCTGGTGCCGGCGATCGCTTGCCCCACCTTTTCCAGAAGCTTTCGGTCGTGTGGCCGCGTCACGTATCGAGGCAAGGCTGGTAGCGCGTCGTCTCCCACATCCAGCGAGATGGCCCGATGTACATCGAGTTCGAACGGATCCAGGTCTTCGACAGGGACGAGCGGAAGACCGGGCCGGACCGTGGCGAGCAGCGGTTGTCCCGTGACCTCACCGGCCACGGTGGAATACGGCGGAAGAACCGGCACCTCACCCAGCGGAGGGCGAACGTGACCAGGTTGAGCCGTGATCCTGCGCAGCAACTCATCGATTCCCGCCTGCGTCAACACTGCAACCACGTAGTGGCCGCCGCAGTACGGCTGGAGGAACAATGGGATTTCGTCGATCGAACGGCCCGGCAACACCACCGGGAGCAGCTTGGCCGTCCAGACGGCGCGATCCCGGTGGAGCAGGTCTCGAATGAGCGCTGCCTCGCTTTGCACGCCACGGTTGTCGCTGGTGGCCACCACGCCGTCGCCGACATGGCGGTACCTCGGCGACGCCACCACCAGGACGAAGTCGGCGTTCTCGATGCACCCGGTAGCCCACGATCCCCAGTCTTTGCGCGCGGGACCGGCCCACAAGTCCAGGTCGACGTCGATGCCGTTGTGCACCAGCAGCTCCGCCAGGGTGCCTACGGCGACCTTATGCGCCTCGTCATCGTGTGCGTACGACACCAAAACCTTCACGCGATCAGGTGACATTGGCGCGCCGCACACGAGGTGGATCGTCCGTACGCTCCCAGGCGGCCGCAGCGTGATCTCTCCGCCTCGCGATCGATGCAGTCCGGCCTGTTCGAGGCGCTCGATCACCTTGCTCTGTTCGCCGCTCGGTTCCGCGTTCGATGTCGTGCAGTGCAGCCTGGTCACTGCGGTTCCGACCTCGACCCGGTCCACAGAGAACAGCGGGTTCCCCGCGCCGCTCAGGTCCGCGATGGAGTGCCCCTCGAAGCCAAACCAGCGGAGGAACGTGATGACGAGGGCATCCGAGACGACCGCCCGTGCCGTCGCGGGCGGCAGATCGACCCGCCAGTCGACGCCGTGGATTCCGGAAGCCGCCGCCGGCCCGGCGTACTCCTCCGCCAAGGCTCGCACCGTCGCCGACAACTCGGCCGGATCCACCGCCAGCGCTTCGGCCAAGGCGGCGACCAGCGAGACGTCGACGGTCACGACTTTTGTACCACCGGCGGCGGTCAGCAAACCGGCCAACCGGTTCTCGAGCTCCACGAACGGATTCTAACTGCCCGCTGGTTGCGGCATCGGGCCCGGAACCGGGGGCACCGTAACGTCGGGACGCGCCACCGCGACTCGGACAAAGACGCGCGTGCTGATCGCACCCGCCAACCGGACGGAGTGATCGCGTTGGCCAGCTCGCGCACCTCAGAGGCGACGGGGCAGTTGTGAGAGATCAGATGTGGGTTCGAGGACTTCGGGCCACCGCGGAGCGGCGTGGAAAAGGGACGTGATCGCCGCGTTCATCGACGTGCCCTGCCACGTGCGGCACGGCCCGCCGGGCGGCTTCGACCACAACGACCGCCAGCGTGACCTTGTCGGCTGCGTCAACGATGCGACCACGTTGGCACAATCCTGCAACGTTCTGATCTCCCGGACCGAGAGAGTCCGGCAGATATGAACGCCACTTCGAGGGGGTTGCTCGCAGATGTGTAGGCCTTGCTCCCCGATGCGGTCTGCACCTTCGCACCGGAACGGTTCCCGACCGGCTATGGGGGTCGACTCCCTCGGCTGGCTCGTCCGGCGCTCGCCGTCAGGACGACGAGCGACGACTACCCCGCGCGTAAGCCCGTCACCCAGCAACGACAACCAGTCGACCTGACTGCCACCGTCTAGAAGGACACCTGGTTGGATCCGAACCATCCTCCCGCCTGGGCCACCGGCCTCGTCGACTGGGCGACGTCCACCTGGCCTGGACGCATCGTGTGCGGCCTGGTCGTGCTAACCATAGTCCTTCCTCGTCTGGGTAGAATCCTCAAGAAAATCATCCCGGTCGTCGTGGGCTGTCTGCCGATCGTCCTCGCTTTCCTCTCCGCTCACTGGTTCGAGACACCGAGGACCTTCGACCCAGCTGGTTTTTCATGCGAAATGGCCAATAGCGCCTTGTCCGTGCCGCCAGAACTGGGCAACGGCGTCGTCGCCGGGCCGGTTGTTCCCGTGGAACTGCGGCTCCAGTCGAACAGCACCGACCTGTCATGGCTTGAGCAGTACTGGGCTATTCAGTGCGCGCTTTCCCGGACCCTCAAAGATCGCGGCGACACGGTCCTGATCGGGGTCATCGACTACGCCACAAGCGCTCAGGCTGCCGCTCGGGTCGATCCGCCGAGCTCACTATCACCGTCGAACCTGCCTGGCAACACGCACGCCTTGTTCGGCCCTACGGTGCAACCCGATGGAACGACCGTCGTGGAAGTCCAGTTCGCATCCGGCCGCCTCTTCACCGACATACTGATCGAGGTTGCCGGTCACGATGACGAGTCAGCCGTCCGCGCGCGCGACTTGGCGATCAGCGCCGCAGGAGCCACCAGTGTTCACGAACACGAGGCTGCCGACTTGGACGCACACCGGCCGTTCAGGAACTACCTCGCCGGGGTGTGGGCCGCCTGGCTGGTCGTCCTGGCGATCCTGCCGGCCGTCATCTTGACCTTCGCGGACAGCGACCGCCGCAAACTTCTCGCCCTGCACTTCCAAGTTCTGGTACTCGAGATCCTCGGTCTCACCGGTATCGGTTCGCGAATCGGCCTTCCATCCGAAATATCCGCGCCCGGCTGGTCGTTGGTCACCCGCATCCGCGCGATACGCGCAGCACGCGCGCTCAGCAACCTTTTCTCGGTCGCGGCGTGGGCAGTGGCGCTGCTCCTCTTGCTGCGGTGGTTCCCACCGCAGACTCCGTTGTGGGTGACTTCTGTGATGGTAGGAGGGATATACTTCTCAGCCGACCTCGCCCGCACAGCGTTTCTCGGCGCCATACCGCGATATCGGTACCTCCGGGTTGTCTCCCGGCGTGAGTGGATCCGCCGACTCCTGTCGCTATCAGTCGAGGCGACCTACGTCGGCCTCGTCGTTTACTCGGCAGGCATGTTGGCCATCGCCTGGGTCTGGACTCCGATCAACACCCCGAAGGCAGCGAACCCAGTCGCTCCGATCGTCTACATGTGGTTTTTCGGACCGATACTTTTCCTCGCTGTCAGCGCGATCTTCCGTGCGGCGTCGCGTCGCGTCCAGGCACGTGATCTGGAGACGACACTCCGAAATGATCCACGACCTCAGGTGCTCTATCTGCGCTCGTTCAGGGACGACCTGCATGCAATTCCCATTCATCTTTCGGTATATGAGTCGCTAGGACAGCTCTTCGACTGGTCCCGGAAGTCGAGGTTCGAGGAGGTCCTGGTTCGGCGTCTGTGGCGTCACGGGCCGGTCCTCGCAGTAGGGCGCCCAGGTGAGAAGCGAGCGAAACTCGGTGCTGCCCGGCTCTACTACCCCGAAGACGCGTGGCAGGAACCAGTGCGGAATCTCGTGGCCTCCAGCGCGTTGGTGGTCGTCACGATGGGAAAGACGCCGAGCCTCGGCTGGGAGCTGCGCACCCTCCGCGACTTAGGCGCTCTGAGGAAGACGATCGTCGTCATCCCCCCGACTCGTGACAGCCTCGCACGTGCGTCGGTGCTTGCCGAGCTTCTTGACCTGCACGAACCGTGGACGGGTTACGACGGAATCCGACATCCGATCGCATTCCGGTTCGACGAAGATGGCTCGTGCCATGCCGTGTACGGCGATGTCTTCGACGATGTCGCGTACGAGCTCGCCCTGACAGCTGCCGTCCGGCCAATCGTCGCGTAACAAATGCAGCCGCATCACGACCTCAACCGGTGAACCGACACGTCGCATGCGCTGGCAGGGAGTAACGTTGACCGAAATCTTCGCCGGACTCCGTGTCACCGGTACTGTCGCGGCAGCCCTCAGCCTGGCAGCGACCCGCCGATCCGGCGGTAGGGGCCTGGACACGCAGACACTGCTGTGGGCGCTCGCGGCAACCGATACCGCCGGCGACTGGCACCGGTTTCTCATGACCGACCAACCAGCGTCCGATCCTGCGAGCACCTCTGTACACACGTGGGCTGCGGTGCCGTTGACCGGAACCTGCGCCGAGGCGCTGGCTCGTGCACGAACCATTGCCGAGACCTACGATCTCCTTCCCATGCCGCCTGGAGTCCTCGCCGTCGCGCTGGTTTGGGATCCGGCGTCGGGTGCAGCCCGAGCATGTCTTGGTATGCAACACCATGAACTGGTCAGGGCGATGCAAGACGATGTTCTGGGGACTGATCTCGAAGGGCTCGAGAACCTCCTGGCTGACCGAGGTTCCTCCCACAAACAGCCAACACCGGGGTCAGAAATATCGCCACCGCGGGATCCAGGAGCTGGCCGGGAGATCACTAAGTCAGATGTGGATCTGACCTTCGCGAAGATTACGACGCGGGCGCCGGTTTGGCTGCTCCGATTGCTTCTTCTCGCCGCCGTCGGAGGCGCCTTGGCAGGCTTGCTGACTAGTCCGGTTTGGAGTGTCACTGTCCCGGACGACCTGGCACCGCCGCTTCGCGCCGAGCCCGTTTCTTCGGCGATGCCGGACGACACGGCGATGTCGCGACTGGTCGGCGCCGAGTTCGTCCGAACGCAGAATGGCTTGCCTCTGGGTACGAAACTGTTCGACTCGAACCTAGCGCTCTGGCACGACACACGGAACGAGGCCGTCCGCAGCGCCTGGGAGACCCGTTGGGACTCGACCGATGGGCGCACCCAAGCCACTGTGCAGGTGATACAGCTTAAGACAAAGAGCCCGTTGACCTGGGCAACCCACGGCTGCAATCCAGCGACCGCTGCACAACCATCCCCTGGGTCACCAGTGCTCCGAGCTGGATACGTCGCCCATGATAAGACCTCGGGCCTGTACTGCATGACCGGGTTCGACAAGCAGGCTCTGATATTCATCGCTCTTCGCAGCCTCGACGGCAGTGTCGTCGCACGCATGCCCGACAGTACCGCGGCAACCTGGCGCACGATCCAACAGAAGCTACCCTCGCCCGCATTCTCGACTAAAGACGGAATCAGCACTCCGATTTCCACCGCGCTGCTCAACCGCGGCCCGTTCCTCGCCGTACTGGGCTTGGTATTCCTCTGGATGCTCCCCACCCTGCTCTTCGACCGCGCCACGTGGCAGCGCCTGTGGTCGTTCGTGAACCATCGACGGTACCGTTCGCGGAGTCTTCCGGGACTGGACATCGACGCCGCAGTCCGAGCACAGTTGTCTAGTGCAATGGCGCTTTCGGCTACTCAGTTGTGCGCGGCCATCTGGATGTTGAGGCTGACCTTCAAGCAAGGCATGCTCATCACCAGCGTGTCGGTCCTCGGTATCGTCTTCGTCATCGGTGCGATCCCGAGGTTGCTCCATTTGCGAAGGGTCGGCAGCCAACGAGGCTTCCAGGTCCGGAGAAGCGTGGTCTGGCTGACCGGAATCCTTCTCGGGGTAACCGCGGTCGGTTTCTCCGTCGTGCTCATCTTGCTAGCCAACACGCTGTCCACCACCGGAGCCGGCTACGACGTGCCCGACTACCAGCAATTGCGGTTCAACACCATCCTGGAGATCATGGCCATTCCGACGGCCATCGTCGCGATTGCGCCGACAATGCTCGCACGAAGAATCGCCATGCGAACTCTCCGGAAACGACGAGGCGAAGACCCTCGGCCGCCTGTTCTGCTCCTGCGCTCGTTCGCAGACGACGGCCGCCGGCTTCGATCGCGCTCCAGCCATCGCCGTGCCCTTCCCGACCGACTCAGCCTGCGGAGGTGGGAACGCTTCGAGGAGGTCATCGCGGCCTCCTTGGGAGCACACGGGCCGGTATATGCTGTGGGGCAGGTCGGCGAGCGCCTTCCGCCACCGCTGGGAGCGGTCCGCCGCCAGTTCACCAACGACGAGTGGCAGAACCGGATCCAGGGGCTAATGGCCGAAGCCTCAGTCATCTGCGTGACCCTGGGTCGTTCCACGGCGCTTGACTGGGAGATTCGGCGCATCGCTGAGCTGGGGTTCCTGCCGAAGGCCGTCTTCGTTCTGCCACCGACCAGCAGGCGCGAGCACATCAAGAGGCTGGCCGTTCTCGCCGCGGCCTTGAAGCTCGCCTGGGCCGATCTCGATGTCCGCCCTACTGGTGGCTGGGCGTTGGCGATCCGGGTTCCGGCGGTGGGAGCCCAGCCGCAGGTTATTCGAGCCCGTGCGCAGGAAGATATGGGCTACGACATCGCACTCGACCTGACCCGGCTCGCCGCTGACGGCATCGACCTGCTGAACTTGCCGTCGCTGGCAGCCGACGACAGATCAGCCGCGCCGAAGGCCGAAGTCTACCCGCCAGGGAAAACTCCCATCTTCAAATCACTGTTCCGGCGAAAAGGAACGCGGCTGCTCTTACTGCTCAACGGGTCGGCGATCGTAACGCTGCTCTTCGCCTTCCTCACCGGCGAGGTCAAGGACACCAGTGCCGTCATTACGCTTGCCGAAAGCTCGGGATGGACGGCGGTTGCCGCCGACCCGGAGACTTCCCACCTATACGGCATCGCCGACGCCACTCGACTGGCCACCTTAGACTTCGACGACGAGAAGGCCAGCCTCGTGTGTGAAATCGAGGCCGCCGGAAACCTCACCGCTGGTGGTGGGTGGTTGTTCGCGTCGAACACCTTCACCGGGACGTTGCAGGCGATCGATCCAGCGGATAAACGAGTTGCGTGGACCCGGCGCGACCTACCGGGAGTTCGCGGGGTCGTCGCGACTGACGCCGCGGTCTACCTTCTGCTTCCCGCGGCGAGAGAAGTTCGCGAACTCGATCGGCGCACCGGCGACCCGATCGCGAGCCGAAAGCTCGACGGTATTCCATGGGCGGCCGCCCGTAGCGATGACGGCGTACTGGTCAGCTTGCTCGACTCTTCGTCGATCGTGCGCGTCGACCGGACGCTAACCAAGGTCACGCAAACGGGTTCTCGGATAGACGCGACCGAGGTTGTCTCCGTGCGGGGGACAGCCTGGGCGTACTCACGGGACAGACACGCCGTCGTCGCCGTCGGCGGGTCTCCGCAGGTGATCTATACCCGTAGCCAGAGCCCCCACATCGCATCCAACGGCTCGGTGCTGGCCATCGAGGGTGTCGAACAGATCAGCACGTTCTGGCCCGACGGCACCGTCGTCCGCAACCGCCTGTCGACGAGGCACGCGGACAGTCTCGCAGTAACATCGACCGGCGACGTCCTGGCCTTGGCTGACAACGAGGTACTCCTCATCAGAGCCTCGAAGAGGTGAGGTCGGCCGACCTCACGCGGAAGCCGCCCTGGGTTCATAGTCACCGCATGCCCTCCGGCCGGGAGACCGAGCCAACACGCATGAACGGATCACCGGTGATCATCGACTCGCCAACGTATTGGCGGGAGAACTTCTTCCGGTGCCGCAGCATCACGCTTCGGCCACTCTTGGCCGAGAGCTAGTGCCTCGGCAAGGAACGTTGACGTGGTAACCGTGTCGCGTGGACATCGGGGCTGGTGATCGCGAGGCTTACCGGTGGAGGTGAGTCATGGCGCGTCAGCCGGAGGTGTTCGCGCGGTCGTTGGAGCCGGAGGAGGCTCAGCGGCTGGTCAAGATCACGAGGTCGACCCGGGATCGGGTGCGGCTGCGGCGGTCCGGGATCGTGCTGGCCTCGTCGCAGGGCCGGTCCGCGGGAGAGATCGCGGTGATGTTCGCGGCGACGGAGGGGTATGTGCGGGAGGTGATCCACGCGTTCAACGAGTCCGGGTTCGCGGCGTTGTCCCCAAAATGGAGGGGCGGCCGACCTCGTAAGTTCGGGTCGGCCGCCCGTGATCAGATCTGCCGCATCGCCGCGTGCAAACCCGCCGCGCTGGGGTTGCCGTTCACGACGTGGAGCCTGGCCAAGCTGGTCGAGTATCTGGCCGAGCATGCGCGGCTGGTGGTGAGCACCGAGACCGTCCGGCAGATCCTGCGCAAGGAGGGCGTGTCCTGGCAGGCGACGAAGACCTGGAAAGCCAGCAAGGACCCGGACTTCATACCGAAGAAGACCCGCATCCTCGACCTCTACGACCACCCACCCACCGACGGGCGAGTGATCTGCGTCGACGAGTTCGGGCCACTGAACCTGCAACCACGCCCCGGCCGGGGCTGGTTTCCCGCCGGCTGCCCGGCCCGGATGCGCGCGACCTACACCCGCACCGGCGGGGTCCGGCACATGTTCGCCGCGCTCGACCTCGCGTCCGGGCAGATGTTCTACCGATTCCGTGACCGCAAACGCTGGCCGCAGTTCCTCGACTTCTGCAAGCAACTCCGCCGCCGCTTCCCCACCGGGAAGCTCTACCTCGTCTGCGACAACTACGACCCTCATGCCAAGGCCGAGGTCACCGCGTGGTGCGCGGCCAACGGGATCGAGCTGGTCTACACGCCCACCAACGCGTCGTGGTTGAACTGGATCGAGTGTGAATTCACCGCGGTCCGCTACTTCACCCTCGACGGCAGCGACTACCCCAGCCATGCCGCCCAGGAGGCCGCCATCGCCGGCTACCTGCGCTGGCGCAACCGCCACTGCCACCCGAAGCGTCGCTTCGCCGTCAACTCCAAGATCCGCCGACCGGATTACCTACCCAACGTTGCTTGATGCGGCACTAGGCGGCTGTCGAACCCCGCCGCCGACCACCGCGACGTCGCATTCCCGGATGTCGGACATGCGAAATACTTCTCTGGACGAGCGGTAATGCACAGCCTGTCGTCACCCCACCTTGCGGTCCCGCCGTCGGGCCGCTCAGGACCGAGCCGAGCGCCGACCGTGCGTGGCCTCTCGGGAAGAGGCTCGGAAGAGCCGTGTCAGCCGGGAAAGATCGTCCGCACGATCCCCAAGACGAGGGCCGCTGCCAGTACGAACAGCAGGAACTTGCCGTACGCGGGGAGAGCACTCCCGCCGATCCTGTACAGGAGCCGCTTCCGCACGCCAATGCGGGCCAGCGCGGCCTGCAGAGCACACGCGACGTAGAAGGCCGGGGTGCCTCGGACGTTTGTCTCGCCAGGCGCCGGCCCCACGGCCTGCACGTGCGGCGTCCAGTCGTCGTCGAACACGATTACCGACGCTGTCCACTTGCCCGGCTCCGGCTGCGAGCCGGAAGGCTCGCGCAGGAGCTTGTCGAGCCGCGCAGCCAGGTCCCACCGACCCCCTGGCAACAGGATCACGAGTCTGCGCGGCGGCTGCGTCGCGATCGCCCGCTCGACTTCCCACCACACACTCTCTCCCTCGCCGAGCCGCAGCACGATCAGCTGCGACACCGTCATCAGTTCGAGCACACCGGCCTGCCAGTCCTTCTCCGGCAGATAGAATCGCGCCGCGCCGAGACGGGGAAGCCGCTCACCCGGCCGACCCACCGCGATCACCGGCCCGAACGCGCGCAGCGCACCGACCAGCTGTTCCTCCCGGGTGTACACAGTGAGCAAGCTCTGCATCCACGTCTCCGACGGCCTCCTGTCCACCACCGCGGACGCCGGATCATCACCGAAGCCACGCAGGTATAGCACCGGTTCCCGATCTTCCGACCGCAGAACACCCACAGCGCTTCGCGCCGCCCGCGGGCGGGCGTAGCGCAGGCCATAATAGCCAACGGGCAACGCCGGAAGAACAGCCGCAAGCCAGTCGATTCGACCTTCCCGGGTGATTGGGTAGATCGCCACTATGCCTCCGATCAGCAGCGCCCAACACAGACCGGAGACAACGAGGAACACCGGGCGCAGCCACAAACGCTTCGCGAGCGCGTACTGCCTGATCAGCGCCACGGTCTTTGCATTGGCTGCACGTCTGCGCACTAGAAAGACGAGCGCGGCCGCAGCCAAGGGCACCTCGGTGATAAGCCACGGCATGGCACGGCCCCAGGACGCCGCACTACTTTCGTCGAGCTTTTTTTGGTCGGCCGTCACTTCGGTGTCGATATCACGAATGTAGCGACGGGCACCGTCGAAGTCGCCCATCGTCGCATCCTCATTGGCGAGCGAGATCAAGGCGCGCGCGTCGGAGTCGGGCGCAGCGTGGTCGTCGAACCAGGTGCTCACCGGCCGCGTGTCCCCGCTTTGGTCGAGTGCCGCGCGGAACGCCGCCACATGTGCGGGAGCGTCGAGGAAGGCGTCACGATCATGCAGTTCAGCGCCCGCCCCGATGGAGAGCCACGCCGCGATGTAGCCGACTGCGATTGCAGCTGCTGTGACGAGCTGGGCCAGAGTACGCATCTGTTCATCCGAGCAGGCCCGAATGATCGGCTGGCGCGGTAGAGCGGAAATCACCCGAAATGAGCAACAACGACACCGGATCAGAATTGGGTTCGCGGCCTCGACCGGCTCTGGCTCAGGCAGGCTGCCGAGGCCGGGCACCAGCGCTCGCACGTCGTCGTGGAACCGCGACGGCTCCCTCGACACGATCGGGCTGTCCGACGAATCCGCCCAGTAATCGCCTTCCCGCGCCAGCAAATCACAAACCGTCTACACCGAAACAGTCGCCAGCCGCGAGTGGTCGACGGTGCGGTGGCGTAACCTCTTCTCCCCAAGTCGCGCCAGAAGCAATCTGTCAATGTGCCCGCGGAAGGTTCGGCGTGCGTAACCTCGCCCACGGCGAAGCTACAGCCGAGCTGTCAGATAGGCATGCAGCCTCACGCTTCGTTAGCTTCTTCACGGTCGTGATGCCTACCGTCGGCGAGCGCGACAGCAGGGGTGCGGACCTACAGCTCACTGCATAGAACGTTATACGACCGCTGGCTCGGGTCGCGGCTGCGCTGATTGGGCGAACGGCTCGAAGTCCGCCGTCATGACCGGACGGCCGCTACATCCGCCCAGTGTGATCCCACCTCACTCGTGTTCTCCTCACGTGGCCGACCCCTCTGCCTGCACCACCGACCTGCTCGCGCAGTGGATGACCACCAGCAGCTCCACCCGCACAGCTCGCCCAGCACAGGTTGGCAGCGGGTTGCGGTTCGCCTTCTACGGCCGGACCTCGACCACCCGCCATCAAGACCGCGTGTCATCACAGGGCTGGCAACGCGACATGGCCGATGAGCTGGTCGGGGGCCACGGCCAGGTCATCGCCGCCTACTTCGACGCCGGCACTTCACGCCGAGTCCCATGGCGACAGCGAACGCAGGCTGCCCAGCTCATGACCGCGGCGTCGAGTCCAGAATCCATGATCGATGCGATCGTGGTTGGCGAGTACGAACGTGCCTTCACCGGCACCCAGTTCGCCACCCTCTACACCTGGTGCACCCGACATGGCATCCAGCTGTGGCTGCCCGAAACCGGGGGCCCGGTCGATCTCGGCAACTCCGATCATCGGGCACTGATGGCGCTGCTGGCAACCCAGTCGCAGCGCGAAGTCCTCCGTGCCCGGCACCGGGTGCTGGCTGCGATGCACAACCAGGCCACCCAGCAAGGCCGCTACCTCGGCGGCCGACCGCCCTGCGGCTACCAGCTCGTCGACGCCGGCCCACACCCCAACCCCGCCGACGCCCGCTGGGGCCGACGGCTCCAACGGCTCACCCCCGACCCACGAACCGCACCACACGTGGCCTGGATGTTCCGGCAACGTCTCGCCGGACACAGCGTCGCCAGCATCGCCCGGCATCCTTTGCCCGTCCAATGCCGACCCGGATCGCAACCGCCACCGAACCCGCGGCGCCTGGACCTTGCGCACGGTCGCCGTGATCCTGGCGAACCCGCGCTACACCGGCCGCCAGACCTGGAACCGCCGCGCCTCCGGGGCCGAAGGCCCAGCCTCAACGCCAGCGCTGTCGGCGAAGGCTGCGCATCCGGCGCTCGTCACCGAGTTGGACTTTGTCGCCGTGCAGCAGATCCGGGCCGCGCGACCAGCCAGTGACGGTCAGCCTCGCCGGTTCGCCCTGGCCGGCCTGATCCACTGCGGGTCTGCAACCGGCGGCTGGACTCGCACTGGAATCACGGCCGTGCGACCTATCGCTGCCGCCACGGCCACACCAGCACCCAACGCGCGGGCCAGCCGCGGCCGAAGACCCTCTACATCCGCGAAGACCACCTCGTCGACGAGATCAGCATCCGACTCGGAGATCAAGGCAACGACGGCCACACCAGGCCGGAGCTTGACCGACCACGACACAGACACGTGGCAGCAGCGCTGCGCGGCGCAGGAAAGATCATCGTCTACGACGGTGCCGGATGGCGACTACAGGAGATCGATTCGAGCTAGGCTACGATCGCCCCCCGTTTCAAGATCGCGTTTCGCGATCCGTGGGGTAGTACTGTGTCCGAGACCGAGTTGATCCATAACCCCACCCTGAAATTCATCACCGACCTGCAGCTCGAGTGACAGCGTCGGTTGGCGAACTACACGGTTCGGACGACAGAACCATCGGCCACGACGCATCTGACCCTTCATCGTCGTCCATCAGACCGGTCGGGAGACGCCTTCGAGGGCGGTGATGAACGAAGAGACCCCATGCTCGACCGTCGTGCACCCGCAATCGCTTCCTCATCGCTTTCATCCGCCGACTCTGTTCAGCGGGCCTCATGGCGATGGCGCGCAGGATCGCGTCCTTCAGGTCGTCGGTGTCGTTCGGATTCACCACGACGGCTTCGCCGAGTTCGGCCGCGGCCCCAGCGAATTCACTCAGTACGAGGACCCCTCTGTCGTCGACGCGGCTTGCGACGTACAGGATTCGGCGGCTCGGTACAGGGACACGACTCCGTCGAAGTCGAGCACGCTGTTCGTGTACCGCAGCACTGGCCCGCCCATCCGGCCATAGCTGCCGTTGAGGTGCCCGGCCGGCCGATCCACGCGTTCGCGCAGGCTCGCGTACCTCGCGATACGTTCCCTGCTCAAGGTAGCGCGGGAACAAACGGCAGGTCAGCGAACCATGGTCGAGTTGTGGCACGGTACAGGGCTCAGGCCGGCGCACTCATAACAGATTCCTTCCTCGCCGGGTCGGGTTTCAGAGCAGGACGCCCGCGTCGAGCGCAATGACCTGACCAGTCAAGTACTTCGCTTCCTCTGAGACCAGGAAGGCGAACAGAGTGCCCGCCTCGGCCGGAGTGACCGGGCGGCCCAGCCGCGCGAGGTCGAGCATCTGCTCCATGAGCACGTTCAGCCGGTCCAGCTTGGTGACCGGGTCCGTCACACCCAGCCGCGTGTGTTCGCGCACCTGCTCGATCGTCCGGCTTTCCACCCAGCCGATCGCCACCCCGTTGCAGCGGATCCCGTGCTCGGCCTCTTCGGCCGCGACCGTCCTGATCAGCGCGTCCACCGAACCCTTGGACAGCGGGGACAATCCATCGAACGCGATGGCGCGTTTCGTGGCTATGGTCGTGCACAACGTGATCGTGCCGCCGCCGCGCTCGCGCAACAGGGGAACGGCCGCGTGCGCGATGCGGTAGACGCCGAGAGCGTCTCCGTTGACGAACCGCTCGGCCGCGTCGACGGGAACGTCCATCAGCCGGTCGAATTCGAACCGCGGCCCGCCCGCACAGACGACGCCGTGCACGTCGCCGTACTCGCTCACCACGCGGTCCAGGGCGGCTTCGATCGACGCGGTGTCGGCCATGTCCATCCACTCGCCGCGGACGCGGTGCCCGTCGGCACTCAGCTCGGCTTCCAGCGCTTTCGCGTGCGCGGAGTCCTGGTGATAGGTGAAGACCACCGGGACGCCGGCCGCCGCGAGCCGGCGCACGATGCCGTCGCCGATGCGGCCGGTGCCACCGGCGACCAGTACGCCCCCGGCTTCGTAGGTCAGCGTGATGGCCATCGATCACTCCTTCCGCGCTCCTTGCGCTGGACGGTACAGCAAACTATCGTCTGGACACATGTCCAGTCTGGTTGCCCGCTGGCGGGACGAGCCCGCGAAACTGCTCATCGACGGCGCGCTCCGTTCCGGTCGGGGTGGGGAGTTCACCACCGTGAACCCGGCGACCGAGGAGGTGCTCGGGAGCGCGGCGAACGCCGACGGCACCGATCTCGACGAAGCGATCGGGGCCGCGCGGCGAGCATTCGACGAGACGGGCTGGGCCCGGGACGCCGCCCGGCGGACGCGGTGCCTGCGTCAACTCGGCGAAGCCCTGCGTGCGCACAGCGACGAGCTGCGCGAGCTGACCGTGGCCGAGGCGGGCGTCCCGGTCGCCCTCACCCACGGCCCGCAGCTCGACATCCCGATCGAGCACCTCACGTGGTTCGCCGACCTGGCCGACGGGTACGCTTGGCGCCGGGACCTGGGGGTCGCCGCACCCATGGGGGTGCGAAGCCGGCGGACGCTCTTCGCCGAGCCCGCCGGTGTCGTCGCCGGGATCACGCCGTGGAACTTCCCGCACCAGATCACGTTCGCCAAGCTGGGGCCCGCGCTCGCCGCGGGCAACACCGTGGTGCTCAAGCCCGCGCCCGAAACTCCGTGGTGCGCCGCCGCCGTCGGCGCGCTCATCGCCGAAGAGACCGACATCCCCCCCGGCGTGGTCAATGTCGTGACCTCCGCGGACCACGGCATCGGGGCCCGGCTCGTCGCAGACACCCGGGTCGACCTCGTCTCGTTCACAGGCTCGACCGCCACCGGGCGTTCGGTGATGGCCGCGGCGGCCGGGACGTTGAAGAAGGTTTTCCTGGAACTGGGCGGGAAGTCCGCCTGTGTCGTGCTGGACGACGCCGATCTCGCGGCCGCGTGTGCGATGGCCGCGTTCATGGTCTGCACGCACGCCGGCCAGGGCTGCGCGCTCACCACCCGCCTCCTGGTGCCGCGCGCCCGGTACGACGAAGCGGTGGAGGCGGCCGCCGCGGCGATGAGCCGGATCCGCTGCGGCGATCCGGCCGACCGCCGGACGATCTGCGGGCCGCTGATCTCGGCCCGCCAGCGCGACCGCGTGGAGAGCTACCTCGCGACCGCGGCGGACGAGGGCGGCAAGATCGTCTGCGGCGGTGGCCGCCCGCACGCGAAGGGTTTCTATGTTGAACCGGCTCTCGTCGCGGGCCTGACCAACGAGGCGCGGGTGGCGCGGGAAGAGATCTTCGGCCCGGTGCTGGTCGTCCTGGCACACGACGGGGACGACGACGCGGTGCGGATCGCCAACGACTCGCCCTACGGCCTCTCCGGCGCCGTCCACGGGGCCGACCCGGACCGGGCAAGGGCCGTGGCCGCCCGCATCCGCACCGGCACGCTCAGCGTCAACGGCGCGGTCTGGTATTCCGCCGACGTGCCCTTCGGCGGCTACAAGCAGTCCGGGATCGGCCGCGAGATGGGCGTGGCCGGTTTCGAGGAATACCTGGAAACCAAGGTCGTCGCCGAGCCCGCGTAGAGGAGAAGCCATGGGCCGTTTCGACGGAAAGACCGCTATCGTCACCGGTGCGGCGCAGGGCATCGGCGAGGCCTACGCCCGCGCGCTCGCCCGGGAAGGCGCGAACGTGGTCGTGGCGGACCTGAACGCCGGCCTCGGCGAGCAGGTGGCCGCGCGGATCGGCGGCACGGCCGTGTGCGTCAAGGTCGACGTCGCGGAACCGGACTCGGTGACGGCGATGGCCGAATCCACAGTGGACCGTTTCGGGGGCATCGACTTCCTGGTCAACAACGCCGCCATCTACGGCGGGATGAAGCTCAACCTCCTCCTGGCCGTCGACTGGGACTACTACCGGAAGTTCATGGCGGTGAACTTCGACGGCGCGCTGCTGTGCACCCGCGCCGTCGTGCCGCACATGCGCAAGCGCGGCGGCGGCTCGATCGTCAACCAGTCCTCCACCGCGGCCTGGACCTACTCGTCGTTCTACGGCGTGGCCAAGGCCGGGGTCAACAGCCTCACCCAGCAGCTCGCGACCGAACTCGGCGGCTCCGGGATCCGCATCAACGCCATCGCACCCGGCCCGACCGACACCGAAGCCACGCGCACCGTCACCCCCGCCGCGATCGTCGCGCAGATGGTGGAGCGGCTGCCGATCAAGCGCATGGGCACCCCGGACGACCTCGTCGGCATGTGCCTGTTCCTGCTGTCCGGGGAAGCCGGGTGGATCACGGGCCAGATCTTCAACGTCGACGGCGGGCAGGTCATGCGATGAACGACAAGCGCAAGCGCGGCCTCGAGATGATGCGCGAGGTCTACGGCTGGGAAATGCCGGACATGCCAGGCGAGTTCTTCGCGGTGACCGTGGACCACCTCTTCGCCGAGATCTGGACGCGGCCGGGGCTCTCCCTCCGGGACCGGCGGCTGCTCCTGCTGGGGGTGATCGCCGCGCTCGGTCTCGAGGACATCGCCGCGATCCAGGTGAAGGCCGCGCTGCAGAACGAGGAACTCGACGCGGCGCAGCTGCGCGAAGCGGCGGTGTTCCTCACCCACTACGTCGGCTGGCCTCTGGGCACCAGGCTGTCCACGACGGTCGACAAGGTCGTCGCGAAGCACGAAAAGGCGGCCGGCTCAGCGGAGGGTGAGCCGGACGGGCAGCGTGGCGAAGCCCCGGACGTTCGTTGAGTGCACGCGCTCGGCAGCGGCCTCGTCGATTTCGCAGCCCGAGATCCGGGTGACGATCTCCGTGAGCGCGACCCGCGCCTCCAGCCGCGCGAGCGAGGCTCCGAGACAGAAGTGGGCGCCCGCGCCGAAACTGGCGATCCGGTTCTCCGGTTCGCGGCCGATGCGGAAGGAATCCCCGTCGGGGAAGGCGTCCTCGTCCCGGTTGGCCGAGCCGATCAGCAGCAGCACGCGGGCGCCGGCGGGGACCGTTCCCCCGTGGTAGTCCAGGTCGGTGGCCGCGGTGCGGACGATGATCTGGCTCGACGTGTCGTACCGGAGGGTCTCTTCGATCCACGACGGGACCAAGGACGGGTCGTCGAGCACCCGGCGGAGCTCGCCGGGGTTGCGCCACGCCCAGTACAGCGCGTTCCCGAGCAGCTTGGTGGTGGTCTCGTTACCCGCGACGACCATCAGGAACAGGAAGCCGATGACGTCCTCGGCCGTGAGCCGCTCCCCGTCCATCTCCGCGTCCAGCAACGCCGAAACCAGGTCATCCTCGGGCCGCTCCCGCCGCAAGGCGACCATCTCCGCGTAGTACTTCGCCAGTTCCAGGGACGCCTCGACGGCCGAAGGGGGTACGTCCAGCACGCCTTCCGCGCGGTGCATCACGGTGTCGGCCAGTGCGCGCAGCCGGTCCCGGTCAGCCGCGGGCACCCCGAGCAGCTCGGAGATCACGTCCATCGGCAGCTTGCCCGCGAACTCGCCGACGAAGTCGAACTCCCCCTTGTCCAGTACCGCGTCGAGGTGCTGCCGCGTCAGCTCCTCGACCCGCCCTTCCAGCTGCTGCACCCGGCGTGGTGTGAAACCCCGCGACACCAGGGAACGCATTCGCAGGTGCCGCGGCTCGTCCATGGCCAGGAAGGACATCACGCGGTGCGCGTGCGGACCGTACGCCAGGGGATCCAGCGACACCCCGTTCGCACTGGACAGCCTGACGCTGTCCCGAAATCCCGCGACGACGTCGGAATACCGGGACAGCGCCCAGAAATCCAGCTCCTCGTTGCGGTAGAGCGGTGCGTGTGCGCGCAACCAGGCGTAGGTGGGGTATGGGTCCTCGTGGAAGCCGTAGTCGTAAGGATTGAATTTACTGGACACGTGTCCAGACACTACTCGGCCCGTGCAACGGGAGCAACCGGGGTCGTTGACCGCCACCACTTCGGTGAACTAAAGTCCAGACAGCTGTCCATCAGAGGCGAGGGAGCTGCCGCGATGAAGCCCGTGGGATTCGTCGGACTCGGCCGGATGGGCGCGCCGATGGCACGGCGGCTGCTGGACTGGCCCGGCGGCCTGATCGTCCACGACGTACGCCCGGAAGCACTCGAGCCGTTCCGTGAGGCCGGCGCCCGGACGGCGGACAGTCCCCGCGAGGTGGCCGCGACCGCCGAGGTGATCTCGCTGATGGTCCGCGACGACGCCCAGGTCGAGGAGGTCCTGTCAGGACCGGCAGGCATCCTGGAGACCGCCACGTCCGGCACCGTCGTCGCCATCCACTCCACCATCGCCGCCGCCACCGCCACCCGGCTCGCCGAAACGTACCGGCCGCGCGGCATCGACATCGTGGACGCGCCGGTCTCCGGCGGTGCGTCCGGCGCGGCGAAGGGCGACCTCGCGGTCATGGTCGGCGCCGGCGAGAAGGCGTTCGAGCGCTGCCGCGACGTGTTCGCGCACTGGGCGGGCCACACCATGCACGCGGGCCCACCCGGCGCCGGGACCCGCGCGAAGCTGGCGCGCAACCTGCTGCACTTCGTGTCTTTCGCCGCGGCGGCGGAGGCCCAGCGCCTGGCCGAGGCGGCCGGGCTCGACCTGGTGGAGCTGGGCAAGGTGGTGCGGCACTCCGACGCCGTCACCGGCGGCCCGGGCGCGATCATGGTGCGTGGCACCACCGCCCGGATCACCCCGGACGAAGGCTGGTACCCGATCTTTTCGCACGTGCGGGACCTGGGCCACAAGGACCTCGCCTTGGCGATCGAACTCGGAGCCGAGCTCGACGTGGACACACCGCTCGCACGGCTGGCACTGGACCGGCTCGCCGCCGGCCTGGGTGTCGCACCCGAGGGTGCCGCTTGACGCCTGTCCGGACGGTTATCATGGCGGGATGATCGAGAGCAGGACAGCGTGATGGAGCCGGTACGCCGCATCGTCGACGGGCGCCGGGCCGACACGGTCCAGCGGTTGATCGCGGCCTCGCTGGAGGAAGTCCGCGCCGTCCCGTACAGCGACGTCACGGTCCGGTCGGTGGCCAAGCGCGCCGACGTCTCCCCGGCGACGGCCTACACGTACTTCTCGTCCAAGGAGCACCTGGTCTGCGCGATCCTCTGGCAGCAGGTCCAGGACCTCCCGGCGCCGCAATCCCGGCCGCGCCGGTCCCCCTCGGCGTCGCTCGCCGACGCGGTCCGGGACATCACCGAGCTGTTCACCAAGGACCCCGCGCTCAGCCGCGCGTGCACCACCGCCCTGCTCACCGACGACCCCGAGGTCCGCCGGCTGCGCGACCAGATCGGCAGCGAGCTGCTGCGCCGCATCGGCGACGCGATCGGCCCGATGTCCCCCGCGGCCCGCGAAACGCTGTCGATGGCCTTCGTCGGAGCCCTGGTGCTCGCGGGCACGGGGTACATGACGTTCGAGGACCTCCCCCGTCGTCTGAGCAAGATGACGGACCTCCTGCTGGCCGACAGCCGGACCCGCGCGAAGGACCCGAAGCGCCGCAGCAGCTAGTGACGCACCGGGGTGATCGGGATCGACCGGCGGGGCCGGAACTCGAACGACGCCCCGGAACTGAACCTCGTGACGGCGACCTCGTCGAACTCCTTCGCCGGTTCGTCGCGCCACACCACCCGCGCGGTCCACTCCAACGGGGTTCCCTCGACCTCGACGTCCAGGCGCGGGTCCACCGCCCGCACGATCGCCCGCAGCGGCGCGGTCTCGTGCGGTCCGCACAGCGAGATCCACGCGCCGTCGTCATGGGCGGGCGAGGGTGTCACCGCCAGGGTTCCCCCGACCGTCGCCCGCACGTAGGCCGCCGGATTGAGCAGCGGGTGCAGTTCGAGCAGCCGCAGCGCGCCTTCGGCGCCGCCGGGCAGCCCGAGTGACCGGTGCAGGCGCCCGGCCGAGAGCCCGGCGATGCCGATCAGCTGCCGGCGGCAGATCGCGTGCGCCTGCTCGGGGTCGGCGCGGTCGTGGACGGCGTGGACGAACCCGAGGTTGAGCAGGTGCATCTGCAGGCAGACCTCGTCGGCCAGCCGCACGAGCGCCGACTTCGAGAACGCGGCGAAGTCGATGTCGCTGCGCAACGGGCCCGCGTAGTCGGCCGCGCCGTCGTCGCCCGGGTCGATCGGATCCAGCTCGAGCGTGGCCGCCCGCGTCTTCTGCAGCCTCCGGCACCCTGCCGATTCGGTGACCGGCGGGTGCGCGTCGTCGATGACGACGGTCCACGCGCAGCACGGGTGCCGATCGGCGGGACGGCGGGGCGGCCGGTGGATCGGCCGGACCCGCGCTTTCGCGTTGGTCGCGACGGCCGTCGCGTCGAACGTCGGGTCCTCGATGTCGTGGCACATCGCGGTCACGTAGTCGTCCCCGAGCGGCTCGACGTCCATCAACGCACCGCAGTGGTCGAGCCGGAACTCGCCGTGCCAGCGGTCGTGCACGGTGAAGCGGAAGTCCATGAACTGCGGCGGGGCGCCGATGTCGAGCTGCAGCCCCTTGAAGATCGTGACGACGTCGGTTCCCTCGTACCGCAGGGCGCGCTGCATCCGGCGGGTGTAGACCGGGCTGGCGGCCATCCATTCCTCGATCGCGATCCGCGTCATCCCCTCCCGGCCGAACGCGCCGATGCACCACGCCATCGCCGACCGGTCGATCAGCTGACCGGCCAGCAGCAGCTCGGGCAGAAGGGCGGCCAGTTCTCCCCGGCGCAGCGTCACGAACCTGCTCGGCACTTGTCATGCCCTCCTGCCCGTACTACCGTCTGGACACATGTCTAGCACAGGAACGGGCCGGCGTCATGCCACGATTCGCCCTTAATCCGGAGAAGCGGCCGTCGATCGTCACCGGCGCGTCCTCCGGCATCGGCGCCGCCACGGCCGTCGCGCTCGCCGAGGCAGGACACCCGGTCGCGCTGGGCGCCCGCCGGGTCGAGAAGTCCGAGGAGATCGCCGAACAGATCCGCGCCGCGGGCGGCGCGGCCGTCGCGCTGGAACTGGACGTCGGCGACGGCGAATCGGTCCGCAAGTTCGCGGCCGCGGCGACCGAGGCGATCGGGCCGATCGAGATCCTCGTGTCCGCGGCCGGCGGCCTCGAGCCCTCGCCGATCCACGAGCAGGACAGCGAAACCTTCGCCGAACAGGTCGGCGTCAACCTGATCGGAGCGCACCGGCTGGTGTCGGCCGTCGTGCCGGACATGGTCGCCCGCCGCCGCGGCGACGTCGTGTTCATTGGCTCGGACGTCGTTCCCGCGCCGCGTCCTGGCATGGGCGCCTACGTCCCGGCCAAGGCCGGGCTGGAGGCGATGGCCCACGCGATGCGCATGGAACTCGAAGGCACCGGGGTGCGAGCCTCGATCGTCCGCCCCGGCCCGACCGTGTCCAGCCTGGCCGAAGGCTGGGACCAGCAGGCGACCCTCACCATGCTCGAAGAGTGGAAACAGTGGGGTTTCGCGCGCCACGCGTACTTCCTGCGCGCCTCGGACATCGCCGCCGCGGTGACGACGGTCGTGTCCGCACCCCGCGGCGTCCACCTGACCCTGGTCGAAGCACAGCCCGAGGCACCGCTGCGGGAGCCGTGATGGCGCTCGAGCCACGGCTGGTGTCCGGCGGCGACGCCGAACATGGGCACCTCGAGGAACTGCGAGCCGACCCCATCGGGCTCATGCGGCGGGTCCGCGAGGAGTGCGGCGACGTCGGGGCGTTCGATCTGGCCGGCCGTCGGGTGGTGCTGCTGTCCGGCGCCGAAGCCAACGAGTTCTTCTTCCGCGCCGGCGACGACGAGCTGAACCAGGGCGAGGCCTACCCGTTCATGAAGCCGATCTTCGGCGACGGCGTGGTGTTCGACGTCTCCCCCGAGCGGCGCCGGGAGATGCTGCACAACCAGGCGTTGCGCGGCGAGCACATGAAGCTCCACGCCGCGACCATCTCGCGCGAAATCGACCGCATGGTCGCCGATTGGGGCGAAGCGGGTGAGATCGACCTGCTCGAGTTCTTCGCCGAGCTGACCATCTACACCTCCTCCGCCTGCCTGATCGGCACGAAATTCCGCAACCAGCTCGATGGCCGGTTCGCCCGGCTCTATCACGAGCTGGAACGCGGCACGGACGCGCTCGCGTACGTCGACCCGTACGCCCCCATCGAGAGTTTCCGGCGCCGCGACAAGGCCCGAGCGGGGCTGGTCGACCTGGTGCAAAGCATCATGACCGGACGAGCCGAAGGCCCGCCGCCCACCCGCGACGAGCGCGACCTGCTCGACGTCCTGATGTCGGTCCGGGACGACGAGGGAAACCTGCGGTTCTCCGCCGACGAAATCACCGGGATGTTCATTTCGATGATGTTCGCCGGGCACCACACCAGCTCCGGCACCGCCGCCTGGACACTCATCGAGCTGCTGCGCCACCCGGACGTGCTGGACGGCGTGCTCGACGAGCTGGACCGGCTCCACGACGGCGGATCATCGGTCGATTTCCAGGCCCTGCGGGAAATCCCGCGGCTGGAGGCGGCGATCAAGGAGGCCCTGCGCCTGCATCCGCCGCTGATCCTCCTGCTGCGCGTGGCGAGCACCGGTTTCACGGTGTGCGGGCACTCGATCCGGCCAGGCGACTACGTCGGCGCGACGCCCGCGATCTCCAACCGCATCCCGGAGGACTTCCCCGACCCCGACGCCTTCCGCCCGGCACGCTACGCCGAGCCGCGTCAGGAGGACCTGCCCAACCGGTGGACGTGGATCCCCTTCGGCGCGGGCCGGCACCGCTGCGTCGGCGCGGTGTTCGCCATGATGCAGCTCAAAGCCGTCTTCTCGGTGCTGTTGCGCGACTTCGCCTTCGAACCGGCGCAGCCGCCGGACACCTACCGCAACGATCACTCGAAGATGGTCGTCCAGCTCGCCCAGCCCTGCCGGGTCCGCTACCGCAGGCGCACGTCATGAGGATCAAAGCCGAGCTCGACCTGTGTCAGGGACACGCCATGTGCCAGCTGGAGGCACCCGAGGTGTTCGAGGTGCCCAAGCGGGGCACGGTGATCATCCTCGACGAGTCGCCGCCGGCCGCACTGCGCGTCAAGGTCGAGAACGCCGTGCGGAGCTGCCCGACCCAAGCGCTGATCCTGGAGGAGCCGTCGTGACCGCTTTCCCGCGTGAAGAGCTGGACGAAATGGTCCGCCGCTGGCTCGAAGCCAACGAACGCTGCGAGAAGACCGGCGACTGGCGACCGCTCGCCGCGATGTACACAGTGGACGCGACCTACGGCTGGCACCACGGCCCCGAAGAGGTGTTCATCGCCGTTGGCCGGGAGGAAATCCACGACCACGCCCTGGGCACCGAGATGTCCGGCTTGGACGGCTGGACGTACCCGTACCAGAAGGTGCTCGTCGACGACCGGGCCGGCGAGGTCGTCGGTTTCTGGAAGCAGACGGCCGACGCGCGGCGCCCCGACGGCTCCCGGTACGAGGTCGCCGGCATCGGCGGAAGCTGGTTCCGCTACGCCGGTGAGTGGCAGTGGTCCTGGCAACGCGACTTCTTCGACCTCGGCAACGCGGCGGCCCTGTTCATGGAGATGCTCGAAGCGGGCAAGCTGTCCGACGGCTTGAAGGCACGCATGGCGCGGGCGGCCCAGCCCCAACCCGGACACTACCGCCGCGGCGAATCCCCGATCGGGATCTGGTGACGCGGGCGGGCACCGATTTCGCTGCGTGGCAACCGTGTGCGTGCCGAAAAATCACGTCCGCGCAGTTCAAACGGCATGTCTGTACTCATGGAGGACGCCGCCGAGTCGGTCCTGCCGCGTATCACGAAGCGTTCGATCCCCTCGGGTTCAAGGGCCGGGGGCCGGGCTCGCAGGGGTGCCGCGGCGGCCAATGACCGGTGGGTTCGATGCTGGTTGTAGTGCCGCTCGTACTCACGAAGCGCATGCCGGAGGTGAGTCTCGTTCCAGATCAACGTACGTGTGGGGTTCCAGAAGTCGGCTCATGGATTCTGACCTGGGGGCAATGGCACGTTCGGTGGGCAGGGCATGATCAGCAGCCATGTCGTTGCGTCTGCTATATCTGATCTTCCTTCGGCTGGTGGGCCTGGTGGTGTTGCTCGGGCGCTCGTCGGAGTCGAAGGACGTCGAGTTGCTGGTGCTGCGCCATGAGGTGGCCGTACTGCGCAGAGGCAATCGGAAACCTTGTCTGGACTGGGCTGACCGGGCTGTGTTCGCCGCGCTGGTTCGGCTGCTGCCCAAGGGCCTGCGAACGCACCGGTTGGTCACCCCGGGCACGGTCCTGCGCTGGCACCGTCGACTGGTAGCCGCGAAGTGGACCTATCCACATCGGGTCGGCCGGCCACCGGTCGACGAGGTGATCGCCGGGTTGATCGAACGGATGGCCACAGAGAACCGCAGCTGGGGCTACAAGAGGATCCAGGGTGAGCTGCTCAAGCTCGGACACCAGGTCGGCGCCTCGACGATCCGGCGGATCCTGAAGCAGGCACACATACCTCCAGCGCCGGACCGGCACACCGACACGACCTGGCGGCAGTTCCTGCGTACACAGGCCTCGACGATGCTGGCCTGCGACTTCTTCCACGTCGACTGCGCGCTCACCCTCAAGCGGATCTACGTGTTCTTCGTGCTGGAGGTCGGCAGCCGCTACGTCCACGTCCTCGGCACGGGTACGAACCCGGACAGTAGGTGGACCACCCAGCAGATCCGCAACCTCGTGATGGATCTCGGGGATCGAGTCGACGAGTTCAGATTTCTCGTCCGCGACCGGGCCGGCCAGTTCACAGCCTCCTTCGATGCCGTCCTGGCTGACGTGGGCATCGAGACGGTGAGGATTCCGCCACGCTGCCCACGGGCGAACGGCTACGCCGAGCGGTTCGTGCGCACAGTCAGAACCGAGCTCACCGATCGTATGTTGATCCTCAACGAGCGGCATTTGCGCGCGGTGCTCGCCGAGTACGTGCGGCACTACAACGGTCGACGACCACACCGTTCCCGAGAGCTTCGCCCACCCCAGCCGACCCACCCCGCGGCGAACCTCAACTCACACCGGATCAAGCGACAGCAGGTACTCGGAGGCCTGATCAACGAGTACGAACGGGCCGCGTAAATCTGCTGGTCAGCGCCGGTGGCAGACTTATGGGACCCCACAGGCTGCGTATCGCACAGGAACGCCGCTTCAGCAATATCTCCGAAGAGAGACTCGACGATCCGGTGGCGCTCGTGTGCTTGTATGGCGCCCGCTCCAGAGCCGATGCTCTCACTGTCCTCGCGCGCTACTACAAAACTGACGAACCAGAATCGCTCGGGTATATCGCGGAGTTTCTCGCTCAGGTACTCGGTCGCCCATCGGACGGGTACTGGCAACCGATGCACCCTAGCTCGGTCGCCGAATATCTTTTGGTCCAACGAATTCGCTCCCAGCCGTGGGTGATCGAGGGCACCCTTCCCCATGTACGCGATTATCAGCTGGTGCATGCGTTAACGTTGCTCAGCCGGGCGGCGCCGACCGATGAAGTCCTGTGGGGTCGCGTCGCGACTGTGGCGAAGAAACATCGGCAGCGTATGCCTTTCGAGCTGCTCGCCGGTGCCGCCGTAGCCGTGCCAGATTCCCGTGGCATCGCTGCGGTTATCGCCGAGGCGCATCGCGAACTGCGTCCCGATCAACAGGCAGTTCTGGTGGCCTTCAGCGGCGAAACGCCATCCGAGCAGGCCCGGCGCGACCTATGGAACCACTACTCGCAGGCGTACTCGAACCTTCCAGAGGCCCAACTTCGGAGAGCGGCCAGCAGGGCCGCGAGCATCCAAGAACTACTCAACATCGTCCGGCCTGGGTTGACCGACGGAATCGCCGCGGGAATGGATATGCTCCGACTGGTGTCCAGCGACCTGGACAGGCTGTATAGCTCGTTCGACGACGGTGGAGAGTTCACCGAGGCCGTGGGGCGGGGCGACTACGGGCACAACGAGGACGCGAAGGAAACTGCGAGAAAGGGCTATGCTACAGCAAGGCGCGTCATGGACCATCTCGACCAGCTTTCTGCGTACCGCGACAGTTTCAGTAGGGCGCCCGGCATACTCGATGAACTCGGCCCGGCATTGAGGGAGCTCGCGTCGGAGATCACCGACATTCGGCAGAGACTAGACGAACTCGCTGAGGACTTCGGTGCTGCTGGATCGGACTGACCCCCTCAGACGACAAACAGGAGTTCAAATGCAGGAAGCATCAACCGACCTGGCCGAAGCTGTCGAGGCTGTGCGCGCCGAACTACTGCGTGCCAAGGAACTCGGCGCGGGAAGCCCCATGGAGTTCGAAGTCGGCCCGGTCGAGATGCAGTTCACCGTCGCCCTCACCCGTGAAGGCAAGGCCAACGCCGGAGTCAAGGTTTGGGTGATTGAGGCGGGCGCAAGCGGCACCCTCACCGGCCAGCGAACCCATCAGATCAAGATCACGCTGCACCCGAAGCGTCCAGATGGCCGGCCAGAACGCATCGGCGCTTCGGCCGAAGATTTCAAGTGAACGGACCTGGTGTGACATCAAGGAGGCACCGGCAGTCGTGACGGTGCAAGACGTGTATCTGCCGACGCTGCACGAGTCTTACCAGGCTCCGCAGCATCCGGTACCGATCAACGCAACGATCGTGCACGCTCTGACCCCGCTGCATCCAATGGTGCCGCAACCCGACGGCGGCCGGATGTACCGATGCCTGACCGAGTTCCCTGGACGGACACCTGGATGCCTGTGGGGTTCCAAAAGTCGGTCAACGACGCTGGCCAGCGGATTTACGCGGCTCGTCCGTACTCGTTGATCAGGCCTCCGAGAAGCCGCTGTCGCTTGATCCACTGAGAGTTGAGATCTGCCACGGGATGGGTCGGCCAGGGTGGGCGAAGCTCGCGGGAACGGTGCGGCCGTCGACCGTTGTAGTGCCGCACGTACTCGGCGAGCACGGTGTGCAGATGCCGCTCGCCCAGGATCAACATGCGATCGGTGAGCTCGGTTCTGGCGGTGAGTACAAACCGCTCGGCATAGCAGTTCGCCCGCGGGCAGCGTGGCGGAATCCTTACCGTCTCGATGCCCACGTCAGCCTGTGGGGTTCCAAAAGTCGGTCACCAGCACTGGCCAGCGGATTTAAGCGGCTCGTTCGTACTCGTTGATCAGGCCTCCGAGTACCTGCTGCCGCTTGATCCGATGAAAGTTGAGATCTGCCACGGGGTGGGTCGGCTGGGGTGGGCGAAGCTCGCGGGAACGGTGCGGCCGTCGACCGTTGTAGTGCCGCACGTACTCGGCGAGCACCGCGCGCAAATGCCGCTCGTTGAGGATCAACACACGGTCGGTGAGCTCGGTTCTGGCCGTGCGCACGAACCGCTCGGCGTAGCCGTTCGCCCGTGGGCAGCGTGGTGGAATCCTGACCGTCTCGATGCCCACGCCGGCCAGGACGGCATCGAACGAGGCGGCAAACTGGCCGGCCCGGTCGCGGACGAGAAATCTGAACTCGTCGACTCGATCCCCGAGATCCATCACGAGGTTGCGGATCTGCTGGGTGGTCCACCTACTGTCCGGGTTCGTACCCGTGCCGAGGACGTGGACGTAGCGGCTGCCGACCTCCAGCACAAAGAACACGTAGATCCGCTGGAGGGTGAGCGCGCAGTCGACGTGGAAGAAGTCGCAGGCCAGCATCGTCGAGGCCTGTGTACGCAGAAACTGCCGCCAGGTCGCGTCGGTGTGCCGGACCGGCGCCGGAGGTACGCGTGCCCGCTTCAGGATCCGCCGGATCGTCGAGGCACCGACCCGGTGTCCGAGCTTGAGCAGCTCACCCTGAATCCTCTTGTAGCCCCAGCCGTGGTTCTCCCTGGCCATCCGTTCGATCAGCACGGCGATCGCGTCGTCGACGGGCGGACGCCCGTGCCGGTGTGGATAGGTCCATTTCGCCGCTACCAGCCGACGGTGCCAGCGCAGGATCGTGCCCGGGGTAACCAGCCGGTGTGTCCGCAGCGTCTTGGGCAACAGCCGGACCAACGCCGCGAAAACAGCCCGGTCGGCCCAGTCCAGACGAGGTTTCGGGTTGCCTCTGCGCAACACGGCGACCTCGTGGCGTAACACCAGCAACTCGACGTCCTTCGACGCCGACGAGCACTCAAGCAACACCAGCAGACCCACAAGCCGCAGGAAGATCAGATGCAACGCCATGGCTGCCGATCATGCCCTGCCCGCCGAGCCTGCCATTGCCCCAGGTCAGAATACATGAGCCGACTTCTGGAACCCCACAGGCCAAGAGCAGGGCGAAGATTGCGGCGGCCGCCATCCTGCTGGCCATGTGCAGCGGCGAGTGGTCATTTGCGCGAGATGCTCAAGGACGCGGTGTTCCTGATCGGAGCGGGGGCTCGCCCCTTCGAGTCCGCCAGCCAAGACTCCGGAGTTACCGGTTTCGGGGGCTGTCGCGCAATGGTTGCATGCTGACCCGCGGCAAGGTCAGGGTGGATGGGTCGCAATTGACCACTGTCAGGATGGGGCCATTGACATGGGCCTCCACCAGAAGAAGGGTGTTGTCGGGCAGGCTTTGCAGTGTGGTTGGTTCGACGGTGTATTCGCGGACCCGCTCGGTGGTGGTAGCTGTGCTCTGCTCGGTAGAGGTGCCAATGGTGACGGTTTCCGTCCACGACCACTGCCACCCCTGGGCGGAACTGCTCTCTCCGGCCGCAGCGGAGTAGGACTTGTTGTCGCTGCCGCCAACGGTTCTCGTCTGCTGGCTGACGACAAATTTGTGTTCGTATCCGATGTACTCCGCGGCTACGGTGGCGTCTTCGTGATTACCGAGTCTCATGAACCCGACCGGTCCACGGTCAAGCATCTGACGCGCCGCGTCTTGCAGGCGGCGGAATATGAGGACCAGCCGGACGCCATGCTGGGCGCACTGATCCGACAGCCGGGTCAGGTGCTTGGCGGCCAATCCGTCTGCGCCGGCGATGACGAGTACGCGAATCTCGTCTGGCTGCTCGGTGATGCGGCGGATCAACCGCTGCAGGATCAGGTCGTGGAGCAGCTCTCCGGCCGCGTTGCCACCGTGGTCCTGGACCGCGATGACGTCGAGATTCCCTGTCTTAGGACGCCTGCCCCGACCGCCCAGCTCTCGTAGCGGGTGCAGGTGCGCGTCCAACCGCCACAGGTCGGGAAGGATTCGGCGGCGGACCTCGTCGGCGAACAACTCATCGGCGATGGTGGTCCGCTCGGCCAGGGTCAGCTCAGGTGTCGGACCCGGTTTTTCCATGAGAACTCGTACTGCGGCGGACAGACGGGTCACGGTCACATGGTCGTGCAGCGCTCTGCAGATCTCGGACAGGATCTGCCTGTCCGCCAATCGGTCAGTCCGGGTCGGCCCCGTTACGTCCGCGCGCATCGCCTCCACGAGCACTTCCACCAGCTCAGGGCCGCGAAGCCCGACCAGGAGGTCACTGTCGGCCAAGTCCCGAGGGAACACCTGCGTCGTGCAAGGAATGGCTCGTCTGGAGGCCACCTCGACGAGTCCCTCACTGACGTCGGCCTGGGATAGGTCCACCACCGTGAGCGACTCGTGTGTAGCCAGCATGGAGGCACCGAATACCACCAGGAGCCGTTGCCATTCCCGGGTATCCCCGCCGATCAGGTCGAACCGGGTCGTGTGCGGCGGCGGCACTGTACCCCACTCGGCGACGTCCATCAGACGTCGTGCCTCGGACTCTTCGAACTTCTTCCTTCGCTGCCGCCAAGCGGCAGTAGCGCGCTCGTGCGACCGCTGGGGGTCGGCCCAGCGCCTGACGATCAGGAAGTGCAGCAGTAACGGACCAGCCGTCACACAGAAAAACACTGCACTGACCACTCCCGAAGGGAACACGTAAAAGTGCAACTGGCTGGTGAGGATCAAGAAGAAGCAGCCGGTGAAAAGCAGCGCCGCCGCTATCCGCCGGGGCAGTCGCGCTCGAGCCCTGTCGGCAGCCATTGCCGCCCGCGGTGAAACCGAACGGGGCTCGGGCACGGGTTTGTGATAGGGCCGGAACAACTGACGGATGTCCCGGAAGGTCCACCCCAACCGCTCACCGGGCAAGAACAGCAGATCAAGAGGTGATGAAGCGGTGATTCTACCAGATTCTTCGACCACAGTGACGCTCTCCTCCGGCCCTATTGCATGCCAATGACCGACGATCACACCGACCACAGGCGCGTGACCGATGTGACCTGTACCATGTCCCTGCATGCCATGTCGAGAGCGGTGGATGCTTATACACGGCAACGATACGTGTACGCGCGTGATCGTTTCCGTCCCGAGGACGGCAGCCAGACTGCGCGGGCCGGCATGATCGCAATTAAGGGGAGCCATCCGTCGCATGTGCTGGGCAAACTCGTCGCATGCCGAATCGACGAGTTGCAGCGCCCGCCAATCAGCGACGGCGAAGTGGCGGCGGATCTCGTACGCCGACAGCGCCTAGCAACTCTGATTGCGCTCTACCACGCAGGAACAGCCAGTCCAGGACCAGCACCGACGTTCGCGCTGGGGTGGCAGCGGCGCCACACCGATGGGCCTATCGATCTGTACGCGGGTGGGACGGCCCTGAGCGCCACGCGCCCGGACGGTCAGGCGGTCCTTGCTGTTCCGGTCGGCGGCCGGGGCAGGCGGCTACCGGTGGGTGGTCTCGCCGCGGAGCTGCGGTCCACACCATGTTGGACGCGAATCGACGGCATCACCGACGGCCTGCTGGTCGAGGCAACCGCGACGCAGCAGCCGGACCGCCTGCATCCGTCATTGGAGGATTGTCTTCTGCGAGCGTGGCACGAGCCGTTCGCGTGGCTGCTGATGGCCGAGCCCATCCCACCCGATGCGGTCGCGACCGAAGCAGCCAGGATCGGTGAGCTGCAACGCGACGCGAGCACGCGCGGCTCACCTGAGTACGCCGTGCAGACCGCCCGGCTAGCCCATCGGCACCAGGAACTACGCCAGGCTCAGTCCACCGGGCTCTGGCACGTGCGGCTGATAGCCGGTGGGACCAGTCCAGCAGCGGCAGCCAGCGTGGCCGGGCTGCTCGCTGCGTCCGCCGATCTCAGCAGCCTGCCTTACGTGCTGGCGCCCACCGCTACCACCGGCGCACTGGACGAGATCCTCGACGCGCGGCTCGACGGGCCCGACCGGGCGTCGCCGTTCGCGGCGAGCTCAGCGCTGGTCGCGTCGTTGGGCCGGGGACCCAATGAGGAGATTCCCGGAGTCCGGCTCACACTGCGGCCGCCGTTCGACGTCACCGCCGAACCCACCAGCGGCGCCCCAGGGCTGCGACTCGGGCGGCTGCTGGATCGCAACCGCGCCGAAGTCGACGACGTACACATTCCGCGTGACAGCCTCAACCGGCACATGCTGGTGGCCGGTGCCACCGGATCGGGCAAGTCGCACACCATCCGAGGCCTGCTGGAGCAGGCCTCCCAGGTGGGATTGCCATGGCTGGTAATCGAACCCGCGAAAGCCGAGTACCGGCTGATGGCCAGCCGACTCGGCCCCGGCTCAGTGCTGGCCATCCGGCCCGGCGATCCCGACGCGATCCCGGCCGGCCTCAACCCCCTGGAACCGGCCGCCGGGTTCCCGCTGCAAACCCATGTCGACTTGGTCCGAGCCCTGTTCACCGGCGCGTTCCAGTCCGAGGAACCGTTCCCGCAGGTGCTGTCCGCCGCCCTCACCCGCTGCTACGACGACCTCGGCTGGGACCTGGCGCTGGGGGAACCGAAAAACCCGACGCTCACCCCCCGATACCCCACACTGACCGACCTGCAGCGCACCGCCGAACGCGTCGTCGCCGACATCGGATACGGCAGGGAAGTCACCGACAACGTCCTCGGCTTCATCCGAGTGCGGCTGGCCAGCCTCCGTCTCGGTACCACTGGCCGATTCTTCGAGGGCGGGCACCCTGTCGACTTCGCCTCGCTGCTGCAGCACAACGTCGTCGTCGAGATCGAAGACGTCGGAGACGACCGCGACAAAGCGTTCCTGATGGGGACCATGCTGATCAGGCTGATCGAGCACCTGCGCGTCCAGCAGCACCCTACGGCTACGGCCGGGCTGCGGCACCTCACTGTCGTCGAAGAAGCCCACCGGCTGCTGCGACGCGCGGAACAACCCGGCCCCGCCGCTCAGGCCGTAGAACTGTTCGCCGGCCTGCTCGCCGAAATCCGCGCCTACGGCGAAGGACTCATCATCGCCGAACAGATCCCCAGTAAGCTGGTCCCCGACGTCATCAAGAACACCGCCGTCAAGATCGTCCACCGGCTGCCCGCCCTCGACGACCGCGACACCGTCGGCGCCACCATGAACCTCACCGAGCCCCAGTCCCGATATCTGGTCACCCTCCAGCCCGGCACCGGAGCGCTGTTCACCGACGGCATGGACTTCCCCCTCCTGGTACAGATACCGGACACCACCGCGCTCGAAGCCACCACAGCGGCAATCACCGCGGTCCCGACAACCGTGGTGGAGCGGCGTAGCACCACTTGTGGCCTCGATTGCGTCGACACGCCCTGCACTCTGCGCCAAGTGCGTGCCGCCCAGCGCATGCCCGAAACCGAACCCTGGCTACTCGCCTGGGCCGAGTTGTCCGTACTCGCCCACCTCACCGGCCAGCGCACGCCCTACCCACGCCAGCCTGCCCTCGACGTCCTGAGACGACTACCCACCCGGCTGCGCGACTGTGCCATCTCCCACGCCGTCGACACCGCTGTGGCGACCCGCTCGACCGCGATCGCCACCACACACAGCCCAGCACAACTCGCCGCCCATATCGCCAACGCCATCCGCGCCTACCTGACCGGGCAACGGCGGTGCCCCGATGAGGAACCCGAATGGCTGGCCACACCTTTCCGCTGGAACCTCGTCCATCACGAACTCGAAAAACTCTGCCACATCACCCCTGCCGCCGACCGGCACCCGCGCAGCAGAGAGTGGGCACAGACCTACCGACGCCCGATCCCAGGCGACACCGCCGACCAACAACGACAGACCGTGCGCGCCTGGTTCAACGACGACCTGCGCGATACCGCGACGTGCGACGCCATTGCTTGGGGCCTTCAGACCCCCGCCTCCATCGAGACGGTGGTCGGCAGCCGACGCAACGCCCCCGACTGGCCTGGCCGGCTCACCGAAACCCTCCAGACCTTCACCGAATGCAGCTGGGCACACCAATACCTGAAACCTCCCGATAGCCCTACCGATGGGAAGCGCTGATGTCTGGTGAAAGCCTCGTACCCGACTTCGAAAACCCCGCCGACGTCGCCAGCACGGTCGCCGAAGCGGCTGGCAAGGTGACCAAAGCCGTTACTGAAGCAGTCGGCAAGGTCGTCGAGTCAGCCTCCCGAGCATCCGAAAGCTCTGAAGCTCCCGCTGAGTACACTGACAAGGTAGCCCAGCTAGGCAGGCAACTGGATACCCCCCAAATCGACGCCAGTACCGAGCCCTCTGACGCCACCCTCAGCACACAATCCCCCGGCGACCAGACCAACGAGCCCACAGACACGCAACCGCCTGACAACAGCCCCGACGACCACACCGCCGAACTAATCGACGCTCACAGCGACAGCCCCCCAGATCAAGCCATCGAACCTGAACCGCACAGCGGGAACGACGCAGATAGCATCCGAGTCGACAAAGTAATCGACGCGACCGGCGCTGATTCCCCGGACGTTCACGAGAGTCAAGGCGGACTTGATCGCGGCGGGTATGACGTGGACAAAGAGCATTATGAACAGGCTGAACTGTTCGAAGCGCCGAACGATCTACATGTCGAGGCCACCCAAAAGCCAGATGATGACGCTATCGAGCAGGCGACCGCCTCCCCACTGGCGGCCGACGACCACCTCACGGAAAACGACAACGATCACCAAGCCCCTCAGAAAGAAGCCCATGCCCAGACCGTGCAAGCCGCAACCAAAATTGAACAGCCCACCGCAAATCCCGCCCCACGCACCGACGTCGAGCAATTGCTCGAAGGAGAACAGTCACTCAACCCAGAGCAGAGCGCCGCTGAGCCAACCCCACGTGTTCAAACACCCGCCACCGAGACCGCCCAACTGGACGACCTCGGTGAGCCAAAAGCCCTGCAGCAGACCGAAGAACCCGACCCCCATCATCTGTCCGGCAGCATCGGCGACTCGTTTGAGACTATCGACCACTCGGGCCGTCGAGATAGCGAGACCAGCGGCTTGCGGCAAGACCAACCACACGAATTCGAACAACCGGAATCTGGCGTCTATGCCGACCAACCCGATGCCAACCAATCAGGGGACGGCGACCAGGGGGACCCAACGAACACCGGGGATGATTCGGGCACATCTACTGGTGACGACCCTTTCGAAAACCTGACTCCGGCCGAACAACAGCGGCTGTTGGACGCGGTCATCGAAGACAGCAACCCGAGGTTCCGAACAACACCACAGAATGCCGATGCCGCAGCGAACGCGGCGAATCAGGTGACCGACGCGACGACGACCACGACCGTCCTCGCCACGCACAGCGGAGCCAGCGCTGAGGGCGTGACGGTCCCGGACCTCGGAATCGACGCCTACCTCCCCGGCGATCTCAACAGCCTCCAGAGCACGGGCCTCGTGCAGGAGACCGTGCACATCCCGGGTCTTGGCAACCCGTGGGGGAACGCAGACTGGGAAACCGTCGAGCTGAGGCTGGGTGGAAATCTCGACCAACTCATGAGGCACGCCGGCATAAATCTCAAATATCCAGTGTTCGACCGATGGGACGTCAACAGCCGGACCGCGACGAGCATTAAGACTATCGACTGGAGGGTGGCGTCCGACGCACCCATCACGACCAATGGCCAGAATTACCTCAACGAGATCAACCAGTTTCAAGCCGGCATCGACCAGGGCCACTGGACCTTCGGGCCATACGCGAAGACCCCGCCGGACCTCGTGCTGCGGCCGGGCGACATCGACCACTACGTGTTGGCGATCGCCTTCCCCGCAGGCACACCGGACCAGGCGCCCAGCCCGGCTGTTCTCGAGAAGTACATCGAGATCGCCCGCAGAGCCGTACTAGCGAACAGCGGCGTCCTCGTCCAGCTGATCCCCATCGACGAAACCGGCACCACCCGGTGATCGGCCGTATAGCCACTTCCCCCTTGTCCGTAGTTGAAGGCGACCATTCCGAGCAAGGCTGATCAGGACGCACACCGTAAGGCCAAGGGGGTCGAAGGGCGGGCGGCCACCGGCCTTCGACCCCGACATCTACAAGCAAAGGCACGCGGTGGAGTGCGGCATCAATCGGCTCAAACGCCACCGCGCCGTCGCCACTCGCTATGACAAGCTTGCGGTCCGCTACGAAGCCACCGTCCACATCGCCGCAATCAACGAATGGCTCTGACCGACTTCGATACAGGCCCTAGTGCCCCGAACGGCGTGGTGACCGGTTCGTCACTTCCGTTGGACGATCTCCGCTAGTTTCTCGGCGAACCCTGGCTCGAGCTTTCCATTATCGTTCAACGCTCGGCTGATTCCTTCACGGAAGACGCGACTGAATTCCGTATAGTAGGTGATAACCGGACGCGGGCTTGCCATATTGAGGGCGATCTGCAGTTGCTGCGTGTCGGGTCGCCGGGAATAGCTGAAAGAAGACTGCCGAGCGGGGACGTACCCTCCCTCCAACAGGATTTGCTGACTGGAGGGATTGGCAAAGAACTGGGCTACCGCCTGGGCGGCGCGGGGTTTGTCCGTCGTGGAGGAGATCGCCAGGTTCTGTCCTCCCAGAATACTGGCGGTGGGTAGCGCGGTGACCGTGTAACTGACTTTACCTTCCAACGCGTCGCGGGCGACCGGCCAGTTGCGCATGTAGGCCGTGCGACCGTCGGCGAATGTACGGACCGCCCCCTCGGCAGAGGTATTCTTCGCCTCATCGTCACCCGTGAGTACCAGGTCGGAGTCACGAGAAGCATCCGCCAGTTTCTTGATCCCCTTTAATTCCGCCGGACCGAAGTCGAGCTTGCTCCTGTCGGGGCTCAGTGCCGGCTGACCATCGGCGACCACCAGACCTCCAGCGGCCCAGATGGCCTCCAGCGCGGAGATGGTGAGCATCTCATCGTTCACACCCAACTGGGCAGCGTTGGCCGCCTTGAGGTCAGAGTGGCCAGACCGTGCGGCGTTGATGGCAGTCTTCGCGGAGGTCCCGAAGTAGTCGTCCCAGGTCTGCGGTGGGGACACTCCAGCGACACCAGTACGGGAGAACATCAATCCCACATCCGAGTTCAATGGCAGCGCCCACAGCTTCTGGTCAATTCGACAGGACCCCAGGACTTTGGGCACGAAGTCGCCCAAGTCCCTCTCCGACAGCCTGGATTCGTCCAGCGGTTGAATGTAGCCGTGTCGGGCGAATTCGGCCATCCATACGATGTCCAGAACGTACAGGTCGGCTTTGTGTTCCCCATTTGGCCCAGCGTCCTGGACCATACGCTCATGTTGGCCATCTGCTTGCACGGCCACGTAGTCGAACTCGATCGGGTTGGCCGGGTTCAATCGGTTCCACTGATCACTCAGTATCGAACGCGCGTCCCCAGGATCGGGAGGGAACGCCGTCATGATCACCAACTTACCGGGCTCCAAGCCCGATGGGGCCGGGCGCACGGCCACACCCAAGGCCACAACGCCTGCCACAACAACCACCAGAAGAGCGAATCTCGCCGGATTTTTGAGAATTCGAGACAATCTACGCAGCGATCCAGCGATATCCTCATGCTTTCCCACCGGCGGCGGACGCCACGCATATCTCACGACACCAGGAAGCGTATTGATAAGGACTCCAGAGAGTGTCGCTATCACGCCCGCGGTCATCAGATAAAGGATCGGGCCGACATCCCAGCGAAATTCAGCATTCGCCACCAACAAGGCGGCAGCGGCCGTGATGGCACTGACCACGATCACCAGGGTTGCGACAATAAATAAGCGAAACCGGACACTCCATTGACTGTCGTCCTGCGCGGGCTCGCTATTCCGACTGTCGTCCTGCGCGGGCTCGCTATTCCGACTGTCGTCCTGCGCGGGCTCGCTATTCCGACTGTCGTCCTGCGCGGGCTCGCTATTCCGACTGTCGTCCTGCGCGGGCTCGCTATTCATTCATTACTCCTCGCGGAATAGCTGTCGGGGATCAAGTGGCGTCGACCTGGCCTGCCACTCAACAAGTGAGTTGAAATCGTCCAAACCAGGGAAAGGATCCAAACTCCGCAGAAACTCCAGTCAGATGTGTTTCTGACGGTTATTGCAACATACCCCCATTGCGGTCGATGGTCTCGCTCAACTCTGGCGTCGCTGACGACGTCGCCGCTGCTCATACGCAACCTGATTCGGAGTGGAGATCGTGTCATGCAGCCGACCAGTCTTCTCGGCTCCGGCAATCGCGCGACCAATGACGCGGACAACGACCCATACCTCGCCGTACCGCGCGCCGCTGAAGCTGGAACACTACGGCCATCTCCCCTAAAGAGTGAGCTCGCCGAACCGCCGGCAAGGATCCGCAACTCTTCTGCAGACGTTGACGTATCACGCCCACCGTTGCAGTGTCACCTACCGGGCACTCAGCCTAGGGGGCACCCATGATCGATATGGACGTTGCGCCGCGAATCACCCGATGGAAGTAGAGGTGTGGCGCGGTTTTTGTCCTCTTGCGGCGGCGCCGTTGGACTCGCTGCGATCATCAGCTTGTTCCGCAAGAACGGGGAATCGTTGCGAATAAGGCCCTCGGCGACGTAAAATTCAATCTCGAACGGCTCCTTCTACGCACGCACCTGGATACCAGCGTCCTGCATGAGCTGGCGCCGCTCGGCGTCATCCATGCGCTGCCGCGCTGGCCTGTATGTCTCGCCCGTTCCGACTTCCTGCCAAGAGTCGGGCGTACTGGGTACCTGCTCCAGGTCAGCGATCCGAGAATCCAGCGCCGAGGTCCAAGCGTGACGACAGCGCATCACCGCCGCGGCCGACCAAGAGCGACAGCGGTTCGAGGCGCCGGTGCAGCGGCCGCTGCCGGACGAGCCGTTCGAGACCGGTCGCTGGTTCACCCCGCGGGTCGACTGGTTCAGCCAGATCAGCATCCGCACCAACTGCTACTCGGTGCCGGTCCGACTCATCGGGCGCCGGGCCCGTGTGTTGCTGCATGCTTCCGAACCGATCGTGTTCGACGGCCGGACCGAGGTGACCCGGCACGAACGGCTGCTGGCCAAGGCCGGCACTGAGGCGACCGGACAACAAGCGAATCACGCCCTCCACACAACTTTCATCGAACACACCAACTGGGTGCAGGCGGTGGCATGCAGCAATCTCGCTGGCCGCCCCGTCGCCGTCACCGCCGGCGACGACAACACCGCACGAGTCTGGGACCTCGCCACCGGCCAAGAACTCACCACCTTCACCAGCCACACCGACTGGGTACGGGCGGTCGCCTGCAGCAGCATCGACGGCCGCCCCGTCGTCGTCACTGCCGGCGACGACGACACCGCACGAGTCTGGCGGTTTCTGACCGAAACGAATCAGTCATCCACAGGTTCGGGTCACTCTGCAGACATTGCAGCCGGAACTTTCAGTGTGCTCGACGGCCGTCCGGTAGCCGTTACCACCGGCGGCGACGGGACCGCACGGGTCTGGGACCTCGCGACCGGCGACGAGCTGACCACCTTCACCGGCCACACCAGCCCGGCGAAAGGATTTGCCTGCAGCAGTCTCAAGGGCCGCCCCGTCGCCGTCACCACCGACTACGGCGCCGCCGTACGGGTATGGGATCTCGCCACCGGCCAAGAGTTCATCACCTTCACCGGCCACACCACGTCAGTGAACGTGGCGACTTGCGGCAACCTCGACGGCCGTCCCGTCGCCGCTACCGTCGACCGCGGCGCCACCGCACGGATGTGGGACCTCACTACCGGCGAGGTCCTCGCCGTCTTCGACTTTCGCAGCATCGGCGCCGTAGCGATCGGGCCTGGCGGCGAGCTCATGATCGCGGTTGGCTGGGACCTCATCGTGTTCGATCGCATCGCCAGATACTGAGCCGCCCAGCGGAGTGGCCGACCGCCTCTACTCGGCGACGACAAGTCCTGGTGCGACCGCGACGCCGCCAGTTTGATGTCGACATGCCGAAACGGGACGCCCAGCGTTTACTGCTCCCACACGTTCGTGCGGATCAGCGCAACTCGCGGCGAGACAGTGTCCTCACCAGAAGACACTGAGCCAATTTCACGCATAAGAGTCATTATGTATGAAGGTCAACCCCTGGATTCTTCATCGTCGCTTGACACCGGCTCTGCGTTCTGAGAAATTTCCCCACGCCCCGGCCGCCCTGAATGCACAAGGATTGCACGCCTGGAAATCTCGACGATAAGATGGGCTAGACTCTCCCCGCCATCGGCGGCGCGGAGTACGAGATAGATCAGAAGGAGCCAAATCATTAATGCGAGCAGCAATAAACCTCCAGCAATGAACAACACCGATACCGGAAGAATGATGGCAACATAGGCCATGCATCCAATCAGCGAAAAAACGACAACCAGTAGTCCGAGCAGCGAGAATCTTGCAGCATAAATCCACAGGCTGGCCGCAGGAAGCTCGAGTCGCGGGGCCGTAAAAGCTACGCGCAACAACCTGGGGAACCACGTCATTTTTCCTCCCAGATCCGGCGAATCCATCCATATAGTTCGCTGGCCACGTAGCTTAAAACGAGGACAAGAGCTGCCCCCTCGAATGAATATCTGATAACGTTTGCACAGGCCAGCTCGAATCCCTCCAGGTGCCCCAATTGCTCATATAGCGCTTCCGCCGCACTATGAAGCCCTATCCACGCCGCGAAAAAGACTGAGTCGATAACCAATCCGATCAGTATTGCCAGGAACGTCTTGAGTCGCACCCAGAGGGACGACATATCGCTACGTTTTGGCGTTGAGGCGATCTCTGATGCGTCAACAGCCCCGTCGTCTACCACGAAGTCTCCAGGCTCGGCGATGCTTGACCAGTTCATAGTCGGCCAGGCAGGTCGCGCCGTTACACAGGCACGTCGACACGACCGGAGCGCCGATAACAGTGATTATGTCGGCCAGCCGTGACCCATCGCGATACCGCGTTCCGCGACGAGAGGTTACACAAGCGCTCGCCAGAGCCACGACCGCCGAGCCAGCCAGCACCAGACAGGCCATCTGTCGAGGTGTCACCATCGCTCCCTCGCGATCATCTCACGAGCGCTCTACGGTTCGTAGCGGTTAGCCACACTCGGAGACTCCCGCTCCAGCGAATTCCGCGAGTTCGACCGAGTGAGCAGCAGCAGGCAGCAACAGGATCCGCCACCTCACGGCAACGCAAAGCAGCATGCTGACAGACCGACTTTGCGGCGGGTTTGGGACGAAGCAACGGCCTGTGGTGTGACCAGGCCGAGTAATCACCTCATCTGTGCCATGGTGACCTGAGTGATCTTGAGCGGCGTAACACGGCGAGAAGCAGTCGCGACCTCCTTGCATAGCGGGCAACTACGGCGTTCGCGCTCACCTGATGCTCGCCATACCTAGCACACTTTGGAGCGCAGATGACGTTCAGAACGAGGACCAAGCAGCGACGGCGGTGGCTGTCAGTTTTGATGCTCTTCGGACTGCTACTCGGCGGCGTCACTGCGACAACTACTTCCGCCCTTGCGGTCGGCAACTACAACAACGCCGCCATCGCCGACACGGCACTGACCTACGTCAACCAATGGGGCGGCAACGCCTGCAACGATGCACAGAAGCCCGGCGACTCAGGCGGACAGTGCCGAGCATTCGTCAACTGCATCGTCTGGATGGTCAGCGGCCATACGCAAAACCTGGGCGGCAGTGACTACTACCAGCCGTTTCTGAACGCTGGTGGCATTCGCATCAGCGATCAATCGCAGCTCGCCAAAGGTGACATCGTTCAGGTAGGACAGGGTTCGCATACCTTCATCATCGTCGGTCCAGTGAGCGGGAACACCTGGGACGTTGTCGACTCCAACCATGATCCAGCCTCAAACTACGAAGTAGTGATGCACTACCACCGGACATTCACGCTTGACAACACCACCAGGGCATACCGAATGGGCACGGTCAGCACTGGCGGCGGTCCGAGCGGCCCGGTTTGGCAGAACATCCAACACGCGTACGCTGGCACGGGATCCGGGAACCTGACCGAAACGTACGTCGGCGGCGGCAACACGTTGACCACCTACTCACTCGCCAACGCGGGCGTCAGCGTTGTGGGCGTCAAGCAGATGGTCACTCCCAACGGCGTCCGCCACCTCTTCAGCGCTGCTACCGATGGAACACTGCGCGAAACCTACTGGGGCGGAGGGAACTCGTTGACAACGGCAACCGTGGGCAACATCGGCACCATCCCCACGGCCATGTCAGCGGTGTACACCGGCAACGGCGTCCTGCACATCTTCACAGGCGACGCGAACGGCAATGTCCGCGAAACCTACTACGGCGGCGGCAATGCTCTAACAACCTACGTGATGGGAAACGTCGGATCAGCCATCAACGCGCTCACCGCCACAGTCACGCCGGACGGCACCATGCACGTCTTCACCGGCACTGCGGCAGGTGCAATCTGGGAAACTTACGTCGGCGGCGGCAACAACCTGACCAATTATCAGATGACGAGCATCGGCAGCCCCATCACGACCGTGTCCTTCGAAGTAACAAGCAACGGGGTCTACCACATTTTCAGTGGCGATACCTACGGCAATGTTCGCGAGATGTACTGGGGTGGCGGAAACACCTTGACCAATTACGTCATGGGCAACATCGGCTCGGCAGTCAAGTCACTTGTATCACGTATCACTCCCGACACGACGATGCACATCTTCACCGGAGCGGCAACCGGAGGCGTATGGGAAACGTACGTCGGCGGCGGTCACGCTCTGACCACGTCACAGGTCGTCAACGTCGGTACCGCCGTCTCCGCCATCGCTTTTGAGCGATCACCAGATGGCGTATTCCACGTGTACACCGGCGGCACGACGGGCGATCTCCGCGAGACATACTGGGGCGGTGGGAATACCTTGACTAGCTACACGATGGCCAACCTGGGATCCTCGATCAATAGTCTGGACAGCCTGTTCAGTTGACAGCAAGAATGCATCGACGATACCGCCAGCTACGGGCGCAGATCGGCCGCAACGGGCGGCACTCGACCCGAGGCCGGAAGCCGAGTGACTGGCAGGCCAGCACAAACCCGGCATCTACCTCAGACCGCTCCAGCGCAAAGCTCCGCCGAACGTAAACCTTCCATCAGTTACCTCCGCCCGGCGCGTCCCGCAAATCGCGCCCTTGCAAGCGAACGGCAGGCCCGGCCGCGACCGCAGCGCGCCGTCGAGGCCGACACGTCCCGCGTCAACGACACCGTCGTTGACCGCCCGTCCAGGGACACTGCACCGACGGTCTGCCGCGCGGGATGCACCTCCCCCGTTCAGAGCCTGCGTCAGCCCGTCCAGCGATTCGCCCACACTTCTGCGCGGATTCCTTGACAGGCTGGGCATTCGCCGTCCCGGCTGTAACGCCGGACCCCGGCGAGCGCGTTCGCGGGGGCGAGCAAGTTCGTCACGAACCGGGCGTTCTCGCCGGCCAGCGAAACGCTCGCTGCCGTGCGCTTCGGGTCGCCGGCACGTGCTACCGCGTCTTTGAGCACTTGCCCGGCCAGCAGCACTCCGGCGAGGACCGACATGAAGCCGACGGAGAACTGTGCGTCTCGGCCGTCGGAGGGACGCAGGCGGTCGAGGAGCGCATCACCGATCCGGCCGCAGCCGCCGGTACGACCCCACTCCCGCACCTGTTCCGGGTCGGTGCCGACGGCCGCGGCGTGCGCGGCGACGTCGATCTCGTCCATGTTCGCGATCCGGGCCCGGACCTCGCTGTCCGGGGTCACCTTGCGCGGCGGGTTGAAGCACCGCAGGCACGCGGTACCGGCCGTCGGGTCGACCCTCAGCATCTCGAGCCTCAGCCCGGACGTGGTCGCCTGGACCGCGGACGCGGGGTACTTGTCCTGCAGCGCCTGCCGGGAGTCGGGAGTGTCGACGGCGCTGATGAGGTGGCTCCGAGGCCCGACCAGGTGCTCGGCGGTTCCGAAGATGCCTTCGATGACCAGGCCGTGCCGCCCGCTCAGCCGGTCTGCCGCAACGACCGCCTTCGGGCGGTGGAGATCGGTCCAGCGGAACGGAACGCACCTGCTCAGGTTCGTGTCGTCGATGCCCTTGAGGTCGGCGTCGGCTGCGCGGATCGTGCCGGACACCTCCCGGTAGGCCCACAGCGTGAACAGGAGCGCGGTCCCGACCGCCCCGACGCCCACGAGCACGTGGTCCAGCTCCGCCGCCGGCTCGCCGGGGTCGGCGGTGGACTCGGTGAGCGTCCACGCGTTCAGCACGACAGCCTGGATGCGGTGATCACGAACGCGGGCCTGCAGGTACACCTGGCAGGCCGCGAGGCAAGCGGCGACGTACGGCCCGAAGGGGTTCTCACCGAGAATGCCGAGCGGCGGCACCCCGGCAGCGGCCGGCGTCACCGCGCCGGTCCAGCCGGCCGCGGACACGTGCAGGACCTCGGCATCGGGCCAGGCACGGCCCACCGGACCGCCGATCTGCAGGACGAGGTCGGCGCCCGGAAGCTCGTCCGCGTCAACGACCGGGGCGGCCTCGGGCCCGAACGCATCCGCGGTGGCCTTGAGCGCGTCGAGGAGGGATAGACCGCCATCCGGGTGTGCGGGGTCGACGCCATCGCGGAGCGCTGCGTCGTCCGAGCTGATGCCGACGGCCGCGACGACCCACTTGGTGGACCGCGTGAGCAGGGTGACCAGCAGCCAGGTCAGGTGCTGGACGGCCTGTCGGTCGGCGAGGCCTGGACCGACGGCTACGACGACCTTGAGCGGACTCGACGCGTCCACGCGGTCCTCGTCCAGGCCGGGAATCGGGAGAAGATGCCGCCACTCGGCGCGGCTTCCGGCGTCGGCACCCATTTCGTGCTCCTGAGGTCGAGGATCGAGGGGATGATCCTGATGACAGACTCGGGCCGGACCCGCCGCCAGCCGGCTTCCGCCCGGACGTGAACGCCGCACTCGGCCAGGCCGGGCCGGGTGCGGCCGTGGAACGGGACCACGACGGACACGGCACCGGTCCGCTGGCTGTAGGCACGCTCGTCGTCGGTCGGGGAATGGTCGACGAAGTCGTCGCCGTGCGAGTGGACTTGCGCAACGCGGGTCATCCGCCCGGCGGCACGGACCGCCTCGGCCGGCACGAGGTAGTTCCGGGGCCGGAGAACGGCGTCGGGTACCACCACGGTCACCGCGACGTACACCCGGCCGTCCGGCGACCTGCCGGGGTACCCGGTCTCGTCGACGCGGAACCCGTCGAGGTACGCGACGCGCTCGACGCTCGGGTCGTGCGGCGCGAACAAGTCGAGCACGGATTGCCACAGAGCTCCGGGGACGCGGATCTCGACGGTCATGGCGCACCTGCAGTGCCCGAGGCCGGTATCTCGATCGCCTGCGGGTCCAGTCCCATTCGACACCTTCGTGGGCATGGGTTTTCCCGGAGCCCGTAACTATTTGCGTCCGCGCTACGACTCAGCAGACGCACATCCCCGGCGCTGAGGAGACCGCCATCGACAGCCAGCGAGCAGGATGGACCAAAGCCCTCCTGGGAAGCGCCGCTACAGCTGCACTCGGTATCGCCATCAACGTCGCGACCGACCTCAAGAGCAGCTTCTGGGCCTGGGGCGCGGTCGCCGTCTTGGTCATCGCAGGCGCAGCAGTCGGTCTCGAACTGGAGAAGCGTTCGAGGTCGCGGCGACCTGCAGGCGGGCAAAGCCGGGCCACTGCGGAGACTGCGAGTCAGGCCAACTACGGCAGGCAGGGCGTTCAGGTGAACGTCGGCGGCGCTAGCGACAGGATCACGGTCAAGTCGCACTCCGGCACCGCCGGCATCACGGTCGGTGTGCTGGTCATCGTGGCCACACTCGCCGGGCTGGCGACGGGAGCGTGGCTGCTGCCGAGGCCCGAGCTGGCATCAGCAGAGTCGCCACCCGATGGCGGCGGAGCAGGTGCGCCCGCTTGGGCCGTGTCGATGCGGACGGACCAGTGCAAGTCAGGGTGGGTGGTACCCGACCAGGGCCAGTCGTCGATCCCGGTGCCGGACGGCGGCCAGCCGGCTGGTGCCGTACTCAGCTCTGGCGGGCGGGTCGAGGTCACATTCCAGGGCGTAAGCGACGAAGCAGCCGTGCTGCAGTCGATTTCGGTCGAGGTCGTCCGCCGGTCCTCGCCGATGCGCGGGATCTACCTGCCAGGTCAATGCGGCAGCAACGTCACCCCGCACTTCTACGCCACCGACCTCGACTCCCCCCGACCCCAAGTCGTCCCAATGCCCGGCGAGCAGAGCGGCGAGACGATCCCCGCCCAGGAGTTCAGCTTCAAAGTAGGCAAGAGCGACGTCGAGAAGGTTGTCGTCATCCCTACCGCGACGAGCGGGGACGTGGAGTGGTACCTCCACGTGAAGTGGAGCTCCGGCAGCCAGCAGGGTAACCTCCGAATCGACGACAACGGGAAGCCATTCCGGACCACTGCGGCAACAGCGGCGAAAACTTGGTGCACAAAATACCTCTCGGATTCCGTCGTCTGGGCTGAACCGACCGGCGATATACGAAGCGGGGACATGTCATGCGCCTGATCCATCTGCCGATGACCGTTCTGGCGATCGCCTTGGTCGCCGCAGCCTGCGGAACTGTCGAGACTGCATCGCCTCTGGCGAACACGGCACCTGCAATACCCCCGACCAGCACCACGGCAGCAGCGGTGTCCCGCTGGACGCCCCTTACGTCCACGGGGATTCCACCGGACCGCCTGACCGAACTGCAGGGCGGCGCCGGATGGGACAGAGGATTCGTCCTCGCGGGACGGCACCGATTTCCGGCCCCCTCCTAACGTCCGAGGTCAGACGAACGTACTCGTCTCGGACGTCTATACCTCTCCCGATGGCCGTAAATGGATGCCTGCGACATTGAACGGGATTGACAAAGTCGGTCATCGGACACCCGTTTCGGGATACGGAAACACCGTCTATGTGGTGGGCGCTAGCACGAGCGGAGCGGCAGTCTGGCGATCCGAGGACGGTACTTCCTGGAACAAGATCCCTCTCACCGGGAGTGAGCCAGGCGAAGCGCTCTCGGCGGTGGCGGCCGGGCCGCATGGGGTAGTTGTCGTCGGTTTCGACCGCCCTATGTCGTTCCTGGACACTGACGTTATCGACAACCGTGCCCACGACGGGCTGCGCGTATGGCACTCGGCCGACGGGAAGACCTTTTCCGGGCCCAACACGATCCAGGCCTCCGGCCTGTACTCCGCGTACCTACCGGACGTCGCCGCCACTGCCGACAGATTCACGATCTTCGGCGTCAACAAGAGCTCACCCACCAGCACCATCGCGTTCTCGTCAGTGGACGGAGCCGAATGGACCGCCGACGATCCCGGCTCCCTGCGCGGTAGATTGGCGTGCCTCGCACAGAAGGCCGACCTCACCGTCCGGTTCACTGATCCGCCTTCCGACGACGAGCTCAGGCCGACGGCCTGGCGCCGGACAGTAAGAGACCACGACTGGATCGCCTCCCACGATGTAACGGTCGGATCTCTGCCCGACGTCAACGTCGGCAAGCCCAGCGAGCAGCAGATTCGCCAGGTCACCGCGTGGCAAGACTCGTTCGTAGCGACCGGGTCTTCCGGCAACGGCGGCGGCGTGTGGCTATCCCGCGATGCAGCACGCTGGGAACGAGTTCCAGTCAAACAGAACGGCTTCGGCGACGTGGCCAACCTCAGCGCGTTCGCCAACGACACCATCCTTCTCGTCGCAGGCAACACAACCTCGTCGGGCATTGGCCCGTTGAAAATCTGGAGCGCTCCTTGACAAGGTGGCCCTGACCAGCGTCACTGCTTATTCGTAGATCTCGCTCTTGGCGGCCTTCTCCACGAGTGAAATCGACGGCTAGAAGTGGTCGCCGTACCGGGCCGCGAGCTCACGTGCCCGGTCGACGAAGCCCTCGACTCGATCGATGCCAACGGGATCACGGTGGTCGATCCGGCCGGACAGATCACTCTTGAGATCCTAGGTGAAGACGATGAGCATCAGCGTCGGACGAACAGCGACAGCGAGATCCTCGATCGTGCCCAGTTCCTCGGCCAAGTGATCAATCAGCCGGTTACGATTGTCACCGCTGATCGCGGCATGCGCGTCCGTGGCCGGGCCCGGAACCTCACTGTCCGAACACTGCCCGACACCTACCGACTACCGCTCGACGATGATGACGCGCCGAGGACCCAAGACACGTCTGCCTCGGCTTGCACGCCGCCCACGAGTTAACGGCAGTCTACGTGGACCGAGTTGATCTATAACCCCACCCTGAAATTTGGCACGGACCTGCAGCTTGACTGACGTCCAGAAGCCCCAACCGCGACGCGGGAGATTTCCCACGTTTACGTGTTCAAAGGGGGACTTGAACCCCCACACGTGGGATATCTCCCGTGTTTGGGGAGATCATGCGCCCATGGTAGCGCAGGGTCACCTTGTCCGCGCCATTGCGCGTCGACGCTCCACGCTTCCGCTCGGGCAGACCGGCGTTCCCGCGGCGCAGCCGCTGATTGGGGTGAAGCGGCGACACCGGCGCACTCAGCTCGGCGGCGAAGCCGCCGCGGCCGTGGCTGCTGACGACGACCGGCTGTGCCGTCCGGCTCGCCAGGAGCAGCGCACCGGGTCGGCGGGCGCTGGTCCTCGCGCTGCTCGCCGAGGCGACCCAAGCCGGTTCGTGGGCCACGATCACCGGCATGCCCGACCCCGGTGTTGCCGCCGCGGCGGAACTCGGGGTTGACCTCGACCGACTCGCGCTGATCCCCGAACTCGTCGCCGTCCTCTCGGCGCTGATCGACGGCTTGCTCGGCCCCGTCTCACCCAGCGGAGTGCAGCCCGCAGGAGCTGCGCGTCCAGCAAGTCCGCGGTGATCTTGGCGGTGCCGGCGTAGGCGAAGGGCAGGATCGACAGCACCCGCGCCCACAGACGCGGCGGATGCAGCGAGCCGCACGACATCGCCAGTCGTTCGGCTGACCTTCGGCGAGGTTGTCCTGAAGGACCCCCGTGGCGATGCCACGGTCCACCGTCCAGTCTGGTCGGCCGCCGGTCGGATCAGTCGGCACCCGGCACATCGACTGCGATCAGCGACAGGTTGTCGTCAGCGCCGACTTCGTACACCGCGTCGCGCAGCCCCATGACGAGGTCGTCGAGCTCGGTTCGGCGGCACAACCCCCTGAAGTCGGCTGCGCGGAGCATCGAGGTCACGCCGTCGGTGCAGATCAGGAACCGAGATTGTTCCCCGGTAAGCGGGAACTCGATCACGTGTGGTTCGAGCCGCCGGTCCGGAGGTTCGCCGAGTGACTGGGTGAGCCGCGACGTCGGCGCTCCGTCCGGCTCGGTCGCCACGTGGTCGACGCTGATCTGCTCGACGTACCCGTCGGAGATCCGGTGCACGCGGCTGTCCCCGATGTTGAAGCAGATTCCTCGTCGTGCCTGGAAAATGAGGCCAGCGATGGTGGTACCCATCCCGGTCGTCCACGCATCGGCAGCGCCACGCGCGTAAACCCTCTCGTTGATCGCCAGCAATCCGGCACGAACCGCATCGGCCGTCGTCCATTCGTGGTAGTCCTGGGCCGTGTAGGTGAGGGCGAGTGTGCTGGCCACCTCGCCGGCGGCGTGTCCCCCCATGCCGTCTGCGACGGCGCACACCAGGGGTAGCGAGGTCGTGGGGGCACGGAGCTCGACCAGCTGCGGACGGAGCGCCTGACTGAGCCACCCGAACACGAGCACGGTGTCCTCGTTGCCTGGCCGCACCCGTCCCCGCCCCGTGGTCGCCACCACCCGGATCCAGCTCACCGCGAGTGCCCGGGCAGCTGGACGGTGGCGCGCAGGTCAGCAGCGAAACGGACGACGTCCCCATGGCGGAGCCGTCGGGAGGAACCCGGCTCGAGCCGGCGCTCGTTGACGTAGGTGCCGTTCATGGACGACTGGTCGCGCACCGAGATCCCGTCCTCCCCGCGGAGGAACACCGCGTGCAGGCGCCCCACGTTGTCATACCGGTCGAGCTGCGCCGCGATCGCGCCACACTCGGGAGAACGGCCGATCCAGACTTCGTCGCGGTCTATCTCGACCGGTCCCCAGGGGAAGAGCACGCGGGCCGGTTGCCCCGGGTCCCTGTCCCGCCTCGTCACGTGCGGTTCTGCCACTGCCCCGAGCGAATGCACCGGGCACCGCCCTTCGGACAGCGGCATGCCGCAGCTCGGCTCGGCGCACACCCCTTCCTCGTCGCCCGGTGGTTCGGCCGTCATCGGCTCGACGTCCGGCACCAGGAACTCCATGCAGGCCGGGCACAGGGCCTCGCCGGTCCATTTTTGTGGACCGTGCACCGGGCACTTCAGGGCCGCCACGACACATCCTCCAGTTCGATCCCGCGCTCCCGCAGCCGTCGTTGCAGCCGGCCGAGGTCACCGCTCCGCGGCACACCGACCAGCCACACGCGGCCCTCGTCGACCTGCACCTGCAGCGGAGGCCGCTCCGGCCGGGCGTCCACCCACCGGCCGTAGCGTTCACGCCCGCGCTCCCCGATCGGGACGAGCCGCTGGTTCGCCGAACCGCGCCAGACGAGGTCGGTGGGCTCTCCGGCCCGGTACGGCCCGGTGACGAGCGCGTCGATCAGAGCCGGCACGCGCGGACAGCGCGCGACGAAGTCCTCGTACTCGACGCCGGTGAAGCAGAGCACGTCCCACCCGTACCGGCGCCGGAACTCGTCGAGCCCGGTGACCAGTTCGGTCAGCGCCTCCGGCTGCTCCGACGGCTCGCCACCGCTGATCGTCACACCGTCCACAGTGGAGGGATCGGGACCCGCGCACCACTCCAGCACGGTCGAGACGTCGACCACGTGCCGGTCATCGGCCACCCAGGTGTCGCGGGAGGCGCAGCCGGGACACGCGATGGCACACCCCTGGGTCCAGATGCCGATCCGCCGGCCCGGTCCCAGGGCGGTCACCGGGTGGTGGAGACGAGCGATCCGCACCTTCATCACACCACCAGTTCCCAGTTCTGGCCCGCCTGCTCGAACCCCTTGACCTCGATGACGTCCCCCGCGGTCGGCGGGTTCTGGAACACCCGGCGGGCCAGGGGGTTCACGAGGTAGTTCTCGATCGCGGACACCACTCCGCGGCCGCCGTTGGACAAGTCGTCGGTGGCGTGGTGAAGCAGCTGCTCACGGGCGTCGTCGGTGAAGGTCAACGTCACCGAGAACAGCCGGCCGACCGCGTCGACGACCCGCTCCGCGGTTCGTTTCGCGATCTCTTCGGCGACGTCCTCGCGCACGAAGTCGAACACCACGATGTTCTGCTGCAACCGGTTGAACAGCTCGGGGCGGCGGAGCCCGTGCCGGAAGAACAGCTCGATGTGCCCACGCACGCGCTCGTCGATCTCCGGCAGGTCCGCGTCCGCGGTCACGTTCTCGACCGGCTTGCCTTCGTCGTCGGGCACGATGATGCCGAGGTTCGTGGTGAACACGATGAGCGCCTCGGTGAAGTACACCGTGCCGCCCTGCCCGTCGGTCAGCCTGCCGTCGTCCAGGATCTGCAGGAACTTGTCTAGCAGCCGGGGGTGCGCCTTCTCGATCTCGTCGAACAACACGACGCGGAACGGCTGCTGGCGGATGCCGTTGGTGAGCTCGCCGCCGGCATCGTGCCCGACGAACCCCGGCGGGGCGCCGATTAGCCGCGCTTCGGTGTGCTCGGCCGCGAACTCGCTCATGTCGAACCGCAGGTAGGCGTGCTCGTCGCCGAAGAGCAACTCGGCGAGTGCCTTGGCCAGTTCCGTCTTGCCGACGCCGGTCGGCCCGGCGAAGAACAGGGTGCCGCGCGGCCCTTTGCGGCTCCCTGTGTGGGCGCCCGCGAGTCCGGTGACCGATCGAGCCAGGATGTCGAGCACCCGCCGGACGGCGTCGGGCTGGCCGAGCACCCGTGAGCCGAGCTCGTCCTCGGCCCGCAGCAGGCGCTCCCTCAGCGCGTCGCCCTGCCACGGGTTGTCCGGCACACCCACGCGGTAGGCGCGGATCGCGTCCTCCACCCGTTCCCCAGCGATGCCGGACGCCGTGGCCAGCCGCACCACATCACGCATGCTGCGCAACCGCATCCCGTGACTGGCCTCGGCGAAACGCTTGGCCAGCTGGCGCCGGCCGCTTTCGTCGGCCGGGGCACCAGGCAGCGCTCGCACCAGATCACCCGCCGTGCGCAGCCGTACCTCCAGGTCGGGCTCCGGAACGGTGGTGATCCGCAGCGTGTGGTTCCCGCTCACGAACCACGACGGCAGGTCGTGCTTCCGGTCGAGCACCCAGAACACCGTGTTGTAGACCGAACCGACCGGTGTCGCGGCGTAGGCGAGGCGGTCGGCCGTGGACATCAGCAAGCGCTCGTCCGGCGAGAGGACCTCGCCGAGGAACAACCGGGCGGCGTCGGCGAGCACCAAGGCCACCGGCGCCCCCTGGGACCGCTGCCGCTGGACGTCGACCACGGCGTTCAGGACGTCCCGCAGCATGGATACCGGGATCGGCCGGCCCAGCTCGATCCCCGCCGTCCTGGCCACCGCGGCGATCTCGGGGGGAAGGTGCTGACCGCCCGGCGCGAAGAGCTCGACCCCCGCACCCGTCGCGTACGTCAGTATTGCGCCGTACCCCCTGGCCTTGGCGACGGTCCAGATGCTCTCGTGCAGGTTCATGAACCGCACGGCGCCGTCGTGCTCGGGATCGGGCAGCCGGTACAGGTCGTGCACGTTGCCGGTCAGCACGATCTGCGGGTGGGCGCACAGCGCGAGGTCCACCTCACGCAACCAGGCCGGGCGTTCGCCGGCGGTCGGCGCGTTCACCGGCCCATCTCCTTGGCTTGGTGACCGGAACGCTGCTGGTACGCCTCGGCGGCGGGCAGGTCGATCGCCGCGACCGTGCCGAGACGGTTCCGTCCCGGTGGGACGGTGGCGATCGCCTCGGCGGCCACACCGTTCCTCTGCATCCGCCGCAGCAGGAGCGGATAGCTCTCGCAGAAACTGCTCTCCGCCGCGACGTCCGCCGTTCTCCCGCCCTCGTGCGCCTCGTCCGAGCGCACCACCTGGGTGCGGACGACGTCCTGGCCGGCGTCGAGCAGCACCTTGACGCCGTAGCCGGGCCGCTTGGGCAGGCTCGCGTAGGCGACGCCCCGGTCGGCGAGTACCGTCTCGAAACCCTCGGTCACCGCATAGCCGAGGTCGTCGAGGCTGAGCCGCATCGCGGCGGCCACCATCCGCCGGTTCACCGCACGGTCGGCCTGCTCGACAGCGGCGTCCACGCCCGCCACCAGGTCAGCGGGCACCGTCCTGGATCGTTGCCGGATCATGGCGTCGATCTGGGCCCGCAACGCGCCGGCTTCCGCGGTCTCGATCGCGTCGAGTCGCGCTGCCATCCCGGCCAGGGTGGCACCGGCACGGACGACTTCCTCCTCTCGCTGCTCCTCCTTGCGAACTTTCGTCGCCAGGTCGGTCAGGAGCAACCGGGCCCGGGCCTCGGACGGCGCGGCCGTGATCTCCTCGACGGCTCGGGCACAGGCAGCTCTGACGTCGTCGGCCGCCTGCAAGGGCAGACGTGCCGACAATGCGGCCGCGCGTACCGCGAGCGTCTCGCGCAGCGCCCGGGACTTCTCCGCTGCCACGCGCTCGGCCGCGGTGTCCACCACGGAACGTGCGGTGACCCGCCGACCGGCAGGACGACGGAGGACCTCGCCGACCTCGCCGGCGGCGGGAGTCGCGGCGGGCGCTGATCGCAGCGCCTTCTCGCGCGCCGCTGCCACGACCGACGTGCGCAGCCGCTCGCGGTGTTCGGCGACCATCCTCCGTGTCTCGTCGCCGGCCCTCCGGATGTCCGCGGCCGACGCGCCGCGGGACAACCGTCCTGCGGACGGCACTTTCGCGACCGCCTTGCCGAGCACGCTGCGGTAACCGTCGGCCTCCGCGCGCAGCGCGGTGAGTTCGGCTCGCTGCACCGCATAGTCGGCCCACGCGGCACGCTGCTCCCGGCGCTCGCGTTCCCGGCTGTCTTCGACGACGTACGTGGCCGCCGTGATTCCGCTCACCGACAGAGTCCTTTCGACGTTCGGTCAGATTTCCAGCCACAGCGCAAGAGGATCGGGGGCCGCAGGTGGCAGCTGCCACTGCCACAGCAGGACGCCGGTGCGCACCAGGATGATCCCGACGACCACGGCCATCAGCAGTCCCTTGCCGGCCTGAACCGGCCGGCTCGCCGACGCGCGAGCACCGCGGGTCACTGCGACCAGGCGGTTCGCCAGGATCAGGCCGGCGATGACCGCCACGATGGTCGTGGCGGGGAGTGTGTCGGCCGCACCGACCAGCGCACCGTTCGCCGCCGACAGGCCTTCCTGAACGCCGGCGGACCACACCACGGGGAAACCGAGCAGGTCGAGGCGGCCGGCGCCGAGCACCATGGCCACCAGACCGCCCAGGCCCAACGCGCACCACACAGCGCGGCGCCCGACGGACCGCGGACGGCGTGGCCGCACCAGGACGCAGGCGAGCAGGACCGCTACGGGGAGCGCGATCCGGGTCTGGACGCCGGTGAAAGCCGCGGCGATCGCAGCCGGCCCGGAGACCCACTCCTCGGCGAGCCGGGCGACGAGCAACAGCGCGACGAACGTCGTCAGGTACGCCAGGACGAGCACCAGTGCCAGGGCCAACAGGTCACGGCCGACCGGCGCGACCCTGCCCAGGGCAGCCCGCACCGACTGGCGGCGCCGGTTCCGCTCTTCCTGGCGCCTTTGCTTGCGTTCCGCCGCCGCGGCCCCCATGTCCAGGTACGCGCGTTCCTTCGTCGCCACGGCGAGCGCGAGCGCGCCCATTCCCCGGTCGTCGTCGGCCGCCCCCTCGGACATGAGGCCGCCCCACCAACCCACCTGCCGCAACGCCGGATCCCCGAGCCGCACCGACTCGCGGTAGTCCCGGTCGACGAGCACCTGGACGAGCCGCGCCTGCGCGGTCGCGAGCTCCCTGTCGCCGAGCCGGACGCGGCCGAGAAGTCCCGCACGCTCGTTGACCACCTCACGCGCAGCGTCGATCAGCCCGGCGGCCGACCGCAGCACCACGCACCCGTCACCGGCACCACATGCTCGGTGGACCCGGCAGGTGTGCCGGGCGAAGGTGCCCAGCCAGGCGGAATCGAGCCGCGCGACGGCCGCCACGTCGTCACCAGCTGCCGCGCGATCGGCCAGGGCGGCGATCCCGGTCGCGTGCATGGGGTGGCCCTGGCGCGAAGGCACGAGGTCGGGTGCCGTCCACGAGATGAAGCGGGCGACCCGCAGGCTCGCTACCTCCATGGTGGAGGGATCCGTCCGGAACAGGTCTTTCGGCAGTGAGGCGTCGGCGAAGTTGTCGTCGAGCCAGTAGCTCAGCTCGAGCCTCAGTTCACGATCGGCGAACTGGCGGGTCGCCGCCTGCCAGTTCTGGCTGAACACCGACGCCACCTCGGCCGGGTCGTGGCAGGCGCGGCCCGCCACCTCGATCGGCAGTACGGCCGGACGTGCCGGCTGCCGCTCGTCCCGTCCGCTGTGCACGTCCGGAGACTTGCCGACGTCCCAGTTCCGTACCTGCTCCGCGCCCCACCGGTGACTGGTGGCGAAGGTGAGCAGCCCGGCGCAGAGCATTCGCCACCGCGGATCGGTCACCTCGGACAGGTCGACGCCGTACTGCGTCAGGTGATCGAACAAATCCGCGTCGTCGGGGGAGTCGCCCATGATCCCGGTGTTCGGGTTGCGCCCGGTCAGCAGCTCGACGATCAGCACGCCGACTGACCACCAGTCCTGAGCCGCGTCCCGGCTCCTGGTCTGCCAGGTTTCCGGTGCCTGGTACGCCGCCGTGCCGGCGCGGCGGCTCGACATCCGGGTGGCCCGGATGTCCGCGACCAGGCCGAAGTCGCAGAGGACCAGGTCCAGCTCCGCCCGGTTCCGGACGAGGATGTTTTCGGGTTTGACGTCGCGGTGGGCGAGCCCGGCGGAGCCACGGTAGGGCACCGCGGTGTGCAGGTGCTCGAGAGCGCCGGTCAGCTGGCGCAGCACCCGCCGCACGAGGGCTTCCGGAATCGCCGGCCCCTCCGCGCGGATCAGATCGCGCAGCGAGCCCCCCGGGACGAATTCGAGGATTTCCCAGCACTCCGAGTGACCGTACCGGTCGGTGTCCGCGCCCCAGCCGTCGATCCGGACGAGGTGCGCCGTGTCCGCAGCCTGCAGTGAGGCCAGCAGTTCGGGATCAGGCCGCACGGCCTCGCCGTACACCTTGACGACGTGGAAGGTCCCGTCCCGGCGGTGGCGCACTTTCATCACGCGGTGCGCCTCACCACCGGACTTCAGCGCCTCGAGCGGCTCGTACTCCTCGAACACCGGACCGGGCAGTCCGCCGTGGTCCACTTCCGGCCGCGCGGCCGGGGAGGACTCGGCACCGTCTCTTCGCGTGACGGCGGGTGCCACCACGTCGTCCCGGCGGGTCGGCGCCGCGCCATGTGGCGGGTCGCGGCGCGTCGGGCTGGGTTCGGTCACGAAAAGCTCCTCGGATTTCCCGCATGCGTGTTGTCTACGAGTCGAACAAACCAGGCAACTGTTACCGACGTACGGGAAGTAAATCGGTTCCCCACAAAAAGTGGACACTTCTTGGACAGATTGCTGCTCGTTCACGCCCACTGCGGCGGGAACTCGCTTCGCTCGAGTCAACGCGGCTGTGCGCCGAAGAACCGGCGCGACATCCGGTCCCCTGCCGGAACTTCTTCGGCTCGGCGCAGGCGCATGCGGGCAGCCGAATAACGCTCGGCGAGCTCGGGGTGCCGGCCGGCGAGGCGGGTGAGGTCGGAGCGGGCTTCCTCCATGGTTTCGCTCAGCAGGAGCGCCCGGCCCGTCTCGACCGCTGTCACGGCGAAGAACACGTCACCGGCCCGGGACAACGCGTGGGCGGCCTCCACCGCGAGCCCCTTGGTTTCCCGCAGCCAGTCCTCCTTGTCCGTCCTCGTGTACTGAGCACGGAAGAGCCGCACCATGGCGCCGTGCGCGTGGCGGTACGCCCCGGCGGCTTCCGGCCAGGAAGCGCGCCGCGCCGCCCACGAGCCCCAGCTCCGCGCCGAACGCAGGCTCCACAACGCGTCGAGGCCGGCGGCGCTCTCGGCGTACGCCGATTCGGCAGCCCGGAGATCCTCCTCGGCGCGGGTGACCTGATGACGGTAGGCGTGGGCCACGGCCAGGTTGTTCAAGAGCATCACCCGATCCGGCGACCCGACCGCCGACGCAGCGACCACTTCGGTCAAGAGTTCGACAGCCGTATCGAGATCGGCGGGGTCGGATCCCAACACCCAGCGCTGGAGTGTCGCCGCCGCCTGGTTGCCCCGGATCCGCGACCGGGTGAGGGTGCCGCCCGGCGCTCCGGAGACGGCTTTCCCGTACCACGTCAGCGCCCGGTCGAGCATGCCGACATCGCCGGTCCGCATCGCCTGGTCCGCCACCGCGTTCGCCAGATTGTCCTGGTAGCTGGGAAGATCCGGGGCGTTCTCCCGTGCCGCGGCGACGGCCCGCTCGAACAAGCGGACCGCGCGGGAGAGATCCCGCGCCGAATCCTTCACTTGGGCCCGGGTGCGCAGGCCGTCGCCCAGATCGTTGAGGCGGCCCGCCCAGACCGGGGCGTACGGCGAGGTCGCGTCGACCGACTCGGACCACCGGCCGATCGCCTCGTCCAGATCCGCCAGGACGCCGTCCCGCTGGAACCGGACCTGAAGGGCACTCGCCAGATCACAGAGGTAGGTCGGTCGCTCCGCGGCGGCGGGCGGAGCGACGTCGAGTGCCTGCCGGTGGCAGTTCAGCGAATCGTCGAGATCCCGCTCGTTTCCGGTGAGGAGATATCGCTGCCGCAGCACGTTGCCCAGATTGTTCAGGTAACGGGGGCGCGCGATCGCCCTGGGCGGCAGCCCGGTCAGCAGATCGCGCAATGCGGCGGCGGCTCGATCCAGCTCGGCACGGGAACCGCCGTGATGGTAAATGTCCGTCCGATGGACGGCGACGTTGTTGCGCTCGTAGGCGACACCCGTTTGCGCCGCACTGCCCCGCTTCTCCAGCTCGCCCGTCCCGGCGAACAGTGCGTCCGCCCGGGCGAGATCGGCCGGGTCGCCGTACTCGCTCCACCGCTCGGCGTGCGCCGCGGCGAGGTTCGCGGTCCGGGACAGCAGAGCCGGCGCGTCCGCCGGCGTCCCGGCGACGGCTTCGGCGAGCCACTCGATCGCCCCGTCGATGTCCGCACGCGCACCACGCGCGGCATACCGGTGCACCAGGGCGACGCCGAGATTGGCACCGAACAACGGCCGCGACGGCGACGTCCTGACGGTCGCCGCGATCGCGTCGCGGAACGTCGCCACGGCCCGATCGAGGTCATCCATCCGGCCACGGCTTTCGTGCCGCCGCAGCAGTGCGAGCCCGAAGTTGTTCGCCCGCGCCGCCCGGTCGGGTGCCCGCTCCGGGGTCACCGCGAGCCCTTCGCGGTACGCCTCGACCGCCGCGTCGAGATCCTCGCCGGCCCCGTTGACCTCGTACCGGGAGAGCAACGCGTCCCCCAGGCCGGTCAGCTGCCGCGCGTGATCGATGCTTGCGGCACCACTGGCGGACACCGCCTCGAAACACAGCTCGACCGAACGGTAGAGCTCGCTCTCGTCTCCCCGGAGGTGGTAGCGATCGAGCAGCACGCCGCCGAGGTTGGCCAGCCGCAACGCCCGCTCGGGCGATCCCGCCGCGGTCTCCGCCAATGCACGTTCGAACGCCGCCACGGCGTCGTCCAGGTCACCGGGCAGGCCCCGCTGGACATGACGGTTCCACAGTGCCCCGCCGAGGTTGGTGAAGAACAGCAGCAGGTTCGGCTCACCCGGCTCCGCCGTCGCGATGGCTTCCCGGTGCAAGGCGATGGCACGGTCCTGATCTTCCCGGGCGCCGTCGCGGGCGAACTTCTCCGTCAAGCAGAGCCCGAGGTTGTCCAAGCAGGTCGGTCGATCCGGCGTATCGGCGGCCGGGAGCCGGACAGCGCCCTCGAGGACTTCGATCGCCCGCATCAGCACGGCCGGGTCGCCGTCGGCCAGGTACCGCATCCGCAGGCTGTTGCCCAGGTTGTTGCGGTAACCGGCGTCGCGACCGGCGCGGCGGACCGCATCCCCGTAGGCGTCCACGGCCGCTTCGAGGTCGTCCTCGGCACCGCCGGCCTCGTACCGGTCGAGCAACGCGTTGCCGAGCTCGTTGTAGTGGTCGGCGTCCGGTGTCCCGGCGGACTCGATCACCCGTCGCCACAACCGCACGGCGAGGTCCGCCGCGCCGAAGTCACCCGTGGCGGCGTACGCGTCCGCGGCGGCGTACGCCCGTTCAACGACGTCGTCGACCACCGTTCCTCCGTCAGACCCTGTCCTCGGGATGCGGCTCGAAGGCCCGCGCCAGTTCGGACACCAGTTGCGGTGCGGTCCAGTAGACCGAGTGGGTGCCGAGCCCGGACGCGTAACGGTGATCGACCGATACGTCTCTCGGCGGGGTGCCGTCCGCGAGGGTGAACGCCTTGCTGGCGAGGAACGCGAAGGGGTCGAGCGGTTCCCAGAGGTTGACCCACCGGCGGACCGAAGGGGGCAACTGCACCGGATGGCCCGTGTAGGGACGCATTCCGCCACCACGCGGATCGCAGAGGTGGAACACCGGCCAGAGCGAGCCGAACGTCACCACCGAGTCCGTCCAGACCGGACCCGGTGCGGTGCCGGGCGAGCGGGTCGCGACGTCGAGCGCGATGGTGGCGCCGAGGCTGTGCCCGACGAGGTGCACCCGGTGCTCGGCGTCGGTACCGAGCACCGGGTCGACCGCCGCGATGACCTCCCGCACACGCTGGTGGATCTCGTGCTGCCGCCGCTGGTAGACGAGAACGTCGCCGAGTATTTCGGCGAACACCTTGGCCACGCCGAGCCGAGCCCAGCGGGTCACCCTGTCCCCGGCCACGCCGAGCGCCGCACCGACGACGTTGTTGAGCGTGGTGAGGCTGGCGTGCACGGCCTTCTCGACCCGCTCGCCCCGCACCTCGAACTCGTCGTCGGCGATCACCCGCAAGGCGTCGCCGGCGATCCCGGCGCCCACCTCGGCCAAGAGCACGGGGTCGGTGACCTGCCACAGCCACGTCAGTTCCCCCGACCACTCCTTCGCGACGGCTTCGACGATCTCATCCGCCACCTCGGGCCCGAAACGACCGTCCCGTTCCACTGCCCGCACCACCCCGTCGGCCACCATCGTCATCCGGTCGCCCTCGTCCAAGGGCTCGGCGGGCTGTGCCCCCGGCTCCGGCGCCGCGGCAAGCGCGACGGCGAGCGCGCCGAGGTCTTCGTCGAGCGGCTCGTCCCCGGCCGGCCCGCGCACCTCGGGCAGTGACTCGCCGAACCCCGGCACCACGGCGCGGATGACCGCGTCGTCGACCGTACTGCCGAGATCACCCCAGTACACGGGGTGGATCTCCCACCGGTCGCCGAGCCGGTCCCGCAGTTCCGCCACCCGGCCGTCCAGCACGTCCCGCTCCCGGTTGGCGATACCGTGGATGACGAATACCGGTGTGCCCACGCTGCTCCTCAGATACTCGGTGTCCGGGTCATGAGCCGATGGCCGTCGCGGAATGCCGGCCGTAGACGGCGTACGCCAGCCAGGTGGGGTCCTCGTCGTGCTTGATCGCTTCACGCGCCGTTTGCGAAGCCTCGCCGAGCGGCTGCTTGTCCCCGACGAAGGCGCTGTAGAAAGCCTCCGCGTAGGTTCGGGCGGTCCCGGCGCGGACCGGCCACACCGACCCCACGAACGCACCCGCACCGGCCGCGAGGAAGTTGGCCGCCCAGGAATCGATCCGGGTATCGGCCGCACCTCCGGTGGTGCGGCAGGCGTTGAAGAAGACCAGTGGCCGCGTGGTGCGCAGCGACCGGCGGCTCCTCGCCTCCTCCAGGTCCACCGGGGTAAACGGCCCGCCGCCCAGCTGCACCCTGTCCCAGCGGCGTGCCGAGGACTCGTTGTGACAGGCCAGGTGCAGGAGACCGAAGCGCCCGTCCCGCAGGAGAGCCGTCAAGCCCGCCAGATCGCCGATCAACGGCAGGTGCCGGACGTCCGGGCCGAGAATCCGCTTCACCGCCTTCAATTCCTCGTCGACACCGGGCGACGTGGGCGGACACACGTAGGCCGCCGGATTCAGCCGCAGCCTGCGGGAGTACTCGTGCTCGTCGCCGGAGACCCGGCGCAGCACGGGAAGCAGTTCGGCGAGGAACCCGCCGGTCTCGGCGGGCCGGGACGGGTGGAGCAGTTCCCACGGCACCGCGTGCAGGTCGGAGACCACGGTCATCCGCTTGCCCTTGGCCACGCTCAGGTGCTCCAGCAACGACTCCTTGATGGCTTCGGGAAAGGCCTCGCGCCACAACTTCCGGCCGAGGTTCGCCAGGTGGTAGCGGGCGCCGCCGGCGTCCTTGAAGGCGCGGCGGGTGGCCATGGACGTCAGATCCGTGTGCAGCATCTCCAGCAGGCGATCGGAGAGCACCGTGTGGCGCACGGGGGCGGCCGCGTTCCCGTCGTACAGCCGGTACACGTAGTGGTTGCCCCCGTCGTGCGCGATGTCGATGGCGATTTCGTCCGGATTTCCGTGGAGATCGTCCAGGGTCGCGCTGTGCACCCGGGTCACCCCGCTGCCGCCGGCTCCCGCCACGATCTCCATGACCAGCTCGCCGACGAACTTCCCGCCGACATAAGCCCGCACGGAAGGACGGTAGACACCCGGGCTCGGCGCCTCCAGCACGAAAAGAACCGGGTCCGAATCCTGGCCCGCTTCGTCCGGCGGGGTGAACGTGCGCTCGGCCGTGCCCGTTTTCGCGGTGAGTCCCCCGGGACGCAGGGCCAGGTCGACCCAGGCACCGTCCGGCGGCATGGCGAACGGACGCAACTTCGCGGACAGGTCCCGGGCGTGCCGGGTGACGGACACCTCGAGCGAGATCGCCGCGCCGACAGCCACCTCGTCGAGCACCTCACCGGTCAGGTACCGCGCCGGGCGATCGTCGCCGAGGGGGAGCTTGAACTCGTCCTGCTCGGCTGGACGCTGCCGGGAAACCCACGGGCGCACCGACTCGCGCTGGAACACGCGGCGCAACGACCGTCTCGCTTCGCCCGACGGCCGCGCCAGGGCGTCGACGAGCAGCCGTCGTACGTCGATCTCTTCCTGGCGGTCCGTCACCACGTCGGGCAGCGCATCGAGCAGGCGGCGGGCCAGGTCGCGCATCGTCGTCTCGTCCACGCGTGGCTCCCTCAGGCCCCGGTGAACGCGGCCGCGGCCCACACGTCGATCCCGGACCACGGCCGGTCCCCCGGCGCGAGATCCCGGTCGAGCAGGGCGGTCAGCAGCTTCTCGCCCGCCTCCGGGGGCAGCCACGCGGCACCGTCGTCGAGCGCGGTCTCCCACTCCTGTTCCAGCTGCGCGACGGTGACGTCCCGCAGCCAGCGCTGGGCCCCGGCGAGCGCGAGCGCGGGAGAACCTCCCTGCCAATCGCGGTAGAACCGGGTAATCAGCAGTGCACTGGCGTGCTGGCCGGTGACCCACATCGTGGCCACCACGCCGGCGACGCCGGCCTGCACCAAGCCGCTGGGCAGGCCGACGACCTCGTCGGGCAGCTCGGTGCCGGGCAGCGAGGATTCACAGGCGGACAGGACGGCCAGCCGGAGACGCAGCCGCATGCGCAGGATGCGTTCGAGCTCCAGCCTGCGATCGCCGGGCAGGAGCAGGTAGCTGCGCAGCGGGTCGGCGAAGTCGGCCCGGCCGTGACAGCCGGCGTGGAAGACGTCCGAGAGGCGCAGGCCCTGCTCGACGGCATCGACCGTGGCCGGATCACCCGTCAGCAGCTCGGACGCCGCGAACGCGTTCGCGGCGATCACCGCCTCCGGCTCGGTGTACGCCAGCCGGGCGCTGTCGTACACCGCCAGCACCCGCTCGGCGGAAAGTGCTTCCGCACGGCGTCGGCAAGCAGCCAGCGCCCGGGCGTTGGCGCCGTACGCGAACGCGGTCCGGTCGACCGCGTAGCGCCGGCCGGTCGGCGTGGTCGCGTCCTCGGTCCACGCAGCGTGCAGCGGCAGCAGTCCCAGCAGCCCGCACGGCACGACGGCGGTCTCGGGCGGGTCTCCGAGTTCGTCCAGCACGGGCGCCACGGCAGCGTCCCAGAGCCATCGCGCCACCTCGTCGAGGCTGCTGCGCCAGGCGGCGCGCAGCTCTTCGCTGTCCGTGTCGCGCCTGAACCGCTCGTAGTCCCGGAGGTAGCCCTCCGTCCGGGACCGGACGGCGTCGGCGGTCAGCGCCGGCAGTTCGACATCGGTGACCGCCGATCCACGCACGACCAAGGCGAGGCCGCCGGGCTCGGCGGCAGCCAGGTAAACCAGGGGCTGAACGCCCGCGGCGCGTGCGACATCCCCGAAGTCGGGAGTGGCGAGGAAATCCTCGAACCCGTCCACCCGCTGGATTTCCGCGATCACTTCATCCAGCTCCTGGCGAGCGGCACGCAACTCGCCAATTGACGGATCCGTCACCGCTGTCGCCTCTCCTTCGTGTGCAACCAGTCACGAAGTATGGCATGCCGGAACTCGTACGTCCCACCGGACCGGCGTAGCACGCCACGCTTGTGCGCGTCGTCCAGAAACGCCATCAGCCGCAGGGGAAATCGGCCGGAAACTGTGCACCAAATCCGCGTCACGATGAATCTTCCCCAGGCGGTGTAGGCCACGCTCACCACAATCGCGGCCAGCCCGAATGCCGCACCCGTCTCCGGCCCCATGATCATTCCGACCACGATTCCGATGACCCCGCCGCGGGCCGCGCCGCGGGACAGCGCCGCCGTCCGGTCGGCACGCAGCAGCCAGTCCGGGCTGGCCGCCCGGCCCACTTCGGCGGGCACGTCGAACCACGCGTCCAGCCCGAAGGCGGCGAGGATGGTGACGCCCGCCACCAGCGCGCCGAGCGGGCCGGCGGCGATCCACAACGCGAGCGCCACGAGCGCGGTGGCCACCGGCCACCCGACCGGGACGGTCGTGCGCTCCGTCCGGCGGCGAGCCGCACGGAGCGCACCGTGCCACCGCAGCCTCATCGTCGACGGTGTCGGGGCCAGCGACCGGTTCACCAGGCCGCTGGCCACGCCGCCGGCCACCCCGGCCGGCAGCCCCACCGCCACGCCGCCGACCATGCCGACCGGCAGCCCGGCGCACGCTGCACCGACCACTACCCCGACCACGACCATGAGCGCGCGCGGAACGGCCCGGTCCAGGCGCCACCACGCGATGCCGTCGCCGTCGAACACCTCGTCGTGGGCGGCGAGGAACCCCAGCCAGCGTGTCGCCTGTTCGGCAGTCCAGCGCGGCGGCCCCTGCTGGGCGAGGATCTCGTCGTAGGCCACCGGAATCAGCCGGTCGATCAGGTGGTCGGCGACGGCGGCCGGGTCGACGAACCGTTCGTCGCGGATGAGCTCGGCCGGATCGGCGGCGGTGTCGCTGTAGACCGCCCTGGCCAGCGAGGTCATCAACGGTACGCCGAGAACCGACAGCAGGTGCCCGGCCCGCGCGTCTTCCTGCCGGCGGAGGAAGGCGATGACCGGATCCCATTTCCCCCCGGCGTCCGGCTCCGCGCGCGCGGTGCGCGGCAGGTATTCGGCGAGGTCGCCGACACCGAGCCGCCGGAGGACGAGCACGGCGGCAGCGGTGATCACATCGGCCCCGGCGACGGCCGCGGCGTACTCCTCGACCCGGCAGGTCACCACGAGCGGATCACCGTGATCCAGAGCCGCGTTGATCCTGTGGACGGCCGCGCCGCGCGAGGCGGTGGGCAGCTCGTCGAGCCCGTCCAGCACGGGCGTCACGCGCCCGGCGCCGACCAGCACACCGGCCAGGGTGTTCCCCCGGACGGGCCGCGAGCCGAGCCCGGGATAGTCGGCGATCAGGCGCCTGACCAGCCAGTCGTGGAGTGCTTCGCGGCCGGGATCCCACGACGCGACGGAAAAGAGAACCGGCACCGGCGCCCCCGGGTCCCGCCGCGCCACCAGGTCCAAGGTCAAGCGCACGGCCAGCACGGTCTTCCCCGCACCGGGCTCACCCAGCACCACCAGCCGCCCGGAAGGGACCCGGTCGAAGGCTTCGGCGATGTCCGTGAGCCGTCCCCCGGCTCGCGGCCCGGCCGGCGGGAGGCCGATGTTCACCGAGTGGTCCTCGAGTTCGGGACGGTCGCACGGTTCCCACCGGATTTCGATCGGCGCCGGATCCTGCAGTCTGCGGAGCCGCTGCTCCGCGCGCCATTGACCGTGCACCACGGCGGCGAGGTCGTCACACACCTGATCGAGCAGGGCCGTCACGGCGGCCGGGACGTGCGCGGGCTCGCGGCGGTACGCCGCCGGCCGTCCGCCGCCGGGCGTGGCTTCGACGAAGCGCCCGCGTGGCGGCATCGGATGGCGGGCCACACCGCGCAGCACGGCCAGCAGCTCGGCGGCGCCGGCGTGGGTGAAACTGGAAACGGTGTATTGCGAACTGGTCGCGGCGTGCAGAAATGCCGGAATTTCGTCCGCATTCCGGCCGGGAAGAACCACCGGGAGCACGCGCGCGGTCTCGGCGGGCAGGTTCCGCGTGAGGTTGTCCCGGATGATCGCCCCTTCGAACTGCGCTCCCCGGCCGTCGGCGTCGTCCGCCCAGCCGTCCGCCTTGCGCCGGTAGCCAGGTGAGGCGACGACCAGGATGAAGTCGGCCTCGGTCAGTTGCCGGATCGCCCAGACCGACCAGTCGCGGCGCACGTTTTCGTACCACCGGTCGAGGTGGAGATCGATGCCCGCCTCCGCACGCAGGAACGTGCAGAACCGTAGCACCGACTCCTTGTGTTGCTCGGAATCGTGCGAATACGTGACGAACACCCGCGGCGGCTTCCGGTCGCCGTCCCCCGCACGGTCACCACTCTCGTCGGCCATGAATACGCTCCCCGTCCCATCCGAGGTTTCTCAGCACACCAAGATTGCGGCAGAATGACAAACATGCGCCCGACCGGTCCCGGCGACGACCGCCTTCGTCCGCCTCGGCAACCCCGGCAGCGGCCTGCTGCCTTCCTTCGAGGTGCTCGCCCCGCCCGGCTCCACGGACGCGCCACGCTCGCACAACAACCTGGGCAACGCGCTCAGGGCGTTCCACGAAACGGGCGCCGCACGACCTCGCGCCGCGCCTGGCCGGAATAGAGCACATGCACTTCGAACGACCTCGCCCCGCGAGACGCCTCAACCTCCAGGTAAGACCCGACCCCATGGCACCGCTCCTGGCGGTCCTCTCGATGGCACCGGACGAGGTGGACCTCCGGATCCGCAAGGCACGCGACCGGGTCGCCGGCGCTCGGGACCGGAAAAGCCGGGTCGAGGCGCTGACGGAACTCGCGATGTTCCTCAGCCACCGGTACATGCGGCACACGGGCCTGCGCGCCGACCTCGACGAGAGCATCGGCCACCTCCGGGATGCGATCAGCCTCGCGCGCACGCAGCCCGGGCCGCGTGCCAGGGCCGAGCGGCTGCTCTCAGCGGTGCTGTGTGCCCGTCATCGGCCAGGCGACCTCCAGGAGGTGATCACCCTCGTCGGGCGGTTGCTGGCGCAGCAGGGGGTCGACGTACGGCAGAACGGCCCGCTCCTGTCGCACCTCGGCATGGCTCTGCTGGCCGAGTCCCAGCTCACGACCGACTCGGCCAAGCTCGACGAGGGCATCACCATGCTCGAGAAGGCGATCGAACGGATGCCGGCGAGCCGGACACCGGCCGGACGAGCCCATGCCGACATGATCCGTTACGTCCTGGCTCTCGCGCTCGCCGGCCGATACGCGCTGCACTGGTCCGCCGACCGCGCAGACCTGACCAAGGCGACCGAGCTCATATCCGCCGTGGACGAGGATGAACTCGGGCGCCTCGTACCCGGGTTCACCGAGTTCAAGGAGCAGGTGGAACACGGGCTGGGCATCGTCATGTCCGCCATGACCGGCGAGAGGCTCGAAGTGATGCCCGCGCCCGAAACGCATCGCACCACGCCGGACGGTTTCCTGGGCCGGCAGTTCGTCAGGCTCGGTGCCACGACCTCGACGCTGACGAGCACCGAGGCGTACCGCGTCGGTGACCTCCGCTCGGTCGACGAACAGATCGAGAGTCTCCGGGAGGAATTGGCCGGCTTGTCGCCTGACGATTACCTTCGCCGTTCGACACTGATACTGCTCGCACAGCTGCACTGCACCAGGTTTCGGAACCGCCAGCTCGCCGGTATGGCGGACGCCCGAACCGACCTGGATGCGGCGCAGCAGTACGCCAGGACGGCGTTCGAGTCGTCAGCGCCCGGATCGATCGGTGCTGCCGCCGGAGTGCTCGGCTCGTGCCTGCTCGATCGCTTCGCGCTCGGTCTCGGCGACAGAGCGGATCTCGACGAAGCCGTCCGGCTGATGCGCACGGCGATGACGCACTACGCGGAGCACTCGCGCAGCGCGCTGGCGATCTGTTGTTCTCTGGGCGAAGTCCTCATGCTGAGGGGATCCCTGGAAGGCGGGAGCTTCGACGACATCGAGGAGGCCGAGCGCCTCCTCGTCACGCTCGCCGAACGCCAGCCCGCGAACTCGCCGCTGGCGCCGGTCGCGAAGGTGCGGCTCGCGGTCCTGTTGCAGTACCGGTCGGCGCTGACAGCAGACACCGAGGATCGGCTGCGCGCGTCGCTGGTATCCCGCCGCAGCGTGGAGACGGCCGCGGACGCCGGCGTGCTGTGGGCCTACGACGCCGCGGCGTCGTGGGCCCGCTGGGCGTGGCACTGCGGTGACACTCGCGATCGAGCGGAAGCCCATCAGCTGGCGGTCCAATGCCTTTCCCGGATGACCAGGGCACAGCTGGGACGCGACTACGCCGAACTGGCGCTGCGCCGCGTTTCCGCGGACTTGGTGACTCGAGCGGCATTCACCCTGTCCGCGGCGGGCACGCCCCGGGAAGCGGTGGTCACCACCGAGACGGGCCGGGGGATCCTGCTCTCCGCCGCCTTGGAACGCGACGGCGTCCAGCTCGACGAAACGATCCCCGCTGACCTGCGGCGGCGGTTCCGTGAAGCCCGCGACCGTCTGCGTGCCGCAGAAGCCGCGGTCCGGGAATTCACCGATGACCGTCTGGACGTCGCACCTGACCGAACTGCAGGGATCTGACGCCGGCCGGCGTCGGCCGAGCCTCATCACCTCGATGAGCGGCTGCGCGGACGGTAGCTGCGCCGGGTGCGAGCGGCGCGCTGAGCACGATGATGCCGGACTCACGTGACTCCGAGTAGCCGGGACAGGCCAGTGTCCGGTCTTGTCGGGTGAGTGCGAGGGAGCGGCTGGCAAGCTTGCGGTATGCCCGTCGACGATGCTCACCTCGCGGTGCAGGAGGGCCTTCCCGCCCGGACGTGCCGTGCGCTGCGCCAGGCCGAGCAGGACTACCTGCGCAGTGGCCGGATCGCGGCGCTCGCCCACGCCGAGGCCCTGCTCGACGGGAACAGCGGTGCGGTCGCCGACGCCACCCGCTGGTGGCTTTCGCTGGTGAGATCGGACCGCCTCGATGGCCAAGACGGCGGCGCAGCCGCGGACAGGTGCATCGCCGATGTCGCTGACCTCGCGGACCGCCACTGGGCTTACCGGCAGGTATTGGCGGCTGCACTGGTCCGGCGATGTGCCCGCGACGGCGACCTCGGCGATCTGGACCGGGCGATCGAGCTCTGGCTGACTGCGGATGCGGACGGCGGTGCGAGTGCGCTACCCCTGTGGCTCGGTCCGAGCTGGCAGGCGATCGAGCTGGGCACGGCCTTGCTGGAACGTTTCCGGCTGCGCGCGACGGTGGCTGACCTCGGCGCGGCGGCCGAACTCTGGCGCGGGACACCGATGCGGTCCGCCCCGCCGGTCGTCCGCGCGTTGCGCATAGGCCGGCTGGCTGCCTGCGACCACGAGGAGTACGGGCAGACCGGACAGCGACGAGCACTGCGGCGAGCGGAGCAGCGCTATCGCAGGGCCATCGACGCACTGGGCGACGGCGCGCCGGCGCGCCCGATACTGCTCACCGAGCTCGGCACAGTCCTGCAAGACCGCTATGAGGACGCAGAGCGTCGCGCAGACCTGCAGGAAGCCATCCACCTGGCAGAGTCGGCTGTGAAGCTCGAGCCGGGCACCGGCGCTGATCTTGCCTGTCATCTGGTGAACCTGGGTAACGCCTGGGAGATGGTGCACGCGGAGGACATCGACAACCATCAGGCGCTGCTGACAGCAGTCGACTGCTGGCGGCGGGCACTACGGCACCTACCGGTCGGATCGCCCTACCGACCGGCTTTTCTCGACCGGCTGGCGCTCGGCTTGATCGGCTGCGTGAACCGCGGGCTCGCCGGCTCCGAAACGCTCGATGAAGCGCTGGTGGCAGCCCGTGAAGCAGCCGGCAAAGGCGCCGGCTCGCCGCACGGCGCGGTGTATGCCGCCAACCTGGCCGACAAGCTCGACACGCGGTGGAAGTTCCACAGTGAGATCGCAGATCTGCAGGAGGCGGTCGATGTCCTGCAAGCGGCGATCACCCCCTCGTCGCTGCGGTCCGCCGTGGGACCCCACCTGGCCATGAACTTGGTGCAGTTGCGCATCTCGCGCTACGCCGAGCTGGGGGACCCTGCGGATCTGGAGCACGCCCTCGCCGAGCTCGATCACCTGGCCGAGGTGCCGTCAAGCCGGGGACAGCGCGACTGGTGGCACGGGGCCCGCGCGCATCTCGAGCTGATGCGGTACGCCCGCGGGGGCCGGCCGACGCACCTTGCGGCCGCGATCGGCCACGCCCGCCGGTCGCTGGCGGGTACACCTCCCGGCTCGGAGGAATACCTGTCCCGATCCGGCTACCTCGCCTCCGGTCTGCACTGGCGCTATCTGGTCACCGGCCGCAAGCGAGACCTCGATGAGGCCATTGCCGCGCTGCGCGGTCGGCGCGACGACCAGGTCGCGAACCCCGACCGGCTGGCGGCCTTCCTGCAGGAGCGACATGAGCGCTACGGCGATCCGGCCGATGGCCGCGCCGCACTGCACTGGGCCGAGATCGCGGCGGTCGGCGGCGAACCCACGTTGCCGAGCTCTTCTCCCCTCCACGGTCTCGCGCTCGTCCTGCACGGTCGCTTCCAGGACACGGGGCGCCTTGCCGACCTGGATGAGGCGGTAAGGCGCCACCGGGACGCGCTCGCCGAGATGCATTCGAATACCCCCGTCCGGCCTGTGGTCTTGAGCAATCTCGGTATCACGTTGCAGGATCGCTACATCTACGGAGGTGACGACAAGGATCTCATCGAGGCCATCGTGATGCACGAAGAGGCTTTGGCAGCGGCACCGGCTCACTCGCCCGACCGCGCGGGACTGCTGCATTCGCTGGCTGCGGCCGCCCAGACGCGCGCCGAACAAAGCGGGAGCACGGCCGAAGCGGAACGGGCGGTTCAGCTCGACGAACAGGCGCTGGAGTCGTTGCCACCAAGTTCGCCCGAACGCGCGGAGTTCCTCGCCAACCTCGCCGCCTCGCGCAGCATGCGCGCCCGTCGCACCGGCCGCCGGGAGGACGCCGACCAAGCAATCGCCACCTTCCGGGCCGCGCTGGCCCGGCTGCCTGCCCACCGGCCGCTGCGTCCCCACGTCATACACGGTTACGCCCGTGCCTTGGCGGAACGGTACGACCGGTTCGGCCTGCCCGGCGACCGTCAGCGTGCCGCCGCCGCCCATCGGCGCGCGGTGACTGCGGCGAGCGCCAACCCGGTTCTCTTGATCGACGCGGCGAGCGACTGGGCCGAATGGTCAGCCCGCCAGAGGCACTGGAGCGACGCCGCAGCCGGCTGGCTGGCCACGAGTGCCGCGCGGTGGCAGCTGTTCGGGGTCCAAGCCGATCCTGCCCGCGGCAACAGCTGGCTGAACCGCGCCGAGGAGACCGCGAGTGCAGGCAGCCTGGCTCTGGTGCGGTGTGACCGGCTCAGGGAAGCGGTCGTCATGCTCGACTCGGGCCGGGCACTGCGTCTGAACCAGGCGATAGATCATCGCCTGACGATCGAACGCCTTCGCCGGCTAGGCCATCCTGAGCTCGGAACGCGCCTCGAGCAGGCGTTGTCCCGGGTAACGGCTGAAGTCCGGAAGCGTTCCTTGCCGAGCCCCAGCACGTAGCCGGACGAGAGGCCGAATAGCCACAGATCTCGCTGATCAAGGTAAACATCTCCGTGCTTCATCGCGGCGACGCACCGCGCGCGGACGCGGGACAATCGGCTCATGGGATTCGGTTCGGCCGGGCGAGCCGGAACATCCATTTTGGACGTCGCGCGCCGACGTGGAAAGGGGCCGGTGACGCTTTCGCGGCGAGCGCGTCTCAGTGAGTACCGACCGGCAGATTGATCAGCAGCATGAAGTTCGCTTTCACCCGAGTGTCTTCAGCAGGATGCAGAATCGTCCCTTCGCGAAATCATGACGCACTGGCGAAGTCCGGGAAGGGCAACTTCACGAAAACCGGCGTGCTGCGCTGCCCGAGCCGAGGCGATGTTGGAGCGGCGCATGTGTAGGTAAATCGTCCGGTGTCGGCTCGCGGTGGCTGCCAGTGCGTAGGCTGTCCGACCAACGCCTCGGCCTTGCCAGGGTTTGCTGATCTGGATTTGAAGACTGGCGTGCTCGCCCAGCGGCTGTTCGTCGATGACGTTGATGTACACCGAACCGACACGTTGTCCGCCGACTTCGATGTGCCAGTACTCGCCGCCCTGACCGGCGCCTCGTCCTCGACTGCCCTTCCCCCTGCGCAATGACACATCGCCCGACGGAACCGGTTCACGAAGGCCGGACGGGACGCCGGCGGACGGTGCGGCGCGACGCCGCGGCTGCCGTCGACGTCCCGCACCAGGGTTCTTGCCCGTGTTGGCCATTGTTCATCCGTGGGGTTCGACGGTCAGATAGAGGACAGGGCACCGAGGAGCTTTTCGCAAACCGGTTGCCAGAACTCTGCGGGGAAGAAGCCGGGTGAGATCCCGATCGTGACGTCGACGATCCGGAACTGGATCGGTCTCAGCTGTGCGAGCACCGTTTCAACCCGGTCCAGCACGCGGTCGCGGGGAGGATCGTGACGTTCGGCCGCCGAGTGCCAATCGGAGTCGCCGTCGAACCGGTTGTTGAAGTAGTCGAGGTCGATGTGCAGGAAGACGGGGTCGTCGGTGAGGTGGCTGAGCAGTGTCGGCAGGTCAGAGTCGACCTGGTACGAGCCGCGGTTGTCGGTTGCGTTCCGGGAGCCGGGCACCAGGCGCGCGGCTGGTCGTGGGGAGCCGGGCCGGAACAGTGCATCCGCTTCTTGGGCCGCCAAGATGCTGAATTCGCCTTGGCGCTGCGCTGCGTACCGGGTGTCGCACAGGTGCAGTATCCGAGTGTGTTCGGCTGTGTGGAGCACTGGTGTCAGGAAGCTGCCCATGCCGATCGCGCCGCTGCCGATTGCGGACCGGACGCCGGCCGGCTCGGTGAGCGTGAACTCGTGTCCCGTCACGAGGTCGGTGAACGAGCCGCCGGCGGAGGTGGCGAGCCGTGGGGTCATGAGGTCGTCGTGGTCGTCCAGGTGAAGCACGGTGAGGCGTGCAGGGACACCGCCGGCCTGCGCGAAGTAGTCGCTCCAGAACGCCAGCGTCCAGGCGTCCGACAGGCTGATTCCGACCCCGCCGACGCGCTTGTGCGCGAACGGCACGTCGGCAATGGCGGTGCCCGGACCCCACCAGCGGAGTCCGGAGTCCAACTCCGGGTCGATGTAGTAGTCGGCGGACGGTGGTACGGCCAGGCGCACCACCCAGTCCCCGCTGCCGGTCCGGCTACTATGCGGAACACGCTCGGCCACGTAGTCCTGGAGCAAACGGTCCCGTTCCGACGAGTTCTCGGGAAGCGCCGACCTGGGCAGGAAGACCGCGGGTTCGTTCAAGTCGCGGACCGCTCCCTCAGCGCCAGGATGAGCTCGTCTCCGGCCGGTGTCGTCCGGACGCTGTCCAACGTCTTCCATGCTCGGCTCAGTCTCTCCGTCGACACTGCTACCTGGTTGGCGGCCCGGCTCCGGACGGTGGCGGCCACATCGGAGGAGGTCTCGACGAATCGCCAGTACCCGAGCAGTTCGACGAATACCCAGGCCGCGTGCAGCAGGCCGCTGGGCGGCCGGAGTTCTTCCCGCCAGGGTGAGGGAACGAACGGCTGGCCGGGGACAATGAGGTCGACTTCGCGTTCCAGCAGGTACAGCTTCTGGTGCCGGTGCTCGTGGATGATGCTGTCGGCGAAATCGTAGACGTCCACGGCACCGGGATGCGCGCCCAGGCCGATGAACAGGCAACCGGGGACCACGTCGTCACTGAAGGAGACAACCTTGTCCGGGTGAGCGGACTCGTCGGTCACGAACTGGACCTCGGGGCTCAGGTTCAAAATCTCGGCCGCGAGCACGGCGTCGTAGCGACAAATCCACTCCATCGCAGCGTTGACACGACTCGGTCCGGTCGTCGCCTCGTCGTCTGTCAGGAACCGGATCGGGGCGGTGAAGGGCGAACGCAGCCAAGGGTCGGGTCGGTGGATCCGAATTTCGCGGGCTGGTTCCGAAGAGAGCCGAGCGACGTCCGCAACGTAGGTGGGATCGAAGCGCAGTGCTTCTCCGTCCACACCGAGCAGAGGTTGCCCGCGCCGCGCGGCCTCGTATGCGCGCACCCACAGGGACACGCTCGGTTGCCGGGAGAGGCGTCCCAGCTCCGTCGGCGCGACTTCGGTCAACGACCGGGCAGCGGCTCGGACGGAACTCGGCTGCCGGTCGTCGGCTGCGAGCTGTTCCGAGATCCGGGCCAGCTGCGGGGCAGTTTCGCTTTGCCAGGTGCAGACCAGCGAATCCGTGACCGTGACCGCGGTCGCGGCCTTGTCGAAAGCAGCCAAATCGTAACGCCCCGACTCACCCCGGCGGTCGAAGTGCGCAGCCTCGGCTTCTAGAGTCTCGTGCAGCCGGGTCCGGACGTGGGAGATCAGCGTGAGCATCTCCGCGCAGTACACCGTCGGGTTGGCGAAACCGTCCGCCGAGTACCGGTGTGGTACGGCGCCGCCACCACAGACGTCGACCACCGGGCAGCTTCGGCATTCGGTCGCGACTCCCGCCGGACTGAGCAGACGGCGGTGTTCCCGGATCTTGAGAGACCGGGCGACGTCGGACACAGTGCTAGTGAAGACGCTCTCTTCGAGGTTCGTCTGGCCGGGCTTGGTGATCTTCAGGACGTCAAGGTCGTGGTACCCGCCATCGGTTTCGATGCAGAGCAGGCTCACGTCGCCGAAGCCGAACGCGTCCGTCGGACTGGGCGCACCGGCTGTCGCGGCGAGGATGGCGTCGAAGGTGCGGATCGGCAGGGTCGGGTAGTCGTCGAACCAGATGTCGAAAGCCTCGACCAGCCATCGCTCGTACCGCTGCGGGTCACGGTCTCGACCTGGAGGAGGTGTGCAATAGTTCGCATCGGGAAGCAGGAGATCGAGTGAGGGCGGATCGACCTCTGCGAAAAACTCGAGCAGTTCCCGCGGGTCTGCGTCGGGGTCGATCACGGCGATCACGCCTGCGAAGGTTTCCGGCCTCGTCCGCAGCCGCCGGATCGCGTCCATCACAGCCGAGTGGCTCGAACCGCCGCCGGCCAAATTTCGGTGCCGGTCGTTGACCGTGGCCGGACCGTCCAGGGAGATCGATACCCCGATTCCGCCGTCGGCGAGCGTCGTGAGCCGCTCGTCGTCCAGGAGCACACCGTTTGTCTGCAATGAGAAGTGAGCGGTCGTGGTCTCTGGCAACGCATCCTCGATGAGCTTCCGAAACCAGGTCAGGCGAGCAGCGCCGGCCAGGAGTGGTTCGCCGCCGTGAAAGACGACCAGCACCTCGGGAAGCGCAGCCTCGCGCGCGTACTCACCGATCCGGCCGGCCACCTGTTCGGCGACCTCCGGGGAGATGACGTGCGGCTGCTCTCGCCACGTCTGGTCGGCGTGCTCATACATGTAGCAGTAGTCACAGCTGAGATTGCAGCGAGCGGCCACCTTTACCAGGAACGTGGTGAAGGTGGCCGCTCCCGCGATGGTGTCCGGGACGTCTGTCGACATGTTCTCTCCCGCTACGAGCGGTTGTGCCGGTGATGCATCCGGTCGTAGCTGGTGATCTCGGTGGGCTCGGTTCGGGTCAACTGATCGTGAGCCCGTGCCAGGGCAGGATGGATCGGGCGCCGCCTCTGCAGAAGCACCGAATCCTGCGTTTCGCCGACCGGCTCGTGCGGCTCCGTCATGGCGGCGTTCTCCTTTCCTCCCGGCGCCGGGCCGGTCACTCGTACCAGGCCTCGTCGTCGGAACGCTTTAGGATCGCTTTCCGACGCGAGATCGGCAAGCACGAAATCGGGTGACATCGCTCTGTAGACAGTTCTGACGGACAGTGCTCAACGGACTTCCGCCACCGGCGCAGTACGCTGCGCTTGACGAGCCGGAAGCCGTGCTCAACGCGGTTGTTGACCGGCGAGGCGTCTCCTCGAAGTTGACTACATTGCGACGTTCGACTGTTGCTTTGGGTAGCGGCCCTCGTTGATGCGTGACGGTCACGACAGACCCTCCTGACAACCACCGAAATTGTCATGTTTTTGTCCAATTGCAAGCAGATTCGTTCAGCCATAGTGATTATGTTGACAGACGTGGTCTGGTTAGAATTTCTCATACCCCGACTCGACTTACACGCCCACCCATGACCTGAGAACCGGGTTTACCTGCGCAAAAGTGATCTCAGTGCACGAGACGCCAGCTTTTCTCGCGGCACCGCGCAACCATCACGACTGCTCCAAACAGGGGTTACTGACAAGTTGTGGATTGCAACATCGGCCGCCGATCGGGGAAGCTGCCCGGTTGATCACTCCCAGGGGAAGGTAACCATGGCCGCAACTCCCAGCGACCGCGACGTGCTCGATCAGACCATCAGCCTCATGGACTTCCTCGCCGAAGTCACCGATGCGGCCAACCGCGACCCCAATCGCGACATCACCGCTGACGAGCGCGACGCACCGGATCCGCTGATTTGGCTCGATCACCTTCCCGACGGGGTGACCCTGACCCCGAAAGCAGCTGACGATGTGCTGTTGCGCGTCCGGCCGCCGAAAACGGTTCTCGAGCCGCGTCCGCCCGCTGCCCTGGCCGGCTGGATCGACTCGCCCGAAGCTCGCGGCCCGGACAGCCAACCGCCCCGCCTGCTCGCTGCCGGGCCCGCCGACGTCGCCCAGGAACACGCGATAGCGCCGCCGGCCAGCGTCCGGCACACCTTCGACCAGTGGCTTGCGCAGTGGCACGCGTGGAGCCGGGACCAGCTGCGCTCCCGCGCCCGCCGCGACCTCTACGAATCCCTCGAACGAGCCGCGAAAACCCTCGAACAGCAGGACGACGAGTACGAGTTCGTGCTCGCTACAGGCCTTGTCCGCTGGCTCACCGCCGACGGGGACGAGATCCGTCGGCACCTCATCACCGAGCCGGTGCGTCCCCAACTCGCCCGCGACACCGCCGAGGTGACCGTCTCGTTCATCGGAGGGAAACGCCGCTTCGAAGACAAGGCCTTGTTCACCGAGGTCGAGGGCTATCAGCCCGACCGCGGCCGCACGACCCGCCAAGCCGTGCTCGAGAGCGACACAGGCCTGCTGGAACCGGCGCTGCTCGGCGACGTCGAGGAGTGGCTCGGGCTCGCCGTCGCCTACGAATTCACCGCGCTCCGCTACCCCGAGGAGGTCACCGGCGAGCTGCCCAAGCGCCTGGAGCTTTCGCCATCGCCGGCGCTGCTGCTGCGGCCGCGCAGCCGGGAACTGCTCGCCGACACCTACCGCAAAATCGCGCAGCAGCTGCGCGAACCTGATGCGCAGGTTCCGGTCGGGCTTGCGCAGTTGGTCGCCGACACCGAAGCTGACACCCGCGGCCGCTGGCTCACTGCGCAGAACGCCCCCACCGGCGACATGCTCGGCGACGACCCGCTGTTCCCGCTGCCGACCAACGCCGAGCAGGAACGAGTCATCGACCTTTTGCGGCGCGAGATCGGGGTCGTTGTCCAAGGCCCGCCGGGAACAGGCAAGACGCACACCATCGCCAACCTGGTCAGTGCGCTACTCGCCCGCGGGATGCGGGTCCTGGTCACCAGCCAGAAAGACCAGGCTCTCAAAGTTCTCCGCGACAAGATCCCCGCAGACCTGCGCAGCCTGTGTGTGCTGCTGGCTGGGGGCAGCAAAGACGCCGCCAAGGAGCTCGAACGCGGCATCGACGCGCTCTCGAACGCGATCGGCTCCACCGAAACCGCAGGCCTGCCCCGCCGTGCCCAGCAGCTCGCCGACGAACGCCACGTCCTGCTCGCCCGCAGCTCGGAGCTCAACAAGCGGATCCGGGAGCTGCGCGAAGTCGAATACCTTCAGCACCCGCCCGTGGCCCCCGGCTACAGCACCGCCCGCTACGCCGGGCCCCTCACCGACATCGTCCACGAGGTCCAGGAGCACGCCGCGGCCTACCGGTGGATCCCGAGCGTGGATCTGAGCTGGCCCGACATGCCGCCGCTGGTCACCGGGGACATGCTGGAGCTGCTGACACTGACCCGCCAGGACAGCCCCAGTCGGCGCATCCGCGCCGAGCAGCAGATCCCCGAACGCCGTGAGCTGCCCGACGCCGGTGAGCTAGCCGACATCATCGCCTCCGAGCAGCACGCCCGCGACACCGCCCACGCCGACACCAGCGCCCTCACACAGCGCCTGGCCGCGCTCGGCCCGGAGGTCCTGCAGCATCTGCGCGGTCTCGGCGACCAGGCCCGCACACAATTGCAGCAGCTGGGCTACGGCGAGGACCACGCCACCCCGCCTGCTCGCGGCTGGGTCGGGATCGCCGTCGATAACCACCTGGCCGGGCAGCACTACGGCCTGTGGCGGCGGCTGCATGCCGAGCGGGAGACCGCGGACCGGCTCCAGCAGCAGATGCGCGACCTCGGTCTGCAGTTCGCGGTCGAGCTGCCCGCCGTTCGCGACTACGGCATCGGCAAGACCCGCGCCCTGCTCAACAGCGGCCGGACCCTGCGCGACTACATCGCCGGCGGCGGCAAGATCCGCAAAATCGGCAAATCCACCGCGCAGAAGAACGCCGAAGAGTTCCTGACCGTCGTCACCGTCGACGGTGCCCCGCCCCACAGCCTCCAGCAGATCAACGCGGCCCTCTACCGACTCGAGGCCGACGTCGCCGCCGTGCAGCTGGTCGGCCTGTGGGGCGAAGCCGACGTGAGGATCACCGGCGAATCCCTGACCCGCGCCTTGTCCGAGCTGGCCGACAACGCGCGGTTGCTCGACCACATCGTGGCCCTGGCACAGATCCACGGCGTGTTCCGCGAGACGCTGCTGCGCGCCGCTCTGTCGATCGACTTGTCGTCCGTCGCCGCGTTCGTCCGCGCGATCGACGCCGTCCCGGCCGCGCTGCACTATGTGGCGTTGGAGCAGGCCCGTCATCAGGTGGCAGCGCTGCAGCGGAAGGTCGCCGCGTGGGCGGCTGCCGACAACGCCTGCTCCGAGCTGGCGTTGCTGGTCAAAGCTGTCGCTGACCGCGACCTCGACGCCTACCGCACAGGCCTGGACGCCCTTGACCTTGCCCGGCATGACCGCGCCGCCGAGCAGCGCCGAGCCCAGCTGGCTCGCACGCTCCGCAATGTTCACCCGGCTTTGCTGGAACTGCTCGAAGCCACCGCTGACGACCCGACCTGGGACCAGCGTCTGGGTGATCTGCCGGCGGCGTGGGCGTGGTCGAAAGCCGAGCAGTTCATCTTCGCCACCCGCAACGCCGAGGACGAACGCCGGCTGGTCGCCGAGTTCGACCTGGTGGAAGACCAGATCAACCGGGTCACTGAACAGCTCGCCGGGGTTCAGGCGCTCAGCGCTTGTCTCAGTCGGATGACCGACGCCCACGCACGGGCGCTGCGCAGCTACCGCGAGCATATGAGCCACGTCGGAGCCGGCGGCGGCAGCAAAGTCCGCGAGTACCGCAAAGCCGCGCGCCAAGCGATGGAGAAGGCCAAGGACGCGGTGCCGGCGTGGGTGGTGCCGCTGCCTAACCTGCTGGAGAACATCAGCGCTGTGCGGGACTCGTTCGACGTCGTCATCGTCGACGAAGCCAGCCAAGTCGGGGTCGAGCAGTTGTTCCTGCTGTGGATGGCACCACGGGTGATCGTGGTCGGCGACGACAAGCAATGCACACCCGGCGGCAACCGGCTCGGCAAAACCGAAGCCCTGTTCGACAGCCTGCACGAACACCTGTCCGGTATCGACGAGGAGATCCGGCTCAACTTCACCGCCAAATCCCACCTCTACGGGCTCCTCACAGCCCGGTCCGGGCGGGACGCGGTCGTGCGGTTGCGGGAGCACTTTCGCTGCATGCCCGAGATCATCGGCTGGTCTTCGACCCAGTTCTACGGCGACGGCGACCGGCCCGGGCTTATCCCGCTGCGTGAACGCACCGCCGCCGACCTGGAACCGCTAAAGGTGGTGACCGTCGAGGGCGGCTATGTCGAAGGACGCGAACAGCGCCGCCGCAATCCCACCGAGGCCAAACGCATCGTCGGCCAGATCGCCGAATGCCTGGACGACCCCCGCTACGACGACAAGAGCTTCGGGATCATCGTCATGTCGGGCACCGGGCAGATCCGGTTGCTCGAACACGAACTCAACGCAGCCATCTCTGCCGAAGACCGCCAGCAACGCAAGATCCGGGTCGGGATCCCGGCGAACTTCCAAGGCGACGAACGCAATGTGATCTTCCTGTCGATGGTGGTCGCCGATGCGCCCCGCGCTCAGCGCGCCCCGATCTTCCAGCAGGCCTTTAACGTGGCGGCCAGCCGCGCCAAGGACCAGATGTGGCTCTACACCTCGTTCGGTATCGGCGACCTCAAACCGGACGACCTGCGCTCCTCGCTGATGGGCTACATGCTCGCCCCGCCCTCGGTGTTCGGGACGTCGCCGAGCCTGGAGGAGGTCAGCGACACCACCAGCACCGCGCCATTCGAATCCCTCTTCGAGCAGAAAGTGTTCCGGGAGATCAAACGCCGCGGCTACTTCGTCGTGCCCCAGTACGAAGTCGGCTCTCGACGTCTGGACCTGGTCGTCGTCGGTGACGGCGGCCGGCTCGCCGTCGAATGCGACGGGCACCTCTGGCACACCAGCACCGCCCAGCAGACCTCCGACGCCCGCCGCGACCGCGAACTGCGCCGCATGCGCTGGGACGTCATCCGGATCCGGGAAAGCGAGTTCGAATTCGACCCCGACCGCGAACTCGAACCGCTGTGGGAGCGCCTCGACGAACGTGGCATCCACCCGAACGACATCACCACGCACACCCGGCAGCCCGACGACTGGACACCCGTGACCCTGCCCGACGACACCGCCGACACTTCCGAGGGGAACGCCCTGTGACCAGCACGACCGAACGCCCGAGCGACGACGTCACGGTGGAACTGGACGACAACGTCCTCGACCGCCTCGCCCTGCTGATCTGCGGCGACGACGGCTCCCGCTACTACCGCACTGGCAGCGAGATCACTCGGTTCTTCACCGCCGCCGGCTGGCGACGTGTCAAGGACCTCGACACCGGCCGCTACCGCGCCGTCCTCGAGACCCTGCGCGACCGGCGACGGGACTCCGAAGCGCTCAAGGCGGTGTTGCTGCGCTTGGCCGACCCCCGCGAGTATCTCGACGACGACGAGACTCGTGTCCTGGTCACCCAGGAACTCAACGAGCTGCTCGCGGTCGAGGGCTACCAGGTCATCTACCGATCCGGACGGCCCGCGCTCATTACCCAGACCCCGACGATGAACCGGCCCGCAATGAAGGCTCCCGTGCAGCTCACCGCCAGCCTCGCCGACGTGGTCAGCGATGCCGTGTTCGGCGAGCAGCTCAAATCCCGGCTCAACGAAGCCCAGGCCTGCTGGCATGGCGGGGCACCTACTGCTGCGATCATCATGCTCGGCAGCCTCCTGGAAGGAGTGCTCTACGACGTCGCACTGAGCCAGCACCGCAACGGTCCTGCCCCCACCGACCACCTGGAGAGCCTGATCAACCTCGCCCAGGCAAAGGGCTGGCTGCCCAAGGACGTCGTCGACTACGCCCACGTGCTGCGCAACCACCGCAACCTCGTGCACCCGAAAAAGCAGTTCACCCAGGGCTACTCGCCGAAAGACAGCACCGTTCGGATCGCCTGGAACGTCGTCGTCGCCACCATCAACGACCTCGCCGCACTCAAGACCCCGCCAACCAGCACGACAGATTCCGCCGAACGCTCACAAGACCAGTAGGCCTGTATTTCCGCCCCGCCGAGTGCGCTCCTCAGCCTGCTACCTGAAGTTGAGCGCCCGGCGAGGCCTTTCTCTTCGTTCGCCCTACGACGGCTTCGCCCGCGGCGACCGAGTTGACGCCTTCGCCGGCGTCTTGGTCGGCGCCTCGGAGGTGGCATTAGGCAAGCTGCTGACGTTGCCCAACCGGGTCGAACGGGTCAAGCCCTGAAAGACGGCAAGGGCACGGTCGCGCTGCGCCTCGCTCACCTCGCAGTTCAACGTCTGTTTCGCCGCCCGGTTCCGCAAGCGCGTCGCCGAGACCGCATCGTAGGCGTCGGTGAAACGGTGCAGATTCATGATCAATAAGCCCAGGACGATGGCCCACGGTCCGTAAGCCGTGAGACGGCCGAGGACGGCCAAGGTTTGCGGGTCCATTCCAGCTCCCTGCCGAGGCTAGGCGGGAACATGCGCCACAGATAACTTTTGCGACGTTCAGTTCACCGCGGATGACTTGAAAGAAAGGCCATCGGCAGCGAACAGAGGAATCATCGGACGATTGGGACTTAGGAAGAGCCTCTGAATAGTCCCATCCTGACGGCAGCGGCGAAGACTCTGCGTTCCTGGCCCCGGCGGCAGAACCAGCAGGAGTCGGAAGAGCCTAGCGACCAGCGAAACAATGTAGGCAGATTGCGTGCGTGAGAAGCCAACGCTTCGTAGGACCGCCTTGAACTTTCCAAGGACCCGCACGTCGCGGAACCCGGCCCGCCTCATGATCTTCGAAAGTAGCTCAACGAATGCCAGGGTCTTGCCGGCGCCAGTAGGACTCTCGATCACCCACACGCCCGGTGCTCGTTCACTGTCCTCGGCGTCCATCACACGAGCAGTATGCCCCATGGTCATGACCTCGCCAACTCGGCCGTAAACGGAAGACGATGACGATCTCAGTACGGAACACACTGGGCGTCCTCCAGCAGGTTGACTACAAGTTCTAGGCCAGGACGCCCCAGGGCTACCAGTGCAACCGCCCTGCCGGCCGCGTGCACCCGGGCACCGAAGTGCAGGGCGCACTGACGGCATGGATCGTCTCGGCGACCGTCGTCAGCGACGAGCAGCTAGTTAACTACGTCAGGGCGAACCTCTCCAGCCCCGAGTGCCGGACGCATTCGTCAGCGTCAAGGCCAGCTCAACATCCTCAGTCGACAGAATCGCCATGCAGCCCAGCAGACAGGGGATTGGTATCGAGCGTCGCCGCATAGGGCGTTATACAGCCCTCGATGACGCATCGCGACTGCGCTGATCGGATGAACGGCTCAGAGCGCGCCGTCATGACCCGGTGGCCGCGACATCCGTCCAGCGTGATCCCACCGCACCCACCCCCGACTCGGATGCCTGTACCACCCGCTGACACGGCCGACCTGCTGGCGCAGTGGTTGAACGGCAAGAAACCGACAACCACCACCGCTACCCGCCCCGACCACGGCAGCGGCTTGCGGTTCGCGTTCTATGGCCGCACCTCGACCACCCGCCATCAAGATCGTGTGTCGTCACAGGGTTGGCAGCGCGACATGGCCGAGCACCTCATCGCCGGACACGGCCAGATCGTCGCCGCCTTCTTCGACACCGGCACCTCACGCCGCATCCCCTGGAAGCAGCGACCACAGGCCACTCAGCTGATTGCCTCGATCTCCGCCCCGGAACGCTCCGTCGATGCGATCGTGGTCGGCGAGTACGAACGCGCCTTCGCCGGCACCCAATTCGCCACCCTCTACACCTGGTGCACCCGGCACGGCATCCAGCTATGGCTGCCAGAAACAGGAGGCCCTGTTGATCTCGCCAATCGCGATCATCGGACACTGCTGTCGCTGCTGGCCACCCAGTCGCAGCGCGAAGTGCTCCGGGCTCGGCATCGGGTGCTGGCTGCGATGCACAATCAGGCCATCCAGCAAGGCCGCTACCTCGGCGGACGACCGCCCTACGGTTATCAGCTCGTCGACGCCGGTCCGCACCCCAACCCCGCAGACGCCCGCTGGGGCCGACGCCTCCAGCGCTTGGCTCCCGACCCACTAACCGCGCCGCACGTGGCATGGATGTTCCGGCAACGCCTCGCCGGGCACAGCATCGCTAGCATCGCCCGGCACCTGAACGAGCGTGGTGTCCCCTGCCCGTCGAGCGCCGACCCGGACCGCAACCGCCACCGAACCCGCGGTGCCTGGACCTTGCGCACGGTCGCGGTGATCCTGGCGAACCCGCGCTACACCGGGCGACAGACCTGGAACCGTCGTGCCACCGACCCCAGCGGTCCAGCTTCAATGCCTGCACTGTCGGCGAAGGCCGCGCATCCGGCGCTCGTCACCGAGTTGGACTTCGTCGCCGCTCAGCAGGTCCGGGCTGCTCGGCCAACCACCGACGGGCGAGTCCGACGGTTCGCGCTCGCCGGTTTGATCCACTGCGGTGTGTGCGACCGGCGGCTCGACTCGCACTGGAACCACGGACGTGCGACCTACCGCTGCCGCCACGGCCATACCAGCACCCAGCGCGCCGACCAGCCGCGGCCGAAGACGATCTACATCCGCGAGGACTATCTCGTCGAGGAGATCAGCATCCGACTCGGAGAAGAAGGCAACGACGGCCACGTCGCACCGGCGCTTGACCGACCACGACACAGACGCGTGGCCGCGGCGCTGCGCGACTCAGGGAAGATCATCGTCTGCGACAGGGCCGGATGGCGGCTGCAGGAGATCGATTCGAGCTGAGCTACGATCGACCCCGGCTTCAAGATCGCTTGTCGCGATCCGTGGGGTAATACTGTGTCCGAGGACGATCTTGCTCACTATCTACACGCTTACACCTCGACCTTGGCTAACTGCCCCAACATAAGCGTTACCGTCCGAGACGTCTCAGCACTAGCCAGTCACGGGCTCGGGAGCAGCACCATTAGCCCCGTCACCTTTTAGCGGGTCAGAAAGCTGACTAACGGAGGGCAAGCGGCCGCCCAAGCGTTGCAACCGAGCGCTGCCTCTAGCCTGACGCTGCGACGTCGACCTATCCAAGTGTTGAAAAGTCAAGATTGGTAACAGCTACACGGGAGTGCTCAAGACAGAGCGCATGTCCTAGTTGCAACATAGAATAGGCAACCTCCGTTGAGCGCAACATTGCGAATTCAGCTGCCCCCTCACTTTCGTAGGCTGTCCTATCACGCCAAGCAATAGCGACGATGTCATCCTCATCGTGATTCTCGGAAACATTCGAGTTCATAAGCTTAAAACCAACCGATTGAAGACCCTTGATTGTTTCCAATGTTTCGACTGGTGAAATCCCCAGATCTCGACGAATAAGATCTAGGCTTGCATGTATATTTTCCGGCATCTCAGCCTTGCAGCCAACAAGGAAAATCTCGGCAATCAACACTCGTTCGTCAATTGTCATTCTACGTAAGGACTGCATAAAATTCTCTGCAATGCTGGATACGATTCTCCGCTCATCTTCCACAGTGACACGCATCGCTTCAAAAAGCTTAACAGGCACCGGCGGTAGATAATCTCGTCGCAACGGCGTTCCAACCTTCTCGGCTATCATCTCAGCGAGGCGCTCCGGAGCAATGTCTCGGAGATCTATGTAACCCAGAGTAGGACGAAGTCCTTGAAGCTCGACCCTATCGAATCTGACGGGAAGAACATACTCACCGTTTTCCTCCAGTGCGCGAGCCTGAGCACTGCGTCTTTCGTGAGTTGTCCAAACTTTCCGCGCGTAATCCTCAGAAATGAACAGAACGCAATATCGGGCTGCTACACGGTAGACGTAATCGAGATGTTCGTAGAGATCTTTTCCCCATATTGACACCTTCTCGAAATCATCGTAAAAGACTCTTATTCCGCGCAGCCGGAGGGAACTGGCAACCTTCTCAACATAGGTTCTTTGTTCGCCCGCGAACGACAGGGCAACGTCCCAACGGTGCATGAAAAGATCATTTGACGTGTCTTCCATCCGACAGATACTAGGCCACCAGGCGTCGTACTTGGCGGGGCGGCACCATCGGGCGTCTGCCCAGTGGTGACCAACTCAGCGACGGCGACCAACGCAGCGAGTGCAGGGCCGGGGCCATCGCCGGACAGCGCAGCGCGCCGCGCTGAGGCGATTGCCCCGCCAGCGCGGTCGAGGAGAGCAAGCAGATTGGCACGGCTGGCCCAGCAGGGAGGCGTGCTCGGTGCGCGCGCTGGCACCAGGCCGGACCGTGGTGAGTGGCAGGACGCCCCCGCTCACCACGACACGGCAGCACCTTCCCGCATAGCGGAATTTGTCACGAAATCAGCCGTCACCCCGCTTGGTGACGCTGTCACATCTGCCGTGACAGCTCGAAACAACAGGTGACCTGTGGAAACGGCTCATGTGACGGCTGCACTCGGTTGGGTGGACGCCTACAGCAGGTCCGAACTCTGACTGCGGCCGCTCCGCTCGTTCACCTCGCCATGCTGACGCCGGCAGTCCATCCGAAGCCGGCACCGGCAGCGTCCTCCGACAGCAGCGAGCACGGCCCCGCGTGGCGTGGCGGTACCTGGATGCGGCTGCACAGACGGTTGCGCAACCAGGATCTTGACATCCTTGGCGGTGGTCGAGGATCGAGTGAGTAGACCCAGCCTGCCAAACAACCGCACCATGATCAAATACGTCAGCCGAAACAACACAGTCGGTGAGCATCGCATGGCCGCCTCGATGGCAAAACGGCAGGTCAGCGAACCAAGGTCGAGTTGTGGCCCGGTACAAGGGCGGCCGGCAGGAACCGCCCGGGCGACGCCTTGTGCGTCCACATCGCGCAGCCGACGTGCAGACCTGCCATGGTCGTCAGCTCCTTCCGGATCGGGAAACTTCCCGGGCGACCGTAACGCGCCCGGTGGTGCAAACGACATCCGACCTGGCGGAAATGGCCGGACATCCGGGAGGCAATGCAAATGACCTGGCAGGAAGAGCTCCGTCTACTCGACGAGCAGCTTGCCAGCGGGAAAGTGACGGCCGACGAGTACCGGAAGCGCCGGGACGACATTCTGGCCGGAGCCATTTCGGCTCCGGTCGCCGATGCCTCCGAGTCGGCCGTCAAGGCTCCGGCCGAAGAGCCTGCAACGCCGTACAACGGCTTCGAAATGCCGCTCGCCGGGCACGCGGCGGGTTTCCACGCTGACACCGACGACGGCCAGGACCGGATGGGCATCGTCGCCGACGTCGACATGCTCGCCGACCTCGTCGCTTCGCGCCTGATCGCGCCGCCGTTGTCCATCGGCCTCTTCGGGAACTGGGGCACCGGCAAGAGCTTCTTCATGCGCAGCATGCAAAGCCGGATCCGGGCAACGGCGAAGGCCGCGGAACGCGCCGAACGCGCCGCGGGACGTCGTGGGCCGGAAATCTCCACCTTCTGCTCGTCCGTCCGGCAGATCACCTTCAACGCATGGCACTACGCCGAGGCGAACCTCTGGGCGAGCCTCGCGACGCAGATCTTCGACAACATCGCCGCCAACGGCTCGGAGGACGACCTGAGCCGCCGCGCCGACGAGCTCGCCGAGTTGCGCCGCACCGAGCCCTCCCTGCTGACGCAGCTCAGCACCGTGCGCTTGGAGCGCATGCTCGTTGCGGCGAGGCACGAACGTGCCCCCGTCCGGCTGGGCCTCACCGCCGACGACTTCGCGTGGATCGCCCGGGAAACCGGGGTCGAGACCGCCACCACCGACCAGATCCGGGAGTTCGCCGGCGAGGCGGCCGACGCCACGACCGAATTCCGGCGCGGGTGGCAACTGCTGCGCGGCAACGTCCGCGCCTGGGCGACGCTCACCGTCGGTTTGGCGTTCGCGGTGGTGCTGGCCGTGGTGGTCCGTGGACCGCTGTGGCCGGCCGTCGTCAGCGCTGTTTCGGTGCTCGCCGCGGCCACCCCGACCATCGCCACCGTCCGGAAGGCGGTCCGGCGGATCAGGGACGCGGCGGACCGCGCCGACCAGGCGACCGACCAGCGGCTCGCCGAGCTCGACGCGGAAGCCGACCGCCTCGAGCGGGCTGTCGGCGACCTCGCGCCCGGGCGCGACGCGACCGCGTTCGCCAAGTCCCGCTACGCCAGCGACGACTACCGGCAGCACCTCGGCATCGTCTCCCTCCTGCGGCGCGACCTGGAGACGTTCGCCGCGATCCTCGCCCGGGAGGACGGCGGTGGCCTGGAGCGGGTCGTGCTGTACATCGACGACCTCGACCGCTGCCCCAGCGACGTGGTCGTGAAGGTGCTGGAAGCGATCCACCTGCTGGTCGCGCTGCCGGTGTTCGTCGTGGTCGTCGGCGTCGACCCCCGCTGGCTGCGGAAGGCGATCGCCACCCACTACGCGGACCTGCTCACAGACCTGGCTCCCGAGCAGTACCTGGAGAAGATCTTCCAGGTGCCGTTCCAGCTGTCCGCCATGAACGAGGATGCCTACCGCGGCCTGATCCGCAGCATGGCACCCACCCGCCCGCGGTCACCCACGACCCAGAACACCTTGGACGCCCCGGTGGCGGAGCTCCCGCCGACGGCCAGGCCGGACACGTCGGAAGTTGACGTGCGCCCGCAACAGCTGGACCTGTCCAGTGCCGAAGTGGACTTCCTGTGCGGAGTCGGGAAGCTGGTACCCACACCCCGCACCGCGAAGCGCCTCCTCAACCTTTACCGGCTCATCCGTTCGCGGCTGACCAACGTCGAGCTGTCCGAATTCGTCGACGGCGACGCGGAGCCGGCCAAAGCCGTCATCGTCCTGCTCGCCCTGCACGCCGCCGACGCCCACACGGCGGCGGAGTTGTTCGCTTCTGTGGAGCATCTCGAGTTGAAGTCGTGGGACGAAGCGGTGGCGCACGACTGGCCAGACCCGAAGATCGCTGAGATAGCCGCAGCGGTCCGCGGAATCGACGAGCTCCCGCAGCAGATGAGCCGTTACCTCGACTGGCTGCCCCTGGCCCGCCGGTTCTCCTTCGACGACTGACATCCGGCCACGGGCAGCCCGAAGTTGCCAGAGGTCGGTCGACGGATACCAGACCACGGCGGATGGTGGTCCTTGGGCCCGTCATGGGCAACGATGTGTCTGAACGTCTTCAGTTGCACAGCCGTGGGCGCTTGACGTACGCCGAGTGCCCCAGCAGCACCGAACTCCGCTGTGGTCTCATGACGTCATGAGCCGGTCTCCGCGTGGTCCGTGGGAAGTCCCGAACTCACCCACCACGATGACAATCCCTGAACGGAACGAGTCACCTCGTGACTCGTTCCGACACCCATCGCCAACCTATCGGTGACCAGGCTTGGACGGAGGGAACGACCCGGCAATGACGACGATCCCGATCAAGTCTCTACACCAGGGCAACCTTGACACACAACGTAGTGGCCTGGACGAATCGCGGATTCAGTACTTCCTCGACCACCCCACTGAGATCGAGGGCATCCTCGTCTATGAGGCACCGAGCGACGGGGAGCGAGTCACGGTCAACGGGCATCACCGTGTCGAAGCCGCTCGACGCCTTGGTCGGACCGCAATCGAGGCCGAACTTCGTCCGGGAACGCGGACGGACGCGCTGGCGTACATGGATATGAAGCGTAAGCCTTGGTCAGAAATCGAGGCGGCAAACCGCGAACAGTGACGCTATCTCGTGCCCGTTGGCGCACCAACCAGCTACCATGGGGCAATGATGTGTCCGAGACGATCTTGCTCACTAGCTACACGCATCAGGCTGTCTGCCTAAGGTGCGCTCAGCGACGGTCTGACACGCAGCATCTCGGCCGCCCCGAGGCTTGAGACGAACTACTAGTCATTCACCACTAGAGAGCTCATGCTGCGGTTACGATGAGCAGATATACGCAGTGCGGCCTTCACGGCCTTCATTGCCAGGTCCACTCTTGGTGCTTCACCGCCCCTCATGACCATCAAAACCGTTAATGCGGCGCGCGTTCAGCACTTTGCAATCGTGCCTACTGAATGGATGTACGTGCGCCCCCCAACCGCCTCCCAACGTCATTGATCATCAACTGGCAAACATCCATTAATTCTGTCACGTAATCCCGGATCTCGGCAGCATCTCGACGACGCTGAATGTCACTTTTGGAATCGTCGCTACTACGATCCCAAGGTCGCAAGATATCCAAGTCGTGCGCAACTTGATTCCGCGCAACGAACGCCTTTTCAAGCATTGAAGACTTTGTCTTAGTGGCCTTTATTCGCTTCCTTATTGCTGGTTCCGTTACGCCCAGAGCTCCCGCAATTTCCTCTAGCCTTTGCGTGGATTGGGCACTACCAGCGGTCAGCGATTGCACCCAATTTTCAGCAAAGACTTCACGCGGAGAAGCTCCAGAGCCCAGGAGGAACTTCACCAGTGCAACTGGACTTACGCCAACTCCTCCCGAATCAGAGATCGCGGCTTCTGCAAAGATGGATAGTTTTACTTGGACCACTTCGTCTACCTTTGCCAACGCAGGCAATGCGTCAGCTACTAGAGCTTTCAGAGCTCGGTCCAGCCCAGCGCCGGCAAACATTATAGCAGCGCGATAGAGGTCTTCAGAATGCGGATGCGAATCCGCGCGATCGAACTCTTGTAAGCCAAACCTAAGAAGCCGATCGATTGCATTAGCATAAATTAGCATATGGTCCGATGCATTCTCTGCAGCACTCTTGGCATTCTGAGCCTCGACGCATTCCACCGGCATGTTTGAGATTTGACCTACGAGCTTACTTCGCAGATCGACGGGCATACCTTCGGACAAGAAGTTATGAGCCGCCAAGTGCAATTCATGGTCGCTGAGAGTTGCCACACATACACGCTACTGCCACCCTCCCCCTACCGCAAGTCCTAGTTAGGATAGACGCTAGACTGCCAGGCAACTAGACTCGCCATACTGATCTGAATAGCCACAACAACAAGGAGACACACTTCGTGAACAAGGGCCTCGCCGATCAGTTCTCGCATCTTATTCCGCCGACAGTTGCAGATCAAGAGAGGGCCATATCAGAAGGAATGATTGCCGTAGACACGGATGTCCTTCTAACTCTCTACCTCTACAGCTCGAATGCACGCGAGCATCTCATGTCAGCACTCGCCAATGTGAGCGGCAGACTTTGGCTTTCCCACCAAGCAGCACTAGAATTCCACCGACACCGACTGCTGATCATCGATGATCGTGGTCGTTCTTATAATGACGCAATGACAGCCCTGAAGGCGTACGACGCAGCAACTCAGCGCGCAACTGATCAGATTCGAGCATTTGCCAATCGAATTGGAATGGCGACCGAAGACAAAGACCGACTAGTTGGATTTCTGACTCCAGACATCGACTCCGCCAATCAAATGATCAGAGATCTTGAATCCGAACGAGAAGACTTTGATCCAACTACCGGAGATCCAATCCTTCGCCGACTTGAGTCAATTTTTTCGGGAAGAGTTGGGGAACCTTACGATGCAGATTCTCACGAACAAGCTATCAACGAAGCAAAACGACGGATCGACAACCGAATTCCACCTGGCTATAGTGCGGCCGCCAAAGATGATGCGACGGGGGACTACTTACAGTGGGATCAGACTCTCAACGAGGCCGCCACCCAAAAGCCGAGGTACCTGCTACTTGTGACCGGAAGCCTAAAAGTTGATTGGGTCCTCCGAGTGCGTGGACGTACACTTGGACCACGGCCGGAGCTTGCACTAGAGGCGCAGCAGCGCGCCGACTGCAAGCTTGTAATAATAAATATAAGTCAGTTTCTTGTACTGGTAAGCAATTACTCACATACTCAGGTCAGCAATGCAACATTAGAAGAGGGTGCGCGTATTGCGGAATCAGTTCAGGAACTTCGAAAGAGACTTGGGTAGATTTATAGCAATCGGACACGTAGGCGTGTAACGATTTTGTCAGCCGTACAATTGCAAGTCGCTCTTGCCGGCGACACCCGGCCCCTCAGCTCGTCATGAGAGGAAGTCGAAGGTGTTTGCATACCAGCGCGCTAGATTAGTGATCGTATAGGCTGCGCCTCCAAATTCATTTACGCTTGCGTAGCCATACCTTTTCGCCCTGTGATGAACACCGAGCCCCTGAAACGCCATGGGCATCATCTTAACAGCTAGAATATCCGACCGGCCAGCTTCAACAAACCAGCCTCCGTCGATCGGAAAGAACTTGTCGAAAGCAGCCAAGGCACTGGGTATCTCATCGCGCGGAACACCACTAAAAGATGACATCCACTTATACTCATCGTCGAGTTTATGAGTAAGATAGAAGCCACCCCACCCCCACAATAAGTGCTGCCAGAGAACTGGGTACCTGAAATAGGTCTTCCTCTTCCGCAACCAGGCTATTCCATCACAGAAGGATGACGGCAATGAATCGTACGTCGCATCCGATAGGCCCAATTCGCCTTCCAGCATCAGAAGATTAACCGCACCGCGCAGTATCGCAAGCCGGGCTCGATGTTCCGCATATAGAGACGTTTGAAGAAGGACCGGACTACCTTCCAGCAACACTCGTCTAATCAACACGCTCGGCCCGCTAACATCGAAAGCGTCAAACGGTTCACCCTCTAGCTCGCGAGCACAAGCCAGCGAGAGTTTGGGGTGTGATTTGTACGCCTCATACAGCAATGCCACAGTATCCAAGGCTGTCTGCGCAAAAAATACGCCGTTGCTCACGAGTCGGTGGTAGTTGACGATCTCCCTGGGACCCTCCTTGTCGCCGTTTGATTTCATGAACGCCATCAACTTGGAGGTCATTCTCCGCTCAATCATATTCGAGTATCGCCATAGTGCAACATCACCGTTGCCAGATGGCATTCCAAGTCCCGCGTCCTTGAATATCTCAATGGCGGCAGAGAAGTCGCCCAAGTCGACAAATTTGACGTTAAGTGGGTCGAACCGTGCTCGAACTTGCTCAACATCCTTGCTTCCATTCTTGACGAAAAAAGCACCTTGTCGCTGCCCCAGGTAACGCATCCATCCAACTACCTTGAATATGTCGGGATACCCCCATTTTCCACCTTTAGCCTCTACGATCATCGATTCTGCACCGGCAGACGAGTAGTATGTGGCCACTATGTCGAGTTCTAACACTTCATCGGGCGCTCGTTCTACAATGTTCTTCTCCACGAAGTAGCCCGAAGCCTGAAATAACGCTGCAACGTAGTCTTCCAGCTCTGCCCCAACCCCTGGAATTTGGGGAAGAGTGATCGTCTTCGCAGCCACTACCCGCTCCCGCCCGTTCGGCCGAAATGAGTTACTCACTCGGGGTCGCATCTAGTTAAGGCGACGTTACAGACTATACTGAAGCGTTACACCATTGCGGCCGACCGTATACCATCGGGGCAAACTTTGTGGCCCGCCAGGAAAGTTGCGACGTGGTATCGCAAACACGCGAAGAATCGAGAGGGTCTGCGAAGAGCCGAGTAGCTTCTGCCTAAATGTTATGGGCAGCCCTGACGGAGCTCGACGTCTCAGCGTTTTCCGTAGTTTGGGCACCGCCGGTGAGTTGTTGGCCGACTAGCGCATCTTGGCGTGCGCCGCGGTCGGCCTGGCACAGCAAACGACGTGGCCCGCGTCCGCGCTTCTCGACGGCGTCGCCGGTCATGACCGAGGTACCCGAGCCGGATCGCATCGCCGAGCGCGGTGGGCGCGTTGGCCACACGCGGGGGCGTCGTATACGGCTGGGCGCTCTCATCCCCCGGACGCGGCAGCGTCATGCCACGACCGTGCAAACCGGTCGCGCCACCCCACGAACCTCGCATTCGTGACTCTTCTCGTGACGAAGACCCCTGCAGCTTACCTTCCTGTCACGTAAGTGGTCACAGAAGTCGACTGTCACAACTTGGCTCGCAAGCCGTCACACGGGCTGTGACGGCTCAAAAGGACGGTCTACCTGCTAATACCTTGCTTGGGCCAGCTGGGACGGTTCATCGCGGGATCCGTCACGGAGCTTCCAAGCTGCCGTGTGGAGCCGACTTCGAATCGGCGGCGGACGCCGTCACAACGAGCTGGATAGCGGAGGGGCAGGAACTCAGAGGCGACGCGGCCGGTCTTGCCGGAGTGGAATCCCCTGCTCACGTCGATAGATGACGTCGCAGCGTTCGCACTGTCGCGGAATTCGGCGGCTTCGGCGCTCGCCGGATGGTTCGAACACCACGGCGCCGGAGGCCCCGCAGAGCATCGTGATCACCTGTCCGGGTGCGGGGATCTCCGTCAGGCGGGTTCGATGCCACTCCCCATCGATTACCGGCTGGATTAACAACGGATCGATGTAGATCGTCGCCGTCACCGCGACGCTCGAATCTGCACAGGTGCGCTCAACGCGGACGTGCCCGCCGACTCATCGAACGCGCGCCGCAGAAGGGCGCTTGTCGTGTCGTGGTAGCGGCTCAGCACCTTCCGGCCCGTCAGGTAAGTGTTGCAGTGGTGGTGCCTGATCACTACCGCGATCGGATGGGATCGATCCTCGAAGAGCGTGAAGGCGCCGATCGACCTCAGCCCGGTCTCCATTGACGGCACGATCCGGACAGTCACGTGCTTGAGCTGCGCCACCGCGCGAAGGTGTTCGATCTGCTCCTCGTGCAGGTCGTCCAAGCCGTAAAGTGCCTGGTCACTAACCAGGAAGACGTAGCGACGGGTCCCCTCGTTCAGGGCCTGCTGGCGGACTTGGCGGCTCAGCAGGTCCATGTCCCTGCGGTCGTCCTGCACCGCGGCCTTGTCGAGCACTCGTTCGGCATACGCCCGCGTCTGGAGAAGATCCGGAATGCACGACGGTGCCCACTCCACGACCCGGGTTGACAGCTGTTCGTACGTCCACAGCAGATGCCCTAGCTGCGGATCAGACTGGTCGACCAGGTTCGCGGCGCCAGCGCACGGGGCGAGCGCCATCACCCGGTCGTACTCTGCCGACTCGACCCGGAGGTATCCGAGGATCCAGGCCACGGCCGTCGGCGGCGCGACTTTGATGCCCAGTTCCCAGGCCGAGAGCGTTGCGGGATGAACACCGATCTTCTCGGCCAGCCTCCGCAGGCCGATTCCGTGGCGCTTGCGGGCGTCGCGCAGGCTGCTGCTGACGGCAACGGTCGCGGGCGGACGGATGATCGGCTTGGGCATCTTCGGGTCCTTGCTGAGGGCTGTTGGTGGCGGGAACGCGCACGTGGCTGCGGATTGAGGACGGCGGTTGGGTGGCTTGCTGTCAGGGCGGGCTCTCGGCGGGGAGTGCAGCTCTCACCTCGGCGACCAGAGCGCCGGCTGTTGCCGCGACCGTCTTCAGAGCGCCGATATGGTCCAACAGCCGGTTCAGACCCAGCGAGGTCAGGCGGAGTTCGCGGGGTTCGGCACGGCACTGGAGGTAGCCAGCCGCGCGCAGGAACTCGACGTGCAGGTCCAGGTCGGGCGTGGGAAGTCCCAAAGCTTGCTGGACGGCGAGTTGCCGACGCCAGCTGGTGTCGGCCAGCAGGCAGGTGATGAACAGGCGGACCGGCTGGAGCAACAGCGCGTCGAGGTCCGTTCGCGATGTGGGCGAGATCGGCGTCATCGTCGCCTCACCGCGACGCGCGCGGAGGTGTTCACGAGTTCACGACACGTCGGACATGAACGGTCGGCCGGTGCCAGGCAGGAGTGAATCAGTACCTCGTGGCCGCAGAGAGAGTGGTACCGGCCTTCCTGGAGGCGGATGCCGCGCAGGAACTCGTCGTCCGTGACCGCGTGCGTCAGTCCGTCGAGCACGCACCGGTACCAGCTGATGTAGAGCGCTGAGTGCACCGACCTGCAGCTAGTGCCTGTCACGTCCCCTCCCTTCGACCTCGCGACTGATGAAATCAGTCAAACGGGTGTCAGGTTCCACGACCAGCGCAGCAGTGCGGCAGTTGTGTGGCGCGCATGGCGCGCTAGCCGTTCTGAGCTGCAGTTACTGCTGCTACATTGATCTGGTCACGCAGGGTTGGAGGTTGGTCATGCCCATAGGGCGACGTCGCGATGGGCTGATCTCAGCTCGCAAGGTCGCTGGCTTCACCCAAGAGGGTCTGGCGGACGTGCTGCACGTCGACCGGTCGACCGTTGCTCGCTGGGAGGCGGGCGACTACGTGCCACTCCCCTACCTCTGGCCGAAGCTCGCGAGCGTGCTCGGTCGTTCGCGAGACGAGTTGGAAGCCCTGATCGGCCCGAGCGCTGTCACGCGGGAGTTCAGCCCGGATGACTCGTTCGAGCCGGTGTTCACGTGGCTCGATCGGCACGCCGGGTGGCCGCTGGGGCGAGCCCGTGAACACGTGTACGCGAACGCAGCCGCCTCACCTCGGAACCGGCCGAATCCACCGCGAAGCGTCATCGCGGATGCCCTGGCTGGGTACTACGGGCCGCCGACCAGCGACCACCGGCCATACGCCGCGCGCTGCGGTCCGGTGGAGGTGACCACCAGTGTTCTTACGCGGCCGGCGTGGCTGGATCTCGCCTGCCCGCTGACGGTCACGCGCGAGCACACCGCCTTCGAGAGTGGCGGCGCGCGGCCACAGGCGGCGGTCGACGAGCGAGCTGCGGTGCAGCGTCTCGCGGACGCAACTGCGTCCGGCATACGGATCACCGACGTTCCCCTGTACCGGCTGCTCGAGGTCGACCCGCAGCCCGGAGCACTGCGGGCGAAGGTCGGGATCGCGTCGTTCCTTGAATACGCCCTCGGTGTCGACCTGCTGGAACGCGAGTTGATCGAGCACTTGGCGAGCGGTCGCACCGCGCGTCCAAGACACATGCCGCTCCGGGACCGGCAGCTGCCGGACGTGGCTGCTGTACTCGACCTGCCCGGCCGCCTCTGCGCGGGTGGAGTGCTCGCGTTGACAGCGATCGCACGGCCGGCGGACTCGTTTCGTGGTGACGCTGACTTCGTGCTGCTGGTTCAGAAGAGATCCGCGCAGGTCGTGAACACAGCCGGCCGTCTGTCGGTGATCCCGAAGAGCTTCCATGGGCCGCTCGCGGACCGGCGAGCGGACGCCCGGATCGGCGTCACGCTGCGCCGTGAGATCGAGGAAGAGTTGTTCGGCAGGACGGATGTCGACCGGTCCGCCGGAGATCTCAGGGTCGCCGATCCCATGCACCCGACCAGGCTGTCCGCTCCGATGCGGTGGTTGACCGAGCAGCCCGGCCGGCTGCGGATGGAGTGCACCGGGTTCGGGCTCAACCTGGTGAGCGGGAACTACGAGTTCGCCAGCCTGGTCGCGATCGAGGATGAGGGGTTCTGGCCGCGGTTCGGTGGCGACGTTGAGGCGAACTGGGAGGCAGCTGGCCTGCAGCAGTATTCGACGCTCGACGGCGCCTTGGTCACCGAACTGATCGGTGACGAAAACTGGAGCAACGAAGGACTGTTCGCGTTTCTCCAGGGGTTACGTCGGCTCGCCGAGATCGGCGGTGATCGGGTGAAGATTCCCGCCGTCGAATTAAGTTGCTGAGGGCCAGCGAACGGTCAGGACGACCGAATCCGCCAACGCTTCCCAAGAATGGTCGATGCCCGGTCCCCACATCACGTAGTCACCCTGGCGCGTCATAATCTTGCCACCGCCGGTGACCTCTACACGGAACTCGCCGGAGATCAGCATCACCAGCGTTGTTCGGTGGTCGTCGGAGGTCCACTCGGGGCGCTTGTCCCCCGCAGGGTGCCTACCCCACTTGACTTCGACGTCCTTGGAGGCTCGGACGCCCTGCGACGGGTCGATGAAGTGGCCGACCAACCAGCCGCGCGTGTCGGCCGCGTCGTCGTTGGCGTTGCCGGCGGTCCAACCGTCGCTCACTGGCCTATCTCCCATTCGATCGCGGGCAGTTTCACGCGCTCTCCGCCGATTTCCGCAAGGCGTCGAAGACCTTGCGTCATGGCGAACAGTCCTTCGTTGCTCCACGCTACATCACCCAACAACTCGGTGACGAGTTCCGCATCCGTAGTCGAATACTGACGAAGAGTCGCGGATTCCCAGTTTGCTTCGACCACTCCGCCGTAGCGTGTCCAGAATTCTTCGTCGTCGATGACGATGAGGCTGGCGAACTCGTAGTTCCCGCTCACGAGGTTTAAGCCGAAGCCAGTGCACTCCATCCGTAGGCGGCCGGGCTCGTCGAGGAGCCAGCGCATCGGCTCCGTGAGCCTGGTCGGGTGCATCGGGTCCGCGGTAAGCGTGTCGGCGACAGTGTTGTCGGCGTCTGGTCGGCCGAACAGCTCCTCTTCCATCTCTCGGCGCAAGGTGGCGCCGATCTGGGTTTCTCGTCGTACATCGGTGAGCGGCTGGTGGAAGCCCTTCGGGATGACGGCGAGCCGGCGCGTGGCGTTGAGTACGTGGCCGGAGCGTTCCTGGACCAAGAGCACGTAGTCGGCTTCGCCGCGGTAGGGGTCGGCCGGCCGGGCGATGGCCGTCAGGGCCAGGGCTCCGCCTGCGCAGAGTCGGCCGCCGACGTCCAGGACAGCGCCGACGTCTGGGAGGTAGCGATCACGCAGGGGCAGCGACGTCGTGTTGTCGGCCGCGAGCGCGTCGAGCAGCTCGCCTTCAAGCAGGTCCATCGTCAGGGCGTAGTGGACGAAGTGGTCCACGCCGAACGTGCCGCCAAGGTGGCGTTCACGGATGTCCGTGCTCAACAGCCGGTAGAGCGGCGCGTTCATGAGCCGCGTGTTCATGGCCACCGTCTCGGCCAGCCGGCTAATAGTGCTTTGTTAGGTGCTGTTGAGCTGGGGCTTCTGTCTTGGGGTTCGGGTCTGGACGGGTTGTCGGCAGGTGTGGCAGACGCCTGTCCAGGCGGCGAGCAGGGCTTGGAGTTCGCGCAGGACTGCGTAGAGGGTCAGGCCTGCGCAGGGGCTTTTGGGGTGCGGCGGAGCTGGGTGCAGATGGCTTGGGCGACGGCGGCGAGGGTGACGTGGCGGTGCCAGCCGAGCCAGGAGCGGCCTTCGAAGTGGTCCAGGCCGAGGCCGTCTTTGAGTTCGCGGTAGTCGTGTTCGATGCGCCAGCGGAGCTTGGCCAGTCGAACCAGGTCCCGCAGCTTCGTGTCGGCGGGAAGGGTGGAGAGCCAGTAGTCGGTGGGCCCGGGTTCGCCGGGCGGCCACTCGGCCAGCAGCCAGCATTCGGGCAGGCTGCCGTCGATGCCGCGGGGGATGTTGCGGTTGGCCGGGCGGACCCGCAGCGCGAGGAACCGTGATCGCATGCTCGCGGTCGGGTCGCCGGGGGATTTGCGTGACCCGTGTCGCCAGACCACGTACCGGCCCGCCGATCGCCCGGCGGCCACCACGAGGGACTTCAAATCCTGCGGCGGGTCGGGGTAGCGCGGCTGCGGCGGGCGGCCGGTGCCCTTCCATGCCGGCGTGACCGGCACCGCCTCGGCGGGATGGGCGGTCGCGGTCGGGCTGACGGCGAGGGCGTAGGTCAGGCCGCGTTCGGTCAGGCCGAGCCGGAACTCGATGGCGTCGCCGTAGCCCGCGTCGGCCACCACCGGCCGGCCCAGTAGGTCCCATTCGGTGATGATCTCGTCGAGCATTTCCAGCGCCAGCCGCCACTTCTCCCGGTGCCGCACCTCGTCCGGGATCGCGCTGCGGGCCCGTCGCCGCCGGATCTCGGCTGCGGTCTCGCTGTCGGCGGCCTTGGTGTCGTCCCAGGACTCCGGCAGGAACAGCCGCCAGTCGATCGCGGCGGAGGCCCAGTCGGTGACCGCGTGCACGCTGACCCCGATCTGGCAGTTCCCGGTCTTGCCCAATGCGCCGCAGTACATCCGCGCCACACCGGGGGAATCCTTGCCGTCCTTGGGAAACCCGGTGTCATCGATGACCAGCGCGTCGGGGTCGACGAACTCACCGGCCCATCCGGTCAGACGTCGCCGGACTTCGACGTGGTCCCAGGTCGAGGTGGTGACGAACTGCTGCAACTGCTGGTGATCGACGCCAAGCCGTTCGGCCATCGGTTGCATCGACTTGCGTTTGCCGTCCAGCATCAGCCCGCGCAGATACAACTGCCCCTTCGCCCGCTGATCACGCCGCGCGAAACCGCCGAACATCCGCCCGGCGAACTCCTCGATCACCGGACGAACCTCGTCCATCTCCTCCGGAAGCACCCGCACAGGAGATCACATCGACGCCCAACCAGCCACAACGACACACCTAACAAAGCACTACTAACCGCTGCATTCGTCGCGTGCTCGTCGAGCACTTCCCGAGAGTCGGGCCGGGCGCTCGCGATCGTGAGCCCGTCGTGCGGCGGGCGTAGTTCGCACGCCAGGTCGAGCCAATCAGCGCAGGTCAGGATGCTGGTGTTCACGGCCTGGCCACCGCAGCTTCCGGCGTACAAGCCGTGGTCACCGGGGTGCCGGCCGTAGTACGCGGCGAGCGCGTCGGTCACGGCGCGTTGGTCGACCCACGCGCGGCGAGTGGCCCGGGCGTACGCCTCCTGCGCGTCGACGCGCGCGGCCTGCTCGGCGACGGCGCGGCGCGCGGCACCAGGGCTTTGGTAGGCGTGCTGGTCGAGCCATTCGAGAGCTGCACCGATGTGAGGGTCCGCAGCAAGTCGTCGGTCGGCTTCCTTGGTGTCCGGCCTCGTGTGGGCGGCCGGCTCGTCGCCGGTCAGCTCGGCGAAGCGGGCTCGCTCGGCGTCCGATGCCCGTTCATACGCGGTGTCGAGGACCTGCTGCATCTCGGACTGCGGGCGAAGGTCTGGCTTCTGGTGCCAGGACGCGACCGTACGCGCGCCGATTCCGAGCTTCTCGGCGAATTTCTCATTGCTCAGCCGCAACGCGGATTGGAGCGCCGAAGCTGATCGTCCGGTCCAACCGCCTACCCCGCTCATTGCAGCCCCGAAGCGCTCTTGTGCAGCGGATATGCAGTGGTTGCGCACTGCTTCTGCACTGGTTGTGCATGGGATCGGAAGTCGTTTCGGCCTTGAATTCTAGGTATGGAAATCACCTGGTTCACCAGCCCGAATCGCCCTCCGCTATCGCTTCGGCTTCACGTGCTCGACCACGGTCGCGAGGCTCGTTTGGACGTCCTCCAGCCGGTCGGTGATCTCGGCCAGGCGCTGTTCCAGCGCGTCCAGCCGGGACCACAGCTCGTGGCCGTCGTCGGCCGGCTCGTCCGGGTGCGGCGGGGTGCGGTTTTGCAGCACGGCCAACAGGTGCTGTGGGTGCCAGCCGAGCGTGGTCGACAGCGCTTCGAGCGTGCGCGCGCTCCGGCGGCGCTCGACCGTGTGGTGCTGGAGCTCGCGCACGATCGCCTGCGACACGTGCGATCGCTCGGCCAGCTCGCGTTGTCGCCAGCCGAGTTCGTTCACGCGCATGTTGATGGCCTTGGCGACTGCCGCCCAGTCCTCCGTCACGTATTCCTCCGCGCTCCGCCTCAGCGCCGAGATTAGCGGTTCTTCAAGCCTTCACCACGTCGCCTAGCACTTCGTTGGCGGCGCGTCGGACAAACGCGCCCGTCGAAGAGCTGAAATCAACAATATAGTCTTGAAATCATCAGATTGGTCTTTCTCATGAACTCGCACATCACCTTTCACACCATTCGAGAAGCGGCCTGGCTGCTCGGCGTCTCCCGCGCTGCGGTGAGCCGGGCGATCCGGACGCGCGAGCTGCGCGCCACCCGGTGCCGTTCCGGGCTTCGTGTGTCGTCGACCGAGCTGGCCCGTCTGCTCGGGTCGCGTCAGGCCGGAGGTGCCGCGTGAGCGCCGACGAACTGCGCCTGATCGGGATTGCGTGGCGGCTGGATCGGCTGCGCTGGGTTCCGACCCAAGCCCTGACCGACGTCGTCACCAGCGAAGGAATCTGCATGTGGCCCCCGCCGGACGACGGGCCACCCGACGCTGACAGCGACGGCGAGCTGGCCGAGCGGCTGTGCGGCGGGTGCCCTGTCCGGGACGAGTGCCTGGAATTGGAGTTGCGGACGGCCGGCGTCGACACGGTCGGCGTCTGGGGCGGGATGACCGACGACGACCGGCGCGCGCTGTACCCGCTCTGGTTGCGGCGTGGCGAGCGGACCGATCGGGGTGCGCGATGAACGGACTCACCGTGACACCCACGCAGATCCTCGCCGGTGTCGGCGTGCTGCTCGTGCTGTTCTGGGTCTGGCGGGTGGGTTCCCGCCGGGCGAAGGCCGCTGCCGAGGCTGCTCGGAGCGGGGCGCGGCTCGTGTCGCTGGTCGGGCGGGTGCTGTTCAACGCCGGGCTGATTGTCGCCGTCCAATGGGTGGTGATCGCTCACCCGCGTAGCCCGTGGCTGTTGTTCGCCGTACTCGGGTTGCCGGCGCTGTTCGCGTCCTACGCGCTGACCCGCGCAATGACGGTGACCACCGTCGACACGTCGAAGCGGGGTGGTCGGCGATGAACCGGGCGCAACGGCTCGCGCAGGACGCCGCCGAAGCCGCAGAGGTACGCGCCTACCAGTCCGATCCGGACGTCGTGGCGCTGCGAATCGAACGCGTGCGGCGGCAGGTCGACTGGATGTGCTGGTCCGGGATCGTGCTCGGGCTGGCGTTCACGATGACCAACGTTCAAGGGTTCGCGTCGGCCGGGACACGGCCGGGGTCGCTGCCGTGGCTGGCCGCGTGGGTGCTGGACCCGACCGTCTCGCTCGTACTGCTCGCGATCCTGCGGGCCGAGCAGGTCACCGCGCGGTACCAGGTCCGGACAGGCGTCTGGGTGCGGCGGGCGAAGTGGTTCACGCTCGCGGCCACGTACGTCATGAACACCTGGACGTCGTTCGCGGCCGGGGAGGCTGCCGCCATCGTGCTGCACTCGGTGCCGCCGCTCGTCGTGTTCGTCGCCGTCGAGGCGATTACCGACCTGCGGGACAAGCTCACCGATGCCGTGCTGGTCGCGGCTGAACGGCACGCCAGCCCTGAGGCGCCTGCGAAGGCTGAGCGGCGCGTGCTGTTCGCCGATTACCTCGCTATCGCTCGGGAGAGCTGGACGCCGGACGTCGAGATCACGCCGGCGTGGGTGCGGCGGGCTACCGGGTGCTCGCGTGGCCTGTCGCCTCGGTTGGCGCGGGCGCTGCGGGCGGAGGTGGCCAATGGCTGACTCATTGCCGGTCAAGGCCGATCCCGTGTTCGACGGCGAACTGATCGACGACACGTTGCCCCAACCGCGTCGGCGGGAGTCGAAGACGAACCGCTTCGTTCGATGGTGTCGGCACTCGCCGAGGGTGCCGTTGTGGCTGAAGAGCAAGCCGCAGGCTGTTCAAGCGGGCAAAGACGCCGTCGTCGGGCTGGTGAAGTCGCCGTGGCGGTACGTCGGCGCGGTTGTTCGCGGGCTGGTCGTCGGGGTGCGGTGGTGGCGTGGGTGGGTCACCGTCCGGGACTACCGGACGGCGGCCGAGGAGTCGGAGAAGCTCGCCGACAAGTTCACAGAGATTCGGGCGCTCACCCTGTTCCGCTGGAAGGTGACCGGTGCCGTCCTGGTCGTCGCAGCCGTCGCAGTGGCCATCGTTGACCTCGTGTACGGCACCGATCCTCTGTGGATCGGCGGGGCCGCCGCCTCCGTGGCTCTCGCGATCCTCGGACGCAAGAAGGACGGCAGTCCTGGTCGCAAGCCGGCGCTTGCCGGGCCGCGGACGCTGACCTGGACCATGGACCCGCAGGTACTGGTGGACGCGTTCCGGGACGCGAAGCTGATCGGCAAGGACGAGGCATTGCGGCTCGTCGATCGCGCGACGCGTGTCGGCGACGGCTGGGCGGTCACCGTCGATCTTCCAGCCACCCGCAAGGCGGCCGACGTGGTGAAGAACCGGGATGCACTCGCGTCGGCGCTTGCCGTCGATGAGGTCCAGTTGATCGTCGAACGGGTCCGCGGCAACGGTGGGCATGCCGGACGGGTGTCGATGTGGGTGGCTGATGAGGACCCGTACGCCTCATCGCCGTTGCGGACGCCGCTACTCGGCGTGGCGCAGTGGGATGCGTGGCGGCCGATCCCGTTCGGACGGGATGCTCGGGACCGGCGGATTGACCTGCCGCTGGTGTGGACGTCCCTGCTGGTCGGTGCCATCCCCCGGCAGGGCAAGACCTTCGCCGCCCGGCTCGCGGCGGCCGGGCTCATCCTGGACGCCTGGGTACGGCTATACGTGGCGGATTTCAAGGCCGGGAAGGACTGGGACGCGGCCGGCCTGGTGGCGCACCGGTTCATGTCCGGCGACGAGCCCGAACACGTCCTGGCGCTCGTGGACTGGTTGATCGAGCTGGTCGGCGAGGTTCAGTCGCGCTTCCGGCGGATGCGCGACCTGGACGACCTCACGTGTCCAGAGTCGAAGGTGACGCCGGAGATGTCCCGCGACAAGGCGCTGAACATGCCGATCACCGCGATCTTCATCGATGAGGTCCAGGTTCCGTTGGAGGATCGCACGCCCGTTGACGTGCAAGGAAAGAAGCTCACCGCTGGTGAGTACGTCGGCGAGTTGCTGACGTGGCTGGCGAAGAAAGGGCCAGCCGCTGGGATCGTGCTCGTGCTGGCGACGCAACGGCCGGACTCGAAGACGATCCCGTCCGGGCTGCGTGCAGTTCTCGGATCGCGGTTCGCCCTGCGGGTGATGGACTGGCGCGACTCGAACATCGTGCTCGGCGAACAGATGAACACGCGAGGGTTCGACTCCAGCCGGCTGCTGCCCTCGCACAAGGGTGTGGGCATCCTGCGGCCGGATGGCGACACGTCAGCGGGCGCCGATGTGTTGGCCATGACGGTTCGGACCTACTACATGCCGAACGAGGACTGGCGGACCATCTGCGAGCAGGGCCGGACGCTGCGCGAGGCGGCCGGGACACTCACCGGCCACGCGGCCGGGCAAGACACCATGCCGGTGCTCGACCACGCGGCCGCGGTCAAGGCAATCGGTGCAGGTCAGGCAGCTAAGTCGCCTGGTGAACTACCCGAGGTGCTCGCATCGCTCGTCGAGTACCTGGGAGACGATCTCGGGCCGGACGGCAGGGACTTCGTGCCGACGGCCGAGTTGCTGGACGTCTTGGAGGTCGACTCGCGGACATTCGCGCAGCAGATGGCCGAGGTGGGATGCCGGCCGACACGAGACCGCGTTACCAGCGAAGACGGCGAGACCCGGCAGGTCCGCGGGTATCGGACGGCTGAAATTAGGAGTGCGGTCAGCCGGGCGACCACGGGCGCCAGCACGGCAGACGAGGACGGGCAGCGATGAACGCCGACCGTTCCGAAGATCCGCAGATCCGGGTTATCCTACCTGCGGGATTGCCTGAGCTGACGCCTGCCGTCGCGCGTGCACTGCTGGCCGTTCTGATCGAGGTTACTGAGGTGCCGGCGCTGGACGCTCCGGCCGAGGAGGTGAATCGTGGCAGCTGAAATCATCAGCGACCCGTGGGCGACACTGGATGACATTCTGGGGCTTGAGGTCGCCGACGTGGCGGACGACGGGATCGGGGCGTTGGCGGCCTACGGTCGGTGCTCGACCGAGGACAACCAGGACCCGGAGACCTCGCGCGGCTGGCAGTTCGGGAACGCTCGCAAGTTCGTCGAGCCGCTCGGCGGGCAGATCGTGGCGGAGTTCTTCGACATCGGGCAGTCGCGCTCCGTCCCGTGGGAACGGCGAACCGAGGGCGCGCGGCTGCTCACCGAGTTGAAGAATCCGCGCCGCGGATGGGACGCGATCGTCGTCGGCGAGGGCACGCGGTGTTGGTTCGGCAACCAGTTCTCGCTCATCGCGCCAAAGTTCGCTGCCTACGGTGTCGATCTGTGGGTGCCGGAACTGGGCGGGAAGTACGACCCGCGGAACCCGTCCCACAAGATGCTCATGAGCGTGCTCGGCGGAATGAGCGAGTCCGAACGCCAGCACGTTCAGGCTCGCGTCCGTGCGGCGATGGACGCGCAGGTGATCAATGAAGGACGGCACCAGGGTGGCCGGGCGCCGTACGGGTACGTCGTCGTCGACAGTGGTCCTCATCCGAACCCGCGGAAAGCTGCGGAAGGGTTCAAGCTGCGAGTGTTGGCGCTCGACGAGTCGACGGCGGACGTGGTGCGGCGAATCTTCGCCGAGTACCTGGACGGCAACGGCGATCGAGCGATCGCCAACTTGCTCAACCGTGACGGCATTCCTTGCCCGTCAGCGCACCGGCGAGATCAGAACCGGCACCGGCTTGCCGACGGCTGGCAAGGCAGCTCGGTACGAGCGATCCTCGATAACCCGCGATACACCGGCTACGCCATCTTCGGACGCTGGACGAAACACGAGACGTTGCTTGCCCCGGAGGACGTTGCCGCTGGCCACGTCGTGCGCTTCAAGCGCGCCACGCCCGACCGGATTGTTAGGTCGCGCGAACAGGCACATTCGGCGATCGTGTCCGTAGAAACGTTCACGCAGGCGCAGCTTTTGCGCCGGTCGAAGTCGGCGGGCGGATTGAAGACGGCGCGCAAGGCAGAGCGAGGCGCCCGAAACACCGCCCGGTCGTATCTGCTGCGCGGACTGGTCCGATGCGGAGTCTGCGGCCGGAAGATGCAGGGCGCCACTATCCGGAAGGGCGCCTACTACCGCTGTACCTCGCGGACTATGGCGCCGGGCTCGCAGAAGCTGGAAGATCACCCGAAGACGGTCAACCTCCGCGAAGGCGTGGTTGTCGAGGCGATCAACGGATGGCTTCATGAGCTGTTCCACCCGGATAACCGCGACCGGACGGCGGCCGCGCTGCTTGGGTCGGACGGCAGTCAGGCCAACGGTGGTCCGCTGGAAGCGGCGCGAAACCGGCTGGCGGATGCTGAAGCGCGGCTACAGCGGTATCAGGCAGCGATCGCGGCCGGCGTCGAGCCCGAAGCACTCGTCGACCCAATGAACCAGGCACAGGCTGAACGAGCCGCTGCGAAAGCGCAGTTAGAGAGCGTTCCGGCCGACTCGAGGGTAAGCCGCGCCGAGATCTACGCGAGGATCGATACTCTCGGCGACGTCTGCGGGACCTTGGCCGACGCGACCACGGCAGGCATGAGCCGCCTGTACCGCGCGCTGAACCTAGAGCTACGCTACGAACCAAAAGAGCTGGCCGTCTATGCGACGACCAGCCCGGGTGTAGATAGTGCGTGTGTCCGAGGGGGGACTCGAACACATGTTCGTAGCATCCCTGCTCAGGATGCGTGTTCATGCGACAGATCATAGCTGCGCGCCGTTGTCCAACGCCAGCCGACGTTCGTCTATCTTTGCTGGTCAGGCTGCCCGTACCATCTGGCCCATCGCCTCATGTAATGACCCGATCATCGGCGACGACCGGACCGGGGCCTTCCGCGGCGGCAGCACCGCGGCCCCAACGCCTGGCGCACCGTCCTGAGGTGCACCCCGCATGCCGCTCAGCCAGCGCCCGAACCGAGAGCCCCTCGACCCGGCATCCCGCCGGATCAGCGCGAACAACTCCACCCTGGACCCATCCCGGCTCCCAAGCCGGCTCATTTGGGCGGCCACCCAACGCCGCGTTGACCGGTCGGGCCACCGCGCCGAATGGGTCGTGACCCCCGCCGACACGTGCAGACCGCCACGTCACCTCGACGGCCTCCGCCCGGCATGTCCCCGCGACGGGCTACTGTCTAGGCTTCATCTGGACACTGCCGGGCCACGCGATCGCCAGCAACATCGCCGGACCAGCTGTCGGTGAAGTCACCGGGAAATCGGCCGGCGAGCTGCTGACCGCTCGCGGCGTCGGGGTCGCGGCCGCTTTCAGGCCATGGTCGAACGAATTTCCGTGATCAGGGTGTCCAGCGCCTCGCGTTCGGCGAGCGTTGTCTCCGGGTGCCACAGGTCGACCAGCAGACATGTGCGTGGGCGCGTACCGTGATTCCACGCTTCGTGTTCGAACGAGTAGTCGAACAGCAGGCACTGGCCTTCGTCCCATTGCCGGGTCTCACCTGCCACCCTTATCCCGCAGTTCGGCGGAATGTCGATGGCGAAGTGCAGGTTGATGCTGAAGTTCCACAAGTCACAGTGTGGCTTGATCTCCGCGCCGGGCAACAGTGTCGACAGGTGGCTTTCCAACAAAGGGCAGACCAAGTCCGTGGCGACCGCACGGTCGTCGAGCACACGGACCGCCGTCGGGATGACCGCACGCGCGTCGGCCGCCAGCCCGCGATCGCGGTAGAGGTACAACGCCTGCCAGTTTTCCTGACGCGTGAGGTAGTGCTCGTAGTCGGCGAACTTCTCCCTGCGCCGCTGCCAGACTTGCCCGACCTCGTTCTTGATCACGGCGTGGTTGGCCTGGAATGCGTGCACGAGCGGCGCGATCTCCGAGTGCTTGTACGGGTCGTGCCATGGCTTCTGGGTGATCCCGGGGAGCAGCCACCTGGCTCCGGACTGAAGGGGATGACACGATTTCTTGTTGGCATGGAGCATCTCTTCGATCCTGTCGAGGGAGCCGGCGCCGTAGACGTCCCTGATCCTGTCGAAGGCGTCGTCGATCTCCGGTGTCACGTTTCATTCCTTCCGGTTCAGTGGAGTTCGGCGACGACCGACACGACCGCGTCTTTCGTCGACAGGTCGCCGCCGAGGTCCGGAGTGCACCGGCCACTGCGAACGGCCGAGCGCACGGCGACGCGGACCGCTTCGGCTTCGACGGTGTGACCGAGGTGGTCGAGCATCAGCGCGATGGACAGCACGATGCCGAACGGATTCGCGACATTCCGGCCGGCGATGTCCGGTGCGCTTCCGTGCACCGGCTCGAACAGGCCCTTTCCCGTCTCAGGGTTGAGGTTCGCTGACGCAGCCATACCCAGTCCTCCGGCGAGCTGGGCAGTCAGGTCGCTGAGAACGTCGCCGAACAGGTTGTTCGTAACGATCACGTCGAACGCCGTCGGGTCGTGCACGAGCTTCATCGCCGCGGCATCGACGTACAGGTGCGTGCGTTCCAGATCCGGATATGCCGCCGCTTCTTCCGCGTAGCAACGTTGCCACAGCCCGCCGCCGAACGGGATCGCGTTCGCTTTGTCGACCATGCAAACCGACCGGCGGGCGACGGAGAACGCATAGCGCAACACCCTCGAAACGCCGAACCGCGTGCTGATATCGTTGTCCACCGAAACTTCATGCGGCGATGAGTGCCGCAACGTCCCTCCTGATCCCACGTAGATGCCTTCGGTGTTCTCGCGGACCACGACGCAGTCGATCGCTCGCCGGGCCGGATCTCGCAACGGGCTGAGCCGATCGTCGAGCAACACGGCTGGTCTGTGGTTGACGTACAGGTCCAATTCGGACCGGAGGCGTAGCAGAACGCCTCGCGCGTAGGCGGGATCGCCGACCCGGGGGTCACCCACCGCACCCAGTAGGACACAGGTTGCGGCATGCACCCTGGCCATGTCGTCGTCGCTCATCGACACACCGGTCGCCAGGAACCGTTCGGCGTTGACGTGATCGAGGATGTCGACCGAGAACCCGAGGCCCATGGCACCCAAAAGGAACAGCCCCGCCTCGACGACCTCCGGGCCGATCCCGTCGCCGGGGATCACCGCGATCGAGCCGCTCATGACCACCTCCGCGGCGATCGCGCCAGCCTGCGCTCGACCTCGTCGAAGGTCTCGTCAGGACGGTTGAAAGCGATCCGGACGAATCGGGTCCCATCCCGCGGGTCACCGAAGAAAAAGCCACCGGGGACCACCGCCACACCACCACCCGTGACCAACCGCCGGGCGAACTCGTCGGAGCCTTCTTCGGTCACGGCGGTGATGTCGGCCATCAGGTAGCACCCGCCATCCGGCACCGCGCACCGCAACCCGATCCCGGTGAAGATCGCGACGGCACGGTCTCGATGACGTCGCATTTGCTCGGCAGGTCGCCATCGGTCCGTTCCCAGGATCCCGGCCCGGGCGACGGCATGCTGGAACGGTGCCGGCGCACCGGCTGTGGTCGCGATGTGGACTTTCCGCAGCACCGCGGTCAACGCGCTGTTCGCGCGCAGAAATCCCATCCGCCAGCCGCTGATGGCGTGGCTCTTGGACAGGCTGCCGATCACAATGCTGCGCTCGGTCAAGCCCGGCACGTCTGCGACGGACACGTGCGGCTGATCGCCGTAGACGTAGGCGGAGTACACCTCGTCTGCCACTACCGTGACGTTCCACCGCTCGCAGAGGTCCGCGACCGCGTCCAGCTCCTGCCGGCTCAGCACATGCCCAGCCGGGTTGCCCGGGCTGTTGAGCACGATCGCCTTCGTCCGGGGACCGAACGCGGCGGCGAGGGCCTCCAGGTCGACCCCCCAGCCGGATGGCGAGGTGCGCACGAGCCTGGGGCGCCCGCCCGCGAGCGCGATGGCGCCGAGAAAACCCTCATAGCACGGCTCGAGCACGACAACCTCGTCACCGGGGTCCACGACAGACAGCAGGGCAACAGCAAGCCCCTCGGTGCCACCGACCACAACCGTCAGTTCGGTCAACGGGTCTGGGGCGATTCCCGGTGTGCCGAGCGACTCGGCGAGCCGGGTGCGCAGCTCGACGTTGCCATCCGGGTGTTCGTACTGGTTGTGCCCTGCGCGGAGGGCGGCACAGGCGTGCTCGATCAACTCGGGATCGGGCTCGGGCCAGCGGGGAGTGCCCACGGCCAGGTCGACCGCGCCGTGTTCACGGGCGGTGTTCAGCAGGGCGGCCAGGCCGCCGGGCGGCACGTTCCGGCTCCGATCGGCGGCGACCACGCGAACGGCGCTCCTGGTCACGACGACACCGACTGGGCGCGGATGACCGGCAGCCAAGAGCGCCGTTTCTTTTCGTGGGCCGCAATGCGTGGTTCGTCCCGCAGCGTGACCTCGATGTCGTCGTACCCGTTGAGCAGGAGCCAACGGGCGCGTTCCTCGATCTGGAACGGCCAGGTCCGGTCGAGCATCCCGATCTGCCGCGACACGAGGTCGACGGTGATCTCGGGCCCGTGCCCCTCGGTGGCCGCCATCAGTTCGTCGACGACCTCCGGCGGTTGCGCCACCACCAGCAGGCCGTTCTTCAGCGCGTTACGCCGGAAGATGTCGCCGAAGGACGGCGCGATGACCGCCTGGAATCCCCATTCCCGCAGCGCCCAGACCGCGTGCTCGCGAGAACTCCCGGTACCGAACTGCGGACCGGCCAGCAGGACCGTCGCCTGCGCGGCGGTGGGTTCGTTGAGCACGAACCCGGGCTCGGACCGCCAACGCGCGAACAGTCCTGCGACGAAACCGGTCCGGCCGGTCAGTCGGCAGTAGTCGGCCGGGATGATCTGGTCGGTGTCCACGTCACTGCGCCGCAACACGACCGCGTGACCGGAGTGGACCGTCAACTTGTTCATCCGGGCTCCCCTGGCAGATCGGCCGACGCGGTGAGCCTGCCAGTGACGGCCGTCGCGGCCGCGACGGACGGCGAAACCAGATGCGTACGCGCACCCGGCCCCTGCCTTCCCTGGTAGTTCCGATTTGACGTGGACGCACAGCGTTCTTCGCGGCGCAGGCGATCCGAGTTCATGCCGAGGCACATCGAGCACCCGGGCAGCCGCCACTCGGCGCCGGCCGACCGGAAGACGTCGGCGAGCCCCTCCTGCGTCGCCTGCTCGCGGACCGCCATCGAACCGGGAACGACCAGCATCCGGACACCGTCGGCCACCCGGCGGCCGCGCATGACCTCGGCCGCCTCACGCAGGTCCTGGATCCGGCCGTTCGTGCAGGAACCGAGGAACACCACGTCGATCTCCAGGTCACGAACGGCCGTGCCCGGTGTGAGTCCCATGTAGTCCAGTGATCGTTCTGCCGCGGCCCTGCGGTGCGGGTCTTCGAACGAACTCGGGTCGGGCACGGCCTCGTCGAGCCGGACTGCCTCACCCGGGTTGGTTCCCCACGTCACGAACGGCCTGAGCGAGCTCACGTCCACCGTGACCGTTCGATCGAAGACGGCACCCTCGTCGGTCCTCAGCGTGCGCCAGTGGGTGACCGCGTCCTCCCACGCGGGTCCGCTCGGGGCGTGCTCCTTGCCGTCCAGGTAGTCCAGTGTCGTGTCGTCGGGTGCGATTACCCCCGCTCGGGCACCGGCCTCGACACTCATGTTGGACAGCGTCATCCGGCTCTCCATCGACAGCCCGCGCACCGCCGCACCGGCGTACTCGATGATGTGGCCCTGCCCGCCGTTGGTCCCGATCTGCCGGATCATCGCCAGTGCCATGTCCTTCGCGCCGACCCCGGACGGCAGGTCCCCGGTGAACTCGATCAGCATCGTTCCCGGCCGGGCGATCTCCAACGTCTGCGTGGCCAGGACGTGCTCGACGTCGCTGGTGCCGATGCCGAACGCGAGCGCCCCAAACGCACCGTGAGTCGAGGTGTGACTGTCGCCGCACAACACCGTCATCCCCGGCTGCACCGCACCGAGTTCGGGACCGACCACGTGCACGATGCCTTGGCCGCGTTCACCGTGCCGCAACAGCCGGATGCCGTGTTCGGCACAGTTGCGCCGCACCATGCCCACCTGGAGGGCGCTCACCGGGTCCTTGATCACCAACGAGTCGGTGGGCACGTTGTGATCCTCGACCGCGAGCGTCAGATCCGGCCGCCGGACCCGCCGGGACCGGGCCCGCAGTCCGTCGAACGCCTGCGAAGAGGTCGCCTCGTGCACGAGGTGCAGGTCCACGTACAGCAGGTCGGGCTGGCCGTCGTCCCGGTGGATGACGTGGCTGAGCCAAAGCTTCTCGGCGAGCGTGCGGGAACCTGTCATCGCGCTGTCACCACTTCGTGCGCGAAGCGTTCCACCAGCTGCTGTTTCACGGTTTCCAGGTCGTCGCAGTGGCCGTTTTCGCGACCGGCCACGTAGTGCTCGTAGAGCTCGTCGACCAGTGCGTCGTCCGGGTCTTTCCCCACCTGGTCGAGCAGGTGCCGCAGGATCGCGCGACCGGAATGCCGGCCGACCACCAGTTGCCGCTGCCGGCCGAATACCGCGGGTTCCAGGTACTCGTAGGTCGACGGGTCGCGCAGGATCCCGGCCTGGTGAATTCCCGCCTGGGTGGCGAACGCGTTGTCACCGACCACGGCCTTGTTCCGCACCCGCGGCAACCCGATCGTCTCGGCCAGTTCCCGGTATGCGGGGTACAGCCGTTCCGGTCGCACGTCCGTGCGTACGCCCAGCAGGCCGCCCTTGTACACGAGCGCCGCGACGACCTCCTCCAGTGAGGCGTTCCCGGCCCGCTCACCGATCCCGCCGAGGGTCGCCTGCACCTCGTCCGCACCGGCTTCCACACCGGCCAGCGAGTTGGCCACCGCGAGCCCGAAATCGTCGTGGCAGTGCGTGGCCACCACGATTGGCCGAGGCGCCCATGCCCGGACCTTTGCGATCAACGCACCGAACTCCGCGGGCAGCAGACACCCGCACGTGTCGCCGATGGCGACCGTGGTGGCGCCTGCCTCCAGTACGACGTCCACGAGGCTGTGCACCAGGTCGTCCGAGCCTCGGGTGGCGTCCTCCACCGCGACGGACACGTCCGTGATCCCGAGGTCCCGGGCGAACCGGATCGTGTCGGCCACCTCCCGCTCCGCCTCCGCGCGGGTGATCCCCCGCTTGTGCCGCAAATGGATCTCGCTGCCGGTGGCCAGCACCTGGATCTGGTGATTGCGCACTCCACCGGCCTGGACGGCGGCCTCGACGTCCGCGCGCACGGCCCGGACGAAGGTCGCGAACCGGGCCGTGGTCAGGTGCCGGGACAGCAGCTCGGTGGCCTTGTAGTCACTCGGCGAAGACGCCGGGAACCCGGTTTCGATGATGTCCGCACCGAGGCCCTCCACCAACAGCCCCAGTCGTAGCTTCTGTTCCGGCCGCATCCCGTTGCCGGGTGCCTGCTCGCCGTCTCGCAGTGTCGTGTCGAAGAAGGAGATCCGACGCGGTCCTCCGGAAGTGTTGTCCATTGCCATTCTGTCCTCAGCTTTTCGTTGATTTGGCTGTGGTCCGGCGCTTCAGCCCGCCACAGGCCCCCACTGGCCCGCTTTGGCCATGGCCAACACAATCCAGCGGGGCGGCGTGTAGGCGGCCCGCCCGTGTGACGCCAGCACGTTGTCCACGATCAGCACGTCCCCGGCCTCCCAGCGTTCTCCGGTCGTCTCTTGCCGGTAGGCGTCGCGCAGGTGAGCCACGGTGGTGTCGTCGATCGGCGAACCGTCGCCGTAGCAGGTGTTGGTCGGCACGCCGTCGGCGCCGTACCCCTCGACCAGCACGTCGGCCATCTCCGGGTCGAGCGTCGTGACGTGGAAGAAGGTGGCGTGGTTGAACCAGCTGGACTCGCCGGTGACCGGGTGGGTGGCGATGACGTCCCGCCGTTGGGTCGTCCGTAGCCCGTCGGCCGTCCACTCCACGGAGATGTCCCTGCTGTGGCAGTACGCGGTGACCTCGTCGCGGTCGTCGGTGCCGAAGACCTCGCTCCACGGCAGCCCGAGACCCGGCCGGTAGTTGCGGACGAGCAGATAACCGTCCTTTTCGAATCGGCGTACCACCTCGGGATCCAGCCGGGCGAGCACGCGCCGCGAGTCGGCGAGCAGGGTTTCCCCGCCGGCAGGCGGCGGGGTCACGCACATGAAGAACAGCCGCTGCGGGAAGTTCAGGTTGTAGGACTGTTCGTTGTGCATGAAGATCTCCATGTCGGCCGGGTAGCTGGTCGACGTGTAGACCTTTCCATCCACAACGGACCGTGGCGACGAACGCTCGGTGTAGTCGAGCGGTTCACCGTCGAGCTCGCGGACGAACGACTCGAACTCGGCGGTCTCGTGCGGCCCGAACCCCCGCAGCAGCACCGCTCCGTGCAGGTGGATCTTCTCGTTGAGGAAGTCGCCGAGCCCGACCAGCCCGGCCAATTTCCCGCCGGTTTCCCGTGGCGAGATGACCAGCGGCAACGTGGCGCCGCTCGCGGCCGGTGTGAGAGACAGGTCAGCTACGTTCATGTTTGCCCCACTTTCGAAGAGGAAGGATGGTCAGCGCATGGACCGGACGGACCCGGACAGCAGGGCACCGGCGCCGGTGACCGCGAGAACCGCGGCCGTGAGGAGGAACAAAGTGGTCAGGTGCTGTCCGGCCAGCGCACCGGCGAGCAACATCGACAGGGGCGTGATCGCGTATCCCGCCGTCATGTCCAGCGAGACGACCCGGCCGATCAGGTTGGGCGCGATGGATCGCTGGATCCAGCTCGCCGCGAACACGCCCTGGAAGCCGATGGCGAACCCGATCACCATCGCGGTCGCCACGGCCGGCACGACACCGGCCACGACCGCGAGCACACCGCACCCCGCGGACACCGTCAGCACGAGGCCCACCACCAGGAGGCCGAGCCGGGCGGACCGCCGCACCCGGGCGGCGAGCAACGATCCACCCACCGCACCGAAGGCGAGCCCGGCGTCCAGGAAACCCAGGGCCGACGCGCTACCACCGAACCGTTCACGGGCCAGTGCCACGAACCCGACCGCGAACGGACCGGCGTAGCAGAAGGTCACCACCGTGTCGACCAGCAACATCGTCCGGATGCGCGGATCGGCCCACGCGTAACGGGCGCCCTCCCGCAGGTCCCGCCCGAACCGCGTGATCCACCCGCGTGGACGGCTGCGGTCGTCGGACCGTTCGAGCTGCCGGCCCGCTTCGGACTCGCGTGGCTTGACCAAGGCGACCGCGACTGTGCAGAGCACCAGGCACGCAGCGTCCGTGAAGAACGCCACCGTCGTACCGGCGGACGCCACCAGGATCCCGCCGAGGGCCGGGCCGCCGATCCCGGCGAGCCGGGACCCGGCCAGCAACATGCCGTTGGCCGCCTCGAAGTGCTGCGTGTCCACCACGGACGGGAGGATCGCGCCGCGGGCCGGCTGGAAGAACCCGTCGACCACGCCGAACGACGCGGCCAGCACGATCAACCAGGTGAACGACAGCGCCCCCGCGGTGCTTAGTCCGCCGACGCCGGTCATCAGTACGGCCCGGGCCCCGCTGGACAACACCATGAGCAGACGTGGTGACATCCGGTCGCTCAGTACTCCTCCGACGGCGGTCAGCGCGGCCCGCGGGATGGCCTGTGCGGCCAGCACGGTGCCCAACGCGACCGTCGATCCGGTGAGCTGGATGGTGACCCACGCGAACGCGATGACGCTGATCCCGTCGCCGAGGAACGACAGGCACTGTCCGGCCAGCAGCCGTTGGAAGGACCGCTGCCGCAGCACTGGCAGCATCCGGCCGGAGCCGGTCGGAGACCGTGCCTGTGTCACGTCGCTCATCGCACTGCCGTCCGGTCGTTGATCAGCTCGGCAGTGCCGTGCACGGCCCGCCCGGTCAGCATGGACCGGTGGGTTCCCGCGACGCGGTGGACGGTCAGCCCCCCACCCGCCAGATCACCCCACATCCGCAAGTAGTCGTCGTAGCCGGCGCACATGTCCGGCGTGCGGTCGGCCGGTGGGGTCATCGCCATCTCGTCGGCGACCACGAGGCTGATGGCACCGGGGTACGGTTCGAGCCGGTAGCCGGCCAGCCCGTTGAGCAGCGCCGCCCACATGCGGATCGGTGCGCTGTCCAGCAGTTCCGCCTCGTCCGGGATGACGTCGGCGGCAAGGAGTTTGTCCGCGAGTTCCGCACGCAGCCGCGCACGGTCGTTCTCCGGCAGCTGCCCGGTGCGAAGTCTCTCCTGGACGACCTGTGCCGCACGAAGCCCGGCCACCGTGGTGGCCAGCGTTTGCCTACCGGCCGGGCTCGGTGCCCATGGCTCCAGCAGGATCAGCGAGTCGGGTGCCCGGCCGGCGCCGGCGAGCTGGCGGCCGATCTCGATCGCGACGTTGCCGCCTGCCGACCAGCCCACCACGGCCAGCGGCGGGCGGGGATCGTGGGCCAGCACATCCCGGGTGTAGGCGGCGGCCAGGTCCGCCACCGAGTCCGGGTCGGTTCCCCCGTCCATGCCGTACGCCTGGATCCCGATCACCGGTATCCCGGGACGGACTGCTGCGGCCAGTTCCCGGTACCACGTGACGCTCCCCCCGCTGGGGTGGACGCAGTACACGGCGCGTTCGCGGTCGTCACCTTTTCGCAGTACCACTTGTGAGGTGTGCTCGGTGGATCCGGTGGACGTGTCCCGATCGATCTGCCCGGCCAGTTCGGCCAGCGAAGGCGCCTCCAGCAATGCACGCACGGTGGTGTGCAGGCCGGCCTCCGACGCGGCGGCTACGAACCTGACGGTCATCAACGAGTTCCCGCCGATGTCGTAGAAACTGTCGTTTCTGCTCACGGTTTTCACCCGCAGCAGCATCTTCCAGATGTCGGCGATGGATCGTTCGGTGGCCGTGGCCGGTTCCTCCTGGGTGCCCACGGAACCGGCGTCGGTCACCTCGATAGCGGCGAGCGCCTGATAGTCGACCTTGTGGCTGGTAGTCGACGGGATCTCCGGCACCACGAAGAAGAACGCGGGAACCGTATTCGCGGGAAGCCTGCGCGCGGCCGCGGCCCGCAGCTCCGCCCGGTCGGGGGCGGTGCCGGTGTCGGCAGGTTGCACGTAGGCGACGAGGTGTTCACCGCGGACCTCGTCGTTGCGCAGTACCACGACGACGGCACGGACCGACGGGTGTTCGCGCAGCACCGACTCGATCTCGCCGATCTCGATCCGCTGGCCGCAGATCTTGATCTGCCGGCCGATCCTGCCGAGGAAGTCGAGCGTGCCGTCCGGTAGCCAGCGGACCAGGTCGCCGGTGCGGTAGAGCCGGGAACCCGCCGGGCCGAACGGATCCGGCACGAAGCTGGCCGCAGTGAGCGCGGCGACTCCGAGGTATCCGCGGGCGACGCCTTCTCCGCCCACGTAGAGTTCTCCGGGTACCCCCACGGGTACCATGCCGAGGCCGGCATCGAGGACGTACGTGCGGGTGTTGCGGATCGGGCGTCCGATGGCCGGCCGGCCCGGAACCGGCGGGCACGAAGTGGCCGTCACGAACACGGTGGTCTCAGTGGGGCCGTAGCCGTTGAGCAGGTGGGCTTTCCCAGCCCATCCGGCCACCACATCGGCCGTGCACGACTCGCCGCCGACGATCACCCGGCGCACGGTCGGGACCTCGGCGGGGTCCAGCAGCGCCAGCGCGGTCGGCGGCAACGCCATCACGGTGACCCCGGCCCGGTCGACGAACTGTTCGAGCGGTGCGCCGGGGATCAGCTCGTGTGCCGCGCCGACGCAAAGGGTCGCGCCGTTGGCCAGGGCGAGCGCGAACTCGAGGATCGACGCGTCGAAGCTCGCCGAGGCGAACTGGAGCACCCGGTCGTCGTCCTGTGGCGCCAGCACGTCCCGCTCCGCGTGGAGGAAGTTGGTCAGGCAGCTGTGCGGGACGCAGACGCCTTTCGGGCGCCCGGTCGAGCCGGACGTGTAGATCAGGTAGGCGGCGTTGGCCATGGCAAGACCGGCGGCCGGCGGGTGCGCGCGTTCCCCGGCCTGGGGCACGTCGATGGTCGTCACACCGAGGTTCGCCACAGCCAGGCGGGTCGCCGGCGTCGTGACGATCAGCGCGGCGCCGGAGTTGGCGACGACGTACCGCATCCGGTCGACCGGCAGTGCGACGTCGAGTGGGAGGTAGACCCCACCGGACATCAAGGTGGCGAGGAACGCCACGACCAGGTCGATCCCGCGTTCCGCGCAGACTCCGACAACCACCTCGGGCCCGGCCCCCTCGGTCTGCAGGCGGGCGGCGAGTGCGGCGGCCCGGCCCGCCAGTTCGCGGTACGTCACCCGCTGATCTCCCGCCGCGACCGCGACCGCGTCGGGGCGTTCGGCCGCCTGCCGGAGCACCACCTCGTGCAGGAACTCCCGCTGCACCGGGAACGACTGTCCTCTTGTCCATTCGGCCAGCTGGTCACGCACCGCCGCCGGCACGCGCGGTACCCGTGCCGGTGCCGACGGGTCGGTCACCATCAGCCGGAGGATTTCGCAGTACAGGTCAGCCAGTTGCCGGCAGGTCTCGACCGGGACGAACTCCGGGTCGGCGTCCATACTCACCCAGCCCCGGCCGGCGGTGCACGCCAACGCGAAGTTGGTCCACGCGTACTCCGTGGAGTCCTGTTTGGCCTCTGCGGGCAGGCGGTGGAAGTCCACGAAGTTGAACGCGGCCTCGACCAGCGAACGGCCCGCACTCTGCAGCCGCGCGAGCGGGAACCTGCGATGGGGCAGCAGGTCCTGCTCGGTGCGGAACACCGCGTCGACCAGGTCCAGCCAGCTGTGCCAGGTGGATCGCACACCGAACGGCACGGTGTTGAGGAAAAGGCCCCGGATCTGGTCGGCGCCCGGTGCGTCGGGGCGGCCGTTCGTCACCACCCCGATCGACCACGGTTCCTCGTCCCTGCCGAACAGGCCGGTGAGGCGGTAGAACGCGGTCAGCAGCACGGTCCGCGGCGGCACACCGGCCAGTCTGGCCAGCCGGTCGATGCCCTCCTGCAACTCGGGGAACTCCCGGAGGAACTCCCCGGTGTGGTGCTCCTCCCGGGGGCGCTGGCCGTCCAGGCGCCGGAACCGGACCGGCTGCGTGGCCGCCAGCACGGACTCCCAGTACGCACGTGATTCCACGGACCGCACCGCTCGGCGTTCCAGTGCGACGAAGTCCGCGAACCGGAGAGGCGGCTGTGGCGGGCCGTCGGGACCACCGGACAGCAGCCGGCTGTGCAGGTCGACGAGGTCACCGACGAGGGACGTAAGGCTCCAGCCGTCGAGGATCGCGTGGCAGTCGGTGATGGTCAGCCGGATCTCGTCCGTGCCGATCCAGTGCACGGACAGTCGCAGCAGCGGCGGGATCGCCAGGTCGAAATCCACCGACTGCTCTGTGTGGAAGTGCCCCGTCAAAGCCTCGTCGCGCTCCGGCTCGGGAAGCTTCCGCAGATCCGTTGTCTCGACCGGCAGTGCGGCGGTGTGGTGCACGAGCTGGAGCGGTTCGCTGAACGTGGTGAAGTCGAACGATGTCCGGAGCACCTCGTTCCTGGCCACGAGCAGGTCCGTCGCACGCTGCATCACCACTGGGTCGAAGCCCGGAATGAAAAGCCGGAAGGAGGTCACGTTGAGGTACGCCCGGCGATGCGTGGACATCGACAACTCGTGCAGCATGCCCATCTGCAGCGCGGTCAACGGGTAGGCGTCCGCGAAGCCGAGCGCCTTGGCCCGGTCGGCCGCCTCGACCAATGCGAAGGGGGCCACCGAGAGCTGTCCGGCCGGCGCCTCACGGACAGCCAGCGTGGCCAGCTCGGCCAGATCCCGTGCTTTGAAGATGTCCGGGATCGTCAGCCGCAGACCACGTGCGCTCGCCGACCCGATGAGCCGCAACGCGACGATCGAATCTCCACCGAGGTCGAAGAACCGATCGTGGGCACCGACCACGGGCACGCCCAAGACATCCGCCCAGACCTCCGCCATCACCCGCTCGGCCTCGGTCCGTGGCGCGACGAAGGCTTTTTGCTGCACCGAAGGGTTCTGCCCCACGATCGCCAGCAAGGCCTTCTTGTCCACTTTTCCGTTGCCGGTCAACGGCAACTCGTCGAGCACGTGCACCGCGCTGGGAACCATGTGCGCGGGTAGCCGTCGCCGCGCGTGGTCGGTCACGGCGGTCGAGTCGACCCCGGGTGCCGCGGCGACGAAGGCGACAAGTCGCTTCACACCGTCCTTGTCGGCCACCAGTACGACACTTCCGGACGCACCGGGCGCACCGGTCAGGACAGCCTCGATCTCGCCCGGTTCGATCCGGAAACCACGGATCTTGACCTGCTGGTCGGCCCGGCCGAGGTAGTCCAATTCACCTGCGGACGACCACTTCGCCAGGTCACCGGTCCGGTACAGCCGGCTGCCGGGCGCACCGAACGGGTCGGGGACGAACCGCTGCGCGGTCAACGCGGGCTGCCCGAGGTAGCCCCGTGCGACACCGTCGCCTCCGACGTACAGCTCCCCGGGGACACCGACGGGAACCAGCCCGCCGTGCTGGTCGAGCACATGCGCGGTGAGATCGCCCAGCGCACGGCCGATCGGTGACCGCGGCGGCCGCCGGAAGTCCGCTGCGTCGATGTGCTTGCTCGTCACATGCACGGTGGTCTCGGTGATGCCGTACATGTTGACCAGCTGGACGTGCCGCGCCGAGGCCACCGCGTCCCAGTTCCGGTAGTCCCGGATGTCGACGGCGTCGCCGCCGAGGAGGACCAGTCGCAGCGCGAGGTCGTCGAAATGCTCAGGCCGCGTCAGGAGCGCTCGCAGACCGGTGAAGGCCGCAGGAGTCTGGTTCAGCACGGTGACGCGGTGGTCACGCAGCAACCGCAGGACGGCGGCGGGATCGCGGGCGATGTCCCTGCTCGCCAGCACGACCGTCCCGCCCGTGGTCAGCGGCCCGTACAATTCCCACACCGAGAAGTCGAACGCGAACGAGTGCAGGCAGACCCAGGTGTCGGCGGCGTCGAACCCGAACCGCTGCCCGGCGGCCGGGAACAACCTGGCCACGTTCCGGTTCGTGACGCCGACCGCCTTCGGCCGCCCGGTCGAGCCGGACGTGTAGATGACGTAGGCCAGCGAATCCGGATCCGCCGCCGCTGCCGGGTTGTCCGCCGGACGGGCCGCGATCGCGGCGGCGTCCCGGTCGAGGCACACGGTCGGGACACCGAGCGCGTTCGCCACGCCGGCGCATGCCGTGTCGGTCACGACGAGTGCCACGCGGGCGTCGCGCACCATGAAGGCCAGCCGGTCTGCGGGGTACTCGGGATCGAGGGGCACGTACGCGCCGCCAGCCTTGAGCACCGCGAGCATCGCGACGACCGTGTCAGCCCCCCGGCCGAGGCACAGGCCCACTCGGACCTCGGTTTCCACTCCGCCCCGCAGGAGGTGACCGGCCAGCCGGTTCGCCCTCTCGTTGAGCTGCCGGTAGGTCAGGGTCGTGTCCGCGCACACGACCGCCGGGTGGTCGGGCGTTCGCTCCGCACGCTGCTGGAACAGCTCGTGGACCGTGGCGTCGACCGGGATGCGCCGGCCTTCGTTCCAGTCGGCGACCAGGTGGTGCCTGACCCGTTCGTCGAGCAGGTCGAGCCGGCTGAGCCGCAGCTCGGGCTGCTCGGTGACCTGCTCGGCCGCGCGCCGGAAGGCGTGCGCGAACGAAGTGATGGTGGCCTCGTCGAACAGGTCCGTGGAGTAGACGAAGGAACAGTCCAGCCCGTCCTCGGTCCGGCTCACGGTCAGTGTGAGGTCGAACTTCGCCACCCTCAGGTCGACGTCGACGGGCCGGCCGGTGGCCATTCCGAGCCGAAGTTCTTCGGCCGAGGACTCCTCCAGGACGAACATCACCTGGACCAGCGGGTTGCGGCTCAAGTCCCGCTCCGGGCGCACCGCCTCCACCAGCCGGTCGAACGGCAGGGCCTGGTGGTCGAACGCGTCGAGCGCGGTCGTCCTCACCCGGGCGAGCACCTCGTCGAAGGTCGGGTCACCCGCGAGGTCCGTGCGGAGCACCACGGTGTTGACGAAGAACCCGACAAGGCGTTCGGTCTCCTCTCGTGTCCTTCCGGCGACCGGCGTGCCGACGGCCACGTCCTCCTGGCCGCTGCAGCGGGCCAGAACCGCCTGGTAGATCGCCAGCAAGGTCATGAAGAGGGTGGTGCCGCGGGCGCGTCCGGTCCGGACGATCCGCTCGGTGAGCGCCGCGGGCAGGTGAAGCCGTCGTTCCCCGCCAGCGGCCGACCGGGTCGTCGGCCTTCCCCGGTCGGTGGGCAGCTCCACCGGAACGAGGCCGTCCAGGGCGGCGCGCCAGTACTCGGTTTCCGCGTGTGCGTCGGCGCTGTCGAGCCACTTGTGCTGCCAGTGCGCGAAGTCCGCATAGTCCCGCTTCGGCGCGGGCAGGTTTACCGTCTCACCGGCGAGGTGGCTTCCGTAGAGCCGCCTGAAGTCGTCGACCAGGACCTGTACCGACTGCCCGTCCGCGACGACGTGATGCATGCTCAGCAGCAGCACGTGCGTGTCCGGTCGTACGCCGAGCAACGCCGCCCGGATCAGCGGGCCACGTTCCATGTCGAATGGTCTGCGGATCTCCTCGGCCAGCACCTGCTCCCAGTCCGGACCGGCGTCGATCTCGGCGAGTGGGGAGGCGACCTCCGGGTGGACGCGGGCCACGAGCCCGTCCGGCCCCACGACGAAGGTCGTCCGCAGTGAGTCGTGCCGGTCGACCAGGTCTGCGTAGGCATGGCGCAGCGCCGGCACGTCGATCGGACCGGTGATCATCCACGCGAAGGGCATTGCGTACTCGAGCGGGTCGAGTCCGAATTGGCTGAGGAAGTACAACCGCTGCTGCCCTGCGGACGGCGGCAGGTCCTGACCTACCGGGCGGCGCGGGATAGCGGGGGCCTCCGCCGGTGACCGGCGCAGCCGTTCGGCGAGCAGCTGCCTCGCAGCGTCACGTGATTCCTGCTTTTCGAGCACGTCGTTTCCATCCCGCCGGGAGCACGGCATCAGGTTCGGGTCGTTCGGGCCTCAGCCGACGGAGGTGACGTCCGTCAGTTCGTGCATCAGCTCGTCTTCGATCCACTGCGTCAGCGAAGCCACCGTCGGGTGATCGAATACGACACTGACGTGCACCTTCCGGTCCGCCAGCGCGGAGATCCGGCCGGCGAGCACGGTGGCCGTGAGGGAATGCCCACCCAGATCGAAGAAATTGTCGTGCACACCGACGTGCTCGAGGCGCAGCAGAGCCGCCCAGATCTCGGACATGGCCTGCTCGGCCTCGGTCCGCGGCGGTACGGACTCCCCGGTGGCGGCCGACTCCGGTTCCGGCAGGGCTGCCCGGTCGACCTTGCCGCTGGACAACCGGGGCAGCTCGGGGACCACCATGATCACCGCGGGCACCATGTACCCCGGCAGCCTCGTTTTCAGGAACTGGCGCAGCTCGGTGACCGAGGGCTGTTGCCCCCCAAGGGGAACGGCGTAGGCGACCACTCCCTGTTCCGCGGCGACCGCGACCCCCGTCGCCACCCCCGGATGCCGCCCGAGCGCGTCCTCGATCTCGCCCAGTTCGACACGGAACCCGCGGATCTTCACCTGGTGGTCGACGCGGCCGAAGAACTCCAGCTCGCCGGTGGGCGACCAACGCACCAGGTCACCGGACCGGTACAGCCGCCGGCCACCCCCCGCGAACGGGTCCGGCACGAACCGCTCGGCGGTCAACCCGGGGCGGTCCAGGTATCCCCGGGCCACGGCGCCTCCGATGTACAACTCGCCGACCGCCCCGGTCGGCAACCGGTTCCCGGACTCGTCGAGCACGTGGAGGTCACGCCCCAAGAGCGGACGGCCGATCGGCACGCGAGCGCGGTCCACCGGGCGGTGCGCGACGAACGCCGACGCCGCGATGGTCCCTTCGGTCGGGCCGTAGGAGTTCACCACCGGAACGTGCGGCATGAACCGGTGCCAGGCCGCCAGTGCGGTCCGAGAGACGACGTCGCCCCCGACGACCAGCAGGCGCACCGACTCGAGTTCCCTCGCCGACAACGCGGCCATTGGGTCGGCTGTCCACTGCTCCCAATACGCGGGCACGAGCTCCAGCACCGAAACCCCGTTCGCCTGTATTGTCGCGACCATCTCGTCCGGGGCCCACAGTTTCCCGGGGCGCAGGACCACCCGGCCACCGACGGTCAGCACAGGCAGGATCTGTTCGAGACACGCGTCGAAGCTGAAGGAGGAGAACGAGAGGACCCGATCGGTGGCGGTCAGCTCGAACGTCTCGCGGGCGGACACGACGTGGCACGCGAGCGCCCGGTGCTCGACCGCGACCCCCTTGGGACGGCCCGTGGAGCCGGAGGTGTAGATCACGTACGCCAGCGAATTCCCCGCCGGTGGCGTGAACTCGAACGCCGGCACACGGTCCCCGTGGGGGGACACCGTGGATACACCGAGCCGTGCTCCGACACCGTCGGCCTCGGTGATCACGACCACAGCGGCCGAGTCCTCGACCATGAACCGCAGCCGGTCGACCGGGTATTCGGGATCCAGCGGCACGTGGACACCACCGGCGAACCACACGCCGAGCATCCCGACGACCGCATCCACACCCCGGCCGAGGCACGTGCCCACCCTTGACTCCGGGCCGACCCCGGCAGTTCGCAGACGTGCCGCCAACGACCGCGACCGCTCGACCAATTCGCGGTAGGTCAGGTGATCACCATCGCAGACGACAGCGATCTGCGCGGGTGTGCGCGCCGCCTGTTCGAAGATCATGACCGGCACCGAGGTGTTCGGCCACCTCACCACCTCGGTGGCCGGCGTCCGGTGGTCGTGGGGACCGACGAGGTCGAGTTCGCTCAACCGCATGTCCGGACGGGCGACAACCTGCTCGACCACCCTGGCGAACAGCGCACCGAGACTGCGGATCGTTCCTGGGTCGAACAGGTCGACCCCGTAGTCGAGGCAGCAGCGCAGCGTGTCGCCGTCGCTGGTCACAGTGCACGACAGGTCGAACTTGGCGACCCGCGACTGCCGGTCGGCCGGCACGCCGACGGCCTCGCCCAGCCGCAGGTCGCCGGAACCGGTGTCATCGTCGAAGACGAACACGGTCTGCACCAGCGGGTTGCGGCTCAGGTCCCGGCTGGGGCGAACGGCGTCGATCACCTTGTCGAAGGGGAGGTCCTGGTGGTCGAACGCGTCGAGTGTCAGCGCCCGCGTTCGCTCCAGCACTTCCAAGAACGTCGGATCACCGGACAGGTCGGCACGCAGCACCACAGTGTTGCCGAAGAATCCGATCATCCCGTCGGTCTCCGGACGGCCGCGACCGGCCACCGTCGTCCCGACCGCCACGTCCCGTTGGCCGCAGTAGGGCGCCAACGTCGCATAGAAGGCGGCCAGCAGGGTCATGAATTGCGTGGTGCCGTGTCTGCGGCCGAGCGCGGCCACCTGTTCGGTCACCGTGGGCCCGAAGGTGAACTCCTCGGCCCGTCCCCGGCCCGACCACACCGGCGGCCTGGCGAAGTCGAGGGGCAAGGCGAGTTCGGTGAGTCCGGCCAGCCGGTCACGCCAGTACGCGACCAGGCCGTCCACGGTCGCGCCGGACAGCCAGTTGCGCTGCCATGCGGCGAAGTCGGCGTACTGTACGGCCAGCTCGGGCAAGGCTGGCGTGCGTCCGGCGGATCTCGCCTCGTAGCACGCGGCGAGTTCGCGGAGCAGGATCTCCACTGACGGGCCGTCGAAGGCCACGTGGTGGACGTTCACCATGACGAGGTGATCGGCGTCGCCGTGGGCCCAGATCGCCACCCGCAGCAGGCGCCCGCTCGCCAGGTCGAACGGCCGGTTCGCGATCGCCTCGGCCTGGCGGTTCGCCTCCGCCACCCAAGTCTCACCGTCGAACCGGGTCAGGTCTATGACGTCCACCAGCGCGTCCACCCCGCTAAGCACGTGCTGGACGAGTCGCCCGTCCTCTTCGGCGAACGCGGTGCGCAGGGGTTCGTGGCGCGCCACGACGTCGTGCACCGCCTGGCCGAAGGCGTCGACGTCGAGCACACCGGTCACCCGCCATATCCGGTTGATGCCGTACTCGCCGCGCCGCGTCGAGCCCAGTGTGTCGACGAACCACAGCCGTTCTTGCGCGAACGACGCCGGCAGCGACCTGTCCCTGGGGACCTTGGTAATGCTGTGCCGCCCCACGCCGCGGATGGCCGCGATCCGGCGGACGAGTTCCTCTCGCCGTAGCGCAGCGAGATCCGGTTTCATGTCAGAGTTCATGGCGTGTCATTCGCTTTCGTTGGTCTGCAGGGCGCGCAACTGAGCCTCGGACATACTGTCGACCTCGGCCGTGACAGCCTGCTCCACGACGCGTGCGAGGTCCGCGACGGTCGGGTTGGCCATCAGTTCGCCCAGTGGGACACGAACGCCGGTCGCTGCCCAGATCCGGCCGGTCAGCGTGGCAGCCAGCAGGGAATGGCCTCCCAGGAGGAAGAAGTCGTCGTGCGCACCGACCACGTCGGTGTGCAGGATCTCCGCCCACACCTCCGCCAGCACCTCCTCCACGGGGGTGCGCGGGGCGGTGTACGGCGGCCGGGCAGGCACCTCCGGATCGGGCAACCGGTCGCGGTCGACCTTGCCCGTCGGCAGCAACGGCATGTCGTCCAAAACGGTCACCGCAGCCGGAACCATGTTGTCGGGCAGCGTCTTCTTCAGCTCTTCGAGCAACTCGACCGGCCGCTGCCCGTCGGTGGACGTCACGTATGCGAAGATCCGCGTGTCCCCATCGGCGTCCGTACGGGCAACAACAGCCGCCGCGCAGACGCCGGGCAGCCGGACGAGGCCGGCCTCGATCTCGCCGAGTTCGACCCGCACGCCGCGGACCTTCACCTGGTTGTCGGCGCGACCGAGAAATTCGAGGTCACCGCTCGGCAGCCACCGAACCAGGTCCCCCGTCCGGTACAACCGCGCGCCGTGCTGCGCCGGAACGAACCGCTCCGCGGTCAAAGCGGGCTTGCCTACGTACCCTCTGGCCACTTCGGCGCCGCCGATGTACAGCTCACCGGCCACCCCGACGGGAACGGTCGAACCGTGTGGTCCCACCACCCGCAGGGACCGGTCGCCCAGCGGGCGTCCGATGGGTACGCGTGTCCGCGGTGCGTCGCCGTGTCCGGCCTCGAACGTCGTCGCGGTGATGGTGGTTTCGGTGGGACCGTACGCGTTCAAGATCCGGACTTCGGGATGTCGCTCGCGCCACAGAGCCAGGACTGCCGGCGGCAGGACGTCGCCGCCGAAAATGAGCAATCGCAACGATTCCAGGTCGGCCTGGCTTGGCTGCCTGATCCACTGCTGCGCGTACGCCGGAGTCACGTTGACCACCGAAAGTCGGTGCCGGTGAATCTGCTCGGTCAGTTCGGCGGGCGTCCACAACGGGTCGGGCCTCAGCACCACCCGAGCGCCGACCGCCAACGTCGGAAACACCTGCTCCACGGCAGGGTCGAAGGCGAAGGACGCGAAACACAGCACCCGGTCGTCGGCGCCGATTCGGTAGCTTTCCGTCACTGCGCGGACCTGGCGGGCCAGCGCTCGGTGCTCCACCGCAACGCCTTTGGGCAGTCCGGTCGAGCCCGAGGTGTAGAGCACGTACGCCAGAGCGTCCGCCGGGCACGCCCACTCCGGATCTGTCGCGGGCTGGGCCGCGATCGTGTCGGCGTGTTCGGACAGGCTGAGCACGGGTACGTCCAGGCCTTCCGCTGTGGAATCGGTGATCACGAGCCTGGCGGCGGAGTCGCTGACCATGTAGGCGAGCCTTGGTCTGGGATACGTGGTGTCCAAGGGAATCCAAGCACCGCCCGCCTTCCACACAGCCACCATGGCCACGACCATGTCGACACCGCGGTCGAGCAACAGGCCTATTACGGTTTCGCCGGTCACCCCGGCGGCGCGCAGGTGGCGAGCGAGCTTGTTAGCGCGTTCGTTCAACTGCCCGTACGTCACCTGGGTGTCCTGGCAGACCAATGCAACAGTGTCCGGCGTGAGGGCTGCCTGCCGTGCGATGGTCAGATGTACCGCCTCGGCTCCGTCCGCCCGGACCGGCTCTTCGGCCGGCGGTGTCACGAGACCTTCGGGGACTCGTACCGCGGCGGCAGGATCGGCTGCCATGTCGTGAAGGATGTCGAGGTACATGTCGGCGAGCCGCTCGGCTGTCTCGGCCGGCACGTGGGCCACATCCGCCTGCAGGACGAAGGCGCTCGACTCGGCGTCACACACGAGCGGCATGCTGATCCGCGAGACCCCGAAGTAGTCCGATCTCGCCTCGTCCGGCAGGCGGTGGAAGTTGACGTAGTTGAACGCGACCTCCACGGCCGCCGCGGCACGTCCAGCCCGGTGCATTTCGGCGAACGGGAACCGGCGGTGCGGCAGCAATTCCCGCTCCGCCTCGAAGGCGGCGCGGATCAGCTGCAACCAGGTACCGGCACCGGACGCGAAGCCATACGGGACCGTGTTGAGGAACAGGCCGCCTACCTGTTCTGCGCCCGGCTCGTCCGGCCTGCCGTTGGTCACCAATCCAATCGAGTGAGCGCCCTCGTCCTGCCCGAAAACACCCATCAGGTGGTAGAAGGCGGCGAGCAGGATCGACTTGTACGGCACGTCGGCAGCTTTGGCCAGTTCGTGCAGCCGCGGTTCCAGTTCGCCGAACTCGTGTAGAACCTCGTGGAACACCTGTGCCCCGCGTTGCCGAGTCCCGGCGGACACCCGGATGGCCCGCAGGCGCTGCAGCCGGTCACGCCAGAACTCCTTCGCCGCGGACGAGGCGGCCGCCTCTCGTTCCGCCACCACGTGGTCGGCAAAACGCAGCGGCGGCACGGCCGGTCGCGGAGTCCGGCCGTGAACGAGCGCGTTGTGCAGGTCGATCGCGTCACCGATCAGGGACGTCAGGCTCCAGCCGTCCAGGATCGCGTGACAGTCGGTGACAGTGAGCCGGATGTCCAGCTCGGTCAGCCGGTGGACGAACAGCCGCAGCAGTGGCGACGTGCCCAGGTCCAACCGGACCTGCTTCTCCTCCTCGACGTGGTCCCGTACCGCGCGCTGCTGGTCCTCCGGCGACCGGCCGCGTAGATCCTGCACATCGACGCGCAGCTGCGTGACGCGATGAACCAGCTGAAGCGCAACGCTGTAGCGGTCGAAGTCGAACGATGTGCGCAGTACTTCGTGCCGCTCGACGAGCAGGTCGACCGCCCGCTGGAAGGCATCGGGATCGAATCCGGGGATCCGCAGGTGGTAGTTGGTGATGTTCAGGTAGGCTGCCCGGTCCTGGTCGAGCAGGTACTCGTGCAGCATGCCCGCCTGCATCGTGGTGAGCGGGTAGGCGTCGACCACGTCGGCAGGAAGCGCCGCACGGTCCTCATCGGACACCAGAGCCCACGGCAGGACCGACGGGCGGCGTGGGGTGGGGACGTTGGCCTCGGCCACGGTGGCGAGTTGCCGGAGTTTGCGGGCACGGAACACGTCAGGCACGGTGAGGCCGAGCCCGGCACGCCTGGCCAGCCCGACCACTCGCAACGCCATGATGGAGTCCCCGCCGATGTCGAAGAACCCGTCCTCGACGCCGATGTCCGCCACTCCCAGCACCTCTGCCCAGATTCCGGCCAGCTTCCGCTCGGTCGGAGTGGCCGGCTCGACACGGTCCGCCCGCGCTGCGAACACCGGCTCGGGCAACGCCGCGCGGTCGATTTTGCCGCTGGGCAGCGTCGGGAACTGGGCAACTTCGACGATCTGTGCGGGAACCAGGTACGCGGGCAGCACCGATTGCAGGTACGTGCGCAGGTCCGGCAGTTCTCCACCACCGGAACGGACGTAGCCGATGATCCTGCGCTCGCCGTCGACGTCCTCTCGGACGGTGGCCACCGCCTGGCCGACGACTGCGTGCGCAGCCAGCACGGCCTCCACCTCACCGAGTTCGACCCGGTACCCGCGGACCTTCACCTGGTTGTCGACCCGGCCGAGGAACTCCAGGAACCCATCCGGCGACCACCGCACCAGGTCACCGGTCCGGTACAGCCGCGCACCCGGGCCGCCGAACGGATCAGGGACGAACCGCTCTGCGGTGAGATCGGGTCGCCCGAGGTACCCGCGTGCCAGGCAGCCACTGAGGTGGAGTTCGCCGGTCGCGCCTGCGGGCACGGGCAGGCCGGAGCTGTCGAGCACGCAACCGCGCCGACCGGCCAACGGCAGTCCGATCGGTACCCGCGCCCGGGAGGTCCCGGCGGGGATCTCGTACGCCGTGGCGATCACGGTCGTTTCGGTCGGACCGTAGGCGTTCACCAGCCGCACTGCGGACATGTGCTGCTGCCAGCGAGCCGTGGCCGTCGTCGAGACGACATCGCCGCCGAGGACGAGCAGACGCAGGCGCCCCACGTCCCGCACGACGTCGTCCTCAGCCAGCTCCGCTGCCCACGTCTCCCAGTACGAGGGTGGGAGTTCCAGCACGGAGACGGCCTCGGTGCGGATCACCGCGGTCAGTTCCCGCGGTGTCCAGACCGTCGCCGGGCGCAGCACGACCTTCGCCCCGGCTGCCAAGGGGCAGAAGATCTGCTGCACAGAGGCGTCGAAACTGAAGGACGCGAACGCGAGCATCGTGTCGGCGGCCGTGAGTTCGAACAGGTCGCGTGCCGCGAGCACGTGCTCGATGAGTGACCGGTGATCGACGGCGACTCCCTTGGGCCGGCCGGTCGAGCCGGACGTGTAGATCACGTAAGCCAGGGACGAGGCATCGGGTGTCCACTCGGGATATTCCGGGAGATCGGCCGGCGGATCTTGGTCGTACGCCAGCAGTGGCGCGTTCGTACGGGCGGCAACACCGGTCAGCGCCCGCGCCGTGATCACCAGTGCCACGCCGGAGTCCTCGGCCATGAACCGCAGCCGGTCGGCGGGATACTCCGGGTCCAGTGGCACGTATGCGCCGCCGGCCTGCCAGACCGCCACCATCGCCACGACCGCGTCGACACCGCGGCCGAGGCACAGGCCGACACGTGTTTCGCGGCCCACACCGGCCGAACGCAGCTGATGGGCCAGTCGAGTCGCCCGGTGGACGAGGTCGCGGTAGGTCAGTTCGACGCCGTCGCAGGCCAGTGCGACCGCGTTCGGATCCGCCACGGCGTGGTCGGCGATCAGCTGCGCCACAGACCGCGTCGGCTCGGCGGCGGGATCCGGTGCGATCGGCAGAGCTCGGCGGCGATCGATGGCGTCCAGGAGATCCAGCTCGCTCAGCCGCCGGCCGGGGTCGGCCACCACCTGGCCGAGCACCTGCAGGAACAGCTCGATCAGCCGCCGCACGGTCCCTGCTGCGAACAAGTCCGGACTGTAGAGCACGAACCCCTGTCCCTCCGGGGAAACGTGCATCGACACGTCGAATCGGGCGGCGCCCAGGTTGAGCTCGACCGGCTCGCCGGTCGCCGTGCCGAGCGAGACCTGGCCGGTGACGAACTCCTCCAGCGCGAACATCATCTGGACCAGGGGGTTGCGGCTGAGGTCACGCTCCGGACGGATGCGTTCGACCAGCTTGTCGAACGGCAGCTCCTGGTGGTCGAATGCGGCGAGTGTCGCCTCCCGCACCCGGTCGAGCAGCTCGGTGAACGCAGGATCGCCGGACACGTCCGTGCGCAGGACGACCGTGTTGACGAACAGGCCGATCAGCCCGTCGACCTCGGGACGGCCGCGACCGGCGACCGGCGTGCCGACAGCGATGTCGTGCTGACCGCTGTAACGCGAGAGCACCACGAGGTAGACCGACAGCAACGTCATGAACAACGTGGTGCTGTGCTGCTTGGCAAGACGGGACACGTCGGCCAACAGCTCCGGTGGGATCACGAACTCCTCGACGTCGCCACGACCGGTCCACTCGGCGGGCCTGCTCAGGTCCGACGGCAGCTCCACCGGTCGCAAACCGGCCAGCTCATCACCCCAGAAAGAGAGCAGACGGTCCATTGTGCCGCCGGAGAGCCAGTTGCGTTGCCATACGGCGAAATCCCGATACTGGATCACCGGCTCGGGCAGGTCCAGCGTGACGCCGGCGGACCGCGCCGCATAGCTCGCCGCGAGCTCGTCCTGGAAGATGCCCACCGACCACCCGTCGAAGACCAGGTGGTGGAACACGACCACGAACAGGTGCTCATCCGGTCCGGTCCGGAGAAGCGTGCCGCGAACGAGCGACTCGCTGTCGAGGTCGAACGGCGCACTGGCGAAGCCGAGCGCTGCACGCCGAACTTCCTGCTCGGCGCAGCTCGAGAGGTCCGCTTGCCGAAGCCGGAAAGCCGGCTCGTTAGCCACCGCCACGCGGTGATGTCCGCTGTCGTCGTTGACGATGCGGCTGCGTAGCACACTGTGCCGTTCACACACGTCACGCACGGCCGCCTCCAGCCGGTCGGCCGAGATCGGTCCCCTCAGCCTGTAGGCGATCGGCACGTGGTACTCGTGACTCGCCGGGTTCGCTTCCCACAGGAACCTGATCTGTTCCTGCGCAAACGATGGCCTGCTGGTTGCCTCCGCGGACGCACGGCCGATCATCGCGCCGGGCTGCGGCGGCACGGACAGCAGATGCTCGGCGTAGGCGGCCACTGTGGGGTGGTCGAACACAGTCCGAACCCGCACCGCACGGTGCAGACGTGCCTCGACCCGTCCGGCGAGCGTCGTGGCCACGAGCGAATGTCCGCCCAGTTCGAAGAAGTCATCGTCGACACCGACGCGAGCGACGCCGAGGACCTCGGCCCAGACGTTCGCCAATTGCTGCTCCAGTGGCGTGCGGGGGTCGACGTAGGGCGCCGATCGCACGGACTCCATTGCGTTGAGCGCTTCCAGGTCGACCTTCGCGCTCGGCAACAGCGGTAAGTCATCCACGATGGACACCCTGGCCGGAATCATGAACCCCGGCAGGGTCGCGCGAGCGAAGTCGCGCACCTCGACGGCGGTCACCACGTGCCCGGCGCCAGGCACGACGTACGCGTGGATCCGTTGCCCGCCGACGACAGTCGCGGCGACGACGCCGGGGTGCCTGCGCAGCGCGGCCTCGATCTCGCCCAGTTCGATCCGGAAACCACGCAGGTTCACCTGCCGGTCCGTCCGGCCGACAAACTCCAGGTCGCCGTGCGCTGCCCAGCGGACCAAGTCGCCGGTCCGGTACATCCGGCTGCCCGGCGGCCCCCAAGGATCGGGGACGAACTGCTCGGCGGTCAGGCCCGGGCAGCCGATGTACCCTCGTGCCACCCCCAGGCCGCCGATGTTCAGTTCGCCGACCTGGCCGGCCTCGACCGCGGCGCCGTGCTCGTCAAGCACGTACAAAGTCCGCTCCCCCAATGCACGGCCGATCGGAACGGTCTTCGTGACAATCGGCTCACGCACCACGAAAGCTGTCGCCGATACAGTGGTCTCGGTCGGCCCGTAGGTGTTCGTCACCGGCACGCCTGGGAACAGACGCTGCCACGCCTCCAACGCGGTGACCGGGACGACGTCACCACCGAGGATCATGGCGCGCAACGAGCCCAGGTCTTCGACGGATGCGGCGGACAACTCGCCGATCCACCGTTCCCAATACGCCGGAGCCAGTTCCATCACCGAAACGCGGTGATGACTGATCTGCTCGTTGAGCTCGGCCGCGGTCCACACGTCGGAATCGCGGAGCACCACCTTCGCCCCCACGCTCAACGCGGGGAAGATCTGCTCGACCGAGGCGTCGAAGCTGAAGGAGGACGAGCTCAGCACGCAGTCGCCGGGTGTGAGGGCGAGCAGTTCGGCCGCGGCCGTGCGGACGTGCGCGGTGAAACACCGGCGGTCCACCGCCACGCCTTTCGGTGTGCCCGTCGACCCGGACGTGTAGATCACATAGGCGAGAGAGTCCGGGGTGGACCGTGAACCGACGTCGCCGACCGGCCGGGCTGCGAGCTCGGCGCGGGCGGTGTCGATGTCGACGACTTCCGCCGACAGGCCGGTCACCAATCCTGCCGCCAGGGACTCGGTCAGCAGCACCGACGCACCGCTGTCCGCAGCCATGAACCGCAACCGCTCCACGGGGTACTCCGGGTCGAGCGGCACGTACGCGCCGCCCGACTTCAGCACCGCGAGCATCGCGACCACCATCCGGGGACCGCGGGTGAAGCACAGGCCGACGCGCGCCTCGGGCCCCACCCCCACCGCCACGAGGTGGTGAGCGAGTTGGTTCGCCCACTCGTTCAGCTCACGATAGGTCAGCTCAAGGCCCGCACCCACGACAGCCACCGCGTCGGGGTTCTCCGCCGCACACGCGGCGATCAGGTCGTGGACACACGAATACACTGCCAGCTCCCACTGTTCGTTCCACACCACCGTGAGTCAGGCGGCAGTCAATTGCTCTGCGCGGCGGCTTCCATGCGCAGGCGAAGACTCTTCGGACGCATGTCCGTCCACACCCGCGAGATATGGTCGAGACATTCCTGCTTGGCGCCGGTCGTCCCTTCGGCGAACCAACCCGAGGGAATCTCCCGATCGGTTCGCCAGATCGAATACTGTTCCTCGTCGTTCAGCACGACCTGGTAAACGGTCGCGGTCGAATCGATCTCCGACATGGACACCTCTCAGCACAGCCGATGAGTTGAAAAAGCAGGACCAAATCACGATCACTACATCCAGTGTGACTGGTTCACCAAACCGGGTTCCGACAGTGGACCGGCGTCATCACGCCGGAGAATTCCCTGGTCAACGGGGATAAAAAGGCTGACGCACCGGACAACTACGAGTTCTCTGCGGATCAGCGGCTTTTCGGAGCCACGCGCCGGAGCGAGGCACTGTGCAACACCGGCTTTTCCATCGCGTGACCGGACGACAGTCCAGCGGCCCGACCGGACAGAATGGCGTGCTGGACACCGCGGAGCTGGCTCCCGGGTTCGACGCCGAGTTCGGTGACGAGCCTTAGGCGAATGATCTGATAAACCTGCAGGGCCGCCGCCTGCTGACCGGTTCCGGCCAACGCGATCATCAGACGGGCGTGCATGCCCTCGTCGAGTCGTTCCCGATCGGCGAGGCTGCGCAGCAACGGCAGGAGTTCCTCCTGACGGCCGAGCCGGGCGGAGACGTCGGCCCACTCCTGCAGAGCCGCGTGCCGCTGCGAAACCAAAGCGGTGACCACCGGGTGTTCCTGCAGACCGGGCAGATCCGCGAGCGGGTCGTCCGACCACAGCCCCAGTGCCTGCCGATACGCGAGGAAAGCGAGTTCCAGGTCACCAGCTCTGCAGTGCCGGCGCGCGACCTCCGCCAACGCGCGGAACGCCACGACGTCGAGCTGGTCGTCGGCCAGGTCGAGCCGGTACCCGCCACCGGCAGCGACCAGAGCCACGTCACCGCCGCCAGGCGCGGGTCCGGCCTGCTGCATGCGTTGCCGAACCCGCGCCACGTAGGTCTGGATGAGCTCCGCGGCGGTCGCAGGCGGTTCACCACCCCAGATCACGTCCACCATTTCGACCCGGCCGACGGAACTGCCGTTCTTCAACCCCAGCAGGGCGAGGATGGTGCGCTGCCGCACCGATCCCAGATTCACCGTCGCGCCCTTGACCTGCATCGAGACCGGACCCAGCAGCCGCAGGCAGAAGTCCTGCGCCAGCACTGGCCCCCGCCTGCCGAGCTGGATCAGCTCGGTCGCCTCGAGCCCGGACAGGTCCAGCGCCTCGGCGAGTCCGCGCAGAGTGGTCACCCGGGGCCGGACGATCCGGCCCTGCTCGACGTCACGCAGGCTGCCCACGCTGATGTCGGCCCGCGCGGCCACTTCATCCTGCGTCCAGTTGCCACGCAGCCGGTGCTCGCGAACCACATCGCTCAACTGCCGCAAATCGAACGTACGAATGCCTGTCACAATTCCCCCACCACAAATCCTGCAAGCCCGTGTGTTCAGGGTGTTTTGGCGTGGCGCCGCCGACGTACCCGCGACCGCCGGTCGCTCGGATCGTGCTGCTCCGGCGCAGGTGGTCGCCCACAGGCCGGCTTTGTCCCGCCTCGTCGTTCGCCCCGGTCACAGGACGCAGACAGCTGCGCTTGGACTCGGCGGACCTGACCCATGCGGCCCACGGGAATGCCTAGTCGTCGTCGGCAGCCAACACGGTCCCGATCGGTTCGCCGGCCACGAGACACCCTTCAGTCGGAAACTCGGCTAGTCACGTCCTCAGGCTGCCCGAAGCCGATATCCGTCCGATATCCACGGGCGGGAGCGGCGGATATCGAGCTGGCCGGCGCCCCGCCCTCCGCCTCGAACCGGGAGGACGGCGGCGGTCGACTACCTCCGTGTGCCTGCGGCCTCGCCCCGCTCAGGTGGATAATTCGGGCGTGGACGAGGTCAGCATCGATGTACTCGGGCCCCTTGTGGTAACGGTCAACGGCGCCCCTTGCACGCTCAGCGGAAGTCGTCAGAAGCGGCTGCTGGCGTTCCTCCTCATTCGCGCGAACACGGCAATTTCACCCGATCAGGTGATTGACGCACTCTGGGACGACGAGCCGCCCGCGACGGCTCTGAGCCAGGTGCGCAACGCCGTCGCCAAGCTCCGGCGCGATCTCGGCCGCGCCGGAGCCACGGTGGTTACCGACTCCCGCAGCTACCGCCTGCGCATCGACGACGACCAAGCTGACATGCTGCGGTTCTCCCGCTCGGTGAAGCGCGCCCGCGAACTGGTCCGCGCCGGAGCGAACGACGACGCCCTCGAGGCCGTGCGCGCGGGACTGTCCCTGTGGCGGGGACCCGCGTTCACCGGACTGGACGGCCGGGTGTTCGAGGAGGCTGCGGCATCTCTGGCCGAGCAACGGCTCGCTGCCCGTGAACTGCTGATCCACCTGCGGGTGGCCACCGGCGATACGGCTGATCTGGTCGCTGAACTGTCCGTGTTCACCGCCGAGCACCCGACCAGCGAGCCGTTCGTCGCGCAGCTGATGGCCGCGCTGTGCCGTGAAGGCAGGCAGGCGGATGCGCTGCGCGCGTACGAGCGGCATCGGGTCCGGTTGGCCGACGAACTCGGGGTCGACCCCGGCCCCGAGTTGCGCGACCTGCACGAACGCGTGCTGCGCGGCGACATCGCGCTCACGGCGACGCTGGTCACCGATCCCTCGGCCGTGGAACCTCGATCCCTGCCCCGCGACCTCCCGGACTTCACCGGCCGCCAGGACGACGTCCGCCACCTCGTCGTCCTGCTAGAGCAGGCATCCGACACCGCCGTGATCATCTCGGCGATCGACGGAATGCCGGGGATTGGGAAGACCACCCTGGCCGTGCGGGTCGGTCACCTGACCCAGAGCCGGTTTCCGCATGGGCAGCTGTTCGTCGACCTGCACGGCCACACGCCCGGGCGGCGGCCGTTAGCACCGGACGCGGCGCTCGACGTGCTGCTGCGAGGGGTCGGTGTGCTGCCCGAGAAGATCCCGGAGGGCCTGGACCTCCGGGCGGGCCTGTGGCGCTCGGTAATGGCTGACCGGCGGATGCTCGTCGTCCTGGACAATGCCGCCGACACCGCACAGGTGCGTCCCCTGCTCCCGGCCTCACCCGGGGTTCGGGTGCTGGTGACGAGCAGGCGCCGGCTCGCCGTTCTGGAGGGTGCGTCCTTACTTTCCATCGACGTGATGCCGCCGAACGACGCCGCCCGGCTGTTCTGCCGGGTCGCGAACGTGCAGTCCGCGGATGGGCCGGTCGCCGACGTGGTGGCGCTGTGCGGCTACCTGCCCCTCGCCATCCGGATCGCCGCGTCCCGGCTGCGCAGCAGACCGCGGTGGACGATCTCGCACCTTGCGGACCTCCTGCGCGACGAAACCCGCCGGCTGGCCGAGCTGGCCGCGGAAGACCGCAGTGTCCGCACAGCCTTCGCCGTTTCCTACGACAATCTGCCCGCTTCGACGCAGCGGTCCTTCCGGCTACTGGGCCTGCTGCCCGGCGGTGACTTCGGGGTGCACGCCGCCGCCGCTGCCACGGCCCTGCCGCTGGCCGACGCACGCCAGAGGCTTGAAGAGCTGGTTGACATCAACCTGCTCGTCAACCGTGCTCCCGGCCGCTACCTGTTCCACGACCTGCTGCGCCAGTTCGCCCGCTCGCTCTGCGCCGAAGAGGAACGCGTCGAAGCGATCGGCCGCGTCGTGGCGTATTACCTCGACCTCGGATACACGGCCGGACAAGTGGCGCACCCGGTGGGGACCGAGGAGCGGAGGTGGGGGCGCCACCCGCTGCCGGACATGACCACGGCGCACGAAGTGCGATCGGTGGTCGACACCGAGCACGTCACCATCGCCGAGCTGATCGACTTGGCCGGCGAGCACGGGCTGTCGGAGCAGACCGCCGAGCTGGCGTCGTTGTTCGGGCCGGTTCTGCAGCGTCAAGGCTATCTGAGCGAGGCGTTGGCCGCCTATGAAGCCGGCCTCGCGGCCGGGGTATCCCGGGAGGTCGAAGCGGACCTGTACCGGGGCCTCGGGAAGTCCCTGATAACCGCTCGTCGCCTGGACGCCGCGCTGAGGGCGCTGCGCGCGGGACTCGCGCTCGAACAGGAGCTCGGCAACGACCGCGGCGCCGGTCGCGCGTATTGCAATCTCGGGATCGCGCACTTCCGCCTGGGCCGTTTCCTCGATGCGCGAACCAGCTTGCAGCAGGCACTCACGCTGCTGAGGAAGGCAGGGACGCCGTTCGACAAGGCCGCGGCCTTGATCAACCTCGCTGCCACGCACATTGCTCTTGGCGACTACGCCAACGCCATCTCCGCCGCCACGAAGGTGCTGGCACAAGGCCCCGTTCTGAACAACCCGCACATCCAGGCGGTGGCCTTCTACAACCTCGGCCACGCCCAGCTCTGCTGCGGAGACACCGACGCCGCGCTACACAACCTCGAACGGTCGAAGACCATCAGCCGAGAGATCGGCGCGACTGAGATCGAAAGCCGCAACCTCTACACCATCGCGGACAGCCACCGCCAATGTCGCGAGTTCACCGCCGCCCTCAACGGAGCCCGCGCGGCCCTCATCCTCGCCCGCCGCATAGGCGACCGCGACATCCAAAGCCACGCGCACGTGGTCCTCGGGAAAACCCACCTCGACCTCGGTGCCCCGGCCCTCGCTTCGGCGTGCTTCCGCGAGTCGCTGAGACTCACCGCCGACGATGGGGACAACTTGACCGAGGCCACAGCTCACGACGGCCTCGCCCGCATCGCCTACGACGAGCAGGACCTGCCTCGCGCGAAACACCATTGGCAAATCGCCTTGACCTGCGCGCACGCCGGCGGCCTCCCGCACCGCGAGCAGTATCGGCGCAACCTGGCCGACCTCGAGACCATGGCCGACCGACAGGCAGAATCTTGAGCAGCCAGCACGGTGAACCCGCCCTTGTCAGGCACATATTTCCAGACGTCGCCGTCGGGAACCCGCTGCGCAGTCGAGTAGTTATGTTCCGCTCACACTGAGCTCCGCGCCCAGCAGGCCGGCCGTCGAGCAGGGACAGCGCGCCTGCGGCGGCAGCAACGTCGCTGTGTGCCGCCGCATGTCGCCCACGAGACGATCTGCCCTTGCACGACGCTGGAGAACGCGGCGGACGTGGCCATGCACGAACCCGCACACCACTTGGCGCTGGCGGCATCGGTGGCCGCTGATGGGGAAGGTCAGATTCGGGCGGCGTCCCGGCAGCGGCGGAGGTGCTGGAAGCCCGGTGGTCCGACTCAGATCGGGTCCGGCCCGGACCACCGGGGGTTTGTGCCGACCGCCGCCATCGACGCACCGTCTCCGCCCCCGCAGTGCGCAACGGCGGGGATCTGCCCAGGTGAGCCCGGGTTAGTTGTCAACATGGTGGCCATGACGTCCACCGTCCTGCCGGCGGCGGCCTTTCCGATCCCCAGCGGTGCTAGCCCCACTGGGGCTTGACCACGCCGGGTGCCTCGACCGGGACGCGGGCGCGCCTGATGAGCCGCGGTCAAGCACCCGGAGGGTGCCCACAACGTTCGCGTCCCGGCCGGGCTAGCAGGTCCAGGTCGACTCCACGCCGATCGACGTGATGGTCCTGGTCACCGACGGCGTCCCGGTCCGCGCCGATCCGATGATCGCCGGCGACGTCGCTATCCGCACCATCGCCGCGGCAGTGCTGCGCCCGGTCGGCACCAAGGCCGTCGACGCGCCGCTGCTGGCCAGATGCTCGCCGGAACCGATGCGGGCCGGCTGGGCCAGGAGCTTGCAGATGTCCGCCTCGCGGCTGCCGTTCGAGCGGCCGGTCAGCATCGACGCCTCACCGCACGCAGATCGGACGTGGCACCACTGCTCCACACGGCTGAACACACTCAAATACTGCACCTGTGCGATACCCGGTACGCCGCTCAGCGCCAGGCAGATTTCAGCATCTGGACGGCCCAGGAAGCGAACGCACTGCTCCGGCCCGGCTCCCCACCGCCGGCCGCGCGCCTGGTACCCGGCTGCCGGAACGCAGCCGACGCTGCGGCTCGTACCAGGGCGGCTTTGACCTGCCGACACTGCTCAGCCACCTCACCGACGACCCGGCCTTGACACTAGAAGCATGCGAGATGGGCGCCGCCGGCCGGTTGCCAGCAAGTCGCCCGGCGAGCTGGGCAAGCACCGGGATCGTGGGCAGTTTCTGGCCGCGCTCGATCTGATAGAGGTAGTCCGGCGTAATGCCGGCAAGACCGGCGACGACCGTCTTCGTTCGGCGGGCCGCCGTGCGGTAGAACCGCACGCGATCACCAACCGTCCGCGGCCAACTGGTCGTTCACGATCTCGAGCCGCCTCGTCAGGCTTCTGAGCAGGTCGACTGGTATCGCGTCGCCTTGATCCGTCACGGCTGGCACACTCACGGCATGACCACGCTCGACGCCGCCCCACGGACTTGGTGCTGTGGGATATCGACCACACGCTCATCGAGACAAGGGGCATCAGCGGGCGATCTACGACAGGGCGTTTCCAGTGGCGACTGGCAAGCCGCTTGCCAAGCTGGCGACCATCGCGGGTCGAACCGAACTGGGCATCATGGCCGAGTCGCTGAGGGTCAACGGGCTGGAAGCAACCGACCGGGCCGTCCAGAAGCTGGCCGATGCCCTGATGCAGGGTTACGAGGACGCCCGCGACGGATTGGCCATCACCCGACGCGCTCTACCCGGTGCGCTGGAACGCTCAAGAAATTCGCTGCCGACCCCCTGATCCACCAGGCGATCCTCATCGGCAACCTGCGTGATGTGGCACGTATCAAACTAGAGGTGTTCGGCCCCGCCGCCCCCTCGACTTCGACAGCAGCGCCTTCGGCGACGCTCACGCTGAGCGCTCGGCGCTGGTCCAGATCGCACGACAACGAGCGGAGGTGAGAACTGGCGCATGCTTCGACCACGAGCAGGTTATGCTTATCGGGGACACGCCGAATGACGTCAGAGTCGGGCTGCCCGCAGGCGTGCGGGTCATCGATGTGGCCCCAGGTAAGACGAGTGAAGCCGAGTTGCTTCACGCCCGAGCGACTCGAGCGGCGCCTACACTGTCAGAGTTCCGACTAGCTTCGCCTCCGCGTCCTGAAGTCCGCCCACACTAGCGTGCAACAATGCGCCCTCAGGGAACCACTTTGCTGTGACATGGGAGAATAGAACTGTGTGGCCGTGGCAAGGCTGCCGCCGCGGAGCTCGCGCGTGGCCGTATTGGCCGCAGGGATGGGCTCGGGTTCGCGCGGCCGCCAGATCCAAGCCGTAGCCTGCCTGCTGAAGCGGCAGCGGTCGTCCGGTCGTCGGCGACCTGCTGCAACATCCTAGGGAGTCATTACAAGTGCTGAAGCCATTTTCGGGCAATAAGACGTCCCTGCGCGAGATCGTAAGCTCGGACGGCCCTGCCCTCTTCAAGATCGTGGGCGACGACCGCGTCACAAAATTCATGTCGTTCGATAGTCGCAGTCGCGAAGTTGCTCAGAAGTCGGCCGACGATGCGGTAGAGCGCGCCAGAAAAACACCAAGGACCGAATACTACTTGGCGATCACGCGTGTCGGTGACGATGAACTGATCGGCACTTGTCGTATCGCGTTCTCCGGCGTGCAGGCGGCGAAGCTCGGTTACATGGTCGCTGCGGATCACTGGGGGAACGGCTATGCGACTGACGCGGTCAGCGCCATACTCGACTTCGCTTTCCGGCAGCTCGACCGGCACCGCATCACGGCGGCAATCGGCCCGGAGAACTTTGCATCACAGGCTGTGGCCAAGCGCCTAGGCTTCTCGCGCGAAGGTGTACTACGTGATCACGTGTTCACCAACGGAGCATGGCGGGACTCGGTCCTCTTCTCGATCCTACGCCACGAATGGCTAAAGGTCTAAGAGCGTGTCTTACGTGGTGATTGATGCTGCGTGAGGGATGATCTTGGTGTGGTTGATCGGTTGTCGTTGCGGTTGGTGCCGGATGAGCTGTGGGAGCTGGCGGAGCCGTTGATCCCGGTGTTCGAGCCGCGTCCGCAGGGCGGTGGCACCGCTCCGGTGGACGCTCGCGCGGTGTTCACGGCGATCGTGTACGTACTGACCTGCGGGTGTGCGTGGCGGGATCTGCCGCCGTCGTTCGGGGTGCCGTTCCAGACCGCGCACCGCCGCTTCAGCCAATGGACCAAAGCCGGACTGTGGCGCCGGCTGCATCACGCGCTGCTGGACGAACTCGGCAGTCAGGGTCTCCTCGACTGGAGCCGCGCGATCGTCGATGGTGCCTGCGTACGCGCGAAAAAGGGGGCTCCCTGACCGGTCCCAGCCCGGTGGACCGCGGCAAGCCCGGCTCGAAGATCCACGCCCTGTCCGACCGCGCCGGGCTGCCGCTCGCAGTCGCCGTCTCCGCTGCCAACACCCACGACTCCCACGCCCTCAAACCGCTGGTGATGGCAATCCCGGCGATCAAGTCGCGCCGCGGTCCGCGGCGGCGCAGGCCGGCCAAGCTGCACGCCGACAAGGCCTACGACCAGCCCGACCTGCGGCGCTGGGTCCGCGACCGCGGCATCAAGGTCCGCATCGCCCGCAAAGGCATCGAATCCAAGGACAAACTCGGCAAACACCGCTGGGTAATCGAACGAACCATGGCCTGGTTCACCGGATACCGCCGCCTGACCCTGCGCTACGAACGCAAAGCCGAACACTTCCTCGCCTTCCTCATCCTCGGCGCCAGCCTCACCTGCTACAAGAAACTCCGCAAACTCACCACATGAGACACGCTCTAAGCGGCTCCTGCCGCGATGTCCGCCAGGAAATGCCAACGCCCCTCGACGCGTGGCACCCCTCCAACGCCGACAAGCATAGTTCCCGGGTAAGCCACACTCCACTGGCCTGGCGTCCCCGACGGCCACATGGTTTGCCAGGGCTTCTACACGGGCCGGCACACCACGCCGGGGACCCGCCTGGGATCGGACGGCAAGTCGACGCAAGTAAAAAGACCCAGAACATCGTGCACTGACTTCCTTATTCTGTCACTCAGGTGCTTGTTGACCTGACGCCAGACGGGCGATAGCAGCTTCCGCACTGGCCGGATCCAGGTCCCATTGTGTGGCGATGTATATCAGGCCCGAGACGTTGACGAAGGTTTCGTTGGGATCGCCCGTGAACGCGCTAGCCATTGCTTCCGCAAACACGCCCTCGGTAGTGTGCTCGTCGATCTCATGTTGCACCCGGTTGGCGAACCCCTCGATCTCCTCGATGAGCCCAGCCGTGATCTGATCGCGATGCAGCGCTTCCAGGTTTGCTGCGGTGTGACGGAATCGGCTGACAGCCGCGTTCACTGCGTCCTGCGCTGCTGGTCCCATCCTGCGCTGCGTCTGAAGCCACCCCAGCGACGACAGTTCCCTGAGCGCCTCGACGGCGTCGGCTACGGCGCTTGAACAGGGCATCGGTCGGGTCGGCGGAATCAGGTCGAGCCATCGCTCGGCCTCGCCGGGGCTCGGGTAGACGCTGCCGGAGGCGAACAAGAGGCAGGTGTAGCGCAGCAGCGGGACACCGTTCTGTAACGGAATGATCACCAGCGACGAATCCGGCAGGGTGAACCGCGCCAGGAGCTCAGTCAGCGTCGCAATGACCGCGTCCAGGTGCGGTCCGCGCAGATGTGCGAGCACGGCTGTAGCCACTGGGGGCCACGTCACGGTTCCTAGGTCAGGGTTGGGCCGTGAGATCACCTCGACATGGAGTCTCTTAGCCGCCGCCTCGGCAGTGAAAGCAGCCAAAGTCTCTTCATATCGTCGACGTGCCCTGGCGCTGACCAGCTCGCTGGCGCGGACGAGCGCCTTTCCGCGCGGCGCGGACCGGGCGACTGAAGCGATCTGGCCGGGCCTGGTGTCCCCGACCGCTCGTTCAATAAGGACGGTGGCGAACTGATGGAGCAAGATCGCCAGCTGGTCGAGCACGGGCGGCGGCCGGTCGAGACCGAGCAGTGCCCACGGCTCGCGCCGGGCGTCATCGAGCTGCCTGGCGATAGTGTCGCCGGCGAAAGCGGCAGCGGAAGCGTATCCGGACGGGGCGTCGAGCCGGGACGCGAGGTTCCCGACGATGCCGTTGGCCGCGCCGTGGAGGGGATCGCTCGTCAGCATTCCGCCAGGTTGATCGGCCGAGTTCGCTAGTGGCTCGCTTGCCCGCGCCGGGGTGAGAGCGTCGATGTCTCGGAGCAGGTTCTCGCGGTGCCGATTGAGGGCGTCCATCCGCTGTCCGGCCAGTCGGTTCGTCACAAAGGCGTCGGTCAGGCTGCTGAGGAAGCTAGCGGCGCCTTCCAAGACGGCCAGGCCAGCGACCAGCCGCTCAGTGGTCGATGTCGAGGCAACCAGGGAACGCGCGAAGCGCGACCGTTCCCGGTTCCAGGCAACTCCACTTTCACTGTGCACGTACTCCCGGATCAGTCCGCTGACGGCCATTTCATAGTCGTTGACCCGCAGCGGTACGCCACCCGCCAGAACGGTGCTCAGGTCGGCCCGGTCCACATCCGGCAAGCACCGCAGGCCGAGGTCCGCGAGTGCCTTGATTTCCTTCTCAGGGTTCGGACTGTGACGGTCGGCAACGTGCAGTACGCGGCCACGCAGTACACGCTCGTCGCCGATGTCGACGACACGAAGTTCGAGCAGCCATGGATGGTCCTGCACGAGTCGTTCGATGATGGTGTTGCTGCCGCCGGCCGCGTCGAGGAACGCCTCGCCGGTCGCTCGGGAGACGTATCCGGCGGTGGCGATCAGCTCGCCGATATCGGCGAGGGGCAGGTCACGGAGCGCTGCGCGCAGCGGTGCATCCGGTGGCGGCGGCACGACGATCACCCCGGTGTTCGCGAGGGGTGATAGGACGGCAGAGACCTCGGATACACTGGTGGCCTGGTGGATCAGGTCGTTTAGCGTATCCACGCCGATGTGGGTTAGGAGCTGGTCGCGCAGTGCTGACGTACTGGACGCGCGGTCACGTCGGATCTCCTCAGTCGCGGCGATGAGCCGCGGGTCCAACCCAGCGACAAGCTCGCTGTCGATCATGGCGAGGTCGAGGCTTAATGGTCGATGCGGCACCGGAACCTCATGCTTGGCGAGAATCCCGACCCACCGCCTGGCCGTGAGCGTGAAGTCGGCGAGACGTAGGCCTTCGAGTGCGGCGGCGATCGTCGTCCGGTCGCCAGGTGATCGGTCGAGGCGGCCGCGGAGCGAGTCGACCACGACGGGCGCAAGTCCCGTGTTGTCGGCGATGGCCCGTGCCACGAACGAGCATAGGTCGTCGGCGCCGATCCAGTCGATGACGTCGCGGACGGTGTCGCGCAGCGTCGGAGGTGGCACCTCGTGCACTGCCTCGCAGAGCGCGGCGGAACGCACCGGATGCAGACCACGCACGACACCGTCGTCGACGGCAACCAAGTGCTCGTCGACAAGCCTCGTCAGCGCCTCCTTGAACGTACCTGCCGACGGGCTGACCACCTCTGCCAGTCGTGCGGCGGGAAGCCCGGCGCCCCATCGGTGAGCGACGCTGACCGGTGCGATGACTGCCAGCTCGACGATGCGGTGATCGCGTACACGGTCGCGGACCTGGTCGCCGATGACGTCGCGGAGCCGCCGGCCCTGGCTCAACAGATGCGTGAACTCCAGCGTCAGACCATCGCTGCGCTCGTACGTCTCCTGCCAGTGCGGTTGTGTGGTGACACCGCTGCTGAGCAGACCCTTGTGGATGCGGGCGGCCAGGTCTTCATCGAGGCGCGGGCGCACAACGACGCATTGGCCAAAGGTCTGCAGCGGTAACGTGTCTTCCTCGCGCACCGACCCGAGCAAGAGCACGCCCGGAGTGGCGGCGACGCGTCGATGCAGTTCGTCCCACGCAGTAAGCGAACCGGTGCCGACGCCATCGACGATAAGCCCGACCGGCCCATGACGGCCGGCGCCGCCTGCGATGGCCAAGCGGATTAGCGGCTCAACGTTGTCGTTGCTCAGCCGATGCACGCGGTACCAGACGACATGCCGCGCGACGTAGGCCGCCATCCACAAAACGGCAGACTTGCCGACACCCGACGGTCCAGCGATCAGGACACTGCGGCCGCTGCCGAGTCCGGCCAGGACTTCGTCCGTCACGGCTGGGCGGGGCGTCACCAGGCCGGCGGCGATGTGTCCAGGCTGCGTGCCCGTGCCGCTGTAGAATCCTGGGTCAACCTGCGGCGTATCGAAGTCGACAGTCTCGCACAACCCGCTGGCCACCGCCGCTACCAGAGAATCGCGATCCACCAGGGCCGCTGTGCTCGTGACAATCCGCTCGATGTCCGTCCGGCTCAGCCCAGCGCGATCATCCAAACCGACCTCGGCGTTGCGGTCGGCATGTTCAGCCACCGCGGCGCGTAACGCCTGAACCACCGGCACCGTCGCTCCGAGCGGCAGACCAGTGCGTGCAGCTACGCACTCCGCCGCGTCACGAAGAATCCGCTGTTGCGGAAGCACAACGACGGTCGTCCGGGCAACGAGCAGATCTACCACATCGGCAGCGATGCCAGCTTTCTGCGCGCGCTGGCGAATAGCAGCGACGAGTTCGCTCCACCCGTCATCGTTGATCAGACGCCGCTCCCAGTCAAGCGGGGCATATCCCTCGACGGCGCGTTCGACGACCACGATCGCAGACTCGGCGGCATCGGCCGGAACACGGAGCAAGCGCTGCAACCACGCCTGCACTACAAACCGCGCGACCTCCGCGACCCGGAAGTCGCCGACGCGTTCCTGCCGCGACTTCACCTGCACCTGCTGCGGCGCGCTGCTCTCGCATGTTAGGTCCTCGAAACCCTCAGCGACGACACGCCCCGGCTCAATGCCGCCCGACAGAACCTGCAACGCCACCCAAGCGCCGACCAAGTCTTGATAGTGGTAGCCCCGTCCGGCAACCGCACCAGACCGAGTCTCAGCCCATCGACATTCGAGCGGGCTTGCCAGCGGCTCACCGCCCTCGCTTGCCGCTCTCTCGGACATGGCTGCAGGCGGTGGCGCCGCGTTAGTCGGCGTCCGCTTCGTACGCTTTGCTCTCTTCGTCATCGCTCCTCGAGCCACGCGGTCGCCGCTCTCCCATCGTCGCCGGAAGCTACTACTCGGGCGGCCAGCAGCTGCACCCTCAGCCCCTCGGACATACGCATTGTTCACCCGCCGAGAGGGCACCGCACCCGCCGCTCTTTCGTCCAACGCAAGTCCTGGTAGAACCCGACACGGTCGGCCAAGCGTCGCCCGACGCAGGTGGACGGTCTGCGGCTCGTTCGAGTGCTTAAGCGTCCGCGCCGCGGTCACTGGGCGCAGATTGCTGCCCCTGGCTGGCCGTGGTGTTGCCCCAGGCAAACTGCGAGCCGGTCACTGGCCCGTTTATCACCGGCCCGTAGTAGGTGTTCGCGATGAACCTACCGCCAGAGCTCTCACCACCTTCGTAGAAGAAGTCCCGTCCGGCCGCGGTGAGGTCCGGGTACAGCATGCCATCGACCTCTTGATCGATCGTGACTGCGGTTATGTACCCGCTTTCGTAAAGGAACTTGGCTTCGCGTTTGAGCTGAGGTTCGGTAAATGCCGCGCCCTCGAAGTGGGCCTGACTGCTCGCCAAGAAGGCATCCCAGTTCTCAGTCTCGGGGTGTTCTTCCAGCCACAGGAGCATTCGGTACCGCAGGGTCGTCGCGCGACGCTTGGGCCGTTCCTTGATCAGCTGCTGTGCTCGACGAACGCCGCGTCCAGTCAGGGTGCAGCGCGTCTGGGCAAGGACATAGGTCGGAGTCACCAGGCCGCGTTCCTCCAGGTCTTGCACCAGCTGGCGTGTGTCGCCGAAGTCGAACCCACGGTCGGCCAGGAAATCGTCCGCCACTGATGAATCAGTCTCGTGAAGGTGCAAGATCAGCGCGTCACAGTGGTCATCAAATTCGGTCGTCATTGTGATCTCCGGGGCTGCGTCTTGTGTTCAGCAGATACCGGTCAGCCCGGCGATCGCCGCCTTCGCCCAGTCCTCGGCGCCGGCGGCCAAGCCGCTTACGATGCCGGTGGCGATCGGCGCGAGTCCGCCGCGCAGCACGGTCAGGGCGCGGCGCAACCGGCCCGGTTCTGGCGCTTCGGTACCGGTGATCTCCTTGAGCACCTCTTTGGCGGCATCCTCGGTGTCGAGGCGGGCTTGCTCGTCGAGGCCGACTTGTGGCAGCTGCTGCAGCAGATCAGTGATCAGCTTGGCAAGTGATTCATAGCCGAGGGCCACGTCGCTGCTGGCGTTCTGCTGGTTCTGTGTCACGGTGTCGTTGTTCCACGCGATCTGCGCGCCGGAGACGCCTCCGTTGAACACGGGCCCGTTGTAGTTGTTCACCGTGGCTCCTTGACCAAGGGACGGAAGTCCTGACATGTCGGCCTCCACTGGAATCACGATCGGCCCATGCTTGTCGAACTCGCGTTGCAGGTCCTCCGCGAACCTTGCGATGGCGTCCTCGTCGATCCCGCTCTCGTTCATTCTGGCTCCTCCTCGACGAACCTCGTCCGGAACGCTACGCCGCAGATCCGACAGAACCGACAGCGACACCCGCGCACGACCGAGCAGGCCGACCCCCACGTTTGGTTTGGCTCCACGTGCCTGACCGTGGTCGATCCGGATTCTTCACCTCGTGACGTTGGGCTGCATCTGCGACGAACGCCCGTATTCGCGCCTCCTCGGCCTGCTTCCGCGCCGCTCACGGCATTCGCCAGTGAGTACGCCGCGTGCCGCTGCGTGGCCGCGTGAGCACCAAGGCGACATGCAAGCCGACCCCATCGATCTTCCACGATCACGCACACCTATCGACGCGGCAATACCCGCTGTGCAGGTGAACCTGGCAGGATTCGGCTATGACTCTCTACGCCTACGACGGGGCACGTGGTGTTCTCACCACGACCTGGGACACCGGCGTCGGCTGCGTCGCATCTACCCTCGCCGACCTGCCGAAGTCCGCCGAGCGTGACGCCGCGATCGGTTTGGCGTTCTGCTTGACCGGCCTGTCGCGTCAGATGTGGCGCACCTACACCCATCCGGCGAGCGCCGCCGACAGTCTGGAGCCGAACACCGAGGACTGGCGCCCCCAAGGCGAACGGGAAGCCTTCGCCGACGTGGTCATGTCGTTGCGGAACCCCAACCTGCCCCGCGGTGACCGCACCGTGCAGTCCTACATCCTCGTCGAGGAAGCCGCTCATCGCGTCGGCCGCGCGCTCCACGCACTAGCTGATCAGGCTCTGACCGACCGCGTGGTCGCCGACGTCGAAGACGAACTCGCCGCGGTCGAGCAAGCCGAGCGCGGCGACCTGACCGGCCGGGCAAAGCAGGCAGTGCTTCTGACACGCGCAGATGCCTCCCCCGTGCAGGTCAGCGCCGCAAACGACCTGCTGCGCTAGCACCCCCTCGGGTCGACGCGCCTTCTGCAGGACGTCGATCCCACCGCGGCCGCGGTCGCGGCGGCCCACTGGCTGCAGGCCGCCGCGGAGGTCGCCTCCGAAGCAGCGGACTGTCTCCCCATCCAGGTAGTGCTCGAAGCGGACAACATCGAATCCCTCGCCGTCGAGACACCCACCCTGGTCCTGGAACGACTCGACGCCGGCGAGACACCACGGGAAGTCGTCACCGACCTGAACAAAACGGCGATGACCGCAGCCGAAGGCAGACTCGCCGACCCCGATGCGCTGGTGCACCAGATCGAAGAGGCGAAGCAGAAGGCGCAGAGGTTCGGCCCAGGCGACGAAGAGCTGCTCGCTGGCCTGATGCCGCGCGTCACACCGCTGGACCCGATGTGTCCCGCACACGACCTTCTAGAAGACCTGCTCGACGGGATCCGCGGTAGCTGGCTGCTTTACCGCGAGTGCGCCGACTACGACGATGACGACCTCGAAGACTTCACCGACGACGAACCCGAAGACAGCGACGAAGACCGTGACGATCACATCGACACCGCGTTCTTCGAGGCCGTCCGGACAGAAGCGGCAGAACACCAAGGGCGGCTACTCTAAGTAACGAACCTGTCGGTGAGCGACCCAGCCGGATGGCCTCATCGCCGTGACGGTGACGGCGCGCCACCAGAACTTGTCGGAGTGTCGTGGCATCCTGCGGCAATGCAGAAGGAGCAACTGCTTGAGTACGCCGAGGAACTGGCCAGCCGTCTCCGCGACGGCATGAAGTGGGAACGGAGCGAGTACGGCGACGGCTACTGGAAAGCCACAGACCCAAGCGGGTTGTTCGGTCTGATCGCGGTCGCCACCGAGGCTCGAGAGTTCCTGCGCGTGTATGCGGGACCCGACAGCCAATGGCTCAAGCAGGCCGACGACCTCTACTCCAATAACGGTGAGAGGAAGTCGCGGGAGACGGGAATCCGGGCGTTGGGTGATCTGCTTGAGGCCTGGTGCCGGCAAGTCCGCCGCGGCGTCGTTGAGGTCGTCGGCGAACGGACGTTCAACGAGATCACCGGCACCCGCATCGACCTGATGGGCCAGGTGCGGCAACTGCTGGAGGACAAGCAGGGCCACCCGGCCGCACCGATCATGCTGTGCGGGGCAGCGCTGGAGATCGCGCTGCGGGCCCTCGCCGACGCCCAGAATGTCCCTTACCCCGACCGGCCGGGCATCAACAAGCTCACCGCCGCGCTACGCACCGCCAAGCTGATCACCGCTCAAGATGTCAAGGACCTGGACTCGTGCGCCGGAATGCGCAACCTCGCCGCCCACGGCCAGTTCGACACCCTCAGCCTCGAACGCGCCGGGCTCATGGAACAGGCGACGAACCTGCTATTGCGGCGGCTCGCCGAGATCCAAGCCGGCCCCGAACCCGACCAGCCGTGACCGGCACGACCGAGGTCGGTGCGAGCCCCGCTGCCCCGGTCCGGATCGTCGACGACGGTGCGGGCGCACGTGCGATTGGCAGTTGGCGGAGATGGGCTCTGCGGAACCTGTCCGTTCCGTCGCTCGCGCGCGTTCGTGATCCCTCGCTCTGCGTCCCCGCGCCCGCCCCCTACTCCACGATCGAGGCGCACGCGGCGGCCCGGCACTGACGTACCGTGTGACCATCGGTAACGAAACCGGGTCACATTTCCGATATCGCTCCGGACTGTTGAACTCGACCGAGGTGGTTGAATGCTGAAGCTTGTCGCCGAAGACGGCAATCCACGCTCGGCACTCAGTGTCGAAGACCTCCCTCTGGGCCCGTGGGCAGGGGCGATGCTGCGGGTGTGGGCGACGAAGACCGGCACCCGGTGGCACGCCGACCCAGACTGCCCCAGCCTGAAGTCGCGCGCACGCAGCGACGAGTTCGCACAGCCATCGAGCGGGACGCTCGGAGACCGGATACTTCCCGAAGGACTGCACTGCGATCCTCCCGGAACCCTCACCGACTACCTGAAAGCCGCCCGCCACCTCGTTTACTACGCGAACGAGACGCGCGAAGCCGAGCACAAGCGGGCGCGCGGCGATCTACCGATTTCCGCACTGGGTCGCCACCTCGGCGGATTCGGCAACGTGGACAAGCTGCTGGCGGAGGAGCCACTAGCCTCGATTTCCGGGCCGGAGCACGACAGGCGCTCCCGTCTTGCCGAAGACGTGAACCGCTACCTCAGCGTGGACAGCGAGCGAGCCTGCGTGATGGTCCTGGCGGACTGGGTACGGCGAGGCAGGACTCCGAGAGGACACAAGCCGCACTACGACCGGTTCGTGGGAGCAGCCGTAACCGTCTTCGACGCCGCCGGACTCACGTCGAACCTCGGCATGCACTACGCCGTCAACCGCGACCCCCTGCCTGAGTGGCTCGAGTCCGTCGCCGGTGGTAGCACCTGCAAATCCGCGACACAGGCCGTAGCCGACAAAGAACTCGCCTACGCACAGCGCGGCCGTCCAGCCGACGAAAGTGACATCTCGAAACTAGTTCACGAGACCTGGCTTGCCGCCGGCGCTCGCTGGCAGCTCATGCTCGAATCGATGGCGCTGGCCCACCCAGGCAAAGTGCTCGCACTGTTCAAGCGGCACGGCAGCGGCCTCGACACCGACCTGCTGGACGTTCTGGCTCGCACAGGCCCCTCGGCGACTCTGAAGATCGCCCACCTCGACTGGACCGTCGCCGAGCTACCAGCTGTGTGCAGGCTCTCCTTCACCAGCAACGACGACGGTTTGGGCGGCGTACTCCTGCTGGAAGAGCCCGGCTACCAGGTGACGCACGAGACCTGCGAACTGTTCCTCCGCAACCTCACGCACTCGCTCGGCTACCCCGCCCTCACCCAGCACGTCCGCCGCGGGACAGCCGCACTCGACCACGCCCCGCGCACGAAGGCGACCGACCACGAGTACGACCTCAGCGCGGCCGCGCAGCGGCGCGGCTTCAGCAACTCCCCGTGCGGTGACGGTATCTCCGCCGACACCTGCCGGCCCGCGCTCCTAGCAGCTCTAGAAGGTAACGAGCTCGTCCACCCGTCAGCCGGCCGCAAGCGCGGGTCAAGGATCTGAATCGGAGCCATGGCGCGCGAATGGCGCTACGGCTTCGGCGGCGGGTTCGATCTGGTACGTCCGCGACGCCCAAGCACCGGCCCCTGACACCAAGTTCAGGGCCAGCCGCCCAAGCGAGGGCGACTACCCCAGCTCCCAACGCCGACGGTCGTGGTGCACGGCGCCTACGATCGGTATTTCCCGTCGGCAACGGCGATGCACTCGCACAGCGGATCCGATGCACGAATGCTCGTGCTCTACCGAGCCGCCAATGCTGACTCTGCAGACTGCGGCTATGCGCACATCCGAAGAGCGGACTTACGCCGCGCGCAGCCGACAGACCGGCCTGGCCTGCAGTGTTCACGACCCGATGCCCACCGGGTCCGGCCCACCGCCGGTCGTAACGGATCCCGGCCGACCGCCGACCTCACCTATAAACACTTGGCATCGCAGGCCCCATCCGAATAGTGCCTGTACAGGGTGCTCGTGACAACGTCGGCCGGACGTGGTTCGCGACGGCGTGCTTGTTGTTCGTCACATTGGGCGACGTTTCGGGTGCCGGTTCGACGATCTGTGGGCGGGCGTTCCAACTACCGGCCCGCAAACGACCACCAGGAGTCAGTGGCGTGGAGCAAACAGGATTCAAATGACATCGCCGCACCTCATCGCAACGCCTCCTGCCAGAGCAGGGGTAGCCGGGCACCACGGCCGATTTGAAGGCGTCGGCGGCCCGTCACTTCTCGAGACAAGACACACCGACTGCCTTGCAGGGATACCCAACTCCACACTGTTGCACCTGGCCGCCACCCGAAGCGGAGCGCTCCATGCCTGATACACCGATGAACGAGATCCCGGGCTATTTGGGACACATCGTCGATGAACAACAGAACATCGTCGGCACCGGGTTCCAGGTGGCTCCCGGCCTCGTCCTTACCGCGCTGCACGTGGCAGGCCCGCTCGCACTCGAGAACCCTGAAAGCGGCGTCCGAGTAACTCCGTTCGGAGTTGACCGGCCACAGCCGGCAGTGATCCTAGCCGCCGACGGCGCTCAGGATCTTGCTCTTCTGCGCTGCAGCGAGCCACTAGCCGACTCCGTCAGAGGTTTCCTCTCCAGCCAATTCTCCCACCGAGAGCACAGAGCCCATGTCTTGATCGCATCCCCGGCGGGACGACTCGAGCGAGCCAACTGCAGGTGGCGCAGCGCTCGCGTCGCCGGCGGCTTGAGAGAGGCGCGGCTGTCGACCTGGGATTTCGCGCCCCTACCAGGGACAAGCGGCGGACCGGTGATTCACCCCGATGAGCGTCTCGTTATGGGTGTGCTGCTCGGCGTCGCACCGCATCGCGCGGCTGACGCCGGATCCACGCTTCGCGTCGCGCCGAGCGAACACGTCGTGCAGTTCCTCACCGAAGTCGAGGACAGAGTCTGGCTCGACCCACTAGACCAGTCGGGCCTGCTGTACGAGATTGGTGTGAGCGCCCAGCGAATTGGCGACCGCCGTGCCGAGGAATTACTCGAAGCCGCGGCCACATCGTTCCAGTCTGCGGGCAATCTTGCAGGGGTCGCAATCGCAACTTCTTCTCTGGGTGACATCGCTTTTCGCAAGGGCGATACCGACAACGCTGAAAGTCATTATCGCCGAACCCTGGACCTGTGCCGCAGCTTGGGTGGCTGGGCCGAGATGGCCGCCATCTGTTACCTGAAACTGGGCCGGGTCAACTTTATCCAAGGCGACTTCGCCGCCACCCGTCGCGAGGCGCGCCTCGCACTGAGCGTCTTCGAGGAGATCGGTGAGTCCAGCGGCGTCGCCGACGTTCACGCCCTTCTCGGCAGCACATCTGAAAATCTCGGAGACCATGACGATGCACGGCAACATTTCCTGAGCGCTCGGGAAATTTCCAGCCGACTCGGCGACCTTCCCCGAAGTGCTGACAATTGTTACCAGCTGGGACTGTTGGCCTACCGACAGGGCGATTTCGAACACGCTATCCCCTATACGACCGAGGCCGTGGTCCTTTACGAGCAGGACAACAACGAGGAGCGCCAGGCGCAGAGTCTTCAGCTTCTCGGGATGGTGGCCGAGCAGACGCAGCGATACGCCCAAGCGCAGGCCTACTACGAGCAGGCCCTCCTTTTCTACGAAGAAACAGAGAATACCTATGAGCTGGCAGTCATTCTCCAACTACTGGGTGGCGTTACCTACCGCCAGCGAGACTTCTTCAGCGCCGACCGCCATCTCCGAAATGCCATACAACTGTTATTGCGCACTGGCGACCAAGAAAATGCTGCTATCACGCTCGGTGTCCTTGGCCTTCTGGCCGCTGCCAGGGGTGAATCGGACGAGGCAGTCGCATACGTCGAACAAGCAGAGAACATTGGAGGACCTCAACGTCGGCATTTCGCTCCCCTCCTATCCATGCTCAGGGAGGCCCCAGACGAGATCGGCGCGACGCAGGTCGACGAGCTGTTACTGCGCGCCGTGGCCTCGGACGAGCATTCGGGAAAGCCGGTCTTCAGTCGTCTCCGCGAGGCGTTCACCAGGTCGGAAGGCAGTGCCGCGGGCACCGGAACCTCTGACGGCCCGGACGAACCACCTGGGCCCCCACCAGACCCGCCCGCGAGCGACCTGAATGAACCTGGCGACGACGATGATCCGCAAATTATCAACATCTGGGTCAGCGAAAGAGAGGGCAATCCCACTCTCCCACTTATCGCTCGGCAGAGGTACACACTGGTATTCCGGGTCGGCATACCGCATCCGGGGAACGTCGCCGAGGGAGCCCGGGAGATTCCCCGGGATGCAATCCCGGACGATGGTCTGGATACCAACTGGGTGATCTCCTCCACCGATGTCGTGCTCTCGGCTGATTCGAACGACGCTTCCGGTATCCAGGTGAGCACGGCAGATAGCGGCGGCACCGCGCAGTGGATGGCCTCGTTCGATCTCACCGTTCCGACGCGCGGCAATTCTCAGGAACGGCGAATTGCTATCGTGCCGCTACACGAGGGCCTGGCGCGGATAGAAGTGGCCGTGAGCATCGCGGGAGACCTCTACCGCTGGTTGAAAGTCGACCTCGCGGTGTCGCCTCCGGCGCCGACGTCCTCGGCGACACCACCGGTCCCCACCCCGAGCACCACACTTGTGCCGGATCAGCGGCGGGCAATCACTACCACGATTTTCCACGGTCCAGCTCTACGACACGTCGCGCCGGAACCCTCCGCGGACTGGCAGGCTCCCGCGACCCGTCTCAACCTCACGCTTCAACCACCTCAAGCTCATCTGTCATGCCAGGAGCTCGGTGCCGAGGCCACGGTCAGTTGGGCTCCCAATTGCTCGCTTGTCGAAGGCCAGATCCAGCGTGTTCGAGACGCGCTGGATCGGTTACGGCTGGCGCAGCAGGAATACTTCAACGGCATCGACCCGGGCGAACTCGCTGCGCGTCTGGCGTCGTTTCAGCCGAGCTCGGACTGGGCAGGGCAGGACATTCCGGACGACCGGTGGTCGATGGTGGCGACCTGCCCGGCTCTGCGCCGCCTGGCGCAAGAGGGACATGTACTGTATCAAGCACTGTTCGAAGCCGGAAGTGAGGCACGGAAGGCCATAGATGCCCTGAGTCCGGGCGACATGCTTTCCCTCACCTGGTTCCCGACCGGTCAACATGTCGCGCACGTGCCGTGGGCGTTGATGTATCGGGAACCACCTCCGGCGGCAGGAGAACCGATCGATCCCGAAAATTTCCTCGGCATCCGGCTGCGGGTGCGGTACGTGTCCCACCCGATGCCGCTTCTCAACCGGTCCCTCGGTTCCCAGGACAGTTTCGTCCGTGCCCATCTGATGTATTGGGGCTCCCGCGGCGACGATCCCGTGGCAGCGGAAACAGAACGTCATCTCGACGAACTCAGGCAGTGGGCGCCCTACGTTCTGCCCACCGGCTCGCCCGGCAAACCGCAGGTCGTCCGGTTCCTCGACAGCCCGGCGCCGAATCCGGTCGGCGTCTTGTATATCTACTGCCGATCCATGGCCGGCGACCAAGATGGCCCCGGATTCCGGTTCGGTAACGGCTCTCCCGAAGATGACACGGTGACACTGAGCGAAATCGGAGTCGCGACCATACCGGATCGTCCGCTGGTCTTCGCGAACGCTTGCGGCACGTCGGCGGGCTCCCCGTACGTCCCGAATGAACTGGAGGAACGGTTCTTCCTGCGCGGTTGCAGCGCCTTCATCGGTACCGAATGCAAAGTTCCGATTACCTTCGCCGCCCGGTTTGCTGCGGTCTTTTTCCACTTTCTCTATGCTGAACACGGCAAGCCTACTCCAGCAGGAGAGGCGCTCGCCCAGGCGAGGCGTTTCTTCTGGAGTGAGTACGGCATCGTGGGCGGACTCTTCTACAGCTACGTGAACGACTACCACCTCTACTTCGCGAGCGACACCGCTGTCGCGGCTCTGTCGAAGCTGCGAAAGGAGCACTGACATGCCGACGGTCATCGAACGTTTTCTGACAGCGGGTTTCACAGAGCGTCTGGCGATGGTGAACGATAGTTCGAGCGCTGTGGTCCTCCGGGAGTATTTCGGTGCAGACGCGCTCGAGGAATACCGGCGGCTCGCGGTGGGGTTCGACGGCGGCCACCTGGCCGGGAACGAATCCGTCAACCTGCTCTTCCTCCCCGGCGTCATGGGTAGCTCGCTCAACAGCGCTGGCCTTGGCGGTATCTGGTGGCTCGATATTCTGAACCGTCATCACATACGCGATTTGCGGCTTTCCGCCAACGGCGTATCCGACCACGATCCCAGGGCGCGCATCGAAGCGGTCGGCGTGATGGGAGCGTATGAAGGTTTCTTCGCGGCCGCATACCGCAGCGGCGACTTCGTTCACCAGGCAGTTCCTTACGATTGGCGGAAGTCGTTGCGTGAGAGTGCTCGACAACTCCATGACGCCATCGTCGGAACGTCCGAAGAGACAGGTAAGCCGGTCCACTTGGCCGCGCACAGTATGGGAGGCTTGCTGACGCGAACTACCTTGATGACCTACCCGGAACTGTGGAATCGCGTCGGTCGCGTGGTCCTCATCGGAACGCCTAACTATGGGTCGCCCGCTATCGCGGGCTATCTGAAGAACCACCTGTGGGGCTTTGAGTCCCTCGCGCTGCTCGGCCGATACCTCGACCGTTCCGCGTTCCGATCGTTACGCGGCGTGCTGAACCTGTTGCCGGCCCCTTCCGGCATCTATCCGGGGGCTACTCCGGACAACCATCCGTGCGCCAACTTTGACATTTACGATGCCGGCGCTTGGCGGCTTGCCCTAGACCCCGTCGACCAGGCGGCACTGCAAGCCGCCCTTGACGACACCGGCCAGCTACACCGCGACCTCGACTCATGGCACCGCAGCCTGGATGCGGAACACCGAGAACGCATTGCGATCATTGCCGGCGTGGGTCAGCGGACCCTGTTCCGCCTCGCGTATAAATCGGGGTTTGGGTGGCACTGGCGGCACATGGACCGGGTCACCCACCGCGAACCCGGGAATGTTCATCGCGAGGGCGACGGCCGAGTACCGCTCGCGTCGGCGGCGCTCGATGATGTCGAGATCCGATACGTCGCGGCAGAGCACGGACGCATGCCCACCGTTCCGGCTGTCTACCAGGACGTGTTCCGTTTTTTACGCGGACAACCAATGCAGCTTGCGCGGAGTCCGGAGGAGGCGCTGGACAGCTCACATCTCTCCGACCCCGCCGAGAGCATCACGCCAGTCCTCTCCTCCGGCGGCATTACGCCCGTCGGCGACGATCCTGGCTACCTGAACATGGCAAGCGTCGAGGAAGCGACACTGGACGCGCTCGACGCAGCTGTGTCAGCTGGCGACTTCGCAGCTTTCACCCGCGTCCGCATCCTGTAGGCCAACCGAACCTCACCACCAACAGAACAGCGTGTCGCGGACTGGAAGGAGGACCTCAACGCCACCCACCGCACGATCCGCGCTCGCGTCGAGCACGTCCTGTCCCGGATGAAGAACTTCAAGATCCTCCGCGACTACCACCGGACCGGCAGCACCCTCGCCGACACGGTGTCCGGCATCGCGCATCTGCACAACATCCTCCTCGCCGACTGACCGCAACACCAGACCCACCAACAACACCACGAGTTACGAGGCAGCCGTTCATGATCGAGCTCCATACCACCCCGAAGCGACGTACCGGTGACCCGCGTCGCCGCCCCGGCCAACAGATAACCGGCGTCCACATACAGCGCACAGTGCGACCGCAAGACCGACCACCCCATCACCACCCGGACACCCCGTACCCTAAGCGGGGACGATAACCGGCCACCCATGGGATCCTTCGCTGTCCGCCGACCGCCAGCCATGCACAGCTCGAACCCAGCGTCGAGCGGTCGAGACGGGAGTAAACGAAAACACTGTTACAGCTGATGACCTCGCAGGTCAGCAAGTGTCGTCCCTGGGCCTGACCCGTTTTGACGGACATCCAAGATCAGGGCTGACGCCCTCGGGAAGGATGTTCCATCATGGAGACCATGGGCAGGAAGAAGCCTCGGCCTCGTCGTTCGTTCACGCCGGAGTTCAAGGCCGAGATCGTCGAGCTGTGCCAGCGAGGCGACCGCTCGATCGGTCAGATCGCGAAGGACTTCGACCTGACCGAGACCGGCGTGCGCGAGTGGGTCAAGCAGGCCGAACGCGACGCCGGGACCCGCACCGACGGCGGGCTGACCAGTGACGAACGGGCCGAGCTGGCCCGGCTGCGGCGGGAGAACCGCCGCCTGTCCGAGGACGTGGAGATCCTCAAACGAGCGACGGCTTTCTTCGCGAAGGAGACCCGGTGAACGTGTACCCGTTCATCGGGGCGGAGAACGCCAGCGATAGCGGCAACGTCAAACGTGCCTGCGAACTGCTCAAGGTCTCCCGAGCCGCCTACTACACCCACCGCGCCGCCACCCCCTCCCAGCATGAACGCGATGACGCGGAGCTGGCTGAGGAGATCGTCGCGATTCACGATGAGTCGAACGGCACCTACGGAACACCCCGGGTCCACGCCGAACTCCGCGCCCGCGGCCGGCGGCACTCCCGCAAGCGGATCGCCCGGCTCCTGCGCACCGCGGGCTTGACGGGAAGGACCCCGAAACGGTGGCGGACCACAACCACTCCCGACCCGGCAGCGGCCATGCCCGCTGACCTGATCAAGCGGGATTTCTCCTGCACCGCCACGAATATCAACACCCGCTGGTGCGGGGACATCACCTACATCCACACCTGGGAAGGCTGGCTGTATCTGGCCACCGTCATCGACCTGGACTCCCGCCGCGTCGTCGGCTGGGCCATCGCGGACCACCTGCGCACCGACCTGGTCGCCGATGCCCTGCGCAACGCTCTCACCCGGCGCCGCCCCGAGCCCGGAGTGATCTTCCACTCCGATCGCGGCTGCCAGTACACCTCCGCCCACTTCGGTGCTCTCGCCGACGACGCCGGCGTCCGACTATCGGTGGGACGCAAGGGACAGTGTTGGGACAACGCGGTCGCCGAATCCTTCTTCGCGACCATCAAAGCCGAACTGCTCGACCGGCAGGGCTGGCCCACCCGCACCACCGCGCACAAAGCGATCTTCGAGTACATCGAAGGCTGGTACAACACCCGACGCCTGCACTCCAGACTCGGCTACCTCAGCCCCGCCAGCTACGAAACAGCCACGCGTCAAGTAGCCTGACCACAACTCAACGACCCTGTCCGTCAAAACGGGTCAACCCCAGATGCGAACGCAGGTTCCGCAACCCCGACGCACTCGTGCTGGGTTGCTCAGGACAGGTCCCGGACACATACGCATGTTCAAATCGGCCCCTAGGGCCTGTATCGACCTCGGTCAGAGCCATTCGTTGATCGCGGCGACGTGGACGGTGGCCTCGTAGCGGACGGCAAGCAGTCGTAGCGGGTGATCACGGCGCGGCGGCGTTTGAGCCGGTTGATGCCGCATTCCACAGCGTGCCTTTGTGAGCTTCCCCCGGTTGTCCGGACACTTGTCTGTAGACGTCGGGATCGAAGGTCGGTGGCCGGCCGCCCTTCGACGCCTTGGCCTTGCGGTGTGCGTCCTGATCGGCCTTGCTCGGAATGGTCGCCCGAATACCACGGCGGCGCAGGTGAGCCCGGTCGGCATTGGAGGTGTGGGCCTTGTCCGCCAGCCCCCGGTCCGGGCAGGGTACGCGGCCAGCCACGGCCCGAGCGGGGCACTCGGATACCGGCCAAGACGGGGATGAACTGCGAGCTGTCGCCGCGCTGCTCGGCGGTCAGCACCATCGACAACGGCTTCTGTCCCCTGTTCCCATCCCAAATGCAGCTTCGTGGTCCATCCGCCCCGCGACCGGCCCAACGCATGATCATCCGGTTCGACGGTGGCCCCGCCCGGCGGCTCAGCCTGCAGATCCCCCTTTCCCGCTCACCCGCGGCATGCTGATGCGCCCGCGCGATCGTGGAGTCCACGCTGACGTCCGACGTGATTTGCCCAGCCGCATCGGCCAGAGCTTGCAGCGCAGTCACGACCGCCTGCCATACACCCGCACGCTGCCATCGCCGGAACATCCCATAAGCCGCCTCCCAGGAGCCATAACCTGCTGGCATGTCCCGCCGCAGCGCACCGGCAACCGATCCCGTCGATCAGCTGTCGCATGCTCCACAACGACGGCCGACCCGGCCGTGACGGTTCAGGTTCAGGCAGCAACGACTCCAGCGCTGCCCACTGCTCATCGGTCATGCGAACCGCCTCGTCACCGCTTGGGTGTCCACGAGGTCTCCGGTGTTCAGGTTGCTTCTTCGTCGACGAACCAACTACCGGAGACCTCACCTATTTCGACCGCCGACACGACCAGCAACACCAACTCCAGCTCAACCGGCTCGAGACAACTTCAATACAGGCCCTAGTAGTGCTTTGTTAGGTGTGTCGTTGTGGCTGGTTGGGCGTCGATGTGATCTCCTGTGCGGGTGCTTCCGGAGGAGATGGACGAGGTTCGTCCGGTGATCGAGGAGTTCGCCGGGCGGATGTTCGGCGGTTTCGCGCGGCGTGATCAGCGGGCGAAGGGGCAGTTGTATCTGCGCGGGCTGATGCTGGACGGCAAACGCAAGTCGATGCAACCGATGGCCGAACGGCTTGGCGTCGATCACCAGCAGTTGCAGCAGTTCGTCACCACCTCGACCTGGGACCACGTCGAAGTCCGGCGACGTCTGACCGGATGGGCCGGTGAGTTCGTCGACCCCGACGCGCTGGTCATCGATGACACCGGGTTTCCCAAGGACGGCAAGGATTCCCCCGGTGTGGCGCGGATGTACTGCGGCGCATTGGGCAAGACCGGGAACTGCCAGATCGGGGTCAGCGTGCACGCGGTCACCGACTGGGCCTCCGCCGCGATCGACTGGCGGCTGTTCCTGCCGGAGTCCTGGGACGACACCAAGGCCGCCGACAGCGAGACCGCAGCCGAGATCCGGCGGCGACGGGCCCGCAGCGCGATCCCGGACGAGGTGCGGCACCGGGAGAAGTGGCGGCTGGCGCTGGAAATGCTCGACGAGATCATCACCGAATGGGACCTACTGGGCCGGCCGGTGGTGGCCGACGCGGGCTACGGCGACGCCATCGAGTTCCGGCTCGGCCTGACCGAACGCGGCCTGACCTACGCCCTCGCCGTCAGCCCGACCGCGACCGCCCATCCCGCCGAGGCGGTGCCGGTCACGCCGGCATGGAAGGGCACCGGCCGCCCGCCGCAGCCGCGCTACCCCGACCCGCCGCAGGATTTGAAGTCCCTCGTGGTGGCCGCCGGGCGATCGGCGGGCCGGTACGTGGTCTGGCGACACGGGTCACGCAAATCCCCCGGCGACCCGACCGCGAGCATGCGATCACGGTTCCTCGCGCTGCGGGTCCGCCCGGCCAACCGCAACATCCCCCGCGGCATCGACGGCAGCCTGCCCGAATGCTGGCTGCTGGCCGAGTGGCCGCCCGGCGAACCCGGGCCCACCGACTACTGGCTCTCCACCCTTCCCGCCGACACGAAGCTGCGGGACCTGGTTCGACTGGCCAAGCTCCGCTGGCGCATCGAACACGACTACCGCGAACTCAAAGACGGCCTCGGCCTGGACCACTTCGAAGGCCGCTCCTGGCTCGGCTGGCACCGCCACGTCACCCTCGCCGCCGTCGCCCAAGCCATCTGCACCCAGCTCCGCCGCACCCCAAAAGCCCCTGCGCAGGCCTGACCCTCTACGCAGTCCTGCGCGAACTCCAAGCCCTGCTCGCCGCCTGGACAGGCGTCTGCCACACCTGCCGACAACCCGTCCAGACCCGAACCCCAAGACAGAAGCCCCAGCTCAACAGCACCTAACAAAGCACTACTAGTCGCCCGTACGGCTGCCGCCCTTGTTCAGCAATGCCGACCACTGATCCTTCAACCGCTCGGCAGCCGTGAATGCGGCAAGTGACGCAAGAGTGAAGATCGCCGCTACGCCGAGGAACGCCCCCTGCCACCCCAGTTCCGGATACTTCGACATCGGCGCGCCCTGCAAGAACACATCCAAGACCAGTTCTATAAACGTAGCGAATGCTACGATTACGACGACTGGAATCAGCGGCAAGGTGGCAACCCAGACGCCAAGACTTCCAATTCCATGCCGCCGAACAACTGCACAAATCAGAAGAACCGACAAGATGGACAGATAAACCACACTGAAGTTGCCGTAGTCGAGCCAGTTGATTCGATACAAAACCTCATGAGGTGGAAGACTGAATAGGTTCGACTTCTTTTCAAAGTCCGACAGCGGAGATTTGTAGTAGCCAAAGTAAGCGTATTAGACGATGTTTCCTAGGACGACTACCGATATCGACCAAGCCGCTTCCAGTAAAATAGTCAGCGAAGTTAGGGCAGATATTGACAACAACCGCCCACGAGGAGTCTTTGTCAGCCTGCCAGCGGTCCAAGCAACTTTTCCCGCTAACTTCCGCGATCCACTTGCAATATCCAACCACGACTTCACAAACCCATGCACTAGAAAGAGTGTCAAAACTACACTCGGAAAGAAGGACCACCCAAGTGCCAATTCAAGCAGGTCGTCGGGACTCTTCAGATATTCTTTCAAGAAATCGTTGACCGCATCCATGGTCCGCCTGTCCGTCATCGGGACGTTGTAGGACACAGTCGACGAAGAGATTCATTCCGTTACATCGACAACCTTGCCGCCTGCCGCGACGTTCGGGTAGCTGACTTCCAGGGATAGCCCAGCCCCCGTGCCGCGCGCGGGCAGTCACTGAACAAACACCATGCGGCAACTTCCAGAGGATCCCTTCGCTACCGGGAGTTGCCGAAACCCGACGAGCGCCCCTGCTTTCGAAGACGTGCTGGCTCGTGCCGATCGTTACGGGGTCCGAAGGCGTCGCGACGGACCCGAGCCCACCCAGGCGCCGACACTGTGCGGCCTGCCGTCCTCGCACATTGCGACCAGTAGCCCGATCGTGCGAAGTCAGTATCTGCCTCGGGGCGACGGTCGCACACTACCCGAAGCCGTCGCAGGGCCGAATCCCGCCAAGTCCGCCCAGAGGAGGAATGACCAATTTCCTGCCGCCCCATCGACAACCGCGCTCAGGTTGGAGCCGAGGAGTCCGTTGCCGATCATCAGTTCGTCGTGCACCATTGGACTGAGTGGTTCACAAGTAACTGACGCCCTCCCACGTCAACACACGTGGAGGCTAGGTGTCCACACCATCGAGCGCCCCTAAACCAGTGATGCCAAGCAGCACCCCAGCTCCCAGGACTGGGGCCGACCTGTCGTCGAAGGCTCATGTCATACAGCCCGCCGACCGCATCGTCGAAACGCTCGCAATGCCACCTCTACATAGGACGGACACCAAGGTCACACCGCTTCCCGTCCCGCCGCTAGAACCGCTAGTTGATTCCTCAACGGCAGGATTCGCCCTCGTACGAGTGGATGGCTCAGGCGCCGTAGCGTCGAAAGCAGCCATCACGCTGCTCGGCTGGTCGGCTGGAATGCCGATTCGCTACGAAGTACGTTCAGGCCTGATCGTTGTCACCACCGACTGGACCGCCGGAAGGCGGGTGCCGACGAAGCTGAACCTGGTACTGCCCACGAAGGTCCGTTCTCGTTGCCGTGTCCGCGCCGGCGACCAGGTCTTCCTCGCCGCGCTCCTCGAGCACAAGCTGCTGGTCATCTACCCGCAGCGCCGCCTCTACGACATGGTCCTCGCCTACCACGCCACCCTGCACGCCGAGCCCGGCTCGCTCCCCTGACCACAGGGCGCCGTAGCCCCCACCTGCGAGGTGTTCGCGCAACACAACAACGGCGCGAACACCTCGCAGACCGGGTCAGGCCGGCGCGAGTGGATGTGGTTCGCCGGTCAGGGCGGACAGGGCGGCAGCGACTTCGGTGATGTCGGCTTTGACATAGGTGGTGGTGGTCAGGTCGCTGCCGCTGTCGGCGTGGCCGGCGTAGGCGCGGGCGACGCCGATGCCGAAGCGACGTTCGACCCAGGTCAGCGTGGTGTGGCGGAGCCAGTGGGCGGTGACGCCCATGGCCTTGGCCCAGTCGAGTTCGTCCTGGACGCGGTTGAAGATGTAGTCGTAGCGGCGTTCGGTGATCGGCCTGCCATCGGCGTAGCGCAGCAGCTGTCCATTGCGGTCGCCGTCGCCGCGTTCCTCGGCGTGTGCGAGGAGGTGGCGTATCAGTGTCGGTGAGACGGGCTGCCAGCGTTCGGTCTCGCCCTTCTCGCGCAGCAGGACCAAGCACTGCTTTTCGTCGAGGTCGCGGGGCCGTAGGGCGAGTGCGCCGCCGCGGCGGCAGGCTGTCTCGACGTGCAGGCGGCAGATGAGCGCGTCGAGTTCCGGGTCGTTGCCGGTGCTGGCTACGACGTCGGAGAGCTCGATGAGCCGGGCGTTGGCGAGGCCGCGGCGGGTGGAGGGGTTGCGACGCGGTTTGGTGACGCGGATGGCCGGGTTGTTGCGGTCGTCGATGCGCTGGTCGTTGACCAGGTGCTTGTAGAGGCAGCGGATGGCGGCGACGAAGTTCTCGGCCGCGTTGCGGCCGCCGCGGGAGTTGCGCCGGACCCGGGCGGTGCGGCGGACGATCTCGGCCTGGGTCTTGATTTCGCTGGCGGTGATGGTGTCCATCCGGCGCCCGTCCCATGCCGCTTGGGCCTTGTTCCAGTAGGAGCCGTAGGAGGCGGCGGTGCTGGGCGAGACGAGCCCGGCGACGACGGGGATCCATTCGTTGATCGTCGGGACGGGCTTGCGGTCGCTGTCCTCGGTCGGCTCGTCGAGAAGGTCGGCGGGGTTGACACCCAGGCGCGAGAGCAGCAGGCGGGCGGCTTCGAGGTCGGCGGGGTTCGTGGTGATCGTGTCGGTCATCGGTCCGCCTCCCCAGCGGCAAGGGTGGTGTGGAAGTCACGCAGCATCGCGTGCACCACGTGTTCGGGGTGCACGACCAAGACGCCCTGGGCGAGATCCGCCACGAGCAGGACGCGGCTGCCGGCGAGCACATGACAGCCGTGCCGGACCGGGGCGGGCAGCACGACATACGGTTTGGTGGTCATCCGGAAGACGCCGTCGCCGCGGCGGCAGATCACCGCGGACGAGCGGATCTGGGTGATCAGCAGCCGATCCCCCGGTTTCCAATCCAGGGCGGTGACGATGCCGCGGTCCTGGATCCGCCCGGAAGCGTCCAGCAGCGCGGTGGAGAATCGCCGCTGTCCGCCGGTGGCAAGATCTGGTAAGGCGGGCATCGGCAACGGAACAAGGGTTCCGACCGCTGCAGGAGCAGGTTCGTGCACGCCGGTGCGGGGTGGGAGCGTGAGCGACTGGATGCCGGTCATGACGCACCTCCCCGACAGCGGTCGCGCGGGGAGGGCACGGTCAAGATCAGCGTAGCCGAGACGGGCTGGGGCTGAACGCCAGAAAGACCCGCCGTGGCGGGCCTGTTACTCTGTGGTGCGGGAGATATCCCGTGTTTTTGTGTCCGAGGACGATCTTGCTCACTATCTACACGACTCCAACTGCGAAGCCGAGATTACACAGGGCCATCTTCGAGGCAGGCCAACGAGCGGACCGAATAACTCCGAATGGGCACCCCTTGCCGCATTCGTTGAGCAGACAGAACTCAATCTGCGCGCACTACAGCACGCCAGCGAACACGCCCTGCTCGGGCGACAGCGTTGAACCGAATAGCACAAACCAAAACATCGCGATGTTGACCCTTCACGAGATCTCACCCCGAGAGCATATACCCCTTGAAATATTCACTATAGATGGGGATCAAGGCCCAGAAGGGCCGAGACCAGAAGCGACATATCAGATATTTCTAGTTTCCGAACACCTGCAGCAACAGCAATTGCTATTTCCCCACGAGTAAGCGCGCCAGCGGTCATTCTGTTCAGTATCGATATGGCCTGAGCTGTCGACCTATCGACGGCAGCTCCGCGTTGAATGACTTCCAAAACCGCAGCAAGATCCTCCTCCTCAAAGTAAATCGAGTCACGAACCATCTGCGCAATTAATAAACGGTGCTGTTCTTTGTTGCCGTACCGCATCGCGGCGCTATACAGCAACTTTCGGTCAATAGTGTCATACTTTGACTGTGGCACATCTAAGAGAACGTCAAATAAGCTCCCTGCGTTCGATACCAACATATGGTCATCGATCCACACATTGCTGTCCCCGCAGATACGCCAGTAAGGAAGCAGTGCATATAGATGCTCACGAACTTCATGAGCAGTCTGCACAAACGCAGACCTGCGAAGAGCCCGGCCAACAGCAGTGTCACTTGGCACCGAGACATCCAGACTGGCAGCCCCTAACGTACCGTCGGGTCGAGCATCGGCAGGCCAAGGCAGTGACTCGTACACACGCACAATTGAGCCGTCTTCGACCCGAACCATGAGAGCCGTAGGATCCGAGGACAAGTCCCATGCAACCCGGAGAGCTTGCCATAAGCGTTGGCGATCTTCAGTATCAAGTTGACTCTGCCACAGCAGCGCCTGAGATCGCCACCGCGAGACAACAGGGTCGCCAACAAGGTCCTTTGCATCTACCGATCCTCCCGAGGCCAAGACCGCGAAACATGCAAGGTTTGCCGAGTAAGTCGCGTGTCGCGCGGCGAGCGGCTTACGGCGAGGCTCATAAGCACCCAAAGACCATGTCGGATGCGAATATCCGGAATCAACAAATAATTCAACAGAAAGATTGAAGATTTGCTGCCTAAGATCCGAATCAAGTCGATCTATGAACCCTCGACAAAACTCCCAAAGTGGCGCGCGTCGCGCAACTGTAATAAAGGATGTTAAAGAATACAGGTAACCAGCATCTAGCGTCATACCAATTCGTTGACGCGTAAATTCCCGGTCGCCAACAAGATCTTTTAAGGCGTTTACAATTTGACGAGCAGCTAGAAACTCACCAAAGGTGGCATGGAGGAACTCGAAGCTTCTTTCTGGATTACCTGTACCACGACTAGCTTGCGACTCGTGAATAAAGAAGAAGCGACCCACGAGCAATTGGCCGACCGTAAGCGCTTGCCGCATCGCGGATGCATGCCCTAACCCCCTATCGCCCGGCGTCAGTAAATGAATTATATCCGCTTCCAAATCAGCTTCAGCTATTACGTCGCCGCCACGATTCAGCATCGCTAAGGCAACTGCGGACAGTCGTCGCCATTCGGATCCGATTTCTAGATTGCGCAATTCGGGCGTTAATCCATCATGGTGCTTGTCCACCTCACGAGAGACGAAGTCAGCAAACAGGCGCTCATAAAGGTCGACCCTCCCGATACGTCCAGACGATTTCTGAAGACCATTGGCGCCAGCATCGTACAATGCAAGCAATAGTAGGAGTAATGGCTGGCGTGCTAACTCTTCATATTGAAGCACTGTTTGAGATGAAAGCATCTTCAGGCCGCGGCGTTCGAGACTCGAACGATTTGATAAGTTCCAAACGCGTATCCATGATTCGACCTGATCATCGTCAAACGGTTTTAATCTGATAACCACGGTGCCCCACGGGAAACGCGCACGATCGGCAACGATGGTTCGACTGGTAACCAGGATAGCTACTGGCCTACCTAGTTCAGACTCCCGCAATTGAAATTCTCTAAGCTGCTCCAAGTAGTCAGCACGACTAACACCAGTCGCTTGGAGAAGCTCATCAAACCCGTCCATTATTATGACCGGCAAGGAATGCCCAGCGTGGCGGACGAGGTCTGGCCAACTGACTTCCTCCCCAAGAGACTGATACAACGTCTGCTCAATGTGCTGCTGCACAGAAGAATCAGCACGAATATTGCGCAGTTCGACTCGAACAACTAAGAAATTGCTATCAGGCAAGTCTGCGGCGAGCACCTGGGTGAGTACGGATTTTCCCGATCCGGGCTGCCCGAGGATAACCAGAGGCTGCTCGACTGCCATTTTAGTTGTAAGGTAGCCAATCAAGAACCGCGGCACGTCTACTACGGTAGGCCGATCACGCCACCACGCCTCAGTGGCGGGCAGGTCCGCAGGGCCCGCAATTGCAACAAGGCCGTCCGGACTTACATAAGAGTCCTCCAATGTTGGCAAGATGGCTTGTGGCGCAGTTTCGGATGACTGCAAAACGGCACGCTTTACCTTTTGCCGATGCCTGACGGTAAGCCCATTTCTCACGCTATCCAAAGTGGAGTTCTCTAAAAGAACTAAACTGTCCAGATCTGCACGCAGAGACACAAATCCGCGACGAATTGTTTCACGCGCAACTTGAGCTTCAATCATGCCGGACCAGACACGAAATTCAGGAACTTCGATCATGAGCTGACGGTATAGTTCCTGATATCGCTCGATCGCAAGCGTTGGAACTCGCTGTCGTATGACAAATGCCGCGTCACCGAGAGACTTATCTGCGAACGCACTTAAACCCATCAGGAAGGCATGCACGCGACTAGAGATTTTTTGAAAGTAATCCTGAAGTTCGTCAAGCACGTGCTCAAAAGGAAGGTGAGGCGCGGGCATTGGGGGAGGATCGTCAACCAATGACGCGACCATGTCCGCATATCGCTGTGCGACAGGCTGATCGATTGTCAGCGCAACCTGCTCCTCCGCAGTTATCTCCGCCTGATCCAGGTTGAACGTCGGCATTTCTTGCATAAGCTCTTCTAAAGCATCATAGAATGACAATACTACGATCACTGAATGTGCCGCCGTAAGCCGCTGAGTCCGATCAAACCGACTCAGACCGCTTGTTTTTTCCTTGAGCCTGCCAACAATTGATCTACTCCATCCGACAATCTCGTCCCGGAGCGCAAAGAGGTCAACGCTTCCAGCAGTCGCAACAGTCATAACTGCTGAAGCTACTCCACCGATTCTATTTATCCAAGTGACCGTAGGACCGTCGCCGCCAAGCAACCTGACCGCATCAGAAAAACTCAGACTTTTAGGCATTCGGATATCTCCGATCACGTTTTTAGCCGTTTTGCAAGGTTGCTGAATACTTCTTCGGTCACATAGACTACATCCTTCGCACTACTCAAGATTTGCCCTTGATTGCGACCAGGCATTGGCTTGTGCTAGAACTCAACCTCCCGCGACGTTCGAAATAACCACTACGGATGCCCACCCTGTTACATGAAGTGCTCCAAGTGTTGAGTGCCATCGATGAAATTAGACCGTACCTTCACACCTTTCATGAACACCGTCGCTAGCTGCGGGCCATCCGTTGTCGCGCCTCAACGCTCAGCCGGTTACCACCGCAGCGCACTCTCTGGTTATTCTGACGTCGCTTACGAAGGTTCGTGAGTTACAGACTGATGATATCGATTCGACGACGACGCGGACGCTCGTCCAGCAGGGGTTCGCAGAAGGCCGGCAGCTCAGTTCTGCGGTTCCCCATGTCACCGCTGCGGAAACCGCAGCTAAGTGGTAGGCCGCTTGCTGGATGTTCCAGAAGGCCAGGGCTGCGGTGCGGCGGGCTTCGCTGGTCCAGGCACAAGTACCGCCATGATACGGGGCGCCGATCCGCGCATCGAGTCGGCTCTGCCGGGGAGCCGATGCGATCATCGCACCTGGAGCGGAGGTCACCATGGAGCGGTTCGTCGAGTCGACACCAGTACGGTGTCGATCTGTCGGACCTTCTCACGGGCGCGACGGCTGTTCAATGACGGTCGACACAAGTAGGGGCGATGGCGCGGTGTCCATGGCGCGGTTGCGGCGTCCACCTACGGCGATCATGGTGTTGTTGGCCGCAGTCGTCGGGTTCCTCAGGCATCATCACGGACGCAGCGGTAAATATTGCGGCGCGAAGCCGCGGCCATGGCCGGGTCGATGGGATGGGTGCGTACACACTTGTCGACCGCCATCTGCCTGAGCGGGTAAGGGCCGAGGACACGCGGCACTGGAACGCGTCTCGCCGGCCGACCTCCGGAGACACGCTTCGGAATAACGTCCGCGCGGAGGCAGCATACTGTAGGCTACTTGTCCCAATCATCCAAGCCGACTCCCAAGGACAATCAGCTCAGCATGAGGTGATCGCCAAAGCTGGAGTGCGACAGCGACGGCGCACAACCTCGCAGCGGACTGGTTACACCGGTTCGTGATTTCTGGGACCCGTGCCGAGCACACAATCACTCGGCGTCATCACTAGTGGACGAGTTAAGGGGTTCGACGGCAGCTGGGCCAGGATGAGCGACAGTATTGATCGTGGGATTTTCGTAAGTGAAATCCAATTGATCGTATTCGCGCCGATAGTCACTCGGAAGCTCGTTGTCACCGATGATTATCTGAAGTCGGTCTTGGGCTGCGTCGACCTGAGTCACTATGCGACGGTAGAGAGCGGCCGCCAGGTCATCGCTGTTGTTGAGCGACGTACGAGGACTATCAATCAGGAGAAATGCTGGGTAGGCAGTGTCTCGGCGCCGTAGCGCGACCGACACCAACGTCAGCCAGTACGCCAATTGCGTCGCAGTGCGGACGCCGCCAGCAGGGCTGAACTTCGTATAGATCTCACCGTTAAGCATAGGCAAGTAGCTCGTGCGGTTAATCGTTGCACGCTCAACGCTTGGAACCCCGATGGCAGTCATCGTTTCCGCGAATTCAGCATCCAGCTCGTCAAGTATCTCTGTCTTACGTTCTGCCAACTGCCGCTCGGCCAGTTCTAGTGCTGTACGTAGTCGTTGTACTTCATTCCTGAGCTGGTCGGCGGCTAGTCTCAAGTCGTCCGCGCGGTCCCACTGGAAGAGCACACGCTCAAGAGCCTCCTGCTGACTACGGGCTTCAGCTAGTTTTTGGGATGCATCGCTGTAAGCCTGCAACTGGGGCGTGATTCGGTCTCGAGTTCGCTCATCAAGCTTTGCGCTGAGCTGGTCAACGAGCGCATGGCGGTGCTCCGCTGCGCGCTGCGCCTCGACGAGCTGCTCCGCGTTACCTGTAAGTTGGTCTTCCAGTTCAGCCAGTTGATCGTTTAGCTGGCGCTGCTCATAGCTTTCCTCTGCATTCGCAGTCCGGCCTGTGGGGACTGGGTCCGGCTGCAGGCAAAGTCGACAGTGACCAGCGGCCACGTCCCTATGTTGCACGTCTTGCATACAGCGAGGACAGACCATGAACTCAAAGTCAGCAAGACGTTCACCGGCGTCATGTAATCGTCGTAGACGGTCAAGATCTTGCGTTATCCTCCGTCGCTCCGCGCCGTAGTCGACTTGTTGTTGCGCAAGAACAATTGCAGTCTGGCGTGCCGTCGCTAGGCTACGCTCGGCCTCACCAAGCAGGTCGCGGAGAGTTTGGGTTTCGCGGTCGACAACTGGATCAACGGCTTGCCGGAGTGCGTCAAGCTCGGCTCCGGCCACGGCCTCTGCCTCGGCAGCCCTTGCGTGTGCAGCGACCGCTTCATCCCGGCTTGCCGTGTTGCTGTCGCGCAAGAACTGGAGCACTACCTCGTGGTCACGGTCTGCCGTGTCCAGCTCACCGTTGCGCACTGCAAGATCGGAACGAGTCTGAAGAATATCAGAGTCCGTCAGCCCAAACAGTAACTCAAAGACAGTCTTCCTCTTTGGCTCTCGGTAAGGAGATTGACTAGAGGCAATGTCTCGATTTATCTCTGCTTGGCGGACGTACATGAATGTGAAAATATCCGCAAAAGTGATACGATTTCCAGCTTTGATAGTATTTGCGGTTCGCGCCGCGGCTCGCATCTCGGTGGGCAGTCCAAGTGCGCCGAGCAGCAACGTATTCAGAGATGGTTCGCGATCCTTGACGAAATGATCCGGCAGGCGATCGCGGGTGATTCGGTCAACCACACGAATAGTGTTCTTCTTTGTTGGATCGAGGCTGCGCGTGAGCGTGAAGCGTTCATCGCGCAAGGTAAGCTGGACCGTGACATCCCGAACGTTTTTGACGGCGACGGGGGCCAGTTCGCCGTTGCCACCAATTCCGTACTTAATCAACTCGAAGAGCGTGCTCTTGCCTACACCGACCGGCCCGGCAAGCACTGTGAGAGCCGAAGGGAACTGGTATGTCACCGTCCCCTCGGTGGTATCCAAGGATACAGCGTCGAGCCGGAATCTTGTTGTCATCGAATGACCTGCCGTTGGGGACGGTCCATCACTTCTGGCAGGTGACGGTAGATGAGGTCTTTCAATGCAGCGCCGGTGAGGCCACCGGTTGCCTGCGCGACGGCATGGCACCGGTCGTCGATCTGCTTCCATGGCTCGGTTCGAGCCACGCTCTGGGCGAGCTTGCGACCGGCTGGCGTAGGCGCCAGGGCGACGCTGCCTTGTCGACCTGCGATATAACGAAGTAGGCCACGTCCGACCAGAGCACCGATGACCGGGTAGTACCGATCGTCCCACGGTCCGTACTTGTATCGAGTCATCGGTGCCTCGACATCGGTTGCGTCGACGTCCTCCGGGATGTGCAAACGCTCGTCCTCGGCATTCAGGTTGTCCAGGACACGCGGTGCGAGCGCTGGGTAGCGTATGAGGAAATCCAGCTTCGCGAGCTTGGTGAGACCGTCGAGTTTGCGGGCGTGTCCTTGGCTTCCGGCCACGGCTGCTACCAAGAGGAGAACTCGCATCTGGTGATATGCGAGATCGTCTCGCAGTGCTTCGAGGACCCCGGTGGTGGTGCTCGGTGACGTCATGGCTTCGCCGCCCGCTCGGCGCGTAGACGCGTGATCTCGGCTTTTACGTCGAATCGGGGGCTGAACCAGACCTCACATCTAGCGGCTAGATCACAGACGCCGCCGAGCGCGAGCTCGTTATCCAGGTCATCGAGCGAGCCTGCTTCATGTAGGCGGTCAAGTCGGCTGGTCAGCGCTATCCAGAAAGGCGAGCCCCAAGTCCCGGTGGCCGTTCTAACGTCCGCGGTAGCCTCGTCGGCAACCCGCAGGAATATGCGTTCCATCGCGTAACGTTCCGCGGTGCTGCCCGGCACGCTATCGCCTCGCTCTCGCCAATAGCGTTTGAAATCCGAGCGCAACCGTTCAGCCCGGGAAATGCTCGTATCGGCGCACCCGCCCCTGGCCATCTTTATGCTGAGCTTGCTCAGCTGTGCGGGCACCGCGAGCGGCATGTACCCCAATGGGTTGGCCAGGGCGGTTCGTATGGCAATAGCGATATCGTGTACATCAATCGTGCGCGGTAGCAGGGCCCGCCCCACTTCGAATACGGACGTCCCGTCACCCGAGTTTGAGGACGTCGCAAGCACGAGCGGAAGTGCGCCGTCCGGCACCGGCCCGTGTGCGCGCATACGCACCCGGAAGAGTTGTAGCACCGCTTCCCAGACCGCCGAGGCCGGCACATCCCGCCGACCCAGCTTGCCCAGAACAGGCAGCATATACATGCTCGGTGCCGCGTGGTCAGTCACCTCGCGGTGCGGCCGGCGGTCATCTATGAACAGCGCGGCAAGGAACGAACAGACTTTCTGACCATGGGCGTCACTGACGACGCACGTCTTCGCGGTGGCTTCGGCTGGCGCCTTCCACTCCTTCGGCAAACCATCACGATGTAGAAGCAGTTCCTTTGCGAAGCCCGTCGCGACTTCGTTCACCATCGTTACCGTCGGCGCATCTAGTTCGGACCCTTTAGCTTGGTCCCGCAGCAACACGGTGACCTTGGCGAGCTTGCGCGGGTCTCCCGGGGCCAGCGCTGCGCAGGTCACAAGCCGAACGGTCGGCTTCTCATCAAGCGCGAGCCAGCGGCCGAACAGATGGGCCAAGCCACCCTTGTCGACAAGCTGCTTGACTGTCGTCCACGCTCCTGATGATGGCTCGCGGTGCTTCGCAGACACGAGCTCTGCATCCGGGGCGTTCAGGACTGTCCAGTCCTCGTGGTGCTCGCAGATGATGCGACCGTCCGCATCCGGCGGCAGATGACCGTCGGCGTCGAGAGCATCAGCGAACAACCGCAAACCATCGGCAGTCGCCATGGCCGCCTGCCAGTCATACAGATCGGCTGTTCGCGCCCCAGCGTCATCGCCCGCGGGTACGGACACAACAACCCCTGCAGCCGTGTCCATCTTCCTCCCCGCTATGACAAGTGACCAGGGCAAGCCAACAGTCATATCGTCGTCGCCGCAAGATCTGCAACAGCCTCTCACCTGGTTCGAGTAACGATCTCAGCAACGAACGCCTTCTAGTGTTCGTTGCGCATCTCCGCATCGGGCGGTGTGTTGATCACTGGCATGTGTATTCACCCTGCTCGCCGCGGTCATCGCGGGCGTTGACGCTAGCGGTCACGATTCGGTCTAAACAAGTCTCATCGTTGCAGCTCAGGAGCACTGCGCATACCTGATCAAGAGCTGGACAGCCCACCTCGTGAAAGCCGCAGGCTAGTCCCCTAGCCGAGCGAGACTTACCCGCTGACGGCCGACGCTTCATAGGCGCCGTAGGCTCACCAGGACTCGTCGTGGTCGTCAGAACTCGTCGGCTCGACGCCAAGTTGCCGTCGAGCGACGACGGGCTGGAAACAGGTGCCCTCAGGATCCACGAACCGAGTCCCGACAGAGGCGTTCTTTCACCTGCGTCGGAAGCACGCGGTGTTTCCACAGCAGCTGGGCGACTTCAGCATGCAAGACGTCGCCCGACACCCCGCTGGCCACACCACGCAGCTCTTTCCACGCCCGCACCGTGTCGTGCGCGACGTCCAGCACGGACTTCGGTGTGGCGAGGTAGACGTGAGGTTCCGCGATTGGCACAGCGTCAGGGTCCACGACACTCCGGGGCGACACTATGATCGAGACGCTGCCCTCGGGCGGCACTTCGACGTCACGATCGGCGGCAAGCGACTTGAGCTGGGTGTTGCTCTGGCGCACGTAGTCCATGCTTAGCATGCCCGTGGACTTCTGTTCGCTCTTGGCCTCGATGGTCATCCAGAGTGGACTCCACACCCACGCGGCGTCGGCGCGGCCTTTGCCTGGCGGCTTGAACGACTCCGCGCCAAGGAGCTCCCCCAGCCGCACCAGCCCTTGCTCGTACTTGGAAGCCTCTTTTTGATTGAGGTCCGCGAGCATGGTCGAAGTCTCGCGCTCGAACTTCGTGAGCGAGCTCAGTCGACCCTTGAGGAGCGCGATGGCGCCTTCCACTCCCTCCTCGTCGACTGGATCGGAATCGTAGGTCGCCTCGGGGAGCGGTTGGACTTCTTTGAGCCACGTGGTTCCGACGGCGGCGACGTGAGCCTTCCTCAGCAGTTCGGAACTGCGCAGTGCGGCGGGTGAGGCATCGTTGGTCGAGGCGAGTGCGGACCAGGCGCTGCCGAGGTAGGCCCACAGAGCGCGGTACGGTCGCAGGCTGGGCGCCGTCAGATTCTCGAAGACGTCGACGGCCATCCGGGCCGCCGACTCCCAGTCTTGTTGCCAAGCATAGGTCCACGCTCGGACCTCGCGTGCGGTACTCCCTGCCAACTCGGCCACGTTCGGCTGCGGGACGCGGGTGGCTTCGCGGCGCAGCTTCGCCAGCTCAGGCTCAGCGTCTTCCTGCCAGATCTCGTCTTGGGCCAGTGCGCTCTCGGCGAGGTAGAGCAGGTTATCGGCCGGTTCCTGGCTCTGTTCGAAGCCGAAATCGATCTCGGCCTGCAGCTCGACCGGCAGTGACTTTGCAACCTCGTCACGCGACAAGAACCGCAGGATGTCCTCGCCGGTCACCACGACGACGGCCCAGTCCTTCGGGCCTCGGGTACATCGGCCAGCGCCCTGGAGGACGCGGGTGCGGATCCGTTCGTGGAGCACGGCGGAGGCGCGCAGCTTGGTCTCCAAGAACCGGTCCTGAAGATGGGAGGCTGTCGGCAGGCCAGCCATCAGCATCATCCGGCAGGCGTTGTCGGCCAGGTCCATGCCGTCGTAGCGATTGGGCGCGAGCAGGGTGCCAGTGTCCGCCTCGAGGAACGGTTGGATTCCGGTATCGGCGTCTTTCGCGGTGAACTGCTCGTTGGCGGGCACACGCAGCGCCTTGGCTATCTTGGCGGCCGAGTCGTCGTCGGGCGTTAGCACGAGTCGCTTCGCGGCCAAGTCGAGGAGATCACCGACCAATCCCGCCGCCGGCACCTGCTCGTCGACAGCGCCGGCGTCATCTTGGTCCTCTGTGTCGTCGGCGGCTATCGACGGATCGGTCGGTGAAGCGGCGAGCTCGGGGAAGACGAAGAAGCGCCGCCCGCTGCCGGTCCTGTCCCATGCCGTAGGCACGGGGACCCGTTTGATGCCGGTTCGGCCGAAGGCACGTTCCAGCTCTCCGGCATCACCGAGGGTTGCCGATAGGTAGATCCGCTGTGTCGGATCGGTGAAGGGGCCGTGCTCGAATGTCGGAGGGATCATCGGACGGATGTAGAACTCGCTTCGCGACACGTAGAACAGGCACGAGGAGAGGTTGGCACGCAGCATCCTGAACCGGTAGGAGGCGTCCTTCTCCTTCTTGACGTCAGCGTCAAACCCTGCCAAGACACGATCGATGTCCTTGGCGTGGCGCGCAACCGCGCCAACGGGGATCAGCCGTACCTCCGAGGCATCTGCCGCCGGCCCGGCGGGTGCGATCATCCGTGCGACGAAGGACGGCTCGACGGATTCGCCAAGTGCGTCGAAGAGCTGGTCGTACTGGGCCATGCCGCGGTTGACGCTCAGCGCCCACGCCTCGGCGACGAAGCCCTCTGCGGCATGTGCGTCGTCAAACACCAGGGTCTGGGCGTCGGCCAGGTGCGACTTTATGTTGAAGATGGCGCTGTAGGTCGTGACGGCGATGGCGTCGCCCCGGGTATATCGGGCGAGTTCGGCCTGGTCCCAGTCCCAGTGCGTACCGATCAGCAGTACGGCCGGGATACCTTGATCGTTCGCTTTCATCAGCACCTGGCGTGCGAGCTGCTTGGTCGGGCAGGCGTAGACAACTCGCTGCCTGAGCGTCCGGCGCCTCCACTCCGAGATGAGCAGACCGACGAGAGTCTTCCCGGACCCGGTTGGGAGCTCCAGCGCGACATCCGGCGTCTCTCGGTGGTCGCTGGCGTACGTCCGAAGTTGGTCAGCTTGGTGCGACCAGAGAGCGCCGACGCCGCCCGGTGTCCGGGGCAACTCTCCGAACAGCGCTTCCGGATCAGCCGCGCCCGCTGCCTGCTCGGTGCGACGCTTGAAGCGTGGCCGAGGCCGACCTGCGTTGTCATGCGTCGTCACAGCTGCAGACTCCTTCGCCCGTGGGACCGTAAAGCTTACGGTGTCGGCTGTGCACTCGATCGAGCTATCTGCGCTTCAGCAACGCGGAGAACGGCACAAGCTGGTTCTTCAGGTGAACCTGCTCGCGGCGCCCGCAGGTCTCTGAACTCGGGTCGTAGACCCGCCACAAGTTCTGGCTTGACCGATTCAAGGGCCTCGGGTCAATGAGATGCGGATGGCCAACGGACGGTGAGCACGGTCGAGGTTGACAGCGCCTCCCACGAGTGATCAATGCCCGGCTGCCACATCACGTAGTCGCCCTGATCACTCAGCGTCTCACTTCCACCGGTGAGGTCCACCCGGAACTTGCCAGCGATCAGGATTACGAGCGTGGTGCGCTGGTCGTCCCTCGTCCACCTCGTGCGTCGGTCTCCAGCCGGGTGCTGGGCCCACTTAACCTCTACGTCGCTGGTAGCACGGACACCCTGCGAGGGGTCGATGAAGTGGCCCACCAGCCACCCCCGAGTGTCGGTCGAGTCGTCGTTGGCATTGCCAGCTGTCCAGCTGCCGATCGCGGGTTTGTCGCCCATTCGGTTACCTCCCGGCTTCAGTACTTCAGCACCCATCACGTAGCTGCCGATCGGCTGATCTGATCGAAGCCGATGTCTGAGTCCGGTGTTACCGGCCCAGGTCCGGCCCTCGGCGTTCCACAACCTAGGGTTGGAAACACCCTCCCAGGTCGCTATCGCCGCGTGAGACCGACCGTCACACGCCGTCCCTAAGCCTGTCACGCCGTCTCGATTGGCGTGACGGGTCGAAAGGCCAGTCGACCTGCGGAAACCACACTTGTGACGGCCAGGGCGGCGCCTGCGCCGCTCGTCACGACTGATCATTTAAGGCTCTGCGGGCTGGCATTCGAGACGCCGCCCGCGCCCGTCACAGCTCGCCGTCGCCCCGAGGGCGGCGCGTGGTCGGGAGGAGTTTGACAGCGGCGAACGTGACCCGGCTCAGCGCGCCGACGTGCTCGGCGAACCTATCCCCGCCGAGAGGCGCCATGCGGAGCTTCTTACGGCCCCCTTGGGTGCGGACCTCTAGGTATCCCGCCGCCCGCAGGCACTCGACATGCGTCGTGAAGGATCGTTCACCGAGCTGTAGAGCGCTCCGAACGGCGATGTCGTCGCTCCACTCGCCGTCGGCAAGTAGGCACGCGATGAACAGCCGGACTGGCATGAGCAGTAGCGGGTCGAGCTCCTGCTGAAACGTCGGTAGAACGGGCCGTACGGGCGGCGTCACGATTCGACCGCTGGGAGTTCGCTGGTGGGGCGCGGTGAGCGCTGGAGGCAGATCAAGCACGGCATGCCGAGCGGGCGTTCGAGCAGCTCCAGCTCGCCGGGGCCGAACGTGGCGTCGCAGTACGCGGTCAGGTGCTCCGGCATGGCGGCGTCAGCTGGCAGGGGGAACAGGTGGACCACGCGGCGGGTCTCGCCCACCGTGCCGGGTAGCGGGCGCGCGATGATCAGCCTGATCGTCATCGCTCGCTCCGCCGCTCGTGGCGTCCGGCGAGGACGGGCGCGATCGGGGCGCTACCCACCCCCTCCGGAGTCTGAGACGCGCGAGCGCTAGAAGTGCCGGCGCTGTGCGAGTGGGCCTGTTCCGGCACGTTGACCTGCGGGACGTGCTGGAAGAGGCGACGCCAGCGGGACGGCTTGCGGTGCCGCGGTGAGTGAAGGCGCCGTTCGACAGTCGGAAGCGTGGTCCGAGCTACCAGGAACGCGCGGCAGCGGACACACGGCCGGCCGGGCGCGACGAGCATCGACGTCGGCAGCACGACGTGCCCGCACAGTCCCTCGTACTGGCCCAACGCCTCGCGTCGACCTCTAGAGAACTCCTCGTCGGTCACTGCGTGGTCGCGGTCGTCGACCTCGCTCCGGTGCCAACTCACGTACAGTCCGGCAGCCCTCCCCTGCCGTATTACGTCGCTCACGAGTCCCTCCGCTACCTACCGGCTGACCAGCCACTACAAGCTGTAAGATCTGAAATCAGCCTGACTGGTGCGCTCATATTGGCGCCAGGTCACGCGGACGACTTAGCGAGGACATATCGCTGGCGGCACGTCAGGAGGAGCGGAGATGGCAGCGGAGGCCGGGACCGGCGAGCTGCCGCGCACCGTTTTGGAACTGAAGCTCCGAGAGCGAAGTCAGACGCTCGCCGAGTTCGTCGAGGATGCCGAGCGCTTCGCGCGCACGTTCGGCGAGCCCGGCACGCTCAGCGTGCGGCACCTGCAGCGTCTGATCTCGGGACGCAAGCCGGACGGCTCTCCAGTCGGGCGTCCCCGGCCAGCCACCGCCCGCCTGCTCGAACGGATGCTCGGCCTCCCAATCGACGACCTCCTGTCGTCACCTGACGTCGTCCGCGGGCCGGTCGAGGCTGCCGAAGACGAGTTGCGGCAGCGGCTCAGCGCTGCCCGCCGCGTGAACACCGACGTCCTGGCCTTGCTTGACGACCAGCTGGCCGCAGTGCGCCGCCTCGACCGGCAGCTGGGTGCCTCGACGGCGCACGAAGAGGTGGCCACCAAGGTCCGGCAGATCACGCGCCTGCGCTCGCACAGCCTGACTCCGAGGATTCGGAGCCAGCTCGGAGCTCTACTCGCCGAATTCGGCACGCTCGCCGGCTGGCAGCAGCTCGACATGGGGTTCGTCGGCGACTCCTGGCAGTTCTACGAACGAGCCAAAGCGGCCGCCCGCGAGTCCGGCGACGCGGCGTTCGAGGTGCACACAGCCGCTGGACAGGCATTCGTGTTGCTCGACGTCGGCGAGACGGCATCGGCCGTCGAGCTATTGGGCGCCACCGAGCGACGGGCTCAGCGCATCGCCGGCCGCCTACTCAGGTCATGGCTCGCTGCTGCGCACGGCGAAGCCCTCGCAGCGGACGGGCAGCGCTCGGCGAGCATGCGTGCCTTCGACCGCGCTGCGGGGTTGCTGCCAACCGATGTGTCCGCGGTGGACGGTCCTTACGTCGTGCTCGATCCTGTCCATCTGGCGCGCTGGCGCGGGCACGCGCTCGCTCGGATCGGCGAGCCGGACGCCGTTGACGTGCTCTCCACCGCGTTGAGCCGTCTCGATCCGACGTTCACGCGCGCGGAGACGGCGTTGCGGGTAGACCTGGCGGCGGCGTTCTTTGCGGTGGGCGAGCGCGTCGAGGGACGCGCGCACGCCCAGCGTGCTCGGGCGCTGGCGGTCGAAATCGGTTCTGTCCGGCAGCAGCGTCGGATCGCTCGACTTGTCGGGCCGACGAACTGAAGGGCGGTACGGGCGGGAATCGGTAGCCCGTAGGCTCGCGGCGTGGCTGACGAACATGGGTCGTGGAAGACGTTCGGCGAGCGGCTGGTCTACGACAACAAGTGGGTCAAGGTCGGGCTGACCGACGTCGAGGCGCCGAACGGCGAACGCTGGGACTACCACGTAGTCCACCTGGCCAGGATCGCCATAGCGCTGATCGTAAACGACCAGGATGAGGCGCTGATGCTGTGGCGCTACCGGTTCGCCACCGAGCAGTGGGGCTACGAGCTGCTCGGCGGCATGGTCGATGACGGCGACGACTCCGCCGGCACCGCCGCTCGTGAGGCGGCCGAGGAGTCCGGCTGGCAGCCGGTCGGCGAGCCGGAGCACCTGGTCAGCTTCGAGCCGCTTCCCGGGCAGGTCACCGCGCCGGTCGATGTCTACCTGTGGCGGCAGGCCGAGCACATCGGCGACCCCACCGACACCGAAGAGGTCGGTCGGGTTGAGTGGGTGCCGCTGTCGCGGGTCAACGAGCTTGCGCGGCGTCAGGAACTGCTCGGCTCCGGCACGCTGGTGTCCCTGCTCTACTACCTCAACTCACGCCGGACGTGAGCCAGGCAGTACGAGCCGTTCGAGACGGCGACGCAACCGCACAGAACCTACCTGGGAGATAACCCGCCGGGCCTGCAACGCGTAGGTCCTGGCGGCTTCCCGGTCGCCGGCCGCGCTGTACGCAAGGGCGAGATCCACATACACCGCGGCGCCGGCCCGGACGAACGACGTCGACCCAATGCTGCCGACCACGCGCTCGAGGTGCTCGATCGCTTCCGGCGCGCCGAGGTGGACCAGAGCATTGCCGCGCCAACGGTCGAGGTGGCTGCCGCCGAGGAAGACGAACGGCAACTCGGGGTGCACGACCTCGTTCGGCAGGAACGTGTCGGCTTCGTCGAACGATCGAAGAGCGTCGTCCCGATTGCCGGCGATCGCGTGGCCCTCCCCTTCGGCCGCCGCGAGCCAGGCTCGCAGTAGCGCTGGAGCCCGTTCGCCGATCGAACGCGCTTCCCCGAACAGAGCGAGCGCGTCGTCAATGTTGCCCACGTCGATGAGGACGAATGCCTGTTCGGCGGTGGCGTGAGCGAGCAGAGCGGCCGAGCCGGACTCCATCGCGGCGTACTTCGCGCGTTCGTAGTGGGTCCAGGCCTGGTCGAGCGCGCCGATGTCGAGCGAGTTCCAGCCGGCCAGCGTCGATGCCTCGACAAGCACGCTCGCCAGCGGTGCGCGGTCGCGGCGCAAGATCGTGTGCCTAAGTAGGCCCTCTACCTCGGTGATCTGTCCGCGGAGCCGTTCGAGACGGGCCGCCGAGCCGAACCGGCGGTCGGCGTGGCGGACGCTGATGACCTCCTCGCGGAACAGCTCGATCGTCTGCTCGTCGACCCGGCGGGCGATGATCAAGCGTTCAGCGAGTTCGTCACCGGACGGGCCGGCGAAGTCACCGGACGGGAACCCGAGGTCGTCGTCGGTACGGCCGTAGATCTCGCGCAGGACCGCGCGCATCGGCGGTTCGGGCATCACGTGCCCGTTCTCCCACCGAGAGATGTCCGTCTTCCGGCTCGCCACCGAACGCTCCGGCAATCCGTGTGCCGCTGCGCGCGCGTTGATTGCTCGCGCGAGTTTTTCCTGGCTCCAGCCGAGTGCATTGCGCGCCGCCTGCAAAGCGGTTGTCGACGTCATGACGTCGCCGCCAAATATGCGTTTTGACCTGCGCAGATAACAAGAGATAACACGGGGCTTGTCATCCGCTGCCAGCTGCCGGCCTGCGCGGAAATGCCGTTTCTTAGTGGCATGACACACGACAAGAAACACCGGCGGGCTGCCGAGTCGGCCGCCCACCACAAAGGACTCGCGCTAGTCGCGCAGCTTCCCATCGCGGCGAAGCAGTTCGGTGAGATCGGCCAGTTGCTCGGTAATCGACGTCAGCCGCTGTTCGATCGCGGCGAGGCGTGCCGACACGGCGTCTTCCATGTTCTCGCGGGGCTGCCCCAGGGCCGGAGGGATGCGGCCGTGCAGCACGGCGAGCAGGTGTTGCGGGTGCAGGCCAAGCGCCACGGCCAGCGCTTCGAGCGTCCGGTCACTGCGCTTGCGCTCGACGGTGTGGTTCTGGATCTCGCGGACGATCGCCTGGGAGACCTGCGAGCGCTCGGCCAGCTCGCGTTGTTTCCACCCGAGCTCGTGCACGCGCTCGTTGATGGCCTTCGCGACCGCCGCCCAGTCTTCCGACACCCATTCCTCCGTGGTCCGCCTCAGCGCCGACATTAGCGCTTGACGGATTCGACGGCGCCGAGATCCACACCGCGTCGCGCATTCGGACCATTCTCACGCCTATATGCGACTAAATCAGCTCACATTGTGCGCTCAAATCAGCGTGATGACCTTAGGGACCTCAAAATGCAGAAGAAACTTCCTGACGCCGGTGGCCCGGCGTTCTACTCGCCGGCCGATGCCGCGTGGCTTCTCGGTGTCGACCTCAACTCCATCCATCGCGCTATCCGGGTCGGCGAGCTGCGCGCATTGCGGCGCCGCTCCCGGCTCGTCATCCCGGCCGCCGAGCTGCGGCGGGCGCTCGGCGGTGGTGCGCGATGAACGATCACGACTACGCGGCGATCGTTGCCCGGCTCGACCGGTACGCGGCGGTGCCCGATGACGTACTGACCAACGTGGTGGCCAGGGACGGCCTGTGCTTCTGGACGTTCGAGCGGGCCGACCTGCCGGAGCTGACCGGGGATGATCCGCCGGACAGGGTGCTGGCTGCGCGGCTCTGTGCCGGCTGCCCGGTGATCGATGAGTGCCTTGAACTCGACCTGCGGACCGCCGGGCCGAACACGCTCGGCGTGTGGGGCGCACTGCCGGAGACCGACCGGCGCGCCCTGCACCCTGTCTGGCTGCAGCGACGGGGAGGTGAGGCGCGATGACGCTCACCCTCTCGCCTACGCAGGTGCTCGCCGGTCTCGCCGTGCTGTTCGCCCTGTTCACGGTATGGCGGTTCGGCGCACGCAAGGCGCGCCGTGCTGCCGAGACCGCGCGAGCCGGCGCCCGAGTGGTTTCGCTCGCCGGGCGGGTGCTGTTCACGGGCTCGGCATTCGCCGGCGTTCAGTGGCTTGTGATCACGCACCCGGGGAACCCGACGCTGCTCCTCGTGGTGCTCGGCGCGCCGGACCTGGTCGCGGCCTACGTCTTGACGCGCGCTCTCACCGTGACGTCGCTGGACACCACGCGCCGGGGCGGTGGTCGCCGATGAGCGAGCAACTCCCCCGCGCTCAGCAACTCGCCAAGGACGCCGCCGAAGCGGCTGACGTCAGGCGCTGGCGAACTCATCCGGACGTAGTCGCGCTCCAGGTCGAGCGAATTCGGACTCAGGTCGACCGGCTGTGCTGGGCCGGAATCGTCCTCGGTCTGGCCTTCACGACGGCCAACGTGCAGTGGTTCGCTGCCGCCGGAGCTGTCTTCGGGTCGCTGCCCTGGCTGACGGCGTGGCTGCTGGACCCGACCGTGTGCCTGGTGCTGCTCGCGATCCTGCGGGCGGAACAGGTGACCGCCCGGTACCAGGTCCACACCGGACCGTGGGTGCGAGCGGCGAAATGGCTCACGCTGGCGGCTACGTACGTCATGAACACCTGGTCGTCCTGGGCGGCCGGGTCGCCGGCCGGCGTAGTCCTGCACTCCGTGCCACCGATGGTCGTGTTCGTCGCGGCCGAGGCCGTCACCGACCTGCGCGACAAGCTCACCGACGCCGTGCAGGCGGCACACGTGAACGCCACGAACGTTCATGAACTGCCGGCGCCTGCCCGTGAACGGCCTGCGCGGCGGCTGTTCGCCGACTACCTCGCCGAGGCGCGCCAAGCGTGGACGTCCGACGTGAAGGTGACGCCAGCCTGGGTTCGGGAGGTCACCGGGTGCTCGCGCGGATTGTCGTCTCGGCTGGCCACCGCGCTTGCGGATGAGGTGCGCCATGACCGCTGAATCGGATGCCGAGGTCAACAGCAGCGCCAGGCTCGCACGGGTGGCTTCGGGGGACGTCGAGCACGTCGGCCCGGTGCTCGACGGCGAGTTGATCGACGACACCTTGCCTCAGCCGCGGGTCCGGACTGTCCGACGTCGGTTCGCTCGGTGGTGGAAGCACTCGCCGTGCGTGCCCCTGTGGCTCAAGAGCAAGCCGCAAGCGATCCAGGCGGCGAAGGACGCCGTGGTCTGGGTGGTTAAGTCGCCGGTCCGGTACGTCGGCGCGGTCGTCCGCGGGTTCGTGGCCGGCGTCCGCTCGTGGCGCGGGTGGATCAAGGTCAACGACTACCGGACGGCCGCCGAGGAGTCGGAGAAGCTTGCCGACAAGTTCACGGAGATTCGCGAACTCACGTTGTTCCGCTGGAAGGTCACCGGCGCCGTGGTCGCTTTCGCGGCGTTGGTGGTCGCCGTGGTAGATCTGCTGTACGGCGCTGATCCGCTGTGGATCGGCGGCGCTGCCGCGTCGTTGGCGCTCGCGGTCCTGGGCCGACGCAAGGACGGCAGCCCGGGACGGAAACCGGCACTTGCCGGGCCGCGCACGCTGACGTGGACGATGGACCCGCAGGTTCTCGTCGACGCGTTCCGAGACGCGAAGCTGATCGGAAAGGACGAAACGCTTCGTCTGGTCGAGCGCGCGACCCGCGTAGGCGAAGGTTGGGCCGTCACAGTGGACCTGCCGGCGACGCGCAAGGCCGCGGACGTCGTGAAGAACCGGGATGCGCTCGCGTCGGCGCTGGCGGTCGACGAAGTTCAGCTCATCGTCGAGCGCGTCCGCGGCAACGGCGGGCACGCCGGGCGGATCTCGATGTGGGTCGCCGATGAGGACCCGTACGGCCGGCCGCCTCTCCAGACGCCGTTGCTCGGCGTGACGCGCTGGGACGCGTGGCGGGCGGTCCCGTTCGGACGGGACGCACGAGACCGGCGGATCGACCTTCCGCTCGTGTGGACGTCGTTGCTGATCGGCGCGATCCCCCGGCAGGGAAAGACATTCGCCGCCCGACTCGCAGCGAGCGGCCTCATCCTGGACGCGTGGGTGCGGCTCTACGTCGCGGATTTCAAGGCCGGAAAGGACTGGATCGCGGCCGCACAGGTTGCCCATCGCTTCATGGCGGGCGACGAACCCGAGCACGTCCTGGCGCTCATCGACTGGCTTGTCGAACTGGTCGCCGAAGTTCAGGGGCGGTATCGGCGAATGCGGGACCTCGACGACATCGTGTGCCCGGAGTCGAAGGTGACACCGGAGATGTCGCGAGACAAGGCGTTGAACATGCCGATCACGGCGATCTTCATCGACGAGGTTCAGGTGCCGCTCGAAGACCGCACGCCCGTTGACGTACAGGGAAAGAAGCTTGCGGCGGGCGAGTACGTCGGCGAACTACTGACGTGGCTGGCGAAGAAGGGACCTGCGGCCGGGATCGTGCTTGTCCTCGCCACGCAACGGCCGGACTCGAAGACGATCCCGTCCGGGCTCCGCGCGGTGCTCGGGTCACGGTTCGCGCTCCGAGTGATGGACTGGCGCGACTCCAACATCGTGCTCGGCGAGCAGATGAACACCCGCGGATTCGACTCCTCGCGGCTGCTGGCCTCACACAAGGGCGTCGGCGTCCTCCGCCCGGACGGCGACACAGCCGCCGGAGCCGATGTTCTGGCGATGACGGTCCGGACGTACTACATGCCGAACGAGGACTGGCAGACCATCTGCCAGCAAGGCCGTGCCCTGCGTGAGGCCGCGGGGACGCTCACCGGGCACGCGGCAGGCCAGGACACCATGCCGGCGCTCGACCATGCGGCCGTGGCGCACGCTCTCGGCGCGGGCACGGCCGCACCGCTGGCCGAGCTGCCCGAACCGCTCGCCTCGCTCGTCACCTACCTGGGTGACGACCTCGGTCCCGACGGTCGCGACTTCGTGCCGACGGCCGAGCTGCTGGAGGCGTTGGACGCCGACCGGCGGACGTTCTCACAGCAGATGGGCGAGGCGGGGTGCCGGCCAACGCGCGATCGCGTGACCAGCGAAGACGGCGAAACGCGGCAAGTGCGCGGCTATCTGACCGCTGATATCCGCCGAGCTATCCAGCGTGTACGCGACGGCGGCGAACCTGCCGAGGCCGGTGATCCGTCATGAGTGCACGGGTGGAAGGTCAGGCTTATCGGGTTATCCTACCTGCGGGATTGCCAGAGCTGACGCCTGCGGCGGCGCGTGCGCTGCTGGCCGTGCTGATCGAACTGACCGAGGTGCCGGTGCTCGACGAACCGGTGAGGGAGGCGACCAATGTCCGCTGAAATCAGCGACCCATGGTCGAAATTAGACGAGATCCTTGGGCTGGCGGTGGCCGAGCCCGTAGACGAAGGGATTGGCGCCTTGGCCGTCTACGGGCGGTGCTCGACGGAGGACAACCAGGACCCGGAGACCTCTCGCGGCTGGCAGTTCGGGAACGCGCGGAAGTTCGTCGAGCCGCTGGGCGGCCGGATCGTGGCAGAGTTCTTCGACGTTGGGCAGTCGCGTTCGGTGCCGTGGGAACGCCGCACCGAGGCGTCGCAGTTGCTCGCCCAACTGAAGAACCCGCGTCGCGGATGGGATGCCTTGGTCGTCGGTGAAGGCACCCGCTGCTGGTTCGGGAATCAGTTCTCGCTCATCGCGCCGCGGTTTGCCGCCTATGGCGTGGACCTGTGGGTGCCGGAGTTGGGCGGGAAGTTCGATCCGCGGAACCCGTCGCACAAGATGCTGATGAGCGTGCTCGGCGGCATGAGTGAGTCGGAACGGCAGCACGTTCAGGCTCGCGTACGGGCCGCGATGGACGCGCAGGTAATCAACGAAGGGCGCCACCAGGGCGGCCGGGCGCCGTACGGATACGTCGTAGTGGACGGCGGACCGCATCCGAACCCGCGAAAGGCAGCAGAGGGATTCCGGTTACGCCTGCTCGCGCTCGACGAGCCAGCCGCCGAAGTGGTGCGCCGCATCTTCGACGAGTACCTCGACGGCAACGGCGACCGCGCTATCGCGAACATGCTGAACCTTGAAGGCATCCCCTGCCCGTCGGCAAGCCGGCCCGAACAAAATCGGCATCGGCTTGCCGACGGGTGGCAAGGCAGCACAGTCCGATCGATTCTCGACAACCCGCGGTACACCGGTTACGCGGTCTTCGGCCGGTGGGCCAAGCACGAGACGCTGCTCGACCCGGATGATGTGGCGGCCGGTCACGTGGTCCGTTTTCGGCGCGCGACTCCGGATCGCATTGTTCGATCGAGAAATCAGGCGCATCCCGAAATCGTGTCCGTCGCGACGTTCACGCAAGTACAGCTTCTGCGCCGGTCGAAGGCACGCGGCGGCTTGGCGACGGCGAGGAGGGCCGAGCGCGGCGCTCGGAGCACGGCACGAACCTATCTTCTGCGCGGCCTCCTCCGGTGCGGGGCCTGTCACAGGAAGATGCAAGGCGCGACGATTCGCCAGCATGTGTACTACCGATGCACGGCTCGCACGATGGCGCCGGGCTCCGCGGCGCTCGCAGACCATCCGAAAACGGTGAACTTGAAAGAAGGCGCGGTCGTCGCGGCGCTGAACGGTTGGATCGGGAGGCTGTTCGAGCCGGGCAACGTCGACCAGACCGTTGCGGCGCTCCTCGAATCGGCAGGAGGAGGCCGCGGGAGCACGAGTGAGGCCGCAAGGCATCGGCTGGCCGATGCCGAAGCGCGACTTCGCCGGTTCCAGGACGCCATCAGTGCCGGCGTCGAGGTGACCGCTCTGGTCGACTCCATCAACCAAGCCCAAGCGGATCGGGTAGCGGCAAGGGTCGAGCTGGAGCGAACGCCGGCTGACCACAGCATCACCGACGCCGAGATCTACGCGATGATCGATTCGCTGGGTGACGTAGAAGCAACGCTCGCGGACGCGAAGCCGGCTGGACTGGCCCGGCTCTACCAGCGGCTGAACCTGGAGCTACGCTACGAACCAAAAGAGCTGGCCGTCTATGCGACGACCAGCCCGGGTGTAGATAGTGCGTGTGTCCGAGGGGGGACTTGAACCCCCACGCCCGTTAAGGGCACTAGCACCTCAAGCTAGCGCGTCTGCCATTCCGCCACTCGGACCTGCTGAAGAAAGAGTATACGGCCACCCCGACCCCTCCATCAGGGGGGTCCGGATCCGCCCTCGGACCGGGTCTGGCATCATCGATCGGCTTCGCTCCCCTGCATCGATCCAGGCGCCGCCGTGGCCGGGAGATGGGCCGGTGAAACACCGTGCTCAGACGGTTTACAAGACCGGTTCTGCTTCCTAGGATTCGCCGGGCAAGCCAGCGCGTTCAAGCGCCCCTCAGGACCTGGAGGTTCCGGTATGGCGCGCGCTGGTTGGCCGTCTGATGATGAGATTTCCGTTGATGAGCTCCTGCGGGAAACCGGGGCCATGCCTCGGTCGCTGGAGGCGTCCGAGCACGTTGCGCGGGTTCGTGAGGATGACACCGGTGCCGGCTACCGGGAACGGCTCGAGCAGCGGGCGAAGGAGGCCGCCGCCGCTCAGCAGCGGGCCGGGCGGCGGATTCGGTGGGTCTCCGCCCTGTGCGGGGGCCTCGTCGTCGTCGGGAGCCTCGTGATCATTGCCGTCACCTCGGAGAGCTCGCCCGGGCGGCAAGCCTCCCTGGCTGCCGATCCGCTGGCGCCCGCCACCACTCCGCGGACGGTTGCCACCACCGCGCCGAGCCCCACGCCGGTGCCCACCGTGCTCCGGCAGGTCTCGACCTCCGCGTCCCCTTCGACGACCGCGCCCAAGACCACCGCCACCACCAGCCAGACCCAGGCTCCTCCTCCCCCGCCCGCTCCGGTCGCCTCGTGCACCGTCCACTACGCCGTCACGGATCAGTGGCCCAACGGGTTCACCGCCAACGTCTTCGTCACCAACACCGGCAACCAGACGCTCAACCCGTGGACCACCACCTGGAACTTCACCGCCGGGCAGCGGGTCACCCACAGCTGGAACGGCGACTACTCCCAAAGCGGCTCGCGGGTCACCATGAAAGCGGTTTCCTACAACCTGGCCCTCGCCCCGGGCGCGACCGTCAACATCGGCTTCAACGGCTCCTTCGACCGCGGCAACCCGGCGCCCGGCGGCTTCACCCTCAACGGCACCGGCTGCAGCACGAACTAACCCAGCACCTCGCGCATGAAGCCCACCAGCCAGTGCTGGGCCGGGCTGCGGGCGTGCGTGTGCCGCGTGTACACCGACACCTGGGCCGGCTCGACCTCCATCGGCAGCTCGAACAGCCGGACCCGGTGCTCGGCCGCGAACACCTCCGCCACCAGCCGCGGGACCATCGCCACCAGCTCGCCGTCCTGCACCAGGTACGGCAGCGCCGCGAACCGGGTCACCTCCAGCACCACGCGGTCGAGCAGGCCGCACGCCTCCAGCGCGCGGCGGGGGCCGTCGTGGCCGGTCGGGCCGAACACCGTCACGTGGCGCTCCGCCGCCAGCTGGTCGAAGGTGACCACCGAAGAAAGGCGCGGGTGATCCCGCGCCACCATGCCCAGGTAGCCCTCGGAAAACAGCGGGATCCGGGCTACGCGCTGCGAGCTGATCAGCGACGACGCGATGAACGCGTCGAGCTCGCCGCGGCCGAGCTGGTCGGCCGCGCGGTCGACGTCCAGCGGCCGGACGGTCAGCGTCACCCCGGGAGCGCGCGACGGCAGCGCCGCCATCAGGCGTGGCAGCAGCGAGATCTCCCCCAGGTCCGACAGGCACAGCGTGAACGCCGCCCGGGCCGTCGACGGCGAGAACGACTTCGCGCCGCTCACCGCCGTCTCGATCTCGGACAGCGCGCTGTGCAGGGGCTCGTACAGCGCGCGGGCCGTCGTCGTCGGGACCAGGCCGCCGCCGGTGCGGCGGAACAGCTCGTCGGAGAACCGGCGCCGCAGCTTCTGCAGGCTGTAGCTGATCGTCGGCTGCGTGACGTGCAGGGACTCGGCCGTCGCGGTCACGCTGCGGGTCTCGTACAGCAGCACGAACGTGCGTACCAGGTTCAGGTCGAAGTCCGGCATCATCGATCCCCTCTATGAACCACCGAGGCAACATTTATTGGAACACAACCGCGCTGCTCCATAGGGTCGGTCCGACTTCGAGGAGGCCCCACCGATGCCCACCGTCCGCCGGCTCGCCCACGAGTTCCTGGACCGCCGTGGCCTGACCACCATCTTCGGCAACCCCGGTTCCAACGAGCTGCCGTTCCTCGCCGAGCTGCCGGAGAACTTCCGCTACGTCCTCGGCCTGCACGAAGGCGCCGTCGTCGGGATGGCCGACGGCTACGCGCAGGCGACCGGCCGCCCGGTGCTGGTCAACCTGCACGCCGCCGCCGGCTCCGGCAACGCGATGGGTGCGCTCACCAACGCCGTCTACTCGCGCTCTCCCCTGGTGCTCACCGCGGGCCAGCAGGTCCGGACGGCGATCGGGCCGGAGGCGATGCTCGCCAACGTCGACGCGACGCAGCTGATGCGCCCCCTCGTCGCCTGGTCCGGCGAGCCGAGCTGCGCCGAAGACGTCCCGAGGTCGCTCGCGCAGGCGGTGTTCGAGGCCGAACTGCACCGGCGCCCGAGCTACCTCTCGGTGCCCTACGACGACTGGGCCGTGGAGCTGGACGAGACCGCGACGCTCGACAGGCAGGTTCAGAAAGGCCTGGCGCCGAGCGAAGCCCAGCTCGACGCCCTCGCCGCGAGCGTCGCCGCGGCGCGGAACCCGGCGCTGGTCCTGGGCGGCGACCTCGACGCCACCGGGCTGTTCGACCGGGCCGTCGCCCTGGCCGAGCACCTCGGCGTCGCGACCTGGGTGGCGCCGTCACCGCACCGGCTGCCCTTCCCCAACCGGCACCCGCTCTTCCGCGGCGTGCTGCCCGCCGGCATCGCGCCCGTGTCGGCCGCGCTGACCGGCCACGACCTCGTGCTGGTGCTCGGCGCGCCGGTCTTCCGCTACCACCAGCACGTGCCCGGCGCGTACCTGCCGGAGGGCACCCGGCTGATCCAGGTCACCGACGACTTCGGCGCCGCGGCCCGCGCGCCGATGGGCGAGGCGCTGGTCGCCGACCCCGCGCCGGTGATCGAGGCGCTGCTGGCCAAGGTGCCGGGACGAGAAGCGAGCGCGGGCTACGCAGCGAACCCGGCGCCCAAGACCGGCGGGAAAGCCCTGCACCCGGAGCAGGTGTTCGCCGCTCTGCGAGACACCCAGGCGGGCGACACGCGCTACGTCGTGGAGTCGACGTCGACGAACTCGGCCTGGTGGCGGCAGATGGACCTGCGCCGCGAAGGTTCCTACTTCTTCCCGGCCGCCGGCGGGCTCGGCTTCGGCCTGCCCGCCGCGGTCGGCGTGGCGATGGGCAGCCCGGACCGCCCGGTCGTCGGCGTCATCGGCGACGGCTCGGCCAACTACGGCATCACGGCGTTGTGGACCGCCGCGCACTACCGCGTGCCGGTCACCTTCGTGATCCTGCGCAACGGCGTCTACGGCGCCCTGCGCTGGTTCGGCGGGCTGCTCGGGACGCCGGACGTGCCCGGCACAGAGATCCCCGGGCTCGATTTCACGGCCATCGCGGCCGGGTACGGCGTCGAAGCCACCACCGCCGGCGACGAAGAAGACCTGCGCGCCCAGCTCAAGACGACCCCGGACGGCCCACGGCTGATCCAGGTCGACACCGAACCGACCACACCGGAGTGATCATGACCCTGCTCGCAACAGAATTCGCCGGCGGTAGCGGCGGGACCCACCCGGTCGTCGAACCGGCCACCGGGAAAACCCTGGGCCACGTGGGCATCGCGACGCCTGACGACGTCGCGGAAGCCGCCGCCACCGCCGCGAAGGCCCAGCGCGACTGGGCCCGGCGCAAGCCCGCCGAACGCGCCGCCGTGCTGCGCCGCGCCGGCGAGCTGTGGGAAAAGCACGCCGCCGAGGTGCAGGACTGGATCGTCCGCGAAGCCGGTTCGACGCGGCCCAAGGCCGGGATCGAGACCGGGATGGCGGCCGGGATCTGCTTCGAGGCCGCGGCCCTGCCCACCCACCCGCTCGGCGAGGTGCTGAGCACCGGCGAACCGCGCTGGTCGCTGGCCCGGCGGGTGCCGGCCGGCGTGGTTTCGGTGATCTCGCCGTTCAACTTCCCGCTGATCCTCGCCATCCGCTCGGTCGCGCCCGCGCTCGCGCTCGGCAACGCCGTGCTGCTCAAGCCCGACCTGCGGACCGCGGTGTCCGGCGGGGTGAGCATCCTGCGCGTCTTCGAGGAGGCCGGGCTGCCCGAAGGCCTGCTGCACCTGCTGCCCGGGGACACGGGAGTCGGCGCCGCGGTGGTCGACGCGCCGGAGGTGTCGGTGGTGTCGTTCACCGGCTCGACCGCGGCCGGGCGGAAGGTCGGCGAAGCCGCCGCGCGCTCGCTCAAGCGCGTGCACCTGGAGCTCGGCGGCAACAACGCGCTCGTCGTGCTGCCGGGCGCCGACGTCGCCAAGGCGGCCTCCGCCGGCGCGTTCGGCTCGTTCCTCCACCAGGGTCAGATCTGCATGACCACCGGCCGTCACCTCGTCCACGAGTCCCAGGTGGACGAATACGTCGAAGCCCTCGCGGAGAAGGCACGCCGGCTGCCCGTGGGGAACCCGGCCGAGAGCGACGTCGCTCTCGGCCCGATCATCGACGACCGCCAGCTCGCGCACGTCACCGACGTCGTCGACCGCAGCGTCGCGGCCGGCGCGCAGGTCCTGGCGGGCGGGAAGCCCGACGCGCCGTTCTACCCGCCGACTGTCCTCTTCGGACTCGACGACACCAGCCCGGCCTGGCGCGAGGAGATCTTCGGCCCGGTCGCGCCGGTGCGCGCCTACCGCGACCTCGAAGAGGCCGCGCGGCTGGTCAACGACTCCGAGTACGGCCTGTCGGTCGGCATCCTCGGTGACGTCGGCACGGCGATGAAGCTGGCCGAGGAGGTCCGCTCGGGCAAGGTGCACATCAACGAGCAGACCGTCGGCGACGAGCCGACCGCGCCCTTCGGCGGCGTCGGCGACTCCGGCAACGGCTCCCGCTTCGGCGGGGCGAAAGCCAACATCGAGGCCTTCACCGAAACGCAGTGGCTCACCGTCCGCGCGGACATCGCGCCCTACCCGTTCTGAGGAGCACGACGATGAAGACGTCTCGTGGCGCGTGGACGGCGGTCCTCTGCTGGCTGACCGTCCTGCTCGAGGGCTACGACCTGGTCGCGCTCGGCGCCACCATCCCGACCCTGCTCAAAAGCGGCTACCTCGGTTTCACCGCGGCGGGCGCGACCGCGGTCGCCACGGTCTCGCTGATCGGCGTGGCCGTCGGCGCCGCCGGGCTCGGCCCGCTCACCGACCGGTTCGGCCGCCGGGTGCTGCTCATCGGCTCGGTCCTGCTGTTCTCGCTGTTCACCCTGCTGACGCCGCTCGCGCCGAACGTCGCGACGTTCGGCATCTTCCGGTTCGTCGCCGGGCTCGGCCTCGGCGCGTGCATGCCGGTGGCGCTGACCGTGATGTCGGAGAACCTGCCGGCCCGGCGGCGCGCCAGCGCGAGCACGTTCACCATGACGGGCTACCACGTCGGCGCGGTGCTGACCTCGGTCCTCGCGCTGTCCGCCAAGGAGGACTGGCACCTGCTGTTCTACGGGGGCGGGATCGTCGGCCTGCTGGCGGTGCCGCTGATGTGGTGGAAGCTGCCGGAGTCCGCGGCCTACCTCGCGGCCAGGGAACAGCACGAACGCGCCGGGCTCAAGGACCTGCTGAGCGGCCGGTTCCGGCGGATCAGCATCGCCGTGTGGACCGGTTCGTTCATGGGCCTGCTGCTGGTCTACGGGCTCAACACCTGGCTGCCGCAGCTGATGCGCACGGCGGGCTACCCGATCTCGACGTCGATCACGCTGCTGCTGGTGCTCAACGTCGGCGCGGTGCTCGGGCTGGTGCTGGCCGGCACGATCGCCGACCGGTTCGGCATCCGCCCGATCGTGCGGATCTGGTTCGGTGCCGGGGCGGTCCTGCTGGCGGCGCTGAGCCTGAAGATCCCGAACGCGGTCGTGCTCAACGCGGTCGTGCTGCTGACGGGCGTGTTCGTGTTCTCCGCGCAGGTGCTGATCTACGGCTACGTCGCGCACGCGTTCCCGGCGCAGGCCCGTGGTACCGCGCTCGGCCTGACGTCGGCGGTCGGGCGGCTGGGCTCGATCCTCGGCCCGTTCGTCACCGGGGCGCTGGTCACCGCCGGGATCGCCTACCCGTGGGGCTTCTACTTCTTCGCCGTGGTGGCCGCGCTGGGCCTGGTCGCGGTGTTGCTGCTGCGCGGCGAGACGCGGGCCGAGGAGCGGTTGACGCCCGTTTCCGCCCGCTAGACCGTGTCTTCCGGACGGCGGCGGCCCAGCGTCGCCTCCGGGTGCTCGGTGCGGCGGTCGGAGTCGCGCAGGACCTCGCGGGCCTGGCCCTCGGGATCCGCGCTCTCGACGGCCTGCTCTTCGGGCAGCAGCTCGGCGCGGGTTTCGGTCCGGTCAGGGGTGTCGGTCATGCTTCGCGAGTACCCGGTCCGGACCGATCTCAGACACGCAGCCAGCCGATGGCCAGCGAGAGGACCAGCCCGGCGACCATCAGCACGAGGATGCCGGTGACGACCAGCCACAGCACCGGCATCGCCTTGGACGGCATCGGCTGCGGGTGCGACAACCCCGACGTCTGGGCGGAGTCGGGTGGCGTGCTGCCCGGGGGCACGCCGCCCCCGGCTTCCAGGTCCGGGGTCCGGCGGGGGTCCGGATCCGGGGGTTCGGCGGTCATGGCGGCACCGTCCTTCCGTCGCTCCCGCGGCGGGTGCCCGGCCGGCGGGCGGGCAAACCCGATCACTCGCGGGACCGGCGGTTGCCGGCCGCGTCGCGGCGCAGCCGGTCGGTGTGGGCCGAGATCTCCCCGAGCTGCTCGGCCAGCCCGGCGTGCGCGCCGGTCAGGTGCGGCTGCGCGGCGGCCAGCGGCGGGAGCAGCGTCGCCGGGTCGTCGTCGCCGAGGGCCGCGCCGAGGCGGTCGGCGCTGGCCTGCCCGGCCGGGCCCAGCCCGTCGAGCGCGCTGACCCGGCCGGCGAGCTGGCGCAGGATCGCGGAGTTGCGGCGGGCCCAGTCGGCGACGGCCCGGTCGCCCGCACGCCGGTCGCGTTCTGCGTCGACCCGCGCTTCGCCGGTCTTCTCGCCGGTGTGCGACGGCTGCAGCCGCAGGTAACGCCGTTCCGCGGCTTGGCGGCTCGCGACGCCCAGCGCGGGTGCGAGCGCCACCCAGCTGGCGCCGGCCGCCCTGGCCGCGGCGATCAGCTCCGGTTCCCAGCTCGCCAGCTCCTCGCGCAGCAGCCGCAGGCCGGACAGCGCGTCCAGCACCCGGTCCTGGTCGGCCGCCCCGGCCCGGGCGGCCACGACCACCTCCTGGATCCGGCGCAGCACGCCGGTGGGATCGATCCCGTCCATCACGTCATCCTTTCGACGACCCACATCTTGTCATCGTTTTGACGACATGCTAGAACAGATGCGCGTGTTGACACCAGAGTCGACGAGTTTCCAGGAGGTGGATCCCGATGTTGATGCGCACCGACCCGTTCCGCGACTTCGACCGGCTCGCCCAGCAGGTCTTCGGTGCGGGCACCTGGTCGAAGCCGGCCGCGATGCCGATGGACGCCTACCGCGCCGGCGACGAGTTCGTGGTGTGCTTCGACCTCCCCGGTGTCGATCCCGGCGCCGTCGAGCTGGACGTCGAGCGCAACGTCCTCACGGTCAAGGCCGAACGACGGCCCCTGCCGACCGGTGACGCCGTCCGGATGCACGTCTCCGAGCGGCGGCTGGGCGTGTTCTCCCGCCAGCTGTTCCTCGGCGACACCCTGGACACCGAGCACATCACCGCGAGCTACGACGCCGGGGTGCTGACCGTCCGCATCCCGATCGTCGAGAAGGCGAAGCCGCGGCGCATCGAGATCGGCGGCGCCGGCGACCGCACGCAGATCGAAGCCTGACCCCCGGCGGGGCCGGGCGCGCCCGGCCCCGCTCCCACCGCGCCGAGGAGGGGTTTGCGGTGACTGCCACTTCCACGACGCGCGGAGCGACCCCCCCTGCTGGAGGAACTGCTCGCCCGGATCGCGGCCGACGTGCCGGGCAGCCTCGGCGCGGCGGTGTCCGTGCACCACCGTGGCGGTCCCCAGCGGTTGTCCGCCGCCCACGGGCTCGCCGGGGCCTTCGTCCCCGCCCAGCTGACCGGGTTCGGCGGCCCGGTCCCGACCGCGGGCCGCACCGGCGAGCCGGTGGTGACCGCGGACGTCTACGCCGACGACCGCTGGCCGTCCCTGACCCTGACCGGCCTGCTGGCACACCGCCCCGCCCTCGCCGCGGACTGGCCGCGGGTGCGCGGGGTCGCCGCCCTCCCCTCGACGGGGGACGCCGAGAGGACGCTGGTCCTGTCGGTGGCCCTCGACCGCGCCGCCACCGAAGAGACGGTGAACGTGCTGCGGCGTCACGAGCGGCTCGCCGCGATGGCCCTGGTCGTCACCGAAGCGGGCCGGCCGGACCGGACCGACCAGATGCTGGACCTCCTGCAGTCGCGAGCCGCACTGGAGGAAGCCAAGGGCATCGTCATCGCCCTGCGCCGCTGCGGCCCCGACGAAGCGTGGAACACCCTGCGGCGGGCGAGCCAGGAGTGCAACGTCAAGGTGCGCGAACTCGCCGTCGCGCTGGTGGAACTGCTCGGCGGCGCCCCGGCGCCCCAGCCGGACGGCGAGCGCACGATCCACCCCGGGCCGGCCGCCCGCCGCGCCGCCCAGCAGGTGCTGCACGCGCTGGAAGACCGCCGCCGCTGACCTTCAGGACCGTTCGACGCGGAAGACCGCGATGCGCTCCGCGGCCGCCGCGACGGCGTCCGGCGTCGGTGCGTCCGCCAGGCCGGTCGTCACGAACCGCTTCCCCACGCTCGGCGGGCTCGTTTCGACGAGCCGGCGCAGGACCGGCCGCCGCTCCGGCACCGGCAGCTCGGCCAGCCGCGCGGCCGACGAACGGCGGCCGCGGGTGAGCGTCACCTCACCCGCGGCCCGCACGTTCGCCACCCAGGCCGCCTTCGGATAGGCCTGGACGATGTAGCGGGCACCGTCGAGGGGGATGACCGCGATGGGGAACGTGCGGGGGACGCCGGTGCGCCGCCCGGGCACGGTGAGCAGGTGCATCGGGCCGAAGGCGACGCCGAGCCGCTGCAGGCCCACGACGATCTTGTTGCCGGCGTTGACCATCCGGCGGTAGCTCTGCGCTGTTGTCATACCCCGACGGTACACGAAATCATACGAAACTCATATGATCTGACTGTCGTAGCTACTCGCGGTCGGGGCCGGGCTTCGGTTCCGGCGGCAGCGGGTCCGGGACGGGTACCCCGCCGGGCTCCGGCAGCGGCCGGTCCGGGCCGGGCACCCCGGGCTCCGGGACGGCGGGCTCGGGCTGGACAGGCTCGGGTGACACGGGAGGTGCGGTCGACATCGGGCTTCCCTCCGCCTCGCTGCGCCGCCCGCGATTCGGACGGCGATCACCCGTGGGCTACCCGGGACGGCGGGTCGCGGAAACCCGTTGACCCTGACACCGTGTCAGGCGCTATCCCGGACCCATGACGCCTTTCCGCACCGCGATCGAGGTGGCCGCCGGGATCCGCCGCGGCGAGCTCTCGGCGCGTGACCTGACCGAACAGCTCTTCGCCCGCATCGACGCCTCGACCGTCAACGCCGTGATCGCGACCTGCCGCGACTTCGCGCTGGAGGCCGCTTCGGAGGCGGACCGGGCCGTGGCGCGCGGCGACGACGTCGGCCCGCTGCACGGCGTCCCGATGACGGTCAAGGACGCCTTCGCCGTGAAAGGCCTGCCGACGACCTGGGGCGAGCCGGCGTTCGCGGACTGCGTCGCGGACGAGGACGCGGCGGTCGTCGCCCGGCTGCGGGCCGCGGGCGCGCTCGTCGTGGGCAAGTCGAACGTGCACCACCTGCTGGCGGACTTCGGCCGGACCGAGAACCCGCTCCACGGGCGGACGCTCAACCCGCGCGACCACACCCGGACACCGGGCGGCTCGAGCGGTGGCGCCGCGGCCGCGCTCGCCGATGGCCTGACCTTCCTCGAGTACGGCTCCGACCTGGCCGGGTCGATCCGCATCCCGGCCGCCTACTGCGGCGTCTACGGCCTCAAGCCCACCGCCGGCACGGTGTCCCTGCGCGGGTTCCAGCCGCCGGGACCGCCCGCCCCGCTCGCCCGGGAATTCCCCGCGGCGGTCGGTCCGCTGGCCCGGTCGGCGGCCGACCTGCGGCTCGCCCTGGAAGTCACCGACGGCCCGCTGCGGCCCGCACGGCGGTCCCGGCTCGAGGACTTCCACGTCGGCGTCGTGCTCGACGACCCGGCCTGCCCGGTGACCGGCGAGGTCGGCGCGAAGCTGTCGGACGCCGTCGACGCACTGGCCCGCGCCGGGGTGCGGATCCGCGAAGGCTGGCCGGCGGACGTCGACCCGATCGCTCAGGCCGAGGCGTTCGGCTTCCAGGTGGAGCTGTTCTTCGCGAGCCAAGAAGGACGTGCACCGGCCGGGACCGCCGAGCAGGAGCGGCGGCGGGCGGCCTCGACCGCCGCGTGGGGCCGGTACTTCGCCGACGTTGACGGGTTTCTCTGCCCGACGGTGTTCACCACGGCGTTGGCCCACGACGACCGGCACCGCTACGAAGAGCAGGTGTTCTGGATCGCGCAGGCGTCACTGCCCGGGCTGCCGGCGGTCAGCGCGCCGGTGGGCGGGGCGCGGCCGGCCGGGCTGCAGGTCGTCGGGCCCGCGCACGAAGACGACACCGCGATCACTTTCGCGGAACTCGCCGCGGACGTCCTCGGCGGGTTCGTCCCGCCTGGGGAAGGATCGAGCCGTGTTCTCGATCGGTGATTTCGCCCGCCACGGCCGGGTTTCGGTCCGGATGCTGCGCCACTACGACGCGCTCGGCCTGCTGCGCCCGGCGCGCGTCGACCCCGCGACCGGCTACCGCAGCTACACCGCGGGCCAGCTCGCGCGGCTCAACCGGATCGTCGCGCTGAAGGACCTCGGGTTCACCCTGGAGCAGGTGGCCACGCTGCTGGCGGAGGAGGTCACGGTCGAGCAGGTGCGCGGCATGCTGGCGCTGCGGCGCGCGGAGCTGGAAGCCGCACTGGCCGAGGGCGCGGCCCGGCTGGCCCAGGTCGAAGCGCGGCTGCGGACCATCGAGGCGGAAGGCCGGCCGCCGGCCCACGACGTCGTCGTCAAGGAGCTGCCCGGCATGCGGGTGGTGGAGCTGACGGGCGTCGCGGCGGGGTTCGCGCCGGAGGCCATCGGGCCGGTCGTCCACCCGCTGTGCGCGGAGCTCGGCCGCCGCCTCCCCCTGGCGGACGTCACCCCGGCCGGCCGGCTGACCTGCTACTACGAGCAGCGCGCGGAGGACGAGGTCATCGTGCACGCCGCGGTCCCGGCGTCGGTCGGCGGCGGCGACCTCAACGGCTTGGTGGTGGCGGACCTGCCGCCCACCCGCGCGGCGACGCTCGTCCACCGCGGCGCGATCGACGGCGTCCTGCCCGGCTGGCAGGCGGTGGTGCGCTGGATCGACGACCACGGCTACCGGTCGGCCGGGCCGCAGCGGGAGGCGTACCTGGACTGCCCGGAGGATCCGGCGGGCTGGGTGACCGAGCTGCAGGAGCCGATCAGCTAGGCCGTGGGTGGTGGGCGTGGTCGCCCGAGGGGAGTTCGCGGTCCACGTGCTCCGCGTGGTGCAGGGCCTGGGCGAGCAGGCCGCGCACGTGGTTGTCGGCCGCCGAGTAGTACACGAACGTTCCTTCGCGGCGGCCCTTCACCAGGCCCGCCAGACGCAGTTTGGCCAGGTGCTGGCTGACCGCCGTCGGGGCGGCGCCGGCCAGTTCGGCCAGGCAGGCCACCGATGATTCGCCCTGCAGCAGCGCCCAGAGCACCTTGATGCGGGTCGGGTCGGCGAGCAGCCGGAAGGACTCCGCGGCCAGGTGGACCTGCTCTTCGGTGGGCATGTCGAACTCCGGCAGCGACGCGTGCATGGCGGTAACCTTACTACTTGCGTATCTGCGTACTTGCGCAGATAGACTGGTCACCATGACCGGACACGGACACGGACACGGACACGGCCACCGCCATCCGAAGTGGCGGCCGCACAGCCACGACAGCGCCGACCGCGTCGACCACGCGCTCGAAACCAGCCGGCGCGGGGTGCGCGCGCTCGTGTGGTCGTTCGCCGCGCTGTCCTTGACCGCCGTCGCGCAGCTGGTGCTCGTGCTGGTCACCGGGTCGGTGGCGCTGCTGGGCGACACCATCCACAACTTCGCCGACGCGCTGACCGCCGTCCCGCTCGGCGTCGCGTTCCTGCTCGGCCGCCGCGCCGCGACCCGCCGCTACACCTACGGTCTCGGGCGCGCGGAAGACCTGGCCGGCGTGGTCGTCGTGCTCGTGGTGGCGGCTTCGGCCGCGATCGCCGGCTACGAGTCGGTGGTGCGGCTGCTCGATCCGCAGCCGGTCGCGCACCCGTGGGCGGTCGCCGTGGCCGGAGCGATCGGCTTCGCCGGCAACGAACTCGTTGCGCGGTACCGGATCGGGGTCGGCCGCGAGATCGGCTCGGCCGCCCTGGTCGCCGACGGGCTGCACGCCCGCACAGACGGCTTCACGTCACTGGCCGTCGTCGCCGGCGCGGCCGGCATCGCCTTCGGCTTCCCCGCGGCGGACCCGATCGTCGGGCTCCTCATCACCGTCGCGATCCTGTTCGTCCTGCGCGACGCGGCGAAGGAGGTGTTCCGGCGCCTGCTGGACGCCGTCGACCCGGCGTCGGTCGAGTTGGCCGAGCGGACGGCCCGGGACGTCGATGGCGTGCTCGGTGCCCGGGACGTGCGGATGCGCTGGATCGGGCACCACCTGCGGGCCGAGCTGGCCGTGACGGTGGCGGCGGACCTGACCGTCGAGGCCGCCCACGCGCTGGCCCACGAGGTGGAACACCGGCTGCTGCACACCATCCCGCGCCTGACGGCGGTGGTGATCCACACCGAGCCGGCCACCGGGGCCGAGCACGCGCACGAGACCGTCGCCCACCACCGCCGGCTGATCAGCTGACGGGCTGCTTCGCCGGTTCCGGCTTCGGGCTCAGCACCCCGGCGAACACCGCCGCCAGCACGCACAGCACCACCGGCACCCCGAACGTCACGTTCAACGGCATCCACCGCGTCAGCCCGCCGATCAGCGCCGGGCCGGCCAGCAGGCCGACGTACCCGAGCCCGACCACCCGGGCCATCAACGCGCCCGACGCCCGCGTGTCCAGGTTGCCCGCCGCCGTGAACAGCTGCGGGACGCCACCCGAGAGGCCCAGGCCGAACAGCGCCCAGCCCACCAGGGACACCGGTACCCACGGGGCCGCCGCGGCCGTCGTCAGGCCGACCGCCGCCATCGCCGCTCCGTACCGGACGATCGCCGCCGGCCCCGCCCAAGCCGCGACGCGGTCGGTCAGGAAGCGGCCGGTCGTCATCGCCACCGCGAACGCGCCGTACGCCAGCGCCGCCGTGGACGCCGAGGTGCCGAGCACCTTTTCCATGTGCAGCGCGGCCCAGTCGTTCGCGACGCCCTCCGAGAGCATCAGCGCGAGCGCCAGCAGGCCGAGCAGCCAGACCGTGCGGCCCGGCGTCCGACGCGGGACGTCCGGCTCGGCGGCGCCGGACGAGGCGGACGAAGCGGGGGCAGGCGCCTCGGCCGGCTCCATCAGGAACCGCGCCGACAGCACGGAAAGCAGCACGCACAGCAGGCCGGTGGCGGTGAGGGTGACGCCGGTGGGGACGCCCGCGCCGAGCGTCGCCGCGCCGATGACCGCGGCGATCGCGCCGCCGATCGACCACATCGCGTGGAAGGCCGCCATGATCGGGCGCGGGTAGGCCCGCTCCACGATGACCGCGTGGGAGTTCATCCCGACGTCGATCGCGCCGTTGCCGAAGCCGAAGAAGATCAGCGACAGACCCAAGGCCCACCAGGAGTTCGCGAACCCCGGCCCGCACACCGCGAGCCCGAGCAGGACCCCGGCGGCGGGCACGAGCCGCCGGTGCCCGAGCCGGTCGACGAGCGGGCCCGCCACCTGCATGCCGGCGAACGCGGCGCCGCCGAGCACCAGCAGCAGCGCGCCGAGCGTGCTGTGCGAGATGCCCGTCGCGCGCTCGATGTTCGGGATGTGCACCACCCACATGCCCATCGCGAACCCGTTGAGGCCGAAGAACATGAAGGTCGCGAACCGGGCGGCGCGCGGGCGGGGCGGGACGGTCATCGGCTCTCCAAAGGGACGGCGACGTGCACGAGCGTGCCGCGCTCGGCCAGCGCGGCACGCTGGTCTGCGGGTGCTCCGGGGTCGGTGATCACGACGTCGGCGCGGTCGGCGGGACAGATGCGGGCGAGCGCGGCCCGGCCCCACTTGGCGCCGTCGGCGAGCACGATCGCCCGCCCCGCGACGTCGAGCGCGGCCTGCTTGACCTCGGCGTCGCCCAGGTCGAAGGCGGTGAGCCCGGAGTCGAGGCCGAACGCGCAGGGGCTGAGCACGGCGACGTCGAACCGCAGCGCCCGCAGCGACGCCAGCGTCAGCGGGCCCACCAGGGCCTGCTCCCCCGGCCGCGGTTCGCCGCCGGGCAGCAGCAGCCGGACGTCCGGGTCGTCGGCCAGCTCACGGACCGCGTGCAGGGACAGCGGCATCACGGTGATCGGGCGCCCGCGCAGCAGCCGCGCCAGCTCCAGCGCCGTCGTGCCGCTGTCGAGGACGACCGTCTCGCCGTCGCGGATCAGCTCCGCCGCCGCGGCGGCGATGGCCCGCTTCGCCGCGATCCCGGCCGTCGCGCGGGCCGCGAACGGGGGTTCGACCCCCGACGGCGCCGCCGGGACCGCGCCGCCGTGCACCCGGCGCAGCACGCCCCGGGACGCCAGGTGGTCGAGGTCGCGGCGGACGGTCATCTCGGACGCGCCGGTGGCCGCTGCCAGCTCGGCGACGCCCACCTGGTCGGTGTCCCGCAGCCGCTCCACGATCACCCGTTGCCGTTCCGCGCTCTTCACGCCGTGATGCTCGCAAGCCGCCCGCGTTCGCACAACTGGTTTGTTCATTCGCTCACGCCGATTGTGCGAACGATCGCTGCGGCATGATGGTCCCGTGCACGCCGCCGAGACCACCGCGACCCCGTGACCGGGGGCTACCTGAAGGGCCGGATCCGCCGCGAAGACATCATCACGGCGGCGGCCGCGGCGTACGGCGAACTCGGCTACCACGGCTCGTCGCTGCGCGAGATCGCCAAGCGCGTCGGGATTTCCCACGCCGGCCTCCTCTACTACTTCCCCACGAAGGAAGCCCTGCTCGCCGCGGTGCTCGAACGCCGGGACGCCGAGGACTCCGAACGCGAGCAGCTGACCGTGCCGCCCGGGCTGGCGGTCCTGCGCCACTTCGTCGCGCTCGCCGAGCACAACGTCCGCCACCCCGGGATCGTCGACCTCTACTCCCGGCTCGCCGCCGAAGCGGTCGCCGCCGACCACCCGGCGCACGAGTACTTCGTGCGCCACTACCGGGCCGCGCGCGACGGCGTGCACGAGTCGTTCGAAGCCCTCGCGGCCCGCGGCGAACTGCGGGACGGCGTCGAGCCCGCGATGGCGGCGCTGACGTTCATCGCGCTGATGGACGGCCTGCAGGTGCAGTGGCTGACCGTGCCCGGCGACGTCGATCTGGTCGGCTCGCTGCGCTTCTACCTGCAGAACCTGCTCACCGTCCCGCTCTAAAGGGTCTTCGCGTACGGGTCCCACCCCGCCGGCAGCAACGGCGGGACGTCGACGGTGCTCGCGACCTCCACGCTCTGCCCGCGCGTCATGGATTCGTCGATGGCCAGCATCGCGTCGAGCACGTGGTAGGCCAGCTCGCCGGACGCGCGTTCCGGCACACCGGCCCGGATCGCCCGGGCCAGTTCCAGCGCGCCGGTGCCGCGCGAAGCCGCGTGTCCTCGCGGCGCCAGCTCTTCCGGCTCGTCGAGGTCGAGCAGGTGCAGCCGGGTCGGCTCGTCGAACCGGTTGGGGTCCGGCAGCACGGCGGTGCCGAGCGTGCCGGTCAGTTCGAGCAGCGCGGGCCGCTTGAGCGCCGAGTCGAAGCTCAGGACCAGCTGCGCCGAGGCCCGCTCGAATTCCACGAGCGCGGTGACCGTCGTCGGCACCGACACCGGGAACTCCGTGCCCGCCCGCGGCCCGGTCCCGACGACCCGGGTGTCGCGGGCCCGCCCGCCGGCCCCGGTGACACGCCGGATCGGGCCGAGCAGGTGCACCAGTGCCGTCAGGTAGTACGGGCCCATGTCGAGCAGCGGCCCGCCGCCGGGCTGGAAGTAGAACTCCGGCGCCGGGTGCCACCGCTCCGGCCCCGGCACCTGGAACAGCGCCAGCGCGGTCAGAGGGCGGCCGATCCGGCCCGCGTCGACGGCCTGCCGCGCGGTCTGCAGCGCGGCGCCGAGCACGGTGTCGGGCGCGCTCGCCAAGCGCAGGTCCTTCTCGCGGGCGCGGTCGAGGAGCTTGCGGCCGGTCTCGCGGTCGAGCGCGAGGGGCTTCTCCGTCCACACGTGCTTGCCCGCTTCGAGCGCGGCGAGCCCGACCTCGGCGTGCGCGGCCGGGACGGTCAGGTTGACGACCAGCTCGACGTCCGGGTCGGTCAGCAGCTCGGCCACGGTGCCCGAGCGCGGCACGCCGTGCTCGGCCGCGCGGGCCGCCGCGCGCCCGGTGTCGAGGTCGGCGACCCGCACCACGCGGACGTCCGGGAAGGCGGTGAGGTTCTCGAGGTAGGTGCCGCTGATGACGCCGGTGCCGATGATGCCGACGCCGACCGGGCCGCCGGTCACCGGTCCGCGCCGGTCAGGAAGGCGTGGCTGGCGGCGATGGCCTCGAAGAGGTCTCCGTCAAAGGCGTCGAACTCGACCACGCGCAGCGCGTCCGGCGCGGCGGCGAGCACCTCGGCCACCGGAACCCGGCCCTGACCGGCCGGGACCTGGCCGGTGGCGTCGGTGGCGAGCCCGCCGTCCTTGACGTGGATGGCCCGCACCCGGTCGCCGAGCCGCCGCAGCAGGGCGGGCGCGTCCTCGCCGCCCGCGGTGGCCCAGTACGTGTCGACCTCCAGGGCGACCGCCGGGTCGAGCTGCTCGGCGAACACCTCGAAGGCGCTGCGGCCGTCGATCCGGGACTGCAGTTCCCACCAGTGGTTGTGGTAGCCGACGCGGACGCCGTGCTCGGCCGCGAGCTTCGCGGCGGCGTTCAGCCCGTCCGCGGTGGCCGCTATGTCGGCCGGCTGCTGCCACCGCTCGGGCGGCACGTACGGGTCGATCACCAGGCCGATGCCCAGCTCGGCCGCGGCCGCGAACACGGCGTGCCGGTCGGCGCCCAGCAGCTGCGCGTGCGCGGTCGGGGCGGTCAGGCCGTTGGCGGGCAGCCCGGCCCGCAGTGCTTCGGCGTTCTCGAGGACGCCGTACGGCTCGACCTGCGTGAAGCCGATCGCGGCGAGCCGCCGCAGGGTGTCGGCGGGATCGGCCGCAAAGGCGTCCCGGACCGAATACAGCTGCACGGAAGGCACGCTCATCACCGGCTCCTCCACTTCCCCGTGGCGGCCGTCCGCCGCGGCTCCTCAATTTCTACCATCTGGTCAAAATTGTGACCAGGGAATTCTTCGGACTCGGGGTGCCCCGGTTCACCCGAACGGGGTTTTGGTTACCGCCTGATGGGGCAGTAACGCCAAGAGCAGGGAGCCAGGCCGATCCGGGAGGTGCCGGTAGTGGACAGGGCAGGGAACGAAAGGGACACGGGGGCCACCGCCGGGCACCCGGCTTCCCGTCGCGACCTGACGGACCTGTCCGAGGCCGCGCGCGACCTCGACCGGCGGATCGAGCAGCACCTTGAGCGCCTGCGCCGCGAACGCGACCGGCGCGCCGCCGACATCCCCGGCCAGCGGCTCCGCCCCGGCGGCTGAAGCCCCGGCAGCTGCCCGAGTCCACCTCCGCTTCACCGCGCGGACGCGACCTACTACTCTGGGTGGCCCAACGCCGCCCGCCGAAGTCCTGCGAGGTCGCCATGTCCGGCACGCCGTCCGCGCTGTCCCCGAGCCAGACGCCGGTGGGGGTCGACCCCGCCCGGCCGAGCATCGCGCGGATCTACGACGGGTTCCTCGGCGGCCACAACTTCTACGAAGTCGACCGCGTGGTGATGGACAAGATCCGCACCGCCGTCCCGGAAGCGGTGGACATCGCCCGCGGCAACCGCGGGTTCCACAACCGCGCGCTGCGGATGCTGGCCAACCAGACCGGAATCCACCAGTACCTCGACTGCGGGTCCGGCCTGCCGACGGCCGAGAACACCCACCAGATCGTGCAGCGCATCGACAAGGACAACACGGTCGTCTACATCGACAACGACCCCGTGGTCCTCGCCCACGGGCGTGCGCTGCTCGTCGAGAACGACTTCACGCACATGGTGGAGGCGGACATCTTCAAGCCGCAGGACGTCCTGGGCCACCGGGATGTCCTGGCGCACGTCGACTTCTCCGAGCCGGTCGCGCTGCTGCAGGTGGGCACGATGCACCACTTCGAGGGCGACGGCGTCGTCGACCTCATGCGCGAGTACATCGACGCGCTGCCGTCGGGCTCGTACGTGGTGCTGTCGCACTTCTTCGACCCCGAAGTGCCGGAGCTGACCGCGATCGCCAAGCGCATCGAGCAGATCCTGGTCTCCGGCCCGCTCGGCGCCGGCCGCTTCCGCACCCGCGCGGAGATCGAAGCCATGATGGCCGGCCTCGAACTGGTCCAGCCGAACGCGACGTCCGGCCCGGGCATGGCGGTCTGTGACGAGTGGTGGCCGGACGGCCCCCGGCTCACGCCGCTCAGCGACTCGGCCAAGTGCGTCGCCGGGATCGTCGGCTACAAGCCCTAGCTGTTCTGTCCGGGGAGGTTGCGATCGTGGTGACACGTGATCGGATGATCCTGGTGTGAGGGAGGGCCTGCGGGTTCGGTGTGGATTGCGACATCTGCACCGGTGACCTGGAGGCCCTCGTGACCCACGCTAACGCACCCCTGACCCCGACCGGCAGACTCCGGCTGGCCCGATGCATCGTCGAAGACCACTGGCCGCTGCGGCGGGCCGCCGAACGGTTCCAGGTGTCGGTCTCCACCGCCGCCCGATGGGCCGGCCGCTATCGCGACCTCGGCGAAGCCGGCATGGCCGATCGGTCCAGCCGCCCGCGCACCAGTCCGGCCCGGACACCGACACCGACCGAGCGGCGAGTCATCAAGGTCCGGGTGATCCGCCGGTGGGGACCCGCGCGGATCGCCTACCTGCTCGGCCTCAACCCCTCCACGGTGCACCGGATCCTGTCCCGCTACCGGCTCGCCCCGCTCACCCACCTCGATCGGGCCACCGCCACCCCATTCGCCGCTACGAGCACGCCGCGCCCGGTGACCTGGTGCACGTGGACATCAAGAAGCCGGGCAACATCCCCGACGGCGGCGGCCACCGGGCCGCTCAGCCGCGTCCCCAACCTCACAGGTCAGTACACCTAGCACCTCACCCTTCCGGTTCTTCGGTCGCTTCCTCGGCCGGCGACGCGCCGTCGCGCAGCCACTTCAGCTTGACCTCGAACTGGCCCTGCAGCCCGGTGCGCGCGATCACGGCCCCGGCCTGGGCGTCGAGCTTGACGCCGAACTTGAGCTCGACCTCGTCCGGGCCGAGGTCACGGAACTGGGCCAGCGCGGCGGACGCGGCCGCGCGGACCTCGCCCAGGGCGTGCTCGAAGGTCGTGGTCGCCTTGCGGAGCACCCCCGAAGGCACCGACGCCTGTTCCAGGCCCGGTTCCCCTTCGACCTCGACGACCACCGAACCGCCGTCGGCCAGCGGGAAACGCACGAACTCCTGCACCGGATCTCCTTCTTCCACACGGGTTCAGCACGGCAGGGTGAGCCACTGGTCCGGGGCGATGCCCCGGCGCACCGCCTCCAGCTCCCCGAGCAGGGTGTCCAGCCGGTCGGGGTGGGCCAGGTACTCCAGCACCGCCTGGTAGAACGCGCTGGTCATCGCCGAGGGCATCAGGTCCGACGCGTCGAAGCAGAGGTCGGTGCCGTCGGCCAGGGTCGTCGCGATCCGCCGGGTCACGTCGCTGCCGTAGACGCCCTGGCGGACGAGACGCTGGTGCACCGAGAACGTCGTCCCGCCGGACGGCCAGATCCGCTGCCCCTGTTCCCCGGCCAGGTAGACCATGAGCCGGCGCGCGGCCGGGGTGTCGCGGAACATCCCGGCGAGGTCGGCCGCCACCTCCGACCGCGCGGTTTTCCCGGTGCCCGGGAACGGGAAGAACCGGAAGTCCCGGTCGGGCACGGGCGGCCCGGCCGGCCGCGGGACCGCCAGGTAGCCGCCGATCGCGAACGAGCCGAGGTGCTCCAGCAGGCAGCGGGGCGGATCGGCGAACAGGCCCCGGCCGGCGTCGGCGAACGAGGTGAGCAGGGCCGCCGTGCTGCCACCGCGGACCGCGCCCGGCGCCAGGACCAGCGTGCCCCACCGCTGCCACGCGTCGCGCACGATCTCGTCGGTCCACGCCAGCTCGCCGGCCGCCCACTTGGCGTACTTGTCCGGAGCCAGGTGCAGCAGGATGTCCTCGAGCCAGTCGGTGCCCGGGAACCCGGAGTTCGGCGGCGCCCCCATGCCGAGGCACCACGGCTGCTGCCCGGCGGCGGAAAGCCGCCGGGAGGTCGCCACGAGCGCGTCCCAGGTGTCCGGCGGGTCCTCCCGGAACCTGTCCGGGTCGTACCAGACGATGCTCTTCAGGTCCGCCTTCACCACGACCGTGTACATCGTGTTCCCGCCGAGCTGCTGCAATTTCCGCCATGACGAGCTGTACGCGGCGGTCGCGTCCGCGTCGAGGACGCCGTCGAGGGGTTTCAGCTGGCCGGAATGCGCGTAACCGGCCAGCTCGGCCGGGTTGGACAGCACCGCCACGTCGGGCGGGGTGCCCTGCTGCAGGTCCCCGCGCAGCACCTGGTTCTGCGCGCGGGTGCCCTGGTAGCGCGTCTGGATCCCGGTTTCGCGGGTGAACCCGTCGAGGACCCGCAGGAACGCCGTCTGCTCGTCGCCGGTCCACGACCCCAGCACGGTCAGCGGCTCCGCGCCGGTCCCGGCGGCACACCCGGAGATCAGGAGCACGAGGGCCAGTACCGAACCGGCGCAGCGCCTCATCACGGCTCTCTCCTCCCGCGGAACCGGTATTCGTCGACCCGGGGTTGCAGGCCGCCCACCGCCAGGACGCCGATTCCGGCGGCCAGCAGCGGAATCCCGTAGCCGAGCACTCCGGTCCAGCCCGGTTCGGTGAGTCCCGGGCCCAGCAGCGCCGATTCGTCGACGGCGCCCGGCGGCGCGTCCGGGACGTCGGGCGGGACGGGTGTCCCGGCGGCGAACGCGGTCACCGTGTCACCGCACGCGGCCACTCCCTCGATCCCGCACTGGGCGGTCAGCACGTGGGCGAGGGTCCACCGGGCGTCGCCGGCGGCAGCCGAAGTGGCCGCGGACCGCGCGTCGACGGTCTGCTCCAGCGCGGCGCCGCCGTCCCGGGCGTCGGATTGGATGCCGAGCAGCAGCGCCGTTCCCGCGCCCAGCAGCACGCAGGCCACCGTGGCGGCCAGCAGCGCGGTGTTCACCGTGCGCCGGAACCGCCGGGCGAGGAACCGCTGCGCCCAGACGAGCGTGGCGAGCAGCAGGACCAGCGGCACCGCCCACAGCACCGTGATCGCGGGATCCAGCCAGTTCGCCCCGAGCTGCCGGTCGAGGGCGGCGCGCTGGGCGGCCTCGAGCGCGTCGAGCCGGGCGAGGATCCCGTTCGACGGCGCGGTCAGCAGGTCCGACGCGGACTGCAGGTTGCTCGCGGCGAGCGGGCCGCCCGAGTCCTCCCGGAAGTAGGCGTCGGCGCGCCCGATGAAGCCGTTGTACGACGGCAGCAGCCCTTCGATCAACAGCAGCGTCTGGCTGCCCGCCTCGCCCGCCGCGTTGTGCTCGGCGACCTGGGCCAGCTGCTGGCTCGTCCGGGCGATTTCGTCCTCGTACTGCTCACTGGGGCCGGTCAGGCGCGCTTGCCGGGCCTCGAACGCGGTCACCGCGGCGCGGTGCGCGGCCACGATCGCCTCCTTGGCCAGCGACACCTCGAGCACCGCGGGCGCGGTCCGCTCCCGCACCTCGGCGATGCTGGCCCGCACGCCGAGGAACGTCGCCAGTGCCGTCCCCAGCACCAGCACGCTGCCGGCCACGAGCCCGAGCCGCAGCCACCACAGGGTCTGCCGGGTGGCGCTGGTCGCGGTCACGACGGCGTTCCCGCCTCGAACGGCGGCTCGCCGCAGTGCCCGCACCGCTTCGCCGTCGGCCGCGCTTTATGTCCACAGTGGACGCACTCGCGCGGTGGGCCGCCGGGTTCGGGCGGGGCGGCGACGGCGGCGGGTTCCGCCGGACCGGCGAAGCTGGAGATGGTCGAACCGAGCACCAGGGAGAAGCCGTCCCGGGGGCGGACGCTGTCCTTGATCGCGACCGTGCCGTCGTCGTGCACGTCGATCAGCCGGCCGAGGCGCTTGAGGATCTCCGCGTTGCCCAGCCCGGTCGCCAGCCGGACCGCGGTACCCCATTCGCGCGCCGCCGCCACCCGGTCGTCGCGCTGGAAGGCGTCCCAGCCGGCCCGGACCGCGCGGCCCAGTTCGGCCTGCCCGGTGACGCGGGCGACGTTGTCGTCCGGCACGCTGGAGAGCGCCAGGTCGTCGGTCAGGTAGCCGATGACGGCCTGCTGTTCGCCGACCGGTTCGTCGGCCCCCGCGAAGAGCGTGACGGTGCCCAGCAACCGGTCGTCGTACCGCGTCAGCTCCCCCGCTTCGACGTCGAGGCAGAGGTGGTACTCGCGCAGCTCGTCGCCCCACGCCCCGGTGGGCAGCTCGAGCACGCGGCCTTCGGCACGGACCTGCGAGGTGAGTTCGACCTCGGTCGGGAAGACCTGCTTGACGAACCGCAGCCGGCTGTAGGGCATCGTGGTCACCCGCAGCCGCAGGTCCGGCACGGTCCGGCCCATCGCCCGCTCGACCAGGCGCCGGAAGTCCCCGGCGAGCTCCGCGTCCTCCAGGACGGCGTCCGCGCTGCCGCGCAGCACAGCCGCGATCCGCTGCAGGTCCCGCGGATCCCAGTCGTCGCCGATTCCCCGCGCGTCACAGGCGAACCGGCCCCGGCAGCGGTCGAGCGCGGCGTCCAGCGCCCCCCGGTGGTCGGACTCGTTCTTGCCGTCGGTGAGCAGCACCGCGTGCCGGATGACGGCCGGGGTCGTCTCGAACAGGTCCCGGGCCAGGTCCAGCCACGTGCTCATCGCCGTGCCGCCCCCGGCGATCAGCCCGGCGGCCGCGGCCTTGGCCTCGTGGCGGGTCCGCTCGCCGGCCACCGCCAGCGGCGGCTCGGCCGGGTACACGAGCCGGGCCCGGCTGGTGCATTCGACCACGCCGAACAGCACGCCGTCCCGCAGCGAGCCGATGGCCGCACGGCAGGCGTGCCGGGCGGCTTCGATCTTCGTCGGCGGCCAGTCCATCGAGCTGGAGCAGTCCACCAGCAGCAGCTCGGCGGTCGGCGGCAGGCCGGCCGCCGGCACCCCGGCGTCGCCCACCCGCACGGTGAGCACGACGTCCATCCGGTCGTCCGAGGGCGCCAGGTACTTGTTCTGGTCGAGCTGCAGGGTGAACGACGGGCGGTCCCGGTCGGGCATCCGATCACCTTCTCGTCTTCGGCCGGACGGAGTTCGCGAGGTCGACCAGCACTCCGTGGGAGTTCCGGTCGGGCGCCCGCTCGGCGAGCCGGCGCAGGGACACCTCCAGCAGCGACCGCAGGCCGCGTTCGGTGACGCGCTCGCCAAGGAGCGCGCCGCCGTCCCAGTCTTCGAGGCCGCGGAACCCGGCCAGTACGGGCAGGCCGGCGAGCGCGGCCTCGCGGACCAGCGCCTCGAGCCGGTCCTGGGCCTCCCGGTCGAGGTAGAGCTCGGGCAGCCGGCGCGCCGCGTCGGCGAAGTCGTCGCGGCCGGGCGGCCCGGACGGCAGGCGCCCGGCCCGGATCCGCACGGCGGCGATCCGCGCGGCGTCGTAGTGGCGCGAGATCGGCGGCACGGCGTCGAGCAGGGCGACCGCGGCGTCGCGGCCGTGGGCCCGCAGGTAGCAGCGGGCCAGGCCGAACGCGGCGCTGACCTGGCCGTGGTCGCGGTGCCACACCGAGCGGTAGCAGCGCTCGGCCTGCTCGGTTTCCCCGCGCAGTTCGGCGCAGAACCCGAGCGCCAGCTTCGGCGCGATCTCGCCGGGCCAGCTGCGGTGCACCCGGTCGAACGCGGCCGCCGCCTGCTCGGCGTCGTCGCGGGCCAGCGCCAGCAGCCCGTGGTGCCAGGCCGCCCGCCAGTCCCGCGCGGCCTCGGTCCCGAGCTGCTCTTCGGCGTCCGCCAGGGCCGCGGCCGCGGCACCGGAGTCCCCCACCGCGACCAGCACCCGCGTCCGGGCGAAGGCGATCTCGACCGAGCGCTTGCCGAACATCCCGAGCTTGTCCAGCCAGCGGTGCGGTCCGGGCGCCCCCGCGGCGGCGATGAACTCCGCCGCGGGATCGTCGGGGGCCACCCGCGGGATCGGCAGCCGTCCCGCACCGTCGGCGGCGCGCGGCAGGCCGAGGTCCAACCGGCCGGCGCGCTCGCCGTCGACCCAGTGCTCCAGGCCGGGCACGGCGCCGAGGCCGTCGTCGAGCAGTTCCGCGGTGTCCTCGAACAGCGCCGACGGCACCGGCCGCGGCCGTTCGTCGCGCAGGGAAAGGATTTCCCGGCGCACGCCGTCGAGCTGCTCCGCCATTTCGGACGCGGTGGCGAACCGTCGCTCGAACGGCGCGACCGCGCGCTCGAGGACCCGGCTCAGGGAGCCGACGCCATCCTGCTCGGCCTCTTCGCCCGCGGCTCCGAGCAGCACCTGCAGCGTCCGGCCCACCGTGTGCAGGTCCGAGCGCACGGTCAGGCCGTACTGGGCGAGCTCGTACGGCGGCGCCTGGAACCCTTCGGTGCCGACAGCCGGGCCCGCCGGGTCTTCGATCGAGCGGGCCGCACCGAGGTCGATGACCTTGACCCGCCTGTCGCCGTGGATGACGTTCTCCGGCTTCATGTCGCAGTAGAGCAGGCCTTCGCCGTGGAGGTAGTCCAGTGCGCCGAGGATCGCGCGGCCGTAGACGATCACGTGCTCGGCCCGCAGGAGCGGCCCCTGCTTCAGGAGGTCCCGCAGCGACCGGCCGCCGACGTACTCCATCACCAGGTAGGTGTCCGGCTCGCCACCGCCGGGCGGCGGGTGCTCGACGAAGTCGCTGATGCGCACGATGTTCGGGTGGTCGAGCCGGACCAGCACATCACGCTCGACCCGCGCCATGGCCCTCAGCGTGGCGTTGCCGCTGTTGATCACGCCCTTGAGGGCGACGTGCTGGCCGGCGAGCGCGATGTCGGTGGCCAGGTACACCCAGCCGAGCCCGCCCCGGGCGAAGCAGCCGATGACGTCGTAGCGGTCGCCGATCCGGTCGCCGCGCTTCAGCTTGGGCAGGAAGGAAAAGCGCTTGCCGCACTGTTCGCAGAAGCCCTCGGCGAACGCCGGTTCGCCGGCGTAGGCGCGGCCGACGGGTTCCCCGCAGTAGCCGCAGAACCGGTGCTGCTCGGGGTAGTCCGGGTCGGCGAGGACGAGCTCTTCCGGGTCCGGCACCTCGATCGGGGGCAGCAAGTGGAAATCCGCGTCGCCGGTCCGGGTCTCGGAACCGCGCTGTGTGCTCTCCGTTTCCGGGGCCGGCTCGGCCGGACGCTCCACCGGCCCCCGGCGAGAGCCGCAGACTTCGCAGTAGCCGTGCGCCGGGACCGGCTGCCCGTGGCACCGCACCGGTTCCGCCATCACATCCCCTCCAGCCTGCGGCGGACCGCGCGCACGTACCGCTCGACCAGCTCGGCTGCCGCCTCCGGATCGTCCGGCCACGTGGCCAGCATCGCCATGGCCTCGCGGAACAGCTCGCCCAGCTCCTCGTCCTCCATCGAGCCCTTGTCGGTCGCCTTCGCGTTGTAGGCGCGCAGCAGTCCGCGCAGTTCCTCGTACCGGGCGACTCCCGTGCCGGGGTCGGCGTGCAGCCGGACGAGTTTCCACCGGGCCGCTTCCGCATCACGTTCCGCCTTCGCCAGGGCAAGCCGCACGCGGCCCGGTTCGATCCGCTCGTCGGCCGAGCGCAGCACGGCCAGCCGCAGGCGCAGGTCCACGGACGCGCCGGGGACCGCCGCGTGCGAGCCGATCCGGGCGGCTCGCTCCTGCGCGCGTTCCTCTTCGTGCTCCACCATGTCGACCAGCAGTGCCAGCCGCTCCAGACGGCGCGCGTTCCGCTCTTTCTCCCAGCGGCGGGCCAGGTGCGCGCCGGGCGAGTCCGGCCCGCTGAACTGGACCAGCACGGTGGCTCCCTGATCCGTCAGCCGCTTCACCACTTCCGTGAGCACCTTCTCCGGGGCGCGCGAAGCTTCGACACCGGTCATCGCGATCGCGACGTTCCCGGGGTTGGTTTCCAGCACCGTGGGAGCCAGCTCGCTGCTGATGCGCTTGCTGACGTGCTCGGCCACCTCACCGGCGGTCTTGTCGGTCGCGTCCACGATCGTGGGGGCCCGCTCGTCGAGGACCCGGTTCGTCCCCGGCGAGCGGGACACCCGGTACGTGCGCCGCATCTCCGCCTCGAAACCTTCTTGCACAGCCGAATCACGATCGCCGATGACCACGATCAGCACCCCGCGCGACGACGGCGGCGGTGGGCCCACCCACCGGTCGACCTCCGGGACGTGCCGGACGATCATCTCCACCGGGATCAGGTAGGCGAGCCCGGCTTGCTCGTCGGTGTACTCGGTGACCACCATGCCGAGGACCGCACCGGTTGCCTTGTCGATCACGCCCGCGCCGCTGAAGCCGCGACGGACCCGCTCCCCGGGCAGCGGGGAGTTGAGCTGGATCCACTCGCCGACCGGCCCGGCCAGCTTGGCGTCGTTCACCCAGACGCCGTAGCGGTGCGGGCGCGGAAAGCCGTAGGTGTGGACCACCCGGTCACGCACGGCGCCGAGGCGCACCAGCGGCGCGCCGGGCACGTGGGGGAACCGTTCGGCGAGGTCCAGCAGCGCGATGTCGCCCCGGCTGTCCTCCGACGGTGGCACCCAGCAACCGGGCCGCACGGTGGCGAGCGTTTCGGGCATGCTGTCCAAGCCGACGAACCGCACCAGCACCGGCGCCCCCGAAAGCGCTTCCTCCCCGGCGGCCTGCACGACGTGCGCGCAGGTGAGGACCGTGGATTCGCCCAGCAGCATCCCGGCACCCAGTGCCCGGCCCGACGAGTCCAGCAGGCAGACCCGCCACGGTTCCGAATCCCCCGTGTGCCCAGCGGTAAAACCGTTGTGCTCCCTCACCGGAAGCGACCTTACGACCCCGCACCGGCCCGCCGGGGCGGGTTCGCCCGCTTACCCCCGCAGATCACCCGATCGGCCGCTCAACTCCGTGCCACCGTGGGGAACTCACGAACCGCGACGGCGTCCGGTGGCCAGTGTCCGACGGCGCCGGGTCAGGCGATCGTCCGCAGCCGGCGGAGGGCGAAGAACACCAGCGCCGCCGCCAGGAGCACGAAGATCCCGGTCTCGATGACCTGGAAGAGCCAGAACCGGTCCCCCGGCTGGTACTGCAGCCAGTTGACCGCCCCGGGGCCGGCCACGGCGTCGGCGCAGCCGCCGGGCGGGCACGGGCCGAGCTGGGCGTTCGGCAGGACCAGCTCGCCGGCCGCGTTCCGGACACCGACGTCCATCACCCAGTTCCCCGAAGCCGGATTCGGCGTCTGCCCGCCGGCCGGGGCGAACGTGAGGCTCTGCGCCGGCAGGTACCGCGGCCGGGCGAGGACCTCGATCGCGACGCGGACCGCCGCGAACCCGACGAGGGCGATCCCCATGGCGGGCAGGACCTTCCGCAAGTAGGTCCCGGCGAAGACACCCAGCGCCAGCGCGAACAGCGTGTACGCGACCGGGACGATCCCCTGGACGTCGAACGAAAGGTAGGTCAGCCGGCCGGTGCTCGCGCTCACCAGTGGCTGGAACCACCACGACACGCCCAGCGCGTACCCCACCGCCAGCACCGTGGTCATCGCGCCGACCAGGCCGAACTTGGCCAGCGCCCACTGCAGGCGAGTCACCCCCTGCGTCCACACGAGACGGTGGGTGCCCTGCTCGACCTCACGGGCGACCAGCGGCGCGCCGAAGAACACGCCGACCAGCACCGGCAGGACGACGAACAGGACGGCGATGAACACCATGCCGCCGAACTCCTGCTGGAACTGGTGGCCGAGGCTTTCGCACCGCGACGTCGCTTCGGTCTGCGTGATCAGCGACGCGCTGCCGAGCGCGGACCGGCAGGCGCCCAGGCCGAGGCTGTCATACTTCGCGTGCATCGCCAGGCCGGTGGGCACCATGACCGCGGCGAGCGCGGCCAGTGCGCCGAGGGTGAACAGCGCCTGCTTGCGGTGCTGCCGCCAGATCAGCCAGATCATGCCGGCACCTCCCACGCGGACGCCGGGACGCGGGGCCCGGTTTCGGCGAGGTGAGCCAGCACCACATCTTCCAGGGTCACTTCATGCTCCGTCCACAGTGGATCTATCGGGCCGTCGCCGCGGCGGACCAGGAGCGTCGACTGGCGTTCGGTGTGGCTCGCGCGGACCACCTCCGCCACCCCGGCGATGGATTCGCTGCCGGCCCGCGGGCCGGTGAGCGTGCAGAACGTGGCGAGCAGCTCGTCGACCGGCCCCGCCAGCCGGACGTGGGACCGCTGCAGGACGATGAGGTGGTCGCAGGTGCGTTCGAGGTCGGCGAGCAGGTGCGACGACAGCAGCACGGTCGTCTCGCTCTCGGCCACCGCACCCATCAGCGTCTGCATGAACTCGCGGCGCGCGAGCGGGTCGAGGCTCGCGATGGGTTCGTCGAGCAGCAGCAACCGCGGTCGCTTCGCCAGGGCCAGCGCCAGGGCGACCTGGGCGCGCTGGCCACCGGACAGCTTCCCCACCGGCTTGTCCGGCGGGATGCCGAGCATGGCGAGCCGGTCACGCGCCAGCGCGGTGTCCCAGCGGCGGCGGTTGAGCTTCCCGCCCATGGTGATCAGCTCCGCCGCGGTGAAATCGCGGTAGAGCGGGGTGTCCTGCGCGACGAACCCGATGTCCGGCAGTGCCGACCGCGGCTCACGCCCGAAGACGCGCACCTCGCCCGCGTCGGCTTTCAGCAGGCCGACGACCAGGTGCAGCAGTGTCGTCTTGCCCGCGCCGTTCGGGCCGACCAGCGCGGCGATCCGCCCCGCGGGCACCTCCAGCTCGCAGTCCTGCAGCGCCCAGGTGCGCCCGTAGCGCTTGCCCAGCGCCCTGGCTTCCACCGCCGGTTCCATTCCGGACTCCCTACGACAGGTCGTGCGGCACCCGGGTGCCGCGGATCGTGGTTTCGATGAGGGCGGCGATGTCGTCGGGCGACATGCCCGCGGTTTCGGCCCGCTCCAGCCACGCCACCAGTTCGTCGCGCAGCTGCGCCTGGTGGCCCAGCGAGGGCCCGGCCAAGGTGCCGGTGACGAAGGTGCCGACCCCCGGGCGGCCTTCGGCGAGCCCTTCCAGCACCAGCTCGCGGTAGGCCTTGAGCACGGTGTTCGGGTTGATCGCCAGCGTCTCGGCCACGTCCCGCACCTTCGGCAGCTGGTCGCCGGGCCGCAGCAGGCCGACGCGCAACGCCTGCTTCACCTGGACGACGAGCTGCATGTACGTGGCAACCCGGGAACGGCCGTCGAGGACGAACTCGATCACCCTGCCCACCCTCCTATTGTCTTACGACATTAAGACAACACCTGACGGCGCACGCCTGTCAAGGCATAGTCTCGATCGACGAACGCACACCGGCACCGGGAGGCAGGCATGTCGTTGTTGGACGGGCTGAGCAAGGCGATCGCGGGCGGGGCGATCGAGATCGTCGACCTCACCGCTCCCCTGAGCTCGAGCACGCCGATCCTGCAGCTGCCCGAGCCGTTCGCCAACACGATCCCGTTCCGGCTCGAGGAGATCAGCCGCTACGACGACCGCGGCCCGCGGTGGTACTGGAACGACATCCACACCGGCGAGCACACCGGCACCCACCTCGACGTCCCGGTGCACTGGGTGTCCGGAAAGGACGGTCACGACGTTTCGCAGGTCCCGCTGAAGACGCTGGTGGCGCCCGCGGTCGTGCTCGACTTCTCCGCCCGGGCGGCCGAGGACCCGGACTTCCTGCTCTCGATCGACGACGTCCGGGCCTGGGCGGCGGAGCACGGGCCGCTGCCCGACGGCGGCTGGCTGCTCTACCGCACCGGCTGGGATGCACGCAGCGGCGACCAGCAGGAGTTCCTCAACGCCGACGAGGCCGGCTCGCACACCCCCGGCGTCTCGGCCGGCTGCGCCCGGTGGCTCGCCGAGGAAACGCCGATCACCGGGCTCGGCGTCGAAACGGTGGGCACCGACGCGGGACAGGCGCCCGGCCTCGAGCCGATGTTCCCCTGCCACGAGCTCCTGCTGGGCGCCGGGAAGCACGGCCTGACGCAGCTGCAGAACCTCGCGTCGCTGCCCCCGACCGGCGTGCTGCTGCTGGTCTCACCGCTGCCGATCGTCGGCGGCTCCGGCAGCCCCGCCCGGGTGCTGGCCCTGGTGGAGCGGTGAACGTCGCCGAACTCGTCGGTCGCACACTGGCCGGCCTCGGCGCCGGCACGGCGTTCGGCGTGGTGGGCAGCGGCAACTTCGAGGTGACCAACGCGCTGCGCGCGGGCGGCGTCCGGTTCGTCGCGGCCCGCCACGAGGGCGGCGCGGCGAGCATGGCCGACGCGTACGCCCGGATGAGCGGCCGGGTGTCGGTGCTGTCGCTGCACCAGGGCTGCGGCCTGACCAACGCCGTCACCGGGATCACCGAAGTGGCCAAGAGCCGGACGCCGATGCTGGTGCTCACGGCCGACTCCGCGGCCGCGTCGGTGCTGTCGAACTTCCGCATCGACCAGGACGGCCTGGCGGTGGCGGTCGGCGCGGTGCCCGAGCGCGTGCACTCGGCCGCGACGGCGGTGGCCGACACCGTGCGGGCGTTCCGGACGGCGCGCCAGCAGCGCCGGACGGTGGTGCTGAACCTCCCGCTCGACGTCCAGGCCCAGCCGGCGCCGTCCCCGCCTCCGTTGCCGGACATCTCGGGGCCCGCTCCCGTGCGACCGGACACCGCCGCAGTCGCGGCGTTGGCGAACCTCCTGGCCGCCGCCGAGCGGCCGGTGTTCATCGCCGGCCGCGGTGCCCGCGGCCACGGGGAAGTGCTGCGTGAGCTCGCTTCACGGTGCGGCGCGCTGCTGGCGACGTCCGCTGTGGCGCACGGCCTGTTCCACGACGACCCGTTCGCACTGGGCATCTCGGGCGGTTTCGCCTCCCCTGCGGCGGCCGAGCTGATCGTGGGCGCCGACCTGGTCGTCGGCTGGGGCTGCGCGCTGAACATGTGGACGACCCGCCACGGCAGGCTCCTCAGCCCGCACGCGAAGCTGGCCCAGGTCGACGTCGAGCAGGCAGCGCTGGGCGCACACCGGCCGATCGACCTGGGCGTCGTCGGCGACGTCGCGGGCACCGCCCTCGACGTGCTCGCCTTGACGCAGGAGCACCGGGGCTACCGCACCGACGAGGTGGCGGCCCGGATCGCGGCGGGCCGCTGGAACGACGTCGAGCACGAAGACCTCTCCGGTGGCGGCCGGATCGACCCGCGGACGCTGAGCCGGCTCCTGGACGAGTTACTCCCGGCCGAGCGGATCGTCTCGATCGACTCGGGCAATTTCATGGGGTACCCGAGCGCGTACCTGTCGGTGCCCGACGAGCAGGGGTTCTGCTTCACCCAGGCGTTCCAGAGCATCGGCCTGGGCCTGGGCACGGCGATCGGAGCGGCCCTGGCCCGCCCGGACCGGCTGCCGGTGCTCGGCACGGGCGACGGCGGGTTCCACATGGCACTGTCCGAACTGGACACCGCGGTCCGCCTGGAACTGCCGCTGGTGGTGATCGTCTACAACGACGCGGCGTACGGCGCGGAGGTCCACCACTTCGGCGACGCCGACATGACGACGGTCCGCTTCCCCGACTCCGACCTGGCGGCCATCGCCCGCGGCTTCGGCTGCACGGGCGTCACGGTGCGGTCGGCCGCCGACTTGCCTGCGGCGAGTGACTGGCTGGCGGGCCCCCGGTCGGCGCCGCTGGTGATCGACGCCAAGATCGCCGACGACGGCGGATCGTGGTGGCTGGCGGAGGCGTTCCGCCACTAGACCGGCCTTGACACGGCCCCCGGGCCCCATGAATGCTGGCCGAGTTGTCTTATAGACGTAAGACAGTGGGGAAACTACCCGAGGAGCTCTCGTGCGACTCTTCTTGGCCTTGCTGGCGGCCGCCGTCCTGCTCGCCGCTCCGGCGGACGCGGGCCAGCACCGTCCCGACCCGGCGGCGGCGCTGCTGGCAGCGTTCGACAGCCACGCGATCGTGGCGAAGTCCAGCCCGGACGTGGGAACGTTCGTGTTCGACCTGATCCGCGACCCCCGGTTTCCGGCACGGGTGAACGACATCGTGGTGGAGTGCGGCAACGCGCGCCTCCAGCCGGTGCTGGACGCGTACACCGCCGGGGCGCAAGTCCCGGAGATCAGCAGTGTCTGGCGCGACACAACGCAGCCGAGCTGCGGGTTCTCGACGTTCTACGAACAGCTTTTCGCCCTGGTCCGGCAGGTCAACACGACGCTGCCCGCCTCGCGCAAGCTCCGCGTGCTGGCGGCCGATCCGCCGGTCGACTGGAGCCGCGTTCACACGCCGGCCGACCTGGAGCCGTTCCTGGACCGGGACGCCTCGATCGTGTCGGTGGTGAAGACGCAGGTGCTGCAGAGGAACCGCAAGGCGCTGATGTTGTTCGGCTTGGGCCACTTGACGCACGACGGAGGCAGCGGCGCGGTGGCCCAGCTGGAACGCGAGCACCCCGGAGCGGCGTACGTGATCGCGGACCACCGCGGGTTCACGGCGGACAACGCCCGCCTCGAGCGCCGGCTGGGCCCGTGGCCGGCCTTGGTGCCGTTGCGGGGTTCGTGGCTGGGCACCCTGGAGACGACGTACTTCCCGGTGAACCGCGAATATCCGCCGGCAACGCGCGGCTACCCGGGCGTGGACGCGTACCTGTACGAGGGCCCGGCGGATCTCTTGGTGCGCGAGCCGTTGTCGGCCCGAGCGCTCCTGGACGCGGGATACCTGGCGGAGCTCCGCCACCGGGCCACGGCGATCGAAGCACCACCGGACTCGATCGAGTGGCCGGAGACGTTCTTCGAGCGAGAACGAACATCAGGAGTCTTGCTGCGCGGCTGATTAGCCTCGGGCCACCGCATCGGAAGAGAGGCAAGCCACTACCCAGCCACCCGATGCGACACCCAAACATTGGCCTCGACATAGACCGCATAGTCATCCACAGTGGACACGAAGACCGGAGCAAGAGCCCCGGGAACGACAACCACCCCGTCACGATCAAAAGGCAGCCCGGTCCACCGCCGCCAAGCAGCCAACGGAGCCTGCACCGTCGCCGAGCACGAAGCGACGCACTCGATGCGTCCCCCGGCACGGACGTGCGTGCGCAACCACCGATCCGCCGGCAACCCGTCCGGCCGAGTCGCAGAGGCGTACGACTCCATCGACACACCAGGAACCGAAGCCTTGTCCGGTGGCCGCACGGGAATGACCAGAGACGCGAGCCCCGCCGCGGCAACCGCTTCCCGCATCGCCGTCAGGACCACCGAAGACAGGCCACGCCCCTGGCGCGAAGGATGCACAGCGATCTCCAACGCACAAGCGGTATCCGGAACCACACCGTCAAGAGCGTCCTCGGCGGCCCAGACGGCCACCTCGTCCCAGCCGCGGGCCGGGAACGGCGAACGGCCGCGGAAAGGCACCATGATCCCCCGTGCCACCGGTGACCCGTCCTCGAGCAACGCCACCACCAGGTGCGGCCACCGCCGGGCCACCCGCCGGCCGCGTACCAGCAAACTGGTGAGGCTGCCCTCCATGAACCGGGGCGACCCCGGCGGATAAGGAATGTCATACACCGCGTCGGCCAGCTCCGGCCGCTGCGCCAGCGTCACGATCTCCACGGCTACCGCGACCAGGATTCCAGCGCGATCAACGTCTTCGTCCCCGTCACCTGGTGGTGCCGGCGGATCTCGTCGATCGTCTTCTGCAGGTGGGCCATGTCGCGCACGCGCAGCCACACCAGCGCGTCCGGGTCACCGGCGATCGTGAAGACCGCCTGGGCCTCCGGCATCCGCGTGGTCGTCCGGAGGATCTCGGCCACCTTCGTGTTGCCCGCGAACCGCAGCTCGGTGAACGCCTCGATCCCCCAGCCCAGTTTCGCGTGGTCGACCTGGACCGTGAACCCGGTGATCACCCCGCTTTCGCGCAGCCGGTCGATGCGGCGCTTGACCGCCGCCGTGGACAGCGTCACCCGGCCGGCGATGTCGGACAGCGTGCGGCGGGCGTCCTCACGCAGGAGACCGAGGATCTCGTGGTCGGTGGCGTCGAGCAGCTCTTCGGGCATGCGCCAGCCTAACTGCACGCAAAAATCGGCGTCAAACAGCGCCGACGCTGAAAGAACCTTGCGTGGAAGTCATCAAAACGACCCTGCCTGTTGCGTCACTGTGGCCCACGTCGCATCGTGCCGGAAACGAGGCGAAGGGAGCCGCGCGTGGAGACGTTCACGCTGGAGGACCGCTACCTGCGGGAGGCGGGAACCGTGCACCTGACCGGGGTGCAGGCCCTGGTGCGGCTGCTGTTCGACCGCGTCCGCCACGACCGCGCCCGCGGCGGCGACCCCGCCGTCTTCGTCTCGGGCTACGAGGGCTCGCCGCTGGCCGGCTACGACCTCGAACTCGGCCGCCGCGCGACGCTGCTGGAGAAGCACGACGTCGTGCACCGGCCCGGCCTCAACGAAGAGCTGGCCGCGACGTCGGTCATGGGCAGCCAGCTCGTCGCGGGTGCCGGCGGGCAGCGGGGCGTCACCGGCTTCTGGTACGGCAAGGCCCCCGGTCTCGACCGCGCCAGCGACGCCCTCCGCCACGCCAACCTGGCCGGCACCGACCCGCGCGGCGGCGCGGTCGCGCTCGTCGGGGACGATCCCAACGCGAAGTCGTCCACCGTCCCCTGCGCGTCCGAGCTCGCCCTCGCCGACCTGGCCATCCCGGTGCTCTTCCCGGCCGACGCCCAGGACGTCCTCGACCTCGGCATGCACGCCGTCGAGCTGTCGCGGGCCAGCGGGCTGTGGACGTCGCTGAAGATCGTCGCCAACGTCGCCGACGCGTCCGGCACCGCCACCGTCAGTCCACAGTGGACCGCACCCGAGATCCCCGGATACCGGCACACGCCGACGTCACGGCTGCTCGGCTCGAGCCTCGCCGAGCTGGAGCGCAGCCTCTTCACCGTCCGGCTGCCGCTCGCTCTCGACTACCTGCGCGCGAGCGGGATCAACCGGATCACCGCACGCGGGCCGGCCGACCGGATCGGCATCGTGTCCGCCGGCAAGTCCTACCTGGACCTCCGGCAGGCGCTGCGCACCCTCGGCCTGGACCGGGAAGACCACGGCATCCGCCTCCTCAAGCTCGGCGCGATCCACCCCCTCGAGCCGGCGATCGTCCGCGAGTTCGCCGACGGCCTCGACGAGATCATCGTCGTCGAGGAGAAGCGTGCCTTCGTCGAAACCGCGCTGAAAGAGATCCTGTACGGCGTTCCCCGCGCGCCGAGGATCGTCGGCAAGAAGGACCACGACGGCCGGACGCTGTTCACCGAGCTCGGCGAGCTGGATCCGGACGGCATCGCCGCCGGCCTGGCCAGGATCCTGCCGGAGGGTATTCCGCCGGTCGAGGCCTACCGGGGGCGACGCCGTCGCGAGCGCATCGCCGTCCCGCTGCTCGCACGCACGCCGTACTTCTGCTCGGGCTGCCCGCACAACTCGTCGACGAAGGTCCCGGAAGGCACTCTCGTCGGCGGCGGCATCGGCTGCCACACCATGGCTCTGTTCATGGAGCCCGACCAGGTCGGCACCGTCCTGGGCGTGACGCAGATGGGCGGCGAAGGGACCCAGTGGATCGGCATGGCGCCGTTCGTCGAGGCCGACCACTTCGTCCAGAACATCGGCGACGGCACGTTCACCCACTCCGGCAGCCTCGCCGTGCGCGCGGCGGTCGCCGCCGGGGTGAACATCACCTACAAGCTGCTCTACAACTCCGCCGTCGCGATGACCGGCGGCCAGGACGCGGTCGGCGGGCTGCCCGTCGAAAAGGTCGCGGAACTCCTGCTCATCGAGGGCGCGAAGCGGGTGGTGATCACCAGCGACGCACCGGCGAAACACCGGAAGCCGCCGGCCGGCGTCGAGGTCCGCGACCGCAGCGAACTCCTGCGCACGCAGGAGGAACTGGCCGCGGTCAAGGGCGTCACCGTGCTGATCCACGAGCAGGAGTGCGCGGCCGAGAAGCGCCGGAAACGCCGTCGCGGCAAGCAGACCGCGCCCGCGACGCGCGTGGTGATCAACGAGCGCGTCTGCGAGGGCTGCGGCGACTGCGGCACCAAGTCGAACTGCCTGTCCGTGCAGCCGGTGGACACCGAATTCGGTCGCAAGACGGCGATCCACCAGTCGTCGTGCAACGTCGACTACGCCTGCCTGGCCGGGGACTGCCCGTCGTTCGTCACCGTGGTGCCGACCGGCCGGAAGCGGCACCGGAAGGCCGCCGATCTGGCCGCCGACGCCGTCCCGGCGCCGGAGACCCCGGCGACGGACTTCACCGTCCGGATCACCGGCATCGGCGGTACCGGCGTGGTCACCGTGACGCAGATCCTCGCCACCGCCGCGGTGCTCGACGGCCGGCACGTCCGCACGCTCGACCAGACCGGGCTCGCGCAGAAGGGCGGCGCCGTCGTCTCCGACCTCAAGGTGACGGCGGAGCCGGTCGAACAGGCCCCCAAGCTCGCCGCCGGCGAATGCGACCTCTACCTGGCCTGCGACGCACTGGTCGGCGCGGACGCGGCGAACCTCGGGGTCGCCGACCCGGCCCGCACCACCGCCGTCGTCTCCACGACCGAGGTCCCGACCGGCCGGATGGTCGTCGACACGACGGTGTCCTTCCCGGACCCCGCCAGCGTGCTCGCGCCCATCGACACCGCCGCGGCGCGCACGGTGTCGCTGGACGCGCGCGGCCTGGCCGAGGAGTACTTCGACGACGACCAGTTCGCCAACGTGCTGCAGCTCGGCGCGGCCTACCAGACCGGCGCGATCCCGCTGCCCGCGTCGGCGATCGAACGCGCCATCGAGCTGAACGGCACCCAGGTCGCCGCGAACGTGCAGGCGTTCCGGCGCGGCCGCCTGCTCGTCGCCGAGCCCCCGGCGGAAGCTCCGGAGCCGGTGATCGCCGCGAAGCCCGGCGCGGTGCGAGCCTTGGTGCACGCCGAGCCCGGCTCCGAACTCGCGCGGCTGCTCGACATCCGCGTCCCCGACCTGATCGCCTACCAGGACAAGGCCTACGCCCGCGCGTACGCGGAGTTCGTCGAGCGGGTGCGGGTGCTGGAGGACGGCCCGACGGAGATCACCGAGGCCGTCGCGAAGCACCTGTACAAGCTGATGGCGTACAAGGACGAGTACGAGGTCGCCCGGCTGTCGCTGGACCCGGCGTTCACCGACGGCCTCGAGGACCGGTTCGGCGCGGGCACGAAGTACGCCTACCGGCTGCACCCGCCGGTGCTGCGGGCGCTCGGCGTGCGGCGCAAGATCAGCCTCGGCCCGTGGTTCCGCCCGGTCTTCCGGCTGCTCCGCGCGCTGCGGCGGCTGCGCGGCACCCGCTTCGACCCGTTCGGCCGCGCCGAGGTGCGCAAGGTCGAGCGCGAGCTGATCGAGGACTACCGCAGCGTGGTCCTGCGGGCGTTCGGCACCCAGGACCGGGCGCGGGTGCTGGCCCTGGCCGAGCTGCCCGACCTCGTCCGCGGCTACGAAGACGTCAAGCTGGCCAACGTGGCCCGGTACCGCGAGCGGCAGGCCGAAGTCCTCACGCCCGCAGGTAGCTGAGCATCGCCTGGGCGCCGTCGGGGACGCGCAGCTTCGCGCTGACGTCCCCGGCGTGCTGCCGCGCCGCGGCGGTGCCGATGCCGAGCAGCCGCCCGATCGTCGGCACCGAATGGCCCTCGGCCAGCAACGCCACGACCTCGCGCTCGCGGGCAGTGAGGGTCGCCACCGGGTCGCCGGGCCGGGGCCGGGCGAGCTGGACCGCCACGACGTCCCGGTCCAGGACCGTGCCGCCGGCGGCGACGCGCCGCAGGGCGTCGAGGAACTCGTCGGGCTTGCCGACGCGCTCCTTGAGCAGGTACCCGGCTCCGCCGCCGCCAGCCGCCAGGAGGTCGCCCGCGTAGCCGTCTTCGACGAACGCCGAAAGCGCGAGGATCGCCAGTCCGGGCACGCGGCGCCGGGCTTCGAGCGCGGCGCGGAGCCCTTCGTCGGTGAAGGTGGGCGGCATCCGGACGTCGACGACGGCCAGGTCCGGTTCCACGGCCTCGACCGTCGTCACCAGGTCGCCGGGGTGGTCGACGGCCGCGGCGACCTCGAACCCCTCACTGCGCAGGAGCAGCACCAGCCCTTCCCGCAGCAGGGCGTCGTCCTCCGCGATCACGATCCGCACGACGGCTGCCTCCTCGCGTCCACGTCACCCCCTGCCTGGATGCACGGACGCGCGCGGGAAAGCGTTCAGCTCTGGCCGGACCAGCCGCTCAGCCGGGTCAGCAGGCGCTCCAGGACCTCCGGGTCCGCGGCCACGGGATCGCCGGAGACGGGCTCGTCGACCAGCGTCCGGCGGTCCTGACGCCGGGGCAGGCGCACCTGCCGCGCGGTCATCCCGCCCGGCAGCGCCAATTCGCACCAGGTGGTGCGGCCGCCGCCCTCGGCGGGCTCGACGCCCAGCCGCTCGCCGGGCCGGGCCTGCGGGTCCGGCCGCCCGGGGACGTCGTCGTCGACCTCGATCGAGAGCACCTCGGCGCGCAGCCGCAGCCGCAGCGTGACGAAGGCGGGGGCCTTGGGGTCACTGGCGTCGACGACGGCCTCGACCAGCCGCCTCGCGGTGGCGGTCACCTGCTCCAGCATCGGCAGCAGGGACCAGTCGGTGAGAATCAGGCGGACGAACAGCTCGGTGACCGGTAGCGCGCTGGGCTGCGCGACGAGCCGGATGTCGTCCATCTGGGAGGTGTGCGCGCTCAAACCCGACCTTCCTCGCCCGGGTGCGGCCCGTGCCACACCACGTCAGTCCGCCCGCCGCGGCACGCTACCGCCCGGGCGGGGCGTTGCTGCCGTCGGGGGCATCCGGCGGGGTCTTCGAGCGGCTCCCGGACCTGGGCCGGGCGTCGCGGAGCCGCGACACCCGGCCCCCGGCGGTCAGACGTGCGCCGGGACCCACAGCTCGTCGATGACGCGCTCGGCCGTGGCCAGGCTCGCGTCGGCCAGCGGGATGAGCTCCGCCATCGCCGGGTTCACGTGGGCCAGCGTGAGTTCCGCCGTGATGAACCGCGGCTCCAGGCCGGTCAGCGAGACGCCGTGCGGAAGCCACTGCTCGGCGTGGTCCCAGCCTTCGCGGGGCGTGCCCTCGCCGTACCCGCCGCCCCGGGACGCCAGCACGATGAACTCGCGGCCGCCGAGGAGGCCGGTCCGGGTTTCGTGGTCGACCGAGAGGCCCGGCGCGATGAGGTGGTCGACCCAGGTCTTCACGCTGCTCGGCGCGCCGAAGTTGTAGAGCGGCAGGCCCAGGAGCACGGTGTCGGCCGCCTTGATTTCGGCGACCAGCTCGGTGGTCCGCGCCCACGCGGCCGCCTGCTCGGGCGTGTGCTGGTCCGGCGGCACCATCCCGGCCTGGCCGCTCGCCGCGTCGATGTGGGGCAGCGGGTGCGCGCCGAGGTCGCGGTAGGTGACCGTGCCGTCCGGGTGCGCGGCGCGCCACGCCGCGGCGGCCCGCGCGCTGAGCCGGCGGCTCACCGAGCGCTCGCCCTGGATGCTCGAGTCGATGTGGAGGAGATGCGCCATGTCGTTAGCCGTCCATAGATCGTTGGTGTAGGACAAACTATTGATAGCACATCGACCATCAGTCTGCCCATATACTGGGCGCATGACCTCGCTCCCGGTCGTCAACCAGCCCCCGCACCGCTGCGGCGCGCTGGTCGACCACCTCGCGCGCCGGCTGCGGCTGCGCAGCGAGTCGGTGCTGGCCCCGCTCGGGCTGCGGCCGCGCCACCTGATCGCCCTCACCGTGCTGCGCGACGGGGGCGGCAGCTCGCAGCAGGACCTGGCGAAGATCCTGGAAATGGACAGCACGAACGTGGTCACCCTGCTCAACGAGCTGGAGACGGAAAACCTGATCGAGCGCCGCCGGTCCCCCGCCGACCGCCGCCGTCACCTGGTCGAGCTGACCGACGTCGGCGCGAAGCTGCTGGCCCGTGCCGAGTTCGCCCTGACGGCGGTCGAGGACGAGGTGTTCAGCGGTTTGAGCGACGACCAGCGCGAGACGCTCTACACGCTTCTGCAGCAGGCGAGCAGCAAGACCGCCACCGAGGCGTGCCGGGAAGTACCACCCTGCTGAGCGGTCAGGCGCCGGCGATCTCCCGCGCCAGCTGCTGCGCTTCGGGCAGCGTGAGCCGGCCCGTGATCTGCGTGGTACCGCCGGTGATGGCGGACTGGATCATCGGCGCGGTGAGCACCCGGCTCTTCAGGACGATGGCGACCTGCTTGCCGAGGTTGTGCCCGGTCCACTCCGCCCACGTCCCCGCCCCGGCGGCGGTGAAGTTCACGGTGACGGCGGCGTTTCCGGTCTCCGGATCCACACGTGCCGCCACCCAGCTCACGTCCGCGCCGCTGAGGAAACCCGGGCCGAGGAGGTACCGGGTGCCCTGCGCGCGGTCGCAGCTGACCAGCGGAAGCGCCGGGTCGTCCCGGCCGTCGAGGGCATCCGGTTCGCCCGGCCCGCAGGAGAGCGCCCGCGCGGCGGCTTCCTGCGTGGCGGGGTCCGTGCTCTGCCGCTGCCCCGGTGAGCCGGCCGCCGGGCCGGCGGGCACCTCGCTCAGGACGGGGCGGAACCGCAGCTGCGTCCCGTCCTTGACGACGAAGCCGTCTTGGAGAGGATCGGCGTGGCCTGCCACCTCGGCCTGGCATCCGGCGACAGCGACGAGGACGGCGACAGCCGCGAGCATGATCCGCACAAGCGGTCATTCTGGTGCGCGGACCCCGGCTGAGTCGAGAGTTTCCGGCGGGAACAGGCGCGGCATGAAGCCCAGCATCAGCGCCGACCAGACCACGTGCGTCAGCAACGGTGCCTGCACCCCGCCCGACCGGCCGCGCTGCCACGCGAACAGCGTGCCCATCGCCGCCGACGCCAGCACCAGCGCGGGATTTCGCGTCGCCGTCGTGGAAAGCACGTACACCGCGGTGGACGCCCGGGCGCCCGCCGCGTCGTAGAGCGCGCCGCGGAAGAACACCTCTTCCGCCGCTCCCGTGAGCAACGTCGTCGCCGCCACCGAGGCCTTCGATCCGCGGTGGGCGTGGTCCAGGACTCCGGTGATCGCCCGGCGCAACAGCGGGATGCGGCGGGCCACCAGCGCGCACCCGTAGAACACGCCGAACGCGGCCGCTCCCGCCACCACCGGCTGGAGGAGCTCCCGGCGGCCGCGGGGCACCGGTCCGGCCGCCTGCGCCCCGGCGAGCCACGTCGCCGCCACCGAGGCCGTGAGCACGTGGAAGCGGCGGGAGCCGGGACGGCTGGCCAGTGACGCACCGAGCAGCCCGGACCCGGCGGCGGTCACCGCGGCGAGGACCGGCTTCACGCCGTCCGCCGGCTCTTCGCCCGCTCGCCCAGGGCCTGCAGGACGGCTTCGTCGTAGCCCATCGGCTCGAACTCGACGATCCGGCGGATCGCGTCGTCGCGGACGACGACCTCGTTGGTCATCGAGTCGATCAGCGCCCGCCCGGTGGTGACGTCGATGTCCGTGACGAGCGAAAGCCAGTACGACGACAGGCGCGGGGAAAGCAGCGGGACCGGCAGGATCAGCAGCGGCCGGCCCTCGATCGCCGCCACCCGCTGCAGCATGTCGCGGTAGGCCAGCACTTCGGGGCCGCCGATGTCGAACGTCCGGCCCGCGGCCTCCGGGTGGTCGAGAACGCCGACCAGGTAGCGGACGACGTCGGCGACCGCGATCGGCTGGGTGCGCGTGCCGACCCAGCGCGGGGTGACCATCGCCGGCAGGTGCTCGACCAGCTGCCGCGTCAGCTCCCACGACGTGCCGCCGTGCCCGACCACGATGCCGGCGCGCAGCACCGTCACCGGCACGCCGGTCTCCCCCAGCAGCCGCTCGACCTCGCGGCGGCTGGCGAGGTGGTCCGACAGCGCATCGGCGTCGTTCCCGAGCCCGCCGAGGTAGACGATCCGGCGCAGGCCCGCGCCGGCGGCGGCCCGGGCGAACGCGCGCGCGGCGTCGGCGTCGCGGCGCTTGAAGTCCGCACTGTCGAGTGAATGCACGAGGTAGTAGGCGGCTTCGACGCCCTTGAGCGCGTCCCGCAGCGAGCCGACGTCGGCGACGTCGCCGCGGACGGCTTTCCCGGCGCCGCGGTACTTCGCGGGGTGCCGGGTCATCGCGAGCACCTCGTGCCCGGCCGTCTCCAGCTCCGGGCACAACCGGCTGCCGACGAACCCCGAAGCTCCCGCCACCAGCACCCGCATGCCCGCGACGTTAGCCGGGACGGCCTTCGCGCGCAGAACGTCCGCTCCCGGCGAAGCAGACCGCGGCGACGACGCCCGCGCACCCGATCAGCTGGCCCCATCCGGGTGTCTCCCCGAGCAGGCCGACGCCGAGCAGCACCGCGCCGACCGGCTGCAGCAGCATCAGCGTCGCCCCGGTGGTGGCGGACATCCGGGGCAGCGCGGCGGAGATGAGCAGCCAGCCCGCCAGCTGGCCGACGCCGGCGAGCGCGACCAGCCAGCCGAACGCGGACCAGCCCGGCGCCAGGTCGAGCGTGCCGGTCGGGACGCCGAGCACGACGGCGACCACACCGGCGGAGACCGTGGCCAGCACCAGCGAGCCCGCCTGCGTGCCCGTGCCGCCGCTGAGCCGGATCAGGAAGAGGTACCCGGCGTACCCGGCGCCGGCGAGCAGCGCCGCGACGGCGCCGGTGACCGGGTCCGAGCCGAACGAGCCGGTGCCGGCGAACCCGCCGGCCAGCACGATCCCGCCGAGCAGCACCGGCACCGCGGCGAGGAACCGCTTCGACGGCCGCTCGGCCAGGAACGCGAACGCCAGCAGCGGCACGATCACCACCTGTACGGCGAGGAGCACGGTGGCGATGCCGGCGCCGACCCGGGGGATCGCTTCGCCCCACAGCACGAAGTCCAGGCCGAGCCCGGTCCCGGCCAGCAGCGGGAAGAGCACCCGGCGGCGCGGCGCGGGGCCGGCCCTCCGCCGTTCGCGTCCGGCCAGCAGGAGCAGCACCGGACACGCGAGCAGGCAGCGCCAGAACGCGCTCGTGCTGCCGCTGACGTGCGAAACCTTGATGAAGACCGACGACAGCGAGATGCAGAAGCTGCCGAGCGCGGCGAGCAGCCGCGGGTCGAAGCGGCTGGTGAACGGCGGAGCGGGCCGGGACGCGGTCGTGGTCACGTCTCCAGCGTGCGGCCGGCCACTGTCAAGGACAAGCGAATGTTTCTGCGTGGAATTCGGTAGCATTTCTTCCGTGTATGGACTCGAGCGACTACGGGCACTGCACGCGGTCGCGACCCACGGCTCGGTCGCCGCTGCGGCCGAGTCCCTGCACGTCACGCCGTCCGGGGTGTCGCAGCAGCTGGCGAAGCTGGAACGGGAGGCGGGCCAGCCGCTGCTGGCGCCGCGCGGCCGCGGCGTCCGGCTGACGAAGGCGGGCCAGGTGCTGGCCGGGCACGCGGAGCGGATCCTCGCGCAGGTCGCCGCGGCGAAGGCGGACCTGGAGCTGCTGCGCGAGGACGTCATCGGGCCGCTGCGGATCGGCGCGATCCCGACGACCGTCCACGCGCTGCTGCCGCCCGCGCTGGCCACCCTCGCCGACCGGCACCCGCGGCTGGCCGTGACCCTGCACGAGGGTGAGGCCGAGCAGACGCTGCCCCGCGTGCTGGCCGGCGACCTCGACGTCGGCGTGCTGGAGAGCTGGAACGACCGCCCGACGGTGCTTCCGCCATCCACGACGCGCATCGCGCTGTTCTCCGACGTCGCCGACCTCGCCCTGCCCGCCGGGCACCGGCTGGCCCACCGCAAGGCGGTCGATCTGTCCGAAGTGGACGACCTGCCGTGGATCGGCTGGAGCGCGGGGTCGGGGTGCTACGAATGGCTGGTGCAGGTGCTGCGCAAGCAGCGGCTGGAGCCGCGGATCAGCTGCGCGGTCGGCGGTTACCCGACCCAGCTGGCCCTGGTGGCGGGCAACGTCGGCGCGGCACTGGTCCCCCGGCTGGCCCGCGACCGGCTGCCCGACGGGGTGCGGATCCTGGCCACCCGCCCGGCACTGACCCGCACGATCTACGCGGTCTGCCGGGCCGGGGAGGAGGACCGCGGCGCGGTGCGGGCGTGCCTGGACGCGCTGCGGGCGGCCTCGGCGCGCTTCGAGAGCGCGGGCCGGCCGGTCGGCTGAGCCGTCTACTGTGGACGGCTCAACCGGGCCACCATCTCGGTCACCAGCGGGCCCGGACGCCGGTGGTGCACCAGGAAGATGTCCCGGGCCGGCTGGGCGTCCGCCGCGTCGCGCACCTCGACGCGGGCCGGGCCCACCCGCTCCAGCACGCTCTCCGGCACGAACGCGATGCCCAGCCCGGCCTCCACCAGCGCCAGGATCACCTGGTAGTCCCGGGTTTCGTACGCCACCCGCAGCCGGACGCCCGCGGCGTCAGCGAGCTGCTCGAGACAGGCCCGGTTGGGCACGCCCGGGCTGCCGGAGATCCAGTCCTCCGCGGCCAGTGCCCGCAGGGTGAGCCGGCGGGCGCCGGCCTTCGCGTGCCCCTTCGGCAGGATCAGCCGGAACCGCTCCGAGCGCAGCAGCGTCCGCTGCAGGCCGCGCGGGTCGGGCAGCGGCGCGCCGGGGTAGCGGTGGGTGATCAGCAGGTCGAGCTCGCGGGAGCTGACCAGGCCGTACCCGTCCGGTGGCTCCAGGTCCAGCAGCCGCAGCGCCACGCCGGGGTGGTCGCGGCGGAATCCGGCGAGCGCGGCGGGCACCAGCGTCATGCCCGCGCTGGCGAACGTGCCGACGGTGAGCTCCTCGTCGAGCAGCGCGCGGACGGTCCGCTCGGCCGTGCGCAGCTCTCCGACGATCGCCTCGGCGTGGACGAGCAGCGCCTCCCCGACCGGCGTGAGCGTGACGCCGCGGGCGTGCCGGTCCAGCAGGCGGGCCCCGGCGTCGCGCTCCAGCTTGGCCAGCTGCTGCGAGACGGCGGACGGGGTGAACGAAAGCCGCTTGGCGGCCGCGGCGATCGAGCCGGCGTGCGCGACCTCGGCCAGCACGGCCAGGCGGTGGGCGTCGAGCACGGAAGCCTCCAGCCGTAAGTTCCGCTAACTCCAGCATAGGAGACGTCGCTGGTGCTTACGTCGGCCCGCGCGCATGCTGAAGCCATGATCAGCACAGCGGATGTCGAACGGGCGGCGGCACGCATCGAGGGCCGGATCCGCCGGACGCCGGTGCTCGCCGCGGACGAAGGCGTGTGGTTCAAGCTGGAACAGCTGCAGCACACCGGGTCGTTCAAGGCCCGCGGCGCCTTCAACCGGATCCTCGCCGCGGGCGAACAAGCCGGAGTCGTGACCGCGTCGGGCGGCAACGCCGGTCTGGCCGTCGCCTACGCCGCCCGGGAATTCGGTCTCCCGGCGCGGGTTTACGTCCCGGCGACCGCGCCCGCGGTGAAGGTCGCGAAACTCCGGCAGCTCGGCGCGGCGGTGGAGCTCGTCGGCGAGAAGTACGCCGACGCCTACGACGCGGCGGTCAAGCACGCGGCGGACACCGGCGAGCTGTTCTGCCACGCCTACGACCAGCCGGACATCTGCGCCGGCCAGGGCACCCTCGGCCTCGAACTGCTGGAGCAGGCGGGCGACCTGGACACGATCCTCGTCGCGGTCGGCGGTGGCGGGCTGCTGGCCGGCGTGGCCGCCGCGGTCGAAGGCCGGGCGCGCGTGGTCGGCGTCGAGCCGCGCACGATCCCGACGCTGCACTCGGCGTTGGCCGCCGGCGAGCCGGTCACGGTCGGCGTCGCCGGTGTCGCCGCCGACTCGCTGGGCGCGTCCCGGCTCGGCGACATCGCGTTCGCGGTCGCCACCCGCACGAACGCCGGCTCGGTGCTGGTGGACGACGCCGCGATCGTCGAAGCGCGGGCGGCGCTGTGGGACCGCTACCGCCTCGCCGTCGAACCCGGCGGGGCGACCGCGTTCGCCGCCCTGCTCTCCGGCGCCTACCGGCCCGCGCCGGGCGAACGGGTCGCCGTCCTGCTGTGCGGCGCCAACACCGACCCCGCCACGCTCACTTCCCCGACAGCCGCGCCACCACCGGGGCGAACTCCTCGAGGAACGCGCCGTTGACGCTGAAGTAGGACACGCCCTGTTCCTCGCGGCGGCGTTCGAGCTCCGCCACCATGTCGTCGACGCCGCCGCGGAGCAGGCCGAGGGAGTCGTGCTCGATGAGCGTCTCGGCGTCGACGCCGAGGAAGCCGCGGATCCACGGCGGGACCGTGTCGCCGACGACCCAGATGTTCATCGCGAACTCGAGGTCGCGGTCACCGGCCGCCGACCGGACTTCCTCGATGTGCCCGGTCATTTCCTCCCGGGTGGTCAGCACGTCGCCGGCCATCGTGACGATGTCGGCCTTCAGGCCGGCGAGCCGGCGGACCTTCGGGCCGCCCGCGGCGATCATCACCGGCGTGTGCGCGTCGCCGTCCAGCCGGCGGACGTGGTCGATCGTCTCGGAAATCGAGTCGAGCCGCTCCTGTCCCGAGCCGTACGGCAGCCCGAGTTCTTCGGCCTGCTGCCGCATTTCCGGCCGACCGCTGCCGAGCCCGAGCTCGAACCGGCCGTCGGTGACGACGGTCAGGCTGCGCGCCTCCCAGGCCGCCGCCCGGGCGGTGCGCAGCGGACTGGCCAGCACGAACGAGCCGACACGCAGCTCGGTCGTCGCCGCGGCGGCCGCCGCGAGGGCCGCGGTCGGCGTCGGCATGTTCAGGTTGTCCGGGCACAGCAGCGTCGAATAGCCGAGTTCTTCAGCACGGCGAGCGGTGGCGAGCCACTTCGCACCACCCTCGGTCGCGCCCGCGACCACGCCGAACCGGAACACCTTCTGCGGCATCGGAACACCCCCACGTCGTTGGTCCCCCGATCAAACCACCGGTGTGCCCGGCCGTGCCACCACGGCCGGGCGCACCCCGGCATCAGCCGCGCTGGTACTCCTCCCAGGTGACCTTCGCGACCTGCGGGCCGTCGTCGGCGCCGCGGCCGGCCAGGCCGTTCATGCCCAGGTAGTAGTCGCCGGTCTGGTGCTGCGCACCCGACGACAGGTCCGGGTCGGAGACGGCCATCGCGTGGATGTGGTAGTCGAAGCCCTGCGCCGGCGTGCGGTACCAGGCCGCGAACCCGACGTTGCGCAGCGCCTTCAGCAGGTTGGTGCGGTTGGTCGACGACATGCCGGACACCGAGATGTCCATCGCGCCGCCGCCGTCGTGCGTCCCGGCCGAGGCGTCGACGCCGCCGGCGTTGTAGGAACCCTGCGTCAGCGTGACCTGGAAGCCCGCCTTTCCCTCCGCCGCAACGAGCATCGCCTTGGTGCGGGTGTTGAGGGTCTTGCCGTGGTAGGTCACCTGGCTGCCCGCGGAAACCGCGTTCGTGACCGTGTACCGGCCTTCGCCCAGCTTCTCCAGCGAGGTCTTGCCCGGCAGGCCGGAAGCGTCGAGACCGGTGTAGCCCAACGACTTCTGGTACTGCGAGTACGCCGTGATCGTCGTGGTGCCGAAGTAGCCGTCGACGTACTGGCTGTCGAGCAGCCCCTTCGCCTGCAGCGCCTGCTCGACGAGCAGCACGCTGTCGTGCGCGCCCGGCGTGAGGGTGTCGTCGGCGCGGCGCGGGTCGATCTGGGCCGCCTTCAGCACGGCCTCCATGTTCGCACCGGGCAGCACCGTCGTGGCCGCAGTCTCGGCCTGAGCCGGTGCGGCCACGGCGAACGCGGCGGCGGTGAGCGCCGTGAGTACGGCGGCCTTCGTGAACATCCTGGTCCTCCATGGGTCGGAATCGCTTCGGTCAGGAGAATCACGCAACCGGATACAAGGGACGTACAAACCGGATTCACCCCCGGCACGCGAACCTCGCGGACGCCGGCTCGTGTCCGGGACCACTCATCTGCGGTAACGGCGTGTAATCTCAGCCACAATACGTTCGGGTTCCTCCTGGTCCAGCCGTGTCATCGCCCGTCACGGAGAGTTTCCGGCGTCCCGGCCTGGACGTGTCCGTGCTCGTTTCGTAACCTGTTCGAGATCTCGCGGCCCCCGGTCGTCCCCCGACGGCGACGCGAGATCGCCGCCGATACCCCCTGCCGGGTACCGGACCCCAAGCGGGCTCTTCCTGTTGCGGTCGAGCGCGCTCTGGGCACGGGCGAGACCCCCGCTCGCCCTCCCGGCACCCGCCGGCGGCCGATCAGCAAAGGAGACCCGCGCGAGAATGCGTTCGCATCCCGTCAAGCGCGTGGTGTCAGGTGCCCTCGCCGCGGCCTCGGTGATCACCGTCGTCACCATGGCCCAGCCGGCCACCGCCGCCCCCGTCCCCGTCCTGCAGGCGCCCCCCGCCGGCTCGGACGCCCTCGCCAAGTACCGCGATCTCGCGGCACAGGCGGAAAAACTCAATGAAGACCTGCTCCGGGCCCAGGACGACCTGACCGCGAAGCAGGGTCAGCTCGACAAGGCCAACGCCGACGTCGACGCCGCGAAGAACGCCGGCGCCCAAGCCGTCGAGGCGAAGCAGAAGTACCAGTCCGAAGTGGACAAGTTCGCCGGAGCTTCGTTCACCAGCGGTGTCCAGATGAACAAGCTGTCGGCGCTGCTGGCCGGAGCGTCCACTCAGGACTTCCTGGACCGTTCGGCGGCGCTCGATGTCATCGCGACCGACAAGAACGCCGCGATGGGCAACCTCAGCGGCGCGGCGGCCAAGGCCGCGGCGGCCGAGAAGTCGGCCGCCGACGCGGCGAAGCGGGCCCAAGACGCCCGGGACGCGGCGGCGAAGCTGGCGTCGGACATCGAGGCCAAGAAGAAGGACCTGCAGGGCCAGATCGACCAGATCGAGGCGCAGAGCCGGAACCTCAGCAGCGCGGACAAGGCCGCCCAGAAGGACACCGGCGGTGCGGCGCCGAGTGTCAAGGCACCCAGCGCGGCGGCGCAGAAGGCGGTCGACGCGGCGCTCAGCAAGCTCGGCAGCGCCTACGTCTGGGGCGCCACCGGGCCGAGCACGTTCGACTGCTCGGGCCTGATGCAGTGGGCGTACAAGCAGGCCGGCATCACCCTGCCGCGGACGTCGTCGGCGCAGGCGGGCTTCGGCACCTCGGTGTCGCGCGCCCAGCTGCAGCCCGGCGACCTGGTCGCCTACTACTCCCCCGTGTCCCACATCGGGATGTACATCGGCGACGGCAAGATGGTGCACGCGCCGACGAGCGGCGACGTCGTCAAGATCTCGCCGCTGATGAGCGAGTACGCGGGGGCCACGCGCCCCACGGCCTGACGTCCGGCCGGTGCCCCGTTCCGCGAAGTGTAGAAATCGCGGAACGGGGCACTTTTCGCGCATGGACGTGAACCCTGACGCCGCCACCGTCGAAGCCGTCGGCAAGGTGACCGAGGCCCTCGAGACGATCGAGCGGGCTCGCGGGCACCTCTACTCCTTCCACCAGCTGACCGGCAGTGCGGACCTGGCCCTCGGCGAGGCCGTGGAGCAGCTGGAGAAGGCCGGCCACACCGACTGGGCGCGGCGGATCTCCGAAGAGCTCATCGGACTCAACGTATTACCCGATCGGTGGACTTTCCAGGTCGTCGAGGAGTACGACGACGGCTACTACAAGTCGTGCCGCGACCTTGAGCGTGAGCTGCTCGCTTCGCTCACCGGAGGGCGCCGCCACCTGCACGAACAGCAGATGAAGGACGAGCGCCGGACACACGGCCGACCGGGTCACGAGGCCGGCGGCCCGAGCACACCCCCGGCCGGCACGTGAGCGGCGATCGTCGGAGCCCTGCGCTACAGTCGGACGCAGGCGAACAGATGTTCGATTGGAGTTGTGATGACTGATCAGGTGGAACCGAACCCGGAGAAGGACCCGAGCGACTGGACCACCGGCGACGAGCCGATGACCGGGCCGCAGAAGTCGTACCTGCAGACGCTGGCGCAGGAAGCCGGCGAAGAGGTGCCGGACAACCTCACGAAGGCGGAGGCGTCCGAGCGGATCGACGCCCTGCAGAAGACGACCGGCCGCGGCACGTGAGGGGCGCCGGCCCGCGGCCGGTGTGCCCGACGCCACGGCTTGCCGGTCACCCGCGCGGGTAGTCATCCGGGAGATGCCCTACTCCCCCAAGGAGGACATCCCGTGTACCTGACCGTGCTCCTCGTCACCCTCGCCGGACTGCTCGTGCTCGGCGGAGTCGCCGTCCGGGAGCTGCCGAAGCCGTACCCGCTCACCGCGAAACGGACCCTGGTCGCCGCCTGGGTGGTGGCCGCCGCCGGGGTCGGGTGGTGGATCTTCGCTCCCGGAGCGGCGCCGCTCGTCGTCACCGTGGTCGGGTTCGGGTTTCTGGTCGCCACCCTGAACCGCGGGCCCGAACGGCCGTCCTACCCGCGGTCGACCCCCTACCAGCCACCTCGATGAGTGAAGGCCCGGAGACCGGGTACCTCTGGGGAATGTCTCATCCGAATGAACAGCAACCCGAGATCGCCCGGCCCGAGACCGAGGATCCCGGCCGTGCCGAAGACCGGCTCTACCGGCCCGGCGAGGGCGAACCGCCGGACAGTCCCGAGGAAGCCCGCGGTGTCGGTGCGAAAGTGATCGGCGAACTGCGGGAGCGGCGCGAAAGCTGAGCGTTCAGGCGGCTTCCGGCAGCGCCGCGCCCGTCACGCGGAACAGGAACTCGGCGTTGGAGCCGGTCTTGCGGAGCTGCTCCAGCAGCTGCTCGATCGCGTGCGGGCCCGGCAACGCCCGCCGGACTTCGCGCATGGCCGCGAGTTCGCCCGGGGTGACCAGCAGTTCTTCGCGCCGGGTGCCGGAGGCGGCCACGTCGACCGCGGGGAAGACGCGCCGCTCGGCCGTCTTGCGGTCGAGCTTGAGTTCGGCGTTGCCGGTGCTCTTCAGCTCCTCGAAGAACACCGTGTCGGCCAGTGAACCGGTTTCCACCAGCGCCGACGCGACGATCGTGAGCGAACCGCCGCCCTCGACGTTCCGTGCGGCGCCGAGGATCCGCTTCATCGGCTGCAACGCGGCCGAGTCGACACCGCCGGACAGCGTGCGGCCGGATGGGCGTGCGGAAAGGTTGTACGCGCGGCCGAGCCGGGTGAGCGAATCGAGCAGCAGGACGACGTCTTCGCCGTGCTCCACCAAGCGTTTCGCGCGCTCGACGGCGAGTTCCGCGACAGCCACGTGCTCGGCCGGCGGACGGTCGAAAGTGGACGCGATCACCTCGCCGCGCACGGTCCGGCTCAGCTCGGTGACCTCTTCGGGACGTTCGTCGGCGAGCAGGACCAGCAGCCGGCAGTCGGGGTGGTTGACCGACAGCCCGTGGCCGATTTCCCGCAGCACGGTGGTTTTCCCGGCTTTCGGCGGCGAAACGACCAAGGCGCGTTGTCCCCGGCCGAGCGGGGTGACGAGGTCGAGGACGCGGGGCAGCAGCCGCGTCGGCGTGGTTTCGAGCAGCAGTCGGCGGTCCGGGTGCACCGGCACGAGGTCGGCGAAGCGCGGCCGCGGCTCGTCGGGGTCGCGGCCGTTGACGCTGGTGATCTTCTCGGCGGTGCCGGTGATTTCGTCGCCGGGCCGCAGGTTGTGCTTGCGGACCAGGGAAAGCGGGACGGCGAAGTCCTCGGGCGCGGGCCGGTAGCCGGGCCGGGCGAACGGGGTTTTGCCGGACAGGTCGAGGATTCCGTGAAAAGACATGGGTGTCTCCTGAAGTGGTGCTGGGCCCGCACACAGACGGCGAGGCCGGGAAAGGGAAAGAGGCCGAGTGGCCTGGATCCGGGGAGCTGCCTCCGGGCGGCCGAGTGGCCGGCATCCGCGAGGAGCGTCTCCACTGTAGCGACACATCTCACGAAGCACAACGGGTAAGAGTCCGTGGCGTTGGGTAGTCCATCAGAGAAGCCCGCTGAAACGGGGGAAACCGCGGCTGAACGATGGGAGCGGATCGTGTATCGACATACCCCGGAAACTGGCGTCGATACGGGCGAGAGCACCGACGCCGACCAAGCCGGGACCACGGCCCCGGAGCACTTCACCGCCGGAGCCGTGGTCGTCTCGACATTCGAAGAGCTGGCGCCGGCGCTGCCGAACGAGATGGCCGGCCTGCGCCGCAAGCTGATCCAGTGGCTGAGCGAGTTCCCGCTCGACGCGGACAGCACGCACGACATCACGCTGGCGACGTACGAGGCCCTGGCCAACGTAGCGGCCCACGCCTACCCGGACGGCCACGGCTGGGCCCGCTTGCAGGCTCGCCGGGAGGGTGACGCGATCACGGTGACGGTGACGGACACCGGCTGCGGCATCCCGGCGACGCGCCCACGCGCGGCGGCCCTGCGCACCTCGGGTGGCCGCGGCCTGCTGCTGATCGACCAGGTGACGGACCAGTCCGACATAGACTCGAGCACCACGGGGACCACGGTCCGCATGACGTGGCGCCCGCCTGCCCTCCGGGACGCGGGCTAGCCACTCGCCCCCGGCGCGGCCCGGCCGAGCCGAGGGAACCGCAGGCCGGCCCAGCCGAGCCGAACGAGACCGACGGCCGACCCAACCGAGGGAAACCACCGGCCCTGCCAAGCCGAAGGAGATCACCGACCGGCCCAGCGCCAGTCGACCCCACACCGCCGGCTCGCCTACCAGCGAGCCGGCGGGTTCACGTCCAGGGCACCCCGGCTGGACCGCAACGGCCGTTCGCTCGGCGCGGTGTCCGGCCCGCACTCACTCCGGCGGCCGCTCAACCCCGCCCACCGCCCGGTACCCGGCCTTGGACGCCCACGTCACCTCGGCGGCCCGGCAAACTCCCCCGGCGACCTCCCTCAAGCCGCCTCGGCCAGGCGGATCAGCCTGTTCCTCGGGTACGAAACCAGTTCTCGCTCGTCATCGGTGGTGAAGATCTCGACGGAGTCCTCCCGCAACTCCGCCGAATTCACCTGCAGCTGCCACGCGGGCAGCCCCGGCGCCGGCTCGTGCCAGAACCACTGGCCCTTGGTGAGCTGGTGCGCCGGGACTGTCGCGTCGTCCGTTTTCATGTGCTGAGGCTATCCGTCACCACCGACAGTTTTCGCAGCACCTGGACCCTGTGATGACGACCACTGTGGACTAGCCCGTCGCGCAGGTCACCGTCGGGTCGGTGAGGTTGCCGCCGTGTTGGACCGTGAAGCCGATGACGTTGCCGCTCCCGTTGGACCTCGCCGTCAGCACGTAGCCCGTGCTGTCCCACGTTCCCGTGTAGTTCCAGCTGCCGATCACCTTCTGGGGTGGGTGGAACGTCACCGTGAGCACCCAGTTGTTCGTCCCCGACACCGTCACCTGGCCGTTGAAACCGACGTTCCACTCCGCCGTCTTGACGTAGGCGGCCGAACAGCCACCGGGTGCCGGGGTGGTGGGCGTGGTCGAGGTGGTGGTGGGCGTGGTCGTGCCGCCGTCCGGGGGTGCGCCGCCGTTCAACGCCTCGAGCACCGCCGTGTAGGCCGCCTTCTTCTGGCCGTTGCCGTCGAACAGCAACGGCGTTGCCGACGCTCGCCACGAGTCCGTGTCGCGGATGCCCCACACCGTCATCCCGGTGCAGCGCGCGACCGCGAGGCACGCCTGCGTGACCGTGCGGAAGTTGTTCGCCTGCGCGGTCCCCGAGCCCTCGACGTCCAGCTCGGTGATCTGGACGTCCACCCCGAGGTCGGCGAAGTTCTGCAGCGTCGTCCGGTAGTTCGACGGCACCGGGCTGTTGGGGTTGAAGTGCGACTGGAAGCCGACGCAGTCGATCGGCACGCCGCGGGACTTGAAGTCCTGGACCATGCGGTACACGGCCTGGGTCTTCGCCTGGCTCCAGTCGTCGGTGTTGTAGTCGTTGTAACACAGCTTCGCGTCCGGGTCGGCCGCCCGCGCCGCGCGGAACGCCGCCTCGATCCAGTCGTCGCCCGTGCGCTGCAGGTTCGAATCACGCCGGGCGCCCGAGCCGCCGTCGGCGAACGCCTCGTTCACCACGTCCCACGCGTAGATCTTGCCGCGGTAGTGGGACGCGACCTGGGTGACGTGGTTGAGTATCGCCTGCCGCAGCGCCGAGCCCTCCATGCCCTGCATCCAGCCGGGCTGCTGCGAGTACCAGGCCAGCGTGTGCCCGCGCATCCGGGCGCCCTGGCTGGCCGCCTGGTTCACGATCCGGTCCGCGTTGGCGTACGAGAACTGGCCCTGGGAAGGTTCGGTCGCGTCGATCTTCATCTCGTTCTCCGGCGTGATCATGGAGAACTCGCGGCTCAGGATGCCGGTGTACACGCTGTCCGACAGCTTGCTCGCCGAGACCGCCGTGCCGAAGTAGCGCCCGGTCCGGGCCGCCGCGCTGCCGAGCGTGCTGCCGGCGGGCGGTGTCGACGACGTCGTAGTGGTCGGTGTGGTGGGCGTGGTCGGCGTGGTCGTGGTCGAGCCGCTGTTCAAGCCCAGGAACGCGATGGCGTACTGGATCATCCCGTTCTGCGGCAGCGAGTGCCCGGCACCCTGGACGCTGATGCCCTCGACCGGCGCCTGCGTGCCGGTGGCGCCGTACCGGGTGCGCGTCCAGCCCGACTGCGGGGCATCACTCGACGACGGCGTCTGGCCGATCCCCTGCAGGTTCGTCCACTGCTTGATCTCCTCCCCGAAGTTCGGGTAGCGCAGGGTGTCGTCGGCCGTGCCGTGCCACAGCTGCATCCGCGGGAACGGGCCGGTGCGCCCGCCGCTCATCTGCCGGGCCTGGTCACCCCACTGCTGCGGGGTCTTGCTGAGCTGCCCGTTGGCGCACTGGCTGTTCCAGCTCGACCCGTCGGTGGTCGCGAAGCAGCCGGCGGGCACGCCCATGAACGCCGAACCGGCGGCGAACACGTCCGGGTACTCCGCGGCGAGCACGTTCGTCATCATCGCGCCCGAGGAGAAGCCGGTGACGTACACGCGGGAGGAGTCGACGTTGTAGCGCTGCTTGGCCCAGTTGACCATCGACAGGATGCCGACGGGGTCGCTGCCGCCGCCGCGGGTGAGGGCCTGCGGCGAGGAGACGTCGAAGCACTGCCCGCTGCGGGTGGCTTCCGGGAACACGATGACGTACCCGTACTGGTCGGCCGCGGTGACGTAGTCGCGGGCGTAGCCGTTGAAGATCGCCGACGCCGAGCCGGTGCAGTAGTGGACGGCCACCAGCAGCGCCGGGCGGGCCGCCACGCGGTCCGGCACGTAGGTGTACATGTTGAGGTTGCTGGGATTGCTGCCGAAGTCGGTGACCCGGGTCAACGTGGCCGCGGACGCCGGCTGCGCCGCCACGACCAGCACGATCGCCGCGGCGATCGCCAGCACGGCGGCGGAAAGGGCGGTGAGGAGTCTTCGCACTCGAGGAAATCCTTTCCGGGGGCGGGAACGCAGCTGCGACGATGGTTCGTCCCCGCGCCCGGCCGGTCAACGATTATCGAAACCTTTCGGGAACTTTCGAGAGAGTCACCGATCCGCCGTCCCGGCGGAGTTCTGACAGGATTCCGGGATGACCGAGCTGCTGCTGGGCCCGCTGCTGCGGCACGTCGACGCCACTTCGGCGACGATCTGGGTCGAGACGGACGGCCCGTGCGAAGTCGGTGTCGGCGACGCCGCCGCCCGGACGTTCGAGGTCGCCGGCCACCACTACGCCCTGGTCGTGCTCACCGGGCTCGAACCCGGGCGGAGCACGCCGTACGAGGTGCGGCTCGACGGCGACGTCGTCTGGCCGGAGCCGGACGGTGACCTGCCGCCGAGCCGCATCCGGACGCTGAAACCCGGCGATCCGCGCTTCCGGCTGGTGTTCGGGTCCTGCCGCAAACCGCGGGAGCAGGACGCGCTGGGCCCGGACGCGCTCGCCGCCTACGCCCACCGGATGGCCGCCCTCGACGAGGCTGAGTGGCCGGAATCGCTGCTGCTGCTCGGCGACCAGGTCTACGCCGACGAAACGACCGACGCGACGCAGGACTGGCTCGCCACCCGGCGTGACACCGAGAAGCCGCCCGGCAACGAGGTCGCCGACTTCGAGGAGTACTGCCACCTGTACTTCGAAGCCTGGTGCGACCCGGCCGTCCGCTGGCTGCTCTCGACCGTTCCGACGTCGATGATCTTCGACGACCACGACGTCCGCGATGACTGGAACACCTCGCAGGCCTGGCGCGCGAAGATGGCCCGGACGTCCTGGTGGCCGGAGCGCATCCGCGGCGCGCTGGCCTCGTACTGGGTCTACCAGCACCTCGGCAACCTCGGGCCGCAGGAGCTGGCCGAAGACGACCTCTACCAGCGGGTGCGCAAGTCGGGCGAAGACAACGCCGAGTTGCTGCGCGAGTTCGCCGACCGGGCCGACCGGGAGGCCGACGGCGCCAAGGGCACCCGGTGGTCCTACCGGCGCGACTTCGGCCCGGTCCGGCTGCTGGTGATCGACTCGCGGGCCGGGCGGATCCTCGAGGGCGGGGAGCGGTCGATGATCGGCGACGAGGAGTTCCGCTGGATCGAGGAGCAGGCGGCCGGCGAGTTCGACCACCTGCTGATCGGCACGTCGCTGCCGTGGCTGCTGCCCACCGCGCTGTCGGGCGCCCAGTCGGTCAACGAGCGGCTCTGCGCCCGGCCCGGGCTGGTGGGGCGGGTCAGCGAGTTCATCCGGCAGCTGGTGGACCTCGAGCACTGGCCGGCCTTCCGCGCGTCGTTCGAGCGGCTGGCGAAGCTCATCGCCCGCGTCGCCGACGACGGACCGGCGTCGGTCAGCGTGCTGTCGGGGGACGTGCACCACGCCTACGTGGCCCGGGCCGAGTTCCCCGGCGGCACCGCGGCGCCGGTCCACCAGCTGACCTGCTCGCCGGTGCACAACACGGTGCCGTGGTACATGAACCGGCTGTTCCGGGCCGGCTGGTCGCGGACGCTGACCAAGGTGAGCGAGGGGCTCGCGCGCCGCACCGGGGTCCGGCCCGCGCCGCTGTCGTGGCACTGCGTGTCCGGGCCGCACTTCGGCAACGCGGTGATGACCTTGGACGTCGACGGGCGCACGGCCACGGCGACGCTGCTGCGGGCCGACCCGGCCGACGACGCGGAGCCGATCCGGCTGGTCTGAGGGTGGGTGCGGCACGGCCACCCTGGTGAAGCGATTCCGGGTTAGCCTCGGAGCATGGTCAAGGACAACGCCCTCGGGGAGTTCCTCCGGGCCCGCCGTGAACAGGTCGGGCCCGCGGAACTCGGCCTGCCTCCGGGCGGGTCACGCCGGGTGGCGGGCCTGCGCCGCGAGGAGGTGGCACTGCTGGCCGGGGTCAGCACCGACTACTACGTCCGGCTCGAGCAGGGCCGGGAGCGGAACCCGTCGGCGCAGGTCGTCGACGCGCTCGCCCGCGGGCTGGCGCTGGACGAGGATGCATCGGCCCATTTGCACCGGCTCGCCCGGCCGGCGCCCGGACGCCGGCGGCGTGCCCGGCGGCCCGAGCGGGTCAGCCCGAACCTGCTGCGCCTGATGGACGGCTGGCCGGACACGCCCGCGCTCGTGCTCGGCCGCTGTCTCGACGTGCTCGCGCACAACGCGCTGGGCCAGGCGTTGTTCGCCGGGCACGCCCACAGTGGCGACCTGATCCGGCTGGTGTTCCTCGACCCGGACGCCCGCGAGTTCTACCCGGAGTGGGAGCGCGTGGCCGTGAACACGGTCGGCGGCCTGCGGGCGGCCGCCGGGCTCGACCCGGACGACCCGCAGCTCATCGACACCGTCGGCGAGCTGTCGGTCAAGAGCGCGGACTTCCGCCGGCTGTGGGCGCGCCACGACATCCGGCAGAAGACCCACGAAACCAAGCGGTTCCGGCACCGGCTGGTCGGCGAGCTGGAGTTGAGCTACGAGGCGCTGACCGTCAACAGCGCCCCGGGCCAGCAGCTGATCGTCTACCAAGCCGAGCCGGGCAGCCCGTCGGAAGCGGCGCTGGCCCTGCTGGGCAGTCTCGCCGCCTCCTGAACCACCTTTCCCCAGCCATCCACAAGGGACGGAGTACTTCGTCGTGCCCGAAAACCTGCCCGAAAACCCTGTCTTCTTCATCACCGGCTGCTCCACCGGCCTCGGCCGGGCACTGGCCGAGGCCGTGCTCGACCGCGGCTGGTCGGCGGTCGTGACCGCCCGCGATCCGGCGCGGGTCGCCGACCTCGCCGGCCGCCACGGCGACCGCGCGCTGGCCCTGCCGCTCGACGTCACCGACCACGCCCAGGTCGTCGACGCCGTGAAGCGGGCCGAGACGACGTTCGGCCGGATCGACGTCCTGGTCGGCAACGCCGGCTACGGCTACCTCGCCGCGGTCGAGGAAGGCGAGGACGAGGAGATCCGCAACCTGTTCGACACCAACGTCTTCGGCCTCGCCGACGTCACCCGCGCGGTCCTGCCGGGCATGCGGGCGCGCCGCCGCGGCCACATCGTCACCGTGTCGTCCCTCGGCGGCCTGGCCGCGTTCGGTGCCACCGGCTACTACCACGCGACGAAGTTCGCCGTGGAAGGGCTTTCGGAGTCCCTGGCCGCGGAGGTGGCGCCGCTGGGCATCAAGGTGACCATCGTGGAGCCCGCCGCGTTCCGCACCAACTGGTCCGGTCCCTCGATGCGGCAGTCGGCGATCCGCATCGACGACTACGCCGAGACCGCGGGCGCCCGCCGGGAAGCGACGCTCGCGACGTACGGGCGGCAGCCGGGCGACCCGGCCCGCGCGGCCGAGGCGATCCTCGCCGCGGTCGGCAGCGACGAACCGCCGCTGCGCCTGCTCCTCGGCCGGGCGGCCTACGACATCGCCACCGCCCGCCTCGACACCCTCCGCGCCACTTTCGACACCTGGCGCGAGACCACCCTCGCCGCCGACTTCCCGGAAGGAACCCCGTGAAAACCGTCCTGATCACCGGCGCCAGCAGCGGCATCGGCCGCGCGACCGCGCTGCGCCTCGCCCGCGAAGGTCACCACGTCGTGCTCGGCGCCCGCCGGGAAGACCGGCTGGCCGAGCTGGCGAAGGAGATCCACGACACCGGCGGCACCGCCGACGTGCACCGCCTCGACGTCACCGACCGCGCGGACGTCGCCGCGTTCGCCGACGCCGCCGTCGAAGCGCACGGACGGCTGGACGTCTTCGTCGCCAACGCGGGTGTGATGCCGTTGTCGCGTTTGGCTTCCCGGCACGTCGACGAGTGGGACCGGATGATCGACGTCAACGTCCGCGGCCTGCTGCACGGCATCGCGGCGGCCCTGCCGCACTTCCGGCGCCAAGGCGGCGGGCACTTCGTGACGATCGCCTCCACCGGTGCGCACGAAGTGGTGCCGACGGCGGCGGTCTACTGCGGCACCAAGTACGCGGCCCGGGCGATCACCGAAGGCCTGCGCCTGGAAGCCGACCCCGGCATCCGCGTGACGACGGTCTCCCCCGGCGTCACCGAGTCCGAGCTGGCCGACACCATCACCGAGCCCGGCGCCCAGGAGGCGATGCGCGCCTACCGCGCGGTGACCCTCCCGGCGGACGCGATCGCCGGGGCCGTCTCCTACGCGATCGGGCAGCCGGAGGGCGTGGACGTCAACGAGATCATCGTGCGGCCCACCACCCAGCGCTGAACCGCCGTGTCGTCCCCTCAATCACGTGTGTCGACCCTTCCATCACGCGTGTCGTCCCTTCCGGCACAGCGTCCGGAGGGGCTCGGCGTGATTACGGGGTCGACACGCGTGATCAGGAGGTCGACACGCGTGATCGGCGGGTCGACACGGCTCAGCGCTCCAGTTCGGCGATGACCCGCGGGATCTCGGCCACCAGTTCCCGCGCCAGCAGGCCGGTGCTGCCGGTGTCCGGGATCAACCGCTGGCCGGCCACGGCGTGGACGTGCGTCGCCCAGCAGGCGGCCTGGTCCACGGCCGCGCCGCGGGCGAGGAAGCCGCCGGTCAGCCCGGCCAGGACGTCGCCGCTGCCGGATGTGGCCAGGCCGACGTGACCGCTGCCGTCGCGCCAAACCCGGCCGTCCGGCGCGGCGACGACACCCATGAGCAGCACCACGCCGCCGTAGCGCCGGGCGATCCGCACCGCCGTTTCCAGGTCGTCGACGTCCTTTTCCTCGCAGCCGTCGAGGAAAGCGGCTTCGACCCGGTTCGGGGTGAGGAGGAGCCGGCCCGCCAGGGGTTCGGCGAGCGAGGGGTCCCGGCTCAGCGCGCCGAGCGCGAACGCGTCGAGGACCACCCGCGCGTCCGGGGCGATGGCGGGCACCAGGCTCCGCAGCAGCTCTTCGGTCTCCGAAGCGCCGGTGAGGCCGGGGCCGACGACGACGGTGCCGGCGTCGGGGAGCACCTCGGCCAGCCGGTCGGCGGCGTCGGCGGCGATCGCGCCGGTGCCGGTCTCCGGCAGCCCGAACACCGACGACTCGGGCACCGAGACCCCGATCGCCGTCGCGTGCCGTTCGGCGACCGCCAGCTGCAGCGTGCCGGCCCCGGCGCGCAGGGCGGCGGTGCCGGACAGCGCCGGCGCCCCCGGCACGGTCCGGGCGCCGCCGACGACGAGCACGGTCCCGCGGTCTTCCGCGCCGACCCGCCAGTCCCGCAGCAGGGCCGGGCTGATCGGCGCCGGGTCAGGAGAGCTGCTGTGCGGCATCGTCGTCTTCCGTCGGTGGGGTGCCGGTGGCGTGCAGGTGGCCGACTTCCTGGGCCAGCACCATCGTGAACCCGCCGTCGGAGTCGCGTTCCCAGGCCGTCACCGAGCCGTTCGGGACCTCGGTGGCGTCGGCGGCGCGCAGCAGATCGGGCTCGGGCAGCCCTTCGAGCAGGTAACGCAGGGCGAAGACGGTCATCTCGTGGGCGGCCAGCAGAACGCGCTTTCCGGCGTGTTCCACGCTCAGCTCGGTGAGCAGGGACCGCAGCCGCAGCACGACGTCCGCCCAGGACTCGCCGCCCGGCGGCCGGTAGTAGAACTTGCCGAGCCGCCGCTTGCGCCGCAGCTCGTCGGGCCACCGCTCGCCGACGCCGTGCGAGGTCAGCAGGTCCAGCACGCCGAGCTCGCGGTCGCGCAGCCGTTCGTCCGGGATGATCGTCACCCCTTCGGGCGCGGCCAGGCGGGCGGTGTCCCAGGCACGGCGGTAGGTGGAGGTGATGACGACGTCCGGTGGTCGCTCCGCGAGGAACTTCCCCGCCGCCGAAGCTTGCTCTCGCCCCAGATCCGTCAGCGGTACGTCGGCGTCGCGTTCGGCGATGTCGATCACGTCCGCGCCGGCCGACTCCGCCTCTTCCCTGGCCACGTTTCCGGCGCTCTGACCGTGCCGCAGCACACCCACCCAGTCCAAGTCGACGTTCACGCCGGACTGTTACCCCGGGAGACCCGCCGTCGAAACCCGGGATGGTTAGGCCCGCAAAGGAGTCGAGGCTAGGGTCGTGCCATGTCGCGAAGTCTCGACGCCCAGAACCGGCTGCAGCAGCTGGAGGCGATCATCGGTGCGCCGGCCGAGCACCTCGGCCTGACCGAGCTGCTCACCGAGACGTTGCGGCGCCTGCGCGACGCCATGGCGGTCGACACCGCGACCGTGCTGCGGTACCAGGCCAACGGCCGTCAGCTCGTGGCCACCGCGGCGGCCGGCATCGAAGAGGAGGTCCACCAGGGCGTGCGGGTGCCGGTGGGCAGCGGGTTCGCCGGCCGGGTCGCGCTCGAGCGGGCCCCCGTCATCCTCGACCACGTCGACGAATCCACCGTCGTGAACTCCCTGCTGTGGGAACGCGGCCTGCGCTCCATGCTCGGCGTGCCCATGGTGGCCGGGAACGAGCTCGTCGGCGTGCTGCACGTCGGCTCCGTGGTGCCCCGGCAGTTCGGCGAGCCCGAAGTGGCCACGATGCAGCTGCTCGCCGACCGCCTCGCGATGGCGATCCAGGTGGAGGCGCTGGAGGAGAACCGCACCGCCACCATGGCGCTGCAGCGCAGCCTGCTGCCCAGCAGCCTGCCCGAGGTGCCCGGCCTGGACTTCGGCGCCCGGTACGTGCCGGGTGCGGAAACCGGGCTGGGCGGGGACTGGTACGACCTGTTCTCCCTGCCGGGTGACCGGCTCGGCGTGGTGATGGGCGACGTCTCCGGGCACGGCCTCGACGCGGCCGTGATCATGGGCCGGCTGCGCAGTGCCCTGCGCGCCTACGCCCTCGACTGCGAAAGCCCCGCCGAGGTGCTCGCCAAGCTCGACCGCAAGGCCAACCACTTCGAACACGGCGCGATGGCGACGGTGGCCTACGGGATCATCGGCCCGGCCCGCGAGGCGCTGACGTTGTCGCTCGCCGGCCACCTGCCCCCGGTGCTTGCCCTCCCCGGCGAAGCCGGCCGGCTGGTGGAGGTTCCCCCGGATCCCCCGATCGGGCTGACCATCGGCGAGCCCGAACGGCGCACGACCGTGATCGACCTGCCACCGGAAAGCGTGCTGGTGCTCTACACCGACGGGCTGGTCGAGCGACGGGACCGCCCGGTGGACGTCGGGATGCGGCAACTGGCGGAAGCCGTGCGCGCCGGGGAGCCCGAGCGGGTCTGCGCGCAGGTCATGGCCACGATGATCGGCCACCGGGCGGCCCAGGACGACGTCGCCCTGCTCGCCCTCCGGCGCGTCCCGGCCGGCAGCTGACGCGGCCGGGACGGCACGATCAGGACGCGGCCAGCGCCGCCTCACGGGTCGGGAACAGCGAGAGGCTCTCCTCGAGCCCGGTCAGCTGGATCGGGCGCAGGGTGGCCCGGCCGGACGCGACGATCCGCACCGCGGTGGCGGTGCCGGCGTTGCGGTGGATCGTCAGCAAGGCGGTCAGGCCCGGCGAAGCGAGGAACTCGACGCGGCTCAGGTCGACCACCAGCACCGGCGGCTGCTCCACCAGCGCTTCGTCGGCGGCCTGCACGAGCGCCGGCGCGGTGGTCGTGTCCACGTCCCCCGCGACTTCGACGACAACCGCGTCTCCTTGCTCCGTTCGGGCGATCCGGAACTCCCCGAACGGCACAGCGGTGGCCGAGCTTTCAAGGTGGGTGTGCTCGGTCATGGCGATTCTCCTCGCCTCCGGCAGCTCACCGGGATGCGGTGGGCGTGCGTGATCACGAAGGCTGTCTGCTCAACCGCTGTCAATCATGCCTGTCCCGGCGGCACGCCGCCGTCTCAGTGCCCCCTCGGCTTTCTGCCGCGTCCCCGAGCAGGCAAGATGAACGCCATGGGCGAACGGGACGTGACCGGGGACTCACTCGGCGACGCGGCGGGGTCGGCGGGGTCGGTGGCCTTGGAGAACCGGGACGGCACGGCCGTCCTGCGCGTCGACGGTGCCCTGGACCTCGCGCTCGCACCGAAACTGCGCCAGCTGGCCGAACGCGCGGCGCGGCTGCGGCCGGCGCTGGTCGTCATCGACCTGACCGGCGTCACCTTCCTGGCTTCGGCGGGCATGGCCGAACTCGTCCGGGTGCACCGCGGGCCCACCGCGTCGGCGCCGCTGCGGGTGGTGGCCACCGGCCGGATCACCCTGCGCCCGCTGCAGCTGACCCGGCTGGTCGACGAACTCGCCATCTACCCGTCGCTGTCCGAAGCACTGGCACCCTGATGACGTCCCGGCCGGAATTCGACGCGCTCCTCGACGCCGTGCGCGGGGCCTTCGCCGGCGGCGACGGCGCTCCGGTGGCCACCGCGGTCCGCCCCCTCGGCCCGGCCGAGGTGCGGGCGGTGCTCGGCGACCACATCGCACTGTCGGTGACGGATCGCGCGCTCCTCGCGGACCTGGTGCCGGACAACGAGATCACCCACGCGATCGCCGTCGCGGCCGACGGCGGCGAGCATGGCGCATTGGTCTACACCACTGAGAAGATCGGCGAAGGTCCTCCGGCCGTCGCCGCCGCCATCGAGGCCGCGACCGCCGACCTGGCCGCCACCGTCCGGCGGCTGCGGAGCGAAGCCGCGGTCCTCGACGCGCTGCACTCCACGGGCCGCGAACTGACCGCGCAGCTCGACATCGACCGGATCGTCCAGGACGCGACCGACGCGGCCACGAAAGCGACCGGAGCCGGCTTCGGCGCGTTCTTCTACAACCTGATCGACGAACTCGGCGAGTCGTACACGCTGTACACGATTTCGGGCGTGCCGCGCGAGGCCTTCGCCCGGTTCCCGATGCCGCGCAACACCGAGGTGTTCGGGCCGACTTTCGACGGCATCGGCACCGTGCGCAGCCCCGACATCACGAAAGACCCGCGGTTCGGGAAGAACGCGCCGCACCACGGGATGCCGGAAGGGCACCTGCCCGTGTGCAGCTACCTGGCCGTTTCGGTGATCAGCCCGACCTCCGGCGAGGTGCTGGGCGGGTTCTTCTTCGGCCACCCCGAGCCGGGCCGGTTCACCGCCCGGCACGAATTCCTCGCCGAAGGCATCGCCGCCTACTCGGCCATCGCGCTGGACAACGCCCGGCTCTACGAGCGCGAGCGCACCCTCGCCACGGAACTGTCCCGCAGCATGCTGCCGGTCGCCCCGCCCACCCCGGGCCTCGACGTGCTCACCCGGTACCTGCCCGCGGCCACCGGGAGCAAGGTCGGCGGCGACTGGTTCGACGTGATCCGGCTGCCGTCCGGCGACACCGCGTTCGTCATCGGCGACGTCGTCGGCCACGGCGTCACCGCCGCGACGGTGATGGGCCAGGTCCGGACGGCCATCCGCAGCTACGCCCTGCTGGAGCTGCCCCCGTCGGAGGTGCTGCGCAACGTCTCCGAACTGACCGGCGGGCTGTTCGGCGAAAGCTTCGTGACCTGCTTCTACGCGGTTCACCGGCCGGCCGACGACACCCTGGTCTACGCGAACGCCGGCCACCTGCCCGCGATCCTGGTCCGCCCGGGCGAATCGCCCGAGCAGATCGGCGAGGCCTTGGCGCAGCCGCTGGGCGTCGGCTCGGCCTTCCCGCAGCGCACCGCGGGCTTCCCGGCAGGCGCGGACCTGGTCCTCTACACCGACGGGCTGGTCGAAAGCCGCACTCGGGACCTCACCCTGGGCATCGAATGGCTCCTGGCGGGTATCCCCGGACTGCTGACCGCGACCGACCTGGAAACGGCGTGGGACAAGCTCGTCGACGAACTGACGCGCGGACGGCACGACGACGACATCGCCGTCATCCACGTGCGCCACCGCGGAGAGGACACCCCATGACGGACCCCCTCCCACCAGGCCCCCCGGCCTCGTTCCACCGGCGCGCGGCCGCGATCGCCGAACGGCTGCCCGACCTGCGCCAAGCACTCGCCCGGTGGCTGGCCACGCTGCACCTGAGCCTGGAACGGCGGGAGGACGTCGTCCTCGCCGGTTACGAGGCGATGGCCAACTCGGCCGAGCACGCCTACCCCGCCGGGGAAGCCGGCGCGGTCGACATCCGGGCCGAAGCACAGTTCGGGCGGCTGACCGTGACGGTCACCGACTACGGCACCTGGCGGCCGCCGGCCGCCTCGGACGGGCTGCGGGGCCGCGGCCTGCGGCTCATCGACACCCTCGCCGACCACAGCGCGCAGGTGCACCGCGACGACGGCACCACCGTCACGATGACCTGGCTGACCGGCTGAAACCGGCCCGCCGCGTCCCCGGGCATCCGGCGCGGCGGTCGCCGGTCGAGTAGGCTCGGCCCGGGCCGCGTGAACCTGGAGTGTGATGAGCGTCGGGGAAGAGGCCGGCCACCGCGCCGTGTTTCCCGGGACCAGCCGGATGGCCGCCCGGATGCGGGACTTCGACTGGGCGTCGTCCCCGCTCGGTGCACCGCGGGACTGGCCGGCGAGCCTGACGACCGCCGTGCGGATCTGCCTCACCTCCCGCTTCCCGATGATCGTCTGGTGGGGACCGGAACTGCGGTTCCTCTACAACGACGCGTACCTCCCCCTGCTGGGCAGCAAGCACCCGGCGCTGGACAAGCCGGGCGCCGAGGTCTGGGGCGAGATCTGGCACATCATCGGCCCGATGCTGGACAGCGTGATGACCACCGGCGAGGCGACCTGGTCGGAGGACCTGCTGCTGCCGATGAACCGGCACGGCTATTGGGAAGAGACCTACTGGACGTACTCCTACAGCCCGGTGCACGACGACGAAGGCGTCGTCCGGGCGGTGTTCACCGCGGTCTCGGACACGACCGAGCGCGTGATCGGCGCCCGCCGGCTGGCGACACTGCGGGAACTCAGCGCCCAGGCGGGCCTCGCCCGCAGCGTGGGTGAGGCCTGCGAGCTGGTCGCCGGGGTGCTGGGGCGGGCCGGCGCCGACGTCCCGTACGCCGCGATCCACATCCGCGACGGCGACAGCCGCCTCGCGCTCGCGGCCGTCACCCCCGGCGGCGAAGGCGCGGGTGACGCGGCCGCCTGGCCGCTGGAGGACGCGCTGGCCGACGGGGTCCCGCGGACGGTGTCGGGCGGCGCGTTCGGCGAGCTGCCCGCGGGCGGTTGGTCCACCCCGCCCACCGAGGCGATGGTGCTGCCGCTGCCCGGCGACGCCGGGGACGCGGCCGTCGGCGTGATCGTGCTGGCGGCGAGCGCCGGGCGCGCGCTCGACGAGCCCTACCGGACCTTCCTCGGGCTGGTCGCCCAGCAGACGACGGCGCTGGTCAACGGCGCGATCGCCTACCAGGTCCAGCAGCAGCGCGCCGAGGAACTGGCCGCGCTGGACGCGGCGAAGACCACGTTCTTCGCCAACATCAGCCACGAGTTCCGGACGCCGCTCACCCTCATCCTGGGCCCCGTGGCCGAGCTGCGGGTCGCGCTGGACGGCGCCGACGAGCGGGTGCGGGAGGAGCTCGACGTCATCCAGCGCAACGCGTTGCGGCTGGGGCGGCTGGTGAACAACCTGCTCGACTTCTCCCGGATCGAAGCCGGCCGGATGCAGGCGCGCTTCGAGCCGGTCGACCTTCCGGCGATCACCGCGGAGCTGGCGAGCGTCTTCCGCGCCGCGGTCGAACGCGCCGGGCTGGCGTTCGAGGTCGACTGCGGTCCGTCGAGCGAGCCGGTGTACGTCGATCGCGGGATGTGGGAGAAGGTCGTCTTCAACCTGCTGTCCAACGCGGTGAAGTTCACCTTCGACGGCACAATCCGGGTCGCCTGTACCCAGGGCGGCGGGCACGCCGTGATCGCGGTGTCCGACACCGGGATCGGGATCGACGCCGCCGAGCTGCCGCGCCTGTTCGAGCGGTTCCACCGGATCCCGTCGGCGCGGGCTCGGTCGAACGAGGGCAGCGGCATCGGCCTGGCGCTGGTGCGCGAGCTCGTCGGCATGCACGGCGGCAGCGTCGCCGTGGAAAGCACGCCGGGCGCCGGGACGACGTTCCGGGTCCGGGTCCCGCTGGGCAGCAGGCACCTGCCCGCCGAGCACGTCGTCGAGGAAGCCACGACCGGACAGCTCACCGCGGAATCCGCGGAACCGTACGTGCAGGAGGCCCTGCGCTGGTTGCCGGACGGCGACCGGTCCACCCCGCCCGCGCCCGCCGCGGCAGCAGGCGCCCGCGTGCTGGTCGCCGACGACAACGCCGACATGCGCGACTACCTCGTCCGGCTGTTGCGCGACGACTACGCGGTGACCGAGGTGCGCGACGGCGTCGAGGCGTTCGCCGCCGCGTGCGCCGAGCCGCCCGAGCTGATCATCAGCGACGTCATGATGCCGCGGCTGGACGGCCTCGGCCTGCTCGCCGAGCTGCGCGCCGACCCGCGCACCGCCGCCGTGCCCGTGCTGCTGCTGTCGGCGCGGGCCGGCCAGGAAGCCGCCGTCGACGGGCTGGCCGCCGGGGCCGACGACTACCTCGTGAAGCCGTTCTCCGCGCGGGAGCTGCTAGCCCGCGTCCGCACGACCATCCAGCTGGCGAGGCTGCGCACGCACCACGCCCGGTGGCGCGCGGCGATGATCGACTCGCTGCAGGAGGGCTTCTTCGTCGCCGACGCCGAGGGCCGGGTCGTCGAGATCAACACCGCGTTCACCGAACTGCTGGGCTTCGGCACCGGCGGGCTGCCCTACGCTCCGCCGTTCCCGTGGTGGCCGGACCGGGACACCGACCCCGCCGCCCACGAGCAGGTCTCCGGCGCCCTCCGTCGCGCGCGCGACGAGCCGGCCGGCAGCTTCGTGCTGCCGTTGCGGCACCGGGCCGGGCACCGGGTGTGGGCCGCGGTCGCCTACAACGAGCTGCACGACGACGAGGGCCGCCGCCGGCTGGTCGGCACGATCCGCGACGTGACGGCCGAGCGTTACGCCGTGCAGCGCGAAAGCGCGCTCGCCTCGATGAACCAGCGCCTGGCCGGGATCAGCGGGGTCCCGGAGGTGCTCCGCACCGGGCTCGAGCTGCTGCGCGAGCTGTGGGGCGCCCAGCGCGTCCTCGCGGTGACCTGGCCACGGGACGGCGAGCCGGAACTCGCGTCCACCGACCCCGCCGACCGGCGCTGGGCGGATCTCGCCGCGCCGCTGCGCGAGACCCTCGGCCACGTCCGCTCGCTCCCGGCGTTGCACGCGACCCCGGCCGAGCGCGGCGCGGGCACCACCGTCGACCACCCCGGCGGCCGCCTGACCCTCTGGGTCGAACCCGCGCCGGGCCGCCCGCTCGGCACCGAAGACCGGACGCTGCTGGCGCTGCTGGCCGGCACCCTCGCGCACGCCCTGCGCCGCGCCCACCGCGACGACCGGCAGCGAGAGGTCGCCCTCGCGCTGCAGCGCTCGATCCTCGGCCCGGCCCGGCTCCCCGACGGCTTCGCGGTGCGCTACGAGCCGGCGAACCCGCCCCTGGAGGTCGGCGGCGACTGGTACGACGTCGTCCCGCTGGCCGGCGACCGGATCGGCATCGTCGTCGGCGACTGCGTCGGCCGGGGACTCGCCGCGGCCGCGGTGATGGGCCAGCTCCGCAGCGCGTGCCGCGCGCTGCTGCTGGAAGCCAGCAGCCCGGCGCACACGCTCAGCGCGCTCGACCGCTTCGCCGTACGGCTGCCGGGCGCGCTGTGCACCACCGTCTTCTGCGGGGTGCTCGACCCGGCCAACGGCACCTTCACCTACAGCAGCGCCGGGCACCCGCCCGCCACCCTCGTCCACCGCGACGGCACGGCGGAGTTCCTCGACGAGGGCGGCAGCCTGCCGCTGGCCGTCCGCGCCACGGCGCCGCGTCCGGAAGCCACCGCGATCGTGCCGATCGGCTCGCTGCTGATGCTCTACACCGACGGGCTGGTCGAGCGCCGCCGCGAGTCGCTCGACGACGGCATGGGCCGGGCCACCACGGTCGCCCACGACACGCGGGACGCGGAGCTCGGCGAGCTGGCGGCCGCCCTGATGGACCGGCTCCGCCCGGCCGAGGGCTACGAGGACGACGTCGCGCTGCTGCTCTACCGCCGGTCGGTCCCCGCGCTGGACTTCGAGTTCGCCGCGCACCCGGACCACCTCGCCTCGACCCGGCAGTGGCTGCGCGCCTGGCTGGAGAACGCGGCCCTCGAGCCGGACCTCGCCCAGGACGTGCTCGTCGCGGCGGGCGAGGCCTGTGCCAACGCCGTCGAGCACGCCTACCGCGACGGCACCGCGGCGACCGCGCGCCTGACGGCCCGGCTCACCGGACCGCACCTGGTCGTCACGGTGACCGACCGGGGCAACTGGCGACCGCCGCCGCCGGACAACCACGTGCTGCGCGGGCGCGGCGTGCCGATGATGGAAGCGTTGGCCGACGCGGTCGGCTTCCGGCGCGACGCCACCGGGACCACCGTCACGCTGGAATGGAGGATCGGTTCGTGACGACGGCACTCACGCTGGTCAGCGCCCCGGGCGAAGACGGGGAACGGGTCCTGACCGTCACGGGTGAGATCGACATGAGCAACGCCGCGGACTTCGGCTCGGCGCTGGATCGAGAGCTGTCGGCGGGGCCCACCGTCACCGTCGACCTCACCGGGGTGGCCTACCTCGACAGCGCCGGTGTCGCGGTGCTGTTCGACCGGGCCACCGAACACGACCTGCGGCTGGTCGCCCCGCGGCTGCTCGACCGGGTGCTGCGGGTGTCGGGGCTCACCCAAGTCGTGAAGGTCATGATCCGCTGAACGGTTGACCGCGGGCACACGGGGTAAGCGGAACGCAGCGACGGCTGCCGGGTGGGTTGTGCTGCCGACCGTCGCCAGGTGGCCCCGGCGCCCAACCCACGACGTTCAGCAGTGAGCGCCGGGCCGGAGCCACCGCCCCCTTCGATGTTGCGGAAGACGCACCGAACGCGGGTAAGGTTCTGCCGTTCCGTTGAAGCAGCAGCGGTTCCGCACGCGCCGCAGCCGTCGAGGACGGAGATGACCGAGTGACTGGTGAGCCGATCCCGTCCGCGCACCTCGACGAGCTGACCGCCGCCATGGCGGACCTCACCGATGCGCTGGAGACCGAACCCGCCGAGGCGGAAATCCTCGACGCCGTCTGCGCCGAAGCCGTCCGGGCCATCCCGGGCGCCGACATGGCCAGCATCACCGCGATCCGGGACGGCGAGCCGGCGACCGCGGCTTTCACCGACGAACGCGCCGTCGAGATCGACCGCGCCCAGTACGCGGCGGGCGCGGGGCCGTGCCTGCAGGCGGCGGAGACCGGCGAGGTCGTCCGGGTGCCGCTGGTCACCGCCGGGCAGGAGTGGCCGGAGTTCACCACGCACGCCCGCGGGCTCGGTGTCGGCAGCTACCTCGCCGCGCCCCTGCGCGTCGACGAACGCCTTTCCGGGGCCCTGAACCTCTTCGGCTACGGCGACCACGGATTCGCGGAGACCGACTCGCGGCTGCTGCAGCTCTACACCACGGTCGTCTCGTTCGGGCTGCGCACCACCCGGCGCTACCGCCAGGCCCGGCAGCGCACCACCGACCTCGAGACGGCCATGCGGTCCCGGGCGGTGATCGAGCAGGCCAAGGGCATCCTGATGGCCGTGCACCGGATCAGCGCCGACGACGCCATGAAGCGGCTGGTGGTGGAATCGCAGCGCACCAACGTGAAGCTCCGGGACGTCGCGACCCGGTTCGTCGAAGACCTGTCGTCGACGGCCTCGCCCTGAGGCCGGTCAGGCGCTGCGGCGGGCCGGGAACGGCCACGTGAGCGTGATGACCGTGCCGTTGTCGGTCGAGCGGAGGTCGAGCCCGTCCACCAGTGCCTGGATCAGGCGCAGCCCGCGGCCACCGTCCGCCCGCTCGGCCACCGACTCCCAGCGGCCCTGGTCGGCGACGGTGACGATCAGCACGTCCTGGTCGATCCGGGCGCGGACGTCGATCAGCCCCGGCCGCCCGTGGTAAGCGTGGCCGAGCACGTTGGCCATCGCTTCCCAGCAGGCCAGCACGACGTCGTCGGCCTGCCGCCCGACCTCGTCGCCGGCGCGCCGGCGCAACCACGAGACCAGGTGCCGGCGCAGGCTCGGCAACGTCCGTGGCGAAATCGTGCCGCGGTACCGCCATCCGTCCGATCCCAGCTCTTCCACGTTCACCTCCTCGGGGGATTTCAGGTTTGCTACCCACCGGTTCGGATTCTCAATCACCGGTAAAGCCGCCCTGGCGCCGTTCGGACCTGGTGCGCGCCGGGGCGGCCGTGGTCGGATGGGCGGATGATTCGGTCGACGTCGTCCGTGGTGCTGTGCGCGGTGCTGGCCGCGACCCTCGTGCCCGCTGTATCCGACACAGCCGACGCGGCCACCGCGGCGCCCGGACCGGGTGCCGTCTCGCACTTCGGCCTGGCCCGCAAGGACTGCCTGGGCACCGCGCGGAACACGACGAGCAAGGCGTGGTTCACCGTGGCGGGCGGCGTCCTCTCCGACGTCTACGCGCCGGTGATCGACAACACGAACGTCGAAACGCTGCAGTTCGCCGTCACCGACGGGCGCAGCTTCACCGACCTGCAGGCGCGCGACATGACCTACACGGTCCGCACGAGCGCGGGCGGGATGGCCTGCGAGGTGACGTCGACCCCGCGCAGCGGGCGGTACCGGCTGGTCACCGAATACCTGGCCGACCCGGCCCGGACCGGCGTGCTCATCCGCACCCGGCTGGAGCCGCTGCGCGACTCCGGGCGGGATCTCAAGGTCTACGTGCGGTTCGACGCGAGCGTCAACGGCAACGGCGGGGGCGGCCCGGCCAACGGCGGCGGCGACACCGCCACGGTCGACGCGGCGACGTCCGCGCTGGTCAGCGCCGACACGAACACCGTGTCCAGCGCCCCGGCCCGCGACTACGGCACCCCACTGGCCGCCGCGCTGCGCGCCGACCGCCGGTTCCTGGCCACCTCCAGCGGCTTCGCCGGTACCGCGGGCGACGGCCTGGCGCAGCTCGACCGCGACCACCGGCTCACCGGCACCACGCCGTCGGCGGTGAACGGCAACGTCGTGCAGACCGCGCAGCTGGACCTCCAGCCGCGCCGCCCGGCGGTGCTGGCGCTCGGCTTCGGCGCCGACGCGCGCGCCGCCGTCTCCACGGCCGGGGCGAGCCTGCGCACGCCGTTCGACCAGAGCTACCGCCAGTACGCGCGCGAATGGCGTGACTACGACAACGGGCTGATCCCGGTGCGGGGCCAGCACCCCGATGCGTACTACCAGTCCGTCAACGTGCTCAAGGCCAGCGAGGACAAGACGTTCCCCGGCGCGGTCGTCGCGTCATTGGGCAGCCCGTGGGGCCAAGCGGTGTCCGCGGGCGACGCGCCCGGCGGCAAGCCGGTCTACTTCGGCTCCTACCGCGAGATCTTCGCCCGCGACCTCTACGAAAGCTTCTCCGGCCTGCTCGCCGCCGGCGACCGCGAGACGGCGCGGGCGAGCGTCCGGTGGCTGTTCGCGCGCCAGCAGCAGCCGGACGGCCGGTTCCCGCGCAACTCCCTGCTCAACGGCAAGAAGGCGCCCGACTCCGGCGGTGACCAGCTCGACGAGAGCGCGTACCCGATCCTGATGGCCTTGCAGGCCGGGCTCGACCGCGACCGCACGCTCTACACCGAGCACATCCGCGGCGCCGCCGACTTCGTCGTCGCACACGGGCCCGCGTTCGGCTCGGAACGCTGGGAAGAGCAGGGCGGCTACTCCCCCTCGACGATCGCCGCCGAGATCGCCGGTCTGGTCGCCGCGGGCGTGATCGCCGACCGCAACGGCGACCCGGCCCGCGCGAACGTCTACCGCGCCACCGCCGACCACTTCCAGCGCAGCATCAAGGGCTGGACGGTGACTTCGAACGGGCCCTACGGCGGCCGGTACTTCCTGCGGCTGACGAAGAACGGCGATCCGGACTCGGAGTGGAACTACAACCTCGGCAACGGCTCGGTCGACGCCGACCAGCGCGCGGTCGTCGACGCCGGGTTCCTCGAGCTGACGCGCCTCGGCGTGCTGCCCGCGAACGACCCGGACGTCGCCGCGTCGCTCGGCGTGGTCGACCGCGTGATCAAGCGGGATACCCCGGCCGGGCCGGGCTGGTACCGCTACGGGACGTCGGCGGCGGGCAGCGAGGACGGTTACGGCGACTGCTACGAGCCGGACCCGACGAACTGCGGGCCGACCGGCGCTCCCTGGCCGTCGACGAACACCGGGTCCGGGCACCTGTGGCCGGTGCTCGCCGGCGAACGCGGCGAGCAGGCCGTGCAGACCGGCGACCGGGTGGGGGCCGCCGCGCTGCTGCGCGCGATGCGGGCCCAGACCGGCGGGACCGGCCTGATCCCCGAGCAGATCTGGGAAAACCCGGCGCTGCCCGCGGCGCCGTACGGCACGGACCCGAAGACGGCGTCGATCGGCTTCACCCCGGGACAGTCCGTCGGCTCGGTGGCGCCGCTGAGCTGGGCGCAGTCGCAGTCGGTCCGGCTGGCCAGGGCCCTCGACGACGGACGGCTGCCCGAGCAGCCCGCCGAGGTTCGCTCGCGGTACGTCTCCGCCCCGCCTGCTTTGACTGTCACGCTGGACGCACCCGCGTCGGTGTCCACCGCAACCGCCCGGGTTACCGGCACCGCGCCCGCCGGCAGCCGCGTCGACCTCGCCGTCTCGGCCACCGACGCGGGCACGACGACGGTGCTGTCGACCCGGGCTTCGGCGGCGGGGACGTTCGGCGCGACGGTGCCGACGCCGCTCGGCGCGAACGTCGTCACGGCGGCCGCCACCGGCGCCGGGACCGGGTACGCGCAGAAGACGATCAGCTCGGACTTCGTCACCGGCACGGTCCTGCTCGACGCGACCGACCCGGACGGCGACGACACCGGCCCGGGCACCTACACCTACCCCACCGCGGGCGACTTCCACGCGGGCGCGTTCGACCTGCAGCGGTTCCAGGTCATCGACTCGGGCACGAACCTGGTCTTCCGCGCCCAGGTTCGCGACCTGTCGCCGACGTTCGGCTCACCGCTGGGCGCCCAGCTGCTCACGGTCTACGCGCACGACCCGGCCGCGACGGCGACGTCGACCGCGGCGCCGTTCCCGAGCCGGGCGTACACGATCGCGCCGCAGGACGCGTGGAGCCGGCGCATCGAGGTCCAGGGCTTCGCCGAGCCGTCGCTCGTCGACGCTTCGGGCGCTTCGCCGGCCACGCCGTCCGTGCAGGCTTCGCAGGCGACGCGGTACATCACGGTCAGCGTGGCGAAAGCGGCCTTCGGGACGCCGGGGCCGGGCTGGACGTTCGCTGTGGTGCTCACCGGGCAGGACGGCAACTCCCCCGACCAGGCCCGGCCGTTCACGCCGACGGCGGGCCAGTACACGTTCGGCCTCTGCGCGGCCGGCGGGACGGCGCCGATCTGCACCGCGGATCCGGCGACCGCCCCGAAGGCGCTCGACGTGCTGACGCCGTCCGGGGTGGACCAGAAGGCCGAGCTGGACCCGGCTTCCGGTCCGGTTTCGGTGCGCGGGGTGCCCGTGGGCTGACAAGCTGGTCGCCATGATCGACGAATTCGCGAAGAACTACCTGCACGGCGACCTGCGCGAGATCCGCGAAGAGATGGTCGGCAAACTCGACGGGCTCGGCGAGTACGACATCCGCCGTCCCCTCACCGCCAGCGGCACCAACCTGCTCGGTTTCGTCAAGCACCTGACACTGACCGAAGCGAGGTACTTCGGCGACATCTTCGGGCGGCCGTTCCCCGAGCCGATGCCCCGATGGGACGACCCCGAGGCGCGCGGCACGGACATGTGGGCCACCGAGCACGAGTCGCGCACGGAGATCGTCGACCGCTACCGGCGGGTGTGGGCCCACTCCGACGCGACGATCACCGAGCTCGCCATCGACGCGCCGGGGCACGTGCCCTGGTGGCCGCGCCCGGACGTGCTGCTGTTCAACGTCCTGGTCCACGTGCTCACCGAGACCAACCGCCACGCCGGGCACGCCGACATCCTGCGTGAGCAGCTCGACGGCTCGCTCGCCACCGACGGCCACCGCGACGCGGAGTTCTGGGCGGCCCGCCACGCGGAGGTCGAGCGGGCCGCCAGGGCCGCCGAGGGTCCACAGTAGACGTCGGCGCGGTCCGGGCCCGGCCCCGATCGGGTGTCCGGGGGCACCATCCAGGAGACAACCAGGCACACTCCCGGCTAACACCGGATGGCCATCCGGTGTGCGCTAACCTGCCGCTCATGGGATCCGGCCGCGTGGGCCGGCGCGTCGAGGAGTCGATTTCGTGCAACCGAACCTGGGGCCAGGCGAAGACTTCCAGCTCCTGCTCGAACGGCAGGTCCGGGAGATGCAGTCGAAGGCCGCGGCGCTGAACGAGGCACTTTCCACCGCCGGGGCGACGGTCCGCACCCGCGACGGCTCGGTCACCGTGACGCTCGCCCCGAACGGCGCGCTCACGAACCTCGAGCTCGGGCACCGGGCGTGCGAGCTGGGCCCGGCGCGGCTGACCGCGACGATCATGGGCGCGGTGCGCGACGCGCAGCGCCAGACCGCCCGCGCCGTCGCGGATTCCTTCGCCACCATCAACGGCGACAGTGAGTCGACCGAAATGGTCCGGTCCTTCCTGCCGCCGGACCCGCCGCCGGACGGCGACTTCGCCGCGCCGGAGAACGCCGAGACCACCCCGCCGCCTCCGCCCGCTCCGCCGTCGCCGCCGTCCGCGCCGCGGCGGCGCCCCTCGGCCGACGACCGTCCCGACGACGAATCGAACCCCTGGTGACCGGGGGTGGCTTCCGCGTCTCGTCGGAGCCGCTGACGGAGTTCGGCAGGCACCTCGACGAGCTGCAGAAGAACCTCCAGGGCACCGCGGACCTCGTCGGCGGCATGGTCTGCGACCCCGGCATGTTCGGCATCAACCCGGCGTGCCAGCTGATGGCCGCCGGCGCGAGCACCTGGACCGACAAGGCGCACCACCAGTTCGGGGAGTACGCCAAGACCGTCGGCGAGCTCGCCGACAAAGTCACCGAGGCCGCGAAGCGCTACCAGTCGGGCGAAGAAGACGCCGTGAACTCGATCGTGAGGTTCGGATAGTGGGCGACGACTACCAGAGCAAGGACGTCAGCCTCCACGGTTCCGAACTGTTCGACGACGACAACCGTTCGGCGGGCGCGGGCTTCTTCGAGGCGGCGACCGGTCTGGACAAGGCCGTCAAGGAGAACGACCAGGTCGCGATCGGCATCGGCGCGGCGGGCATGGCGCTGGAGACGATCGGCCTGGTCCTGGACCCGATCGGCAGCCTGCTGACGGCCGGGATCGGCTGGCTCATCGAGCACATCACGATCCTGCGGTGGCCACTGGACATCCTGATGGGCGACCCGATCGGCATCGCGGCGGCCAGCGAGGCGCTCACGGCGGAGAAGAAGAAGCTGGAGCAGTGGTCGGCCGACCACCAGCGGGCGCTCGACACGCTGATGAAGGACTGGAGCGGGCAGGCCGCGGACCAGTTCAAGAAGGACATGGACGCGGTCACCGAGCAGCTGGGTTCCCTCGGCGGCTACCTCGACCAGGCCGGCAAGAACATGAAGATCGCCGGCGGCATCGTCGGGGCGTTCCGCGGCATCCTCCGCGACCTGATCGCGATGCTCCTGGCGACGATCATCAAGGGCGCCCTGATCGCGGCGGCCCTGGCCCCGGTGACGTTCGGGGCGTCGATCGCGATCTTCATCGGCACGACGATCGGCACGGTGGCGACGGCACTGGGCAAGATCGGCGCGAAGCTGGCCCAGCTGGCCAAGAAGCTGGGCGACCTGCTGCAGGCGCTGACGAAGATGGGCAAGGCGGGCGACGACCTGGCGGCGGCCAAGCCCCCGGCGAGCAGCCTCACGCCGACGCCCACCCCGAAGCCGGACGCCACACCGGCACCGAAGCCGGAACCCAAACCGGACCCCAAGCCTTCGTCGGCGACTCCGGAGCCGAAGCCCGAGCCCAAGCCGGACACCACACCGGACCCCAAGCCCGAGCCGAAACCCGACACCACACCTTCGTCGGCAACTCCCGAGCCCAAGCCCGAACCCAAGCCGGACACCACACCGGAACCCAAACCCGAGCCCAAGCCGGACACCACACCGGAACCCAAGCCCGAGCCGAAACCGGAACCCGCGCCCTCGTCCTCCTCGACGACCCCGGAACCCAAGCCCGAGCCCAAACCGGACACCACGCCCGAGCCCAAGCCCGAACCCGCGCCTTCTTCGGCTGCCCCGGAACCCAAGCCGCACAAGCCGTTCACCGACCAGATGACCGATGTCATCAAGACCAAACTGTCCCAAATGGACGGTGTGACGCCCGAGATCATGCAGAAGTTCGACAAGATCAGCAACTTCTCCGTGCACGAGCTCGGCAAGCTCTTCGGCAAGGAGGGCGCCGAAAAGTTCGAGTCGGCCATCAAGGTGATGACCGACCCGTGGTTCGGCAAGTCGGGCCTGGCCGGCAAGACCGTGGTCGACATGATCAAGGGGGTGCCCGCCAGCGTCGGCAACGTCACCGGCGGGGACGAGGACTCCTAACCCAGCGGCTCGAGCCCGGTCAGCGCCACGCTTTCCGTCCACAGCCGGGCGGCGGCCGCGTCGTCGGTCAGGTTGGCCCACCGCTGTTCGAGCCGCGGCCGGCCGCGCAGGCCGAACACGCGCGGGCCCCACAGCCCGCCGCCCTCGACGTCCGGGCCGAGCACCGCGCGGACCGCGGGCCGCGCCCCGGCGTCCTTGCCGTGCAACACCACGCGCGCCGGGAGGCCGCGCAGGAACGCACCGGTCGTGCGCGTGTGCACCGGCGGCCGTGACGGTGTCAGCGCATCGAGCGCGCCGCCGGGGTGGGCGAGCACACTGAGCCGCGAGGAGCCCGCCGCCCGCAGCCGGCGGTCGAGTTCGAGCGCGAACAGCATCTGGGCCAGCTTGGACCGCTCGTACGCGCGCTTCGGGTGGTAGTCACGCTCGCTCTGGAGGTCGGCGAAGTCGAGGTGAGCCGACTTCGCCGCGAAGCTGCCCGTGGTGACGATCCGGGCGGCCGGCGCCAGCACCGGCCACAGCCGGGCGATCAGGGCGAAGTGGCCGAGGTGGTTGGTGCCGAACATCAGCTCGTGCCCGTCCGCGGTTTCCCGCCGTGGCGGGGCATCGAGGGCCACGCCGGCGTTGCACAGGACGGCGTCCAGCACACCCACGTCCGGTTCGAGCGAGCCGAGGTCGGCCAGGTCCAGCCGGACGTGCTCCACCTTCGCCTGTGGGACCCGCGAGCGGATCGACTCGGTCGCGGCCCGCGCCTTGACCGCGTCGCGGCTGCCGATCACCACTTCCGCGCCCGCCGAAGCCAGCTGCTCGGCGGCGAAGTAGCCGATCCCCGCATTGCCCCCGGTCACCAATACCCGCAACGCGGCCCCTCCCCGTGCCAAGCTGTCCTTCGTGGACAACGCTACCGACGAACCGGCCCGGCCCGGCTACCGGCGCTCGGCCGGGTCGCCCCGTGGCGAGGCCCGGCGCCGGGAACTGCTGGCCAAGATCACCGACGACGTCGCCGAGAACGGGCTCGTCGACTTCTCGCTGCGGCGGGCCGCCCGGGCGGCGGCAACGACGCACAAGGTGCTGCTCTACCACTTCGAAGGCGCCGAAGACCTGCTGCGGCAGGTGGTCTTCGCGTTGCGCGAACGGCGGATCGGCAACGCGCTGACGGCCGTCGCCGCCGAGTCGCCGACGCTCACCGGTCGTGTCCGCGCCGCCTGGGCCAGCCTCCGCGACGAGGAGACGCAGCTGCGGCGCGTCCTCGACCAGGCGATGGGCCTGGCGATGTACGACCCGGGCCGGTACGCCGCGCTCGGCCGGGGCGCGTCCCAGCAGTACCTGCCGACGCTGGTGTCGTTCTGCCCGGCGCACTGGCCGGAGCGGCGCAAGCTCGAGGTCGCCGAGATGATCCTCGCGACGCTGCGGGGTTTCCTCGTCGACCTGCTGACCAGCCCGGACGGGGACGGCGCGGAAGCCGGCGTCGCGGCGTTGCTGCGGGCGGTCGAACGGGAGGAAGCGGCGCCCTGATCCTCGACAGTTTGCGAACCACGTGGTTCACTTCTGCCCAGGGGACATCACTGGGAGGCTGACATGCAGGTCGAGCTGTCCGCGGGCACCGTCGAGTACACCGACACGGGCGGGGCGGGCCCGGCCGTGGTCTTCGTCCACGGTCTGCTGATGGACGGCTCGCTGTGGGACGCCCCGCTGGCCGGCCTCGACGACATCCGGTGCGTCGTCCCGACGCTGCCCCTGGGCGCCCACCGGCATCCGATGCGCGACGACGCCGACCTGTCGCTGCCCGGCCTCGCGCGGCTGCTCGCGGAGTTCCTGGAGCGTCTCGACCTGCGGGACGTCACCCTGGTCGGCGTCGACACCGGCGGCGCGCTGGTGCAGCTGCTCATGGCGGACGACGCGCCCCGGGTCGGCCGCGTCGTGCTCGCGTCCTGCGACGCGTTCGACAACTTCCCGCCCGGCCTCACCGGCAAAACCCTGTTCCTGACCGGAAAACTCCCGCCGCGCCTGTTCGGGGCGTTCATGCAGCAGATGCGGCTGCGCGCGGTGCGCCGGCTCCCGATCGCCTTCGGGTGGCTGACGAAACGCGGCGACGCCGTCACGGCCCGCTGGATCCGGCCGCTGCTGAGCCAGCCCGGCATCCGCCGCGACACGGTCCGCGTCCTGCGGTCGGCGGCCGCCGCGCCGGGCATCCTGCTGGAGGTGGCCGAGCGGCTGCCGGGCTTCGACCGGCCGGCGCTGGTCGTCTGGGCAACCGAGGACCGCGTGATGCCCCTCGAGCACGGCCGGCGGCTGGCCGCCCTGCTCCCCCAGGGAAAGCTCGTCGAAGTGGCCGACAGCTACACGCTGCTGCCGCTCGACCAGCCGGCGGAGTTCGCGCGGCTGGTCCGGGGGTTCACAGCCGGCTGAGGCCGTGCAGGATGCGCTTCATCAGGTCCATGCTCGGCCGGTTGCCGTTGCCCCGCTTCGCCGTGTGCACGGCGACGAGGCCGCGGTCGGCGAGGTCGGAGAGCAGCACCCGCGCGACCCCGAGCGGCAGCCGCCGCCGCGCGGCCACCTCGGCCACCGACTGCGAAGTGCGGCACAGCACGCAAATTTCCGACTCTTCGGGCGTGCTGCCCCGCGTCATGGCCCGCCCCCGCGCGGTGGTCGAGACGAGCGTCTCGACGGGGAGGTCCCGCGTCGGGCGCGTCCGGCCATGGGTGCGGAAGTACGGACGGACGAGCCCCGCCGCTCCTCCGTCTTCGAGCGCGGTCCCCCAGTGCACAGCCAGCTCCTCACGGCGATTAATCCTTGTAGGCGATTATTCGACACCGTGATCGACTCCACCGCAATCGACCGAACAGGCTAACGGACGGTAAACTGCACGTCAGGGCGACACCGTTGAACGACACCACTCCGCCGGGCGAAGGTCATCCAGCGGGGTTATCAGAGTTCTGACAACACGGCCGGCTTCCGCGCCTTCCGGGCGCGGGCCAGCAGGCGCGTCATCCGCCGCCGCCACCACCGGGCGGCGGCGAACTCCTGTCGGACCTCGGCCATGCGTGCGCGGAGGTAGGTGTCGGTGATCATCTCGGCTCCCCTGGTCGTCCGTGCCGCCACGGTGCGCCGGGGCCATTGGGAAAACCTTGCCCGGACCTTGCCCGCGGGACGCCGATCCGCTACGCCTGAGGCAGGGAGGGACCGGTCGTGGTGGAACTGCGGGTGCTGGGCGCCGTCGAGGTCGTGGCCGGTGGCGCCCGGCTCGACATCGGGCACGCGCGGCAGCGTGACGTGCTGGCGGTGCTGCTCCTCGACGCCGGCCGGGCGGTCCCGGTCGACCGGCTCGTCGACCGGGTCTGGGGCGAACGGCCACCGCGGCAGCCGAGGAACTCGCTGTACGCGTACGTCTCGCGGCTGCGTGCGCTGCTGAGCGCGTTGGACGGCGTGACGATCGAGCGCGAGCGTGACGGCTACCGCCTCGTCGCCGATCCGCTGGTGGTGGACGTCCACCGGTTCGAAAGCCTCCTCCGGCGGGCGAGGACGACGGCGGACGACCACGCCGCGCTCGCGCTGTACGACGAGGCCTTGGCGCTTTGGCGGGGAACGCCGCTCAGCGAGCTGGACTCGCCGTGGGTGCACGGTGTCCGCGGCGAGCTGGAGCGCAAGCGCGAAGCGGCCCTGCTCGACCGCGACGACCTCCGGCTGCGCACCGGCGCCCACGCCGCCGTGCTCGCCCAGCCCGTCCCGGACGGCGTCAGCGGCGAACGGGCGGCGGCGCAGCGGATCGAAGCGCTGTTCCTCGACGGCCGTCCGGCCGACGCGCTGCGCGAGTACGAACAGGTCCGGGCCCGCCTGGCGGACGAGCTCGGCGCCGACCCGGGACCGCGGCTGCGCGGCCTGCACGAACGCATCCTGACCGGCGGCGGCACCGGTCCGGAACCGCGGCAGCTCCCGGCCGCGGCACCCGCGTTCTCCGGGCGCACCGCCGAACTGGCGGCCCTCGACCGGATGCTGGCCCGTGACGGCGCCGTCGCGGTGATCTCCGGCGCGGGCGGTCTCGGGAAGACGTGGCTGGCCGTGCGGTGGGCGACCGACCACGCGAGCCGGTTCCCCGGCGGCCAGTTGTACGCCGACCTGCGCGGCTTCGACCCGGTCCGCGAACCGGTGCCCGCCGAGCGCGCCGTCCGTGGCTTCCTCGGCGCGCTGGGCGTCGCGCCGGCGTCGATCCCGCCGGAGCCGGACGGGCAGGCGGCGCTGTACCGCAGCCTCACGGCCCGCCGGCGGCTGCTCGTGGTGCTCGACAACGCGCGGGACACCCGGCACGTGACGCCGTTGCTGCCCGGCGGGACGTCCTGTTCGGTCCTCGTCACCAGCCGGCACGAGCTCGGCGGCCTGCTCACCACGCACGGCGCGAGCGCGCTGCCACTGCGCACGCTCGACGAAGAGCAGGCGCGGGAGCTGCTCGCGCACAAGCTGGGCGCGGCCCGGCTGGCCGAAGAACCCGAGGCGGCGCAGGAGATCCTCGGCCTGTGCGGCGGACTGGCCCTGGCGCTGGCGATCGTCGCCGCGCGCGTCGCGGCCCAGCCGCAGCGGCGGCTCGCCGCGCTGGCCGCCGAGCTGCGCGAAAGCCGGCTGGACGCCCTGGACACCGGGGAGCTGGCCGCGAGCCTGCGGGCGGTGTTCGACGCCTCCTACCGGTCTCTCCCGCCGGCCGCGGCCGCCGCGTTCCGCCTCCTCGGCCTGGTCCCCGCCGAGGACATCGGCCGCGCGGCCGCGACGGCCCTGCTCGGGGACGCCCGGGCCGTGCGGGTGCTGTGCGCGGCCAACCTCCTGGAGGAGCACCAGCCGGGCCGCTTCCGGATGCACGACCTGGTCAAGCTCTACGCCGCCGAGCTGGTGGCGGCCGACGACCCCGCCGTCCGGCTCACGGCGTCGACCCGGCTGTTCGACCACTACCTGAGCTGGGCGTCGGCGGCGATGGACCGGTTCTCGCCGCACGAGCCGTACTTGCGCCCGCCCATGGCCGGGCCACGCCCTTCTTTCGCGTCCGGCGAGGCCGCGCGGGCGTGGCTGGACGCCGAGCGGGCGACGATGCTGGCGTTGGCGGCGAGTGCCCCGGAGGCGCTGGCGGGGCACGTGGTCCGCCTGTCGGCGACGCTCTGGCGGTATCTCTACATCGCAGCGCACCACTACGAAGCACTCGCCCTGCACACGACCGCGCTGGCGCTGACGCGTCCCGGCACGCGCGAACGGGGATTCGCCGACCACGCCGTCGGCATGACCTTGAGCTTCCTCGGCCGCTTCGACGCGGCCGCCGAGCACCTCGAGCAGGCTCTCTCCCTGGCGTTGCAGCAAGGGAACGACCTGCTGGAAAGCATGACCCGCAACAGCATCGCCACGATCGAAGACATCCGCGGCCACCGCCCGGAGGCCCGCGAGCAGCTCGACCTGGCCCTCGCGGCGGCGCGCCGGACGGGGCACGCGCTGCTGGAGGGAATAGCGCTGTGCAACATCGGAGAACACCACCGCTGGTGCGGCAACCACGTGAAGGCGGTGGAGTACCTGCGGCAAAGCGGCCGCATCGCCGAGAACCTCGGCTCAGCAGGTTTGGGCGCTCCGGTGCTGGCGGCGCTGGGCAGCGCGTATGCGGGTTTGGGCCGGCCGAAGCAAGCCGACGACCACTTCCGCCGCGCGTTGGAGTTCGCCCGGACGGGCGGCAACACGAACCTGGAGGTCTCAGCCCTCAACGACCTGGCGGCGACGAAGACGGGGGACGAGGCGATTTCGTTGTACGAGAAGGCGTTGGCGCTGACCCGCCGGACCGGACACCTGCGTGAACGCGCCATCGCCCAGCACGGCTTGGGGGTGGCCCACCGGGCTGCCGGGAACCATCTTGAGGCGACTTCCCACCTGCAAGCGGCGTTGGTCGCGTATGCGGAGTTGAGGGCGCCGGAGGCCGAGGAGGTCCGCGGCCTGCTCGGCGAGTCCGGGGGATGACTCGCCGCGGCATGGGCCCGGTCAGAGGCGGATCGGTTTCTTGTTCATGAACTATCCAGGCGGTCAACGGGCCTGGAGGCGTTCGTGGTCCTACTACCTCTGACCTGCTCTTTTGCGTCTGTTGGGTCCGGTCGCGTCCGGGCCCGTCTGGACGTCTGACGGCCTGTAGACGGCCTGGCTCCTCGCCGCCCTTGTGCCCCGTCTGGTCTGGTGGCAGCCCTGCCCCGTCTTCCTCGTCCCCGCCGCTGTTAGCGCCGGAGGGCCGGTGTCAAGGGTGGGCGCTTGCGTCCATCGCGGAGCGACGCCGTAGGCGCCCTTGATGGCGGCCGGCCGGTGTTAAACGATCGCCGACGAGGGAGCGGTCACCCGATCGTGCCCCTGTTCGGCGTAACACTGATCGACTCGCCGACGTCTCTGGGCGTATGGGGACGAGTGGATCAACCAGCTCGCGGCGGCGCGCGTACGCAGCCGGCCTTCCGGCGGTCCGCCCGGCGACCGGCGGCCGGAGCGGAGCGGCAGGCCGTCCGTGTCGCATGAGGGCGAGCCCGCCGCACGGGTGGTGACGTGCGCGCCGCCGTCGGCGGCGCGCCTTGATCCCATAGAGCTAGATTCGGCAGTAGGCGGCATCGGTAATCGACGAACACAGACAGCGGAATGGAGATGCGCCGGTGAGCACAGGCTTAAAGGACTCGATGCCTTGGTCAGGGGTAGACGGACCGTCGCTGGCAAGGGCTGCTGCCGCCCTTCAGCTGATCCCAAGAAACATCGCCTGCATACTTCGTCTTCAGCGACTAGCCGCGATTGGCGCCTCTCTACCGATCCGAGAAACCGCGCACAGATTGTCGCCAACTAGACTTAAGAGTATCATAAAAGATCCGCTCATTAGCGCCTCCAATATCATTTCACAAGAGGATCCTTACGACGACATATATTCCGTCGAGATGCCATTCTTTGGCGGACCAAAGATGGTATTACAAGGTCTCAGCACGCGCTCAGCGCACTCGTTGTCATTGTTTCTATGCGCACTACGGGATCATGAAGAAGAATTTCCAGAAGACTACTTCATGGATTCCATCGTTGCCGCCACCGCCGTGTTGACCATAAGTGACGCTATCTGCTCGAAAGCGGGCATCAAGCGCGGCACGCCTCCACCCGAATTATCCGCGCGCGCCCCAGTTTATGTCCCCAGTGCAGCAGGTCTTGAACCACTTCTTCACGCAGTATCATTCAGCAATGAAGAACTATCTAGCACGCTACAAAACAGCGATCTCATCGCTTCGCTCCAGAGGTTTTCCGTACGCGCCGGATTCCATGATCTAAATCTAGGAATCGACACAGATAACACGTTTGTGATCACGCCAATTGTGGAAACAGACGATGAATTGATCATCGCAAACCCTGGAGAACTTGCCGCATCTCTGCGTCATCACCTAATCAAGTCAGCAATAGAGCACGGCTGCCTTGAGGTTCTCCGAGACGCTTTTCACTCTGAGGTTGTGGCCCAAGTTGACAGTTTATTCAAACTCATGGGCACAACTCGCATTGCGACAGATGAGCAGGAAGAAGGATTTATTCGTCGCAGATATAAACTCCTGGAGGATAAGTATGTAGACGTCGCAATCGTTATCGACGACCTAGGCGAATACGACGTCGCAGACCCGTTCGGCAGATGGCGCACTGACGATTTAAGTGTCAGAGTTCAGGACAGTATAGACCCCGCAAGGAATCCTACCGAAGATGACCATAAGACACTTCGGATAGTTATTCTCGAAGGCATCGGCCGACATGTGTTCTTTGGATATGAGAAACCTAGGCTTCCAGGCCCATTTACGACACTATCACTAGATGAGCTGCAAGTTATGGCAGAACTTGACGGCTCAGATCCGCTTTTCCTGTGGAAGTTTGCTCAGGCAGATTCCGATCTTCATGACAGAACTACAGTTCAATCATTCAGTACACTTGACAACTATGCGATATACCGCGATGCAAACCACAGTTACTACGTTGGCGATGATCGACCCCCTACGTTCTTCTCAATCGTAAACGGAAGCGGCACTGCTCTCCGAGTCGAAGCTCAAAAGCGCATCGACTCACATGAAGTTCTTGGCCCCGACGGCCAGCGGTACATTGAGGTCATTTCACTATGGGGAACCGATGTAGCTCCTATCTACTTCGTACATCCGCGACACAGGCGGCGAGGCCTTTTTCTAGAGTTGGCGAATTCGGAAGTCTGGATCGCAGGAAACAACCACTACAGTGGGGTCGTCGAAGATTTCTTTGAAAGCCTCATAACCGCCCTATCGTTTTGGTTATGGCAGATGTTCGAATCCAAATCGGTAGCGTTCATTGACTCGGTCGGCGAAAATCGGCAGATTTTCATAATGATCGAGATAGATGATCCAGAAAAGCTGGGGCAAGTCCTTGCAGGCGAGAGCGATGGAACTAGCGAGGATAGATCCTGGATTCGAGTTGTCGATACTCAAGAAGGAAAAGTAAAGCTCGAAATACTATCGGATCTGTTCCGCGTCGATAGCTCTGACACCAACAGTGAGAAGTTCCTCGTTAAAGCCTTACTAGACGGGCTCAAGTTACACGTCGTAGATGGTGATCCAACTGACTTTGTCAATAGACTGTGTTCGCCGCCCCAGAAGAAGATGATGCGACTGTCCCCCTTAACGATGTCAGGCGGTACCCCTCAGAGTCTTTCCCTCCGCGGCTTGTCCAAGAATACGATACCTCGGTCGCCATGGATGAACTAGCACACTGGTTATCCGAGCAGCAATATGACATTGGCCCTATTGCCTCTGAGAAACGCGTGGAGACCCTTGGCAAGGTCGTTGAATTCTATTTTGGCAAAGTTGTCGCATTGACCGCAGAGCTATCAGGGCGAGAAGCGCTGCAGAAGCTCCTCTCATTCCACGAGAGCCTGATCAACCAGTCCGCCGCGGTTACGGCCGATCTTCCCTATCAGATCGCGTGCTTCGGTGAATCAAGCATCAAATCCGAAGAGCTGGCTAAAAGGCGAAACAAGCTTACAGAATCGACAATTGCCATACGATTCCTCATCGAGTACGTTGCCGCAACCCAGCCAAAGGGAAATCTCGATCTGACCCTATCCAGGTTTGACCAATTGATGGCCATATCCGCCGAACTGATCGCACGAGCATCACTATCAGACGCCATTTACCATGGTTTCGCCGAAAACGACCTTTCTATCTTACCCTCAGGCCGGCTAGGCGTGTCACGCGGAGACAAATTCGAGGCCGGAACGACCGCGCTAAGCAAGGCTATGGCCGAAGCCGCGAGAAGGATAGCCATCTCACCGCCCGGCACCGTGGGCACTCGTACACCTTCTACGGACTCCTTGGACGCGATCGACACAGCCATGCGTGCCGAGTTCGGATTCACACATTCGGATATCTCTGATGTTTTCGATGAACTCATCAACATCAGCATTGATGCAGGAGTTGGCACCGCCACATCCCTCCCCATGGAGGAAGTGATCGAACTAATGAATGAAAGGCTCGATTGGAATAGAAGCAAGTCCATTCATTTCTTCGGTCAGCTTGGCCTGAAGGCGCGCAAGAAATTTCTATCGGTTGGGTCAGATGCATGGCCTTGGCGCTACAATCGGGAATGGTCGTACCTCAGGAGACCATTTATTCTATTCAATCGAGACGATGGTAGCCACGACCTCTACTGGGGCGCCAGACACCTGATCGACTCGGCGGAATACTGGACTGGTTTGATCCGGACCGGGCGCGTGCGCGCGAAAAGCAAAGAGATGAAGATCTTGATGGGATCGATTCGCCAAGGTCAAAATCAGCAGTTTGAGACGGAGGTATCAGTGGCATTCGAGAATTCTGGTTGCGCACCGGTACGCAGAGGCGTCACCAAGGTCGGCTCTAAGCGCATAACGTCAAAATCGGGTGAGGACCTGGGTGACATCGATGTCCTAGCATTCGACAAGAAGAAGCGAATTATTTTTGCAGTTGAAGCAAAGGATTTCGAGATCGCCCGCAATGCGACGGAGCTAGCAAATGAAGCCGACGATCTCGTTCGTGGTGAGAAAAGTGCCCTCAAGAAGCATCAGCGCCGGTCAGCCTGGCTGCAGGAGCACGTATCCCTAGTGCTTTCAACCTTTGGCGTCGCAGGAACAGGCTGGAAGATCGTGCCTCTGATAGTTACGAGCCGCGACCTAATAACACCGCGCGTGCTGGAAACTCCAGTTCCGATCGTCAATTTTGACTCATTGGAGGCCTGGATTCGCAACTTCAAGCCCGAGCGGAGGAAGGTCAAACGATAGCTAACACCTCATGTGAAGTAGACGTGGTCCGCACTTAATCCGTGGTCGATCCTCTTTCGAATGGATGGATGCACGGATAGAGTGTCCACTTTTTTGTGTTCTATCCAGAGAACTTCATTGCTTTCGACGCTCGTCCGGAGTGCACCACCTATAGCCCGGGCGCGGAAGCAGATAGAGAACTCTTGTCGAACCTCGCCGTCGTCGTAAGCTATGACGTGACTAGGATCGGAATATAGGCCGATCACACCCGTAATCTCGCAGTCGACGCCAGTCTCCTCGCAAACCTCGCGTACGGCAGCTTGAGCCAAGGTTTCGCCGAGTTCTAACTGGCCGCCAGGGATCGAGTACAGGTCGTTGTCCGTGCGCCTGATCATCAAGATCCGGCCATCATCGTCTTGGATGAACGCTGAGACGGCCACCGCAATGCTATTTGCCTTGGGCGCGTTCGGGTCGTTGTAGTAGTCGACTCGGGTCATGCTGCCTCCTAGAAGGTGGCTGGTTTGGCAAGGTTCCAGACTGACTCGAAGCTCTCCGAGTACGTCTCGAAGAGGTCCCCGGCGGAGAGCCGCCGCAAGTGGAGGGATGGGGCATGGGCCCCCTGGAACCCGTACACGTGCGTATTGATGATCATCTCGTCGTCGAACCGGAAGATCGAGTTGTACAGCGTCGTGTTGTGGAACCGCATCTCGATGCCTTCCACCCCGATCAGTGGCCGGTAGAACGCAAGGGCGTTGCGGATACGCGCCGGAAGCGTCCCGTCGCCAAGCTGCTCCTCCTCGCCGCGTAGCGCGACGCTGTCACCCTCCGGGTCACCAAAGGCCAGGCGGATCTTCGCGCCGGCCGCAGCCTTGGCCGTCAGGTCCTTGATGAAGCGCGGGCGCTCGACCAGGAACAGCGCGGCGTGCACCAGGACCTCAACTGTCTCCGACGCCTCCTTGATCAGCCGATCCCACAGCTCGACCGGGATGGCGTTACGGTGCGGGAAGACCCGCACGACTTCGGCGGCCGCCGTCTCGGCCTTGCGCTCCGGTGCGACCGAGTCCGGCCACAAGTACGTCTCTGACTCGCGCGCCATCGCCGCGATCTTGTGCCGGTGCTTCGGGTACGGCAGGCGCCCCTTGGTGATCCAGCGTTCAACGGTCTTCTGGTCGACGCCGACGGCCTTGGCGACCTGTTCCAAGGTCAGGCCGTTGCGCAGCAGCGCGTCACGCAGGCGTTCGTTCGGCATCAGCACCCCTTGGGACTTTTAGGGACGTCTTCGACCGTACCAGGGACGTCCCGAGATGTCCCGCCACGTGGTGATCATGTCCCGCCTTTTGCCGGAGATTGGAGGGCAGATTGCCGGGGTCCGCCCGGCGGCGAGGAGAGGAAGGCAGGCATGACGACTCGAAGCGTGGGGTCCGTGCTCGACGGCCGGTCGCGTGATGCGGGAACACGGGCGCTCCGCCGACCTGCGGCGTAGGCGCGACCGGCATGCGTGACACGGTCCAGATCCACGTCACGGCAGATCTCCCCATCCGGGTCCGCGCGCTCACGTACGCGAACCGAGCCGAAATCCGGTTCGGCAAGGCGTTCCCGGTAGTCCTGCTCGTGGATTCGGACGCCATTGCGGTGCTGAGCAGGGAACTCGAAGCGGTACGGGCCGCACTGAACTCGACAACGACACGAGTCGACGACCAGGCACCAGAAGCGACTGACTGAGAACACATCCAGGGAGCTAGCGAAATGGCTATCGCCAAGGGCTACAGGTTCGAAATTGCGTTTGACCAGGCGTTCCCGCAGGGGCTCGTCATGGTCGGAGAGGTTACGGCAGATACGGAGTACCAATCTCGCGAGGACCGGACGGCAGGCCGCCCGGCTCGGCAGCGAGTGGACGAGGTGACAGGCAAGCGGCAGTGGAAGGCGACGGTGACCGACCCGGACGAGACGAAGGCGAAGCGGGCATCGTTCGAGATCACCTTGCTGGCGGACGTCCAGCCGGTCCCGGCCACCTCCGAAGCGCTGCCGGGCATGCGTCCGATTGAGCTGGAGGGGCTGACGGCGGAGCCGAAGGTGGCGGGCCAGGGCGAGTTCAAGTACCAGTCCTACGTCTTCCGCGCGACGGGCTTCAAGGCAGCCGGGAGCGGTTCGAAGTCGGCGCGCTCCGCCACGGCTGGCGAAGCTGCGACCAAGGCGGCGTGAGCGGGATGAACGCGTCCGGGCCGGTTCGCGACGCTGCGGCGTTCAGTGAGCTGGTCCGGGCGTGGGAATCGGCGTACCGCGACTACATGGCGGCGTGGGAGCACAGCACGCGGGTCTTCTCCCCCACGTCGTCGCTCAACACGTCGAATGCGGCGCGGCGGGTGTCGCGGGCGTGGCATGAGCTGGCGCGCTCGCGGGGTCTGCCGTGGTGGTGCGTTGCGGCGTTGGAGTCGGCGGCCGAGGGGTTCGCCGAGCTGGCACGGGATTGGGCGAGTAAGGCAGACGGTGATGGTGGTTCGGGTCGACGGGTTCGGCGTGACGTGGAGGGTCGAGTCTCGGGATTCGGTGACGGTGGAGGAGACCGGGCCGCATCCGGCCAGTCCCCCGATGCTGGTCGTGACCGGAGCGACGTCGGTGGTCTCTCTCACGGTCCCGCAGGACGTGGAGCAGTGGCCGGCCTGCGTGGCGTTCCTTCGCCAGCTCCGCGACGGAGTGGACGACCTGGCGGCGCTGCTGACGGCTCGCGCGGCGGCACCAGTCGGGCCTGATGGAGACGGTGACGGTGGTCAAGGCGCATGACGAGGCCGTGACGCTGGCTGATGCCCGGGAGGCGGTGTTCGTACTACGTCCCGAGGTCGACGCGAAGACCTCGGAGTGGGTGGCGTTCCACCGTGCGAACGCCGCGATGTACGAGCGGGTCGCGGAAACCGATCGGCACCACCACTGGGAAGCGCTGTACTGGGTCGGCTACGAAATGCGTCAGGTCGAGAAGCTGACCAGAAAGCCCGAATGGCGGTCGGGTTTCGGAGAAGAGAGGTGACTAGCGAGGTAGACCCGGCAGTCGTCATCGAGCTGGTCAAGCGTTATTCCGGCGGTGAGACAATTGAGTCTCTGGTGGCAGAGTATCCGTTCAGCTACCGAAAGGTGCGGACCGCCCTTATCGACGCCGGAGTTGCGCTTCGGCCGCCGAAGATCCGCCTGCCGCCGACTCCGCCGGGTCTGGTCAACGCGTACGAGCACGGCCGTTCGATCCGGCAAGTCGCCGCCCTGTATGGCATGAGCTACAACCAAACTCGCAACATCCTGCTCGCCGAGGGGGTCCGGCTCCGCTCACGCGGGCAGCCCAAGCAAGTCTGAGAAGAACAGAAGATCAGGAATTCCGCACGTGGGGACGTGTGGCGCATAAACGCGTCCCCACGTGACCGCAAGTGTCCTTTTTAGAACGCAGAACCGGCCCTTGGCTACCAACCTGTTCCGGTTCTGCGTCTGTCCACTGGAGAAGTGAACAATGCAAACGATAAATGATGACAACCAACGCCAGTCAACCGGGGTCACCCGGATGCGCTGCGCAGAATGCAAGAAGTTCGCGCGCCTACTGCCCGGGGAGACCAAGTGCGCCCCGTGCCTGGGCATGCTCCCGCTGGTGCTTCGCACGGCCGGTGTGCGGGGTGGTCGCTGATGGACGCGCACGGCGTGATGACGCTGATGGCGGTCGGCGGCGGCCTGGCCGTTCTGCTGTGGGCGTTGGCGAAGATCGGTCGTGCTCTGGCCGGGCTGGCGGAGATGCTGGCCGCGCTCGCGGTCGTCGGGATGGTGCTCTGGGGTCTGGCACGGGCGATCGGCTGGGTTGTTCGGCAACTGGTGACGCACTGGCGGACCTGCCTCACCCTCGTAGCGGCCTGGGCCTGGTGCCGGTGGCTTGGCGGGCTCTCGCTCCTGGTGACCCTCGCCGTGCTCGGCCTGGTGCAGCTCGTCTGGTGGCGGCTGGACGCGGTGAGCTATGACCAGTGGTGCGGGCGGTGGGTGCGCTCGTGGTGGCTGCGCTGGGCGCTCTACGGCCGGAAGCTGGCCGGCTGGCTGACCGCCTGCGGCCTGGTGGTCCGGGACGCCTCGGTGCCGGTCGACGTCACGGTGTCCCTGGTCGGTCGTCGACGGGGCCGAAACACCGTCTCCCGCAATCAGGACCGGTCGGCCGGGGTCGCGGTGCCCACGTTGCTGTCGGTCCGGTCCGGGGCCTCGTGGGATGAGGTCCGGGTGCGACTGGTGCCGGGACAGAAGCCGGAGGACTTCGACGAGGGTGCCCGCGCGCTGGCGGTCGCCCGGAAGGTCACCCGCTGCCAGATCCGGGAACTCGAGCCCGACGTCGTGTCGATCGACTTCATGCGCCGGGACCTGCTCGCCTCACCGGTCGCGTGCTTGCCGGTGCCGGAGATGGTCTCCGTGGACGGCACGGGTGTGGACTTGCGGGCGGTGTTCGCCGGGTCGACCGAGTACGGCAAGCCCTGGCAGCTCCCCCTCGTCGGCACCGGCGCTCACACCCTGGTCGCCGGGGCCACCGGGTCGGGCAAGAACTCGGTGATGTGGTGCCCGCTGGTCGCGGCGGCCTCGGCGATCCGGGCCGGTCTGGTGCGGGTGTCCGGGATCGATCCGAAGGCGATGGAGCTGTCCTACGGGCGCGGAATCTTCGCCCGCTACGGCCAGAGCGGGCAGGAGGCTGTCCAGGTCCTTGACGCGCTCTTGGACGAGCTGGACAGGCGCAAGCGTGAGTTCGCCGGGCACACCCGGCAGGTCCCGATCTCCACCGACTACCCGGTGGAGCTGCTGGAGTTCGACGAGATCGGCGCGCTGACCAAGTACACCGACCGCAAGACCCGCGACGCCATCGTGGAGAAGGTCGCAATCCTGACCACCCAAGGCCGAGCGCTCGGCTTCACCGTCCGGGGCTACGTGCAGGAGCCGACCAAGGACACGGTGCCGGTGCGGGAGCTGCTGCCCCGGCGGATCGCGATGCGGCTGACCTCGAAGACGCAGGTCCCGATGGTCCTCGGCGACGGCGCGTACGAGCGCGGCGCGTGGGCCAATCGCATCCCGGAATCGGCAGCCGGGGTCGGCTACGTCTGGGGCGAAGGCATCCGCGAACCCCTGCGCGTGCGGGCCGGGTGGGTGCCCGATCACACGATCAAGCAACTGGAGCACTACGTCACCAACGGCGGCGCCCAGGTGATCAGCCTGGCCGATCGACGCACGGGCGAAGGGAGGTCGGCATGACCACCACCAGCGAAGACCCGCAGTCGCAGGCGGTGCCGGCCACCCCGGTCGAGCGAATCCGCGGTGCCCTCTCCGCCGACGTCGTCAAGGCCACGGCAGAGAAGCACGGCGTGTGTACCCGGCCGTTCACGATGGAGGTCGGCGACACCGAAACCGGCGAAGTCCGCTATGTCCCCATCCCCTGCGGCTCCACGGTGGAGTCGGTGTGCCTGCCGTGCGCCCGGAAGGCGAAGGCGCTGCGGCAGGCCCAGTGCCGGGAAGGGTGGCACCTGACCGAAGAGCCGGTGATCACCCGCGAGAAGCCCTCGGAGACCCAAACCGAGCTGCTGACCTACCGGGCCGACCTGGCGGCGCACTACCGCGACGTGATGGCGGCCGGGGACGAGGCAGAGGCCGAAGAGCTGCGGGCAGAGGTCGCGGGCGTGGACGCGGAACTGCGGGCCTCGGGCATGACCGGCCGCCTGCCTGCTCTCGACGTCCCGGAGCGCAAGGCCGTGAAGCGGTCGACCAGGCGGCGGCAGGACGCGCCGAACCTGCCTCGGCGCAAGGTCGCGAAGACGACGGTAGGGCGGGAGTTCGCGGGGAAGTTCCGGCCGTCAATGTTCGTCACGCTGACCTGCGACACCTACGGCCGTGTCCGGCCAGACGGGTCACCGGTCGACCCGGCGTCGTATGACTATCGTCGGGCGGCTCGGGATGCGGTGCACTTCGCGGCGCTGGTGGATCGGTGGTGGCAGAACCTCCGCCGCGTCGTCGGATGGGACGTGCAGTACTTCGCCACAGTCGAGCCGCAGCGACGGGCGGCCCCGCATCTGCACACGGCGTTGCGGGGCGCGATCTCGCACGAAACCATCCGGCTCGTCACCGAAGCGACCTACCACCAGGTGTGGTGGCCTGCTCACGATGAACTGGTCTACACGGATCGAAACCCTTTGTGGGATCCCGATTCCCGTTCCTTTGTGGACCCGGAGACGCGGGAGCCGTTGACGGCGTGGGATGACGCGGTGGCTGCCGTGGAGGAACCGGCTCATGTCGTGCGGTTCGGCACGCAGGTGCACTCGAAGGGCATCCTCGGCGGGACGGAGGAGGCCGGGCGGCACATCGGCTACCTGACCAAGTACCTCACGAAGTCGACCGGTGAGGTCGTCGACGCGGATACGGCCGGCCAGCGAGATCACCACGACATGCTGCACGCCCACCTGGCCGTGACGCCGTGCTCGCCGCGCTGTGCGGTGTGGCTGCTGTACGGGATCAACCCGAAGGGAGCCAACGGAAAGACCGTCCCAGGCCACTGCAAGGGACGGGCGCATCGCCGTTCGACGCTCGGGCTTCCGGGGCGGCGGGTGCTGGTGTCGCGCAAGTGGTCCGGCAAGACGGTCGCCGACCACAAGGCCGACCGCCGGGGCTTCGTGCTTTCCGCACTGGCGGCGGTCGGGATCAGCAAGCCGGAACCGGCTCCGGATCGGTTCGTGTGGCGCAAAGTCGAGCCCGGCGACACCCATTGCCCACCGAGGGACCAGCTGGTCATGCGCGCGATCTCAGAGCGCATCGCGTGGCAGGCGGAGTACTCCAGGGCAATGCTCGCTGCTGCCGGGCCGCCCGTCCAATTTACTTCGGCAACTTCGTCTCTGGCGGCCTGAGGGGGCAGACATGAGCGCACGGATCAAGGTGGTGAGCATCGAGGGCCTGTGGACGCCTGAGGACTTGGCCACCTTCCTCGGGATACCCGAGAAGACCCTGCGGGACTGGCGGTTCAAGAGCTACGGCCCCGCGTGGATTCGGATGGGCAAACACGTCCGGTACTCCCCCGAAGCGGTACGAGCTTGGATCGACCAGCTCAGCCATGACGGTGCCGCATAGAAGGTCTCGGCTACGAAACCCCATGCCCGATCAACCTCGGGCATGGGGTTAAGCCGCATCAAAACCAACTAGGATAGGAGAAAATAATGAAAGGCCACGTGCAAGACCGATGGTGGCGACAGAAGAAGGACGCGGAAGGCAAGCCGGTCTTCAATGCCAAGGGTCACCCGGTCCGCGAGAAGACCGAACTGTTCGGCAAGGGAGACCGGTACAAGGTCCGGTACTACGATCCCGAGGGCAACGAACGGAGCAAGTCCTTTCCGGACAAGCAACTTACGAAGGCCAAGACGTTCCTGACCAAGATGCAACACGACGTGCTGGCCGGTGAGTACATCTCGGCCGAGTCCGGCGAAGAGAAGTTCCGCGACTACACGGCCCAGTGGCGCAAGGGCCAGTCAGCCGACGCGGGGACGCGGCAGACCGTGAGCAACCACCTCAAGACCGGGATCTTCCCATTCCTCGGGGACAAGCCGCTCAAGGTAGCCGCGAAGACCGACACCATTCGCGATTGGCTCGACTGGCTGGAGCGGCCGAAGAGCGAAGGCGGACGCGGCCTGATGGCGTCCACCCGGGCGGTGCTGTTCGACACCGTTTCCGCGATCCTCCAGGCGGCCTACGACGACAAGAAGATCCGGACGAACCCGTGCCGGGCGAAGAGTGTCAAGCGGCCCAAGCCTGTCCAGCGGAAGGTCATCCCGTGGCCGGACAGCCGTGTCCGCGCGGTGCGGCTCGCTCTGCCCGCCGAGTACACCGTCACAGTGCCGCTCGGGGCCGGCCTCGGGCTACGGCAGATGGAGATCTTCGGGTTCAGCCCGGACGACATCGACCGGGACGAGATGATCGTCAACGTTCAGCGTCAGATCCGGTGGATCGGCACTCAGCCGGTGTTCTCACCGCCGAAGGGTGGCAAGACGCGTGTGGTGCCGCTCGGGCAAGGCGTCCTCGACGACATCGACGACTACATGGCCACCTTCGAGCCCGTCACGCTGACGCTCCCCTGGCTCGAACCGGGCGGCAGGCCGGAGACGGTGCGCGTCCTGATCGGCCGGGTCATCAAGCGCAGCGCCTACGCGGGGCAGCCGATCGGGAACGTGATCAAGGGATCGAACTTCGCGTACCACGCCTGGCGGCCGGCCTTCGCGCGTGCGGGGCTCGACTATGTCGAACGCCGGGACGGCATGCACGCCATGAGGCACTTCTTCGCCTCCACGATGCTCGCCAACGGCGTGTCGATCAAGGAGGTTGCGGAGTACCTGGGGCATCACGACCCGGGATACACGCTCCGGATCTACACGCACCTCGTCCCGTCGAGCCACAAACGGGCTCGGGCGGCGACCAATCGAGTGTTCAAGCCCCGCCGACCGCAGCAGACGGACCAGGATTCCGTGACGGCCTGACGACGGCCTAGCGGGGCCAAGAGCAGTAAAACAGCAGGTCAGAGGCGGATCGGTTTCTTGTTCATGAATTCCTCGATCCCCAGCGCCCCGAGCTCCCGGCCCATCCCTGACCGCTTGATCCCGCCGAACGGCAGGTCCGCCTCCGAGCCTCCCGACTTGTTCACGTACACCATCCCCGCCTCGATTCCCCGTGCCACGCGGGCCGCGCGGGTTCGGTCGGTTGCGAACACGCTCGCGCCCAGGCCAAAAGGTGTGTCGTTCGCCAGCGCCAGCGCTTCCTCCTCCGTCTCCGCTCGGAACAGCAATGCCACCGGGCCGAAGATCTCCTCGTGGTACGCCGCCATCTGCGGGGTCACGTCCGTCAAGACCGTCGCCTCCACGTACGCGCCCGGGCCCGGGATGCGGTGGCCGCCCGCGCGCAGCGTTGCTCCTTCGCGGATCGCCGTCTCTATCTGGGCCGCCACCTCTTCCGCCGCTGCCGTCGAGGCCAGCGGGGGCAGCGTTGTCGACGGGTCTGCCGGGTCGCCCGGGACGTAGTACTCCGTCACGCGCTTGGCGAACCGGTCGGTGAACTCCTCGTACAGCTCGCCCAGCACGATGATGCGCTTCGGCGCGTTGCACGACTGGCCGCAGTTGCGCATCCGGGCCGTCGCCGTGATCTTGACCGTCTCGTCCAGGTCGTCGGTGTCCAGCACGATCAGCGGGTCCGAGCCGCCCAGTTCCAGGACGCACTTCTTGAGGTTCCGCCCGGCTTCGGCCGCCACCGAGATGCCCGCCTGCTCGCTGCCGGTCAGCGACACCCCCGCGAGGCGCGGATCCGCCAGCATCCACGGCACCTGACGGCTCGACGCGAACACGTTCACGTACGCGTCCGCCGGCACACCGGCGTCCCGCAACACCGACTCGATCGCGACCGCCGAGCGCGGGCAGATCGACGCGTGCTTGAGCAGGATCGTGTTGCCCAGCACCAGGTTCGGCGCCACGAACCGGGCGACCTGGTAACACGGGAAGTTCCACGGCATCACGCCCAGCAGCGCCCCGATCGGCTCCTTCGTCAGCACCGCCTCGCCGCCGCGGATCGCCAGGGGCTCGTCCGCCAGCAGGTCCGGGCCGCGCTCGCCGTAGTACCGGAAGATGTCGGCGACGACACCCACTTCGCCGCGGCCTTCGTTGATCCGCTTGCCCATCTCCACCGTCATGATCGCCGCGAGCTCGTCCGCGCGCTCGGCGAACAGCTCCCCCGCGCGCCTCGCGATGGCGGCGCGTTCGGCGACCGGCCGGGCCCGCCAGGCCGCGTACCCGCGGTGCACCCGGTCGATCGCGTCGCGGACCTCCTCGTCGGCCGCGTTCGGGATTTCGTCGACCAGCTCGCCCGTCGCCGGGTTGGTGACTGTGTACAAAGCGGCCTCCTTCGTCAGGCTACTGGATACTGTATACACTATGTGAGCAGTGATCGATACCCGCGCGGCGGTACCCCTCACCGCTTGATCGACTATCGTTCCCCCATGACGCTGGAACTCACCGGCGGATTCGATTTCGCCGCACCGGCCCCGAAAAACTCCCGCTGGACCCGGCAGTACACCGCCGCCGAGGTCACCTTCGGCTGCCCCGCGCGCCCGTCGGAACGCACCCCGCGGGTGTGGAGCGGACGCGGTCTCGGCCTGCCGGAAACCGAATTGGCGGAATTCGCGGCGCAGCTGCGCCGCGTCATGCAGAAGGACGTCTACTGGACCGCCCGGGCCACCTGCCCGGACCGCCACGCGGGTGACGCGGCCGTCTGGTCACCAGGCCACTACGACGACGAAGACGGCTTCGTGTACTTCGCCGGTCCCTGCACCCACCGCGACCCGTGGCCGGGTTACCGGCCGGCGCGGGCGTTCACCATCGCGCTCCCCCGCGTCCGCGGCCTGCGGATCCGGGTGGCGGCGTACCTGGCCGGATGACGCCGGCTCGAGCGGGAGCCGTCGCCGCGGTGGTCAGCGGTATACCGTCGACTGTCCACGCGCTTTTCACCCGTGCCGATGTCCTCGCGGCCACCAAAGCGGCGGGCACCCTGTTACCGGGCCGGCGCCACCGGCCCGGCGTCGCCGCCGGGCTGATCGCGCACGTCGTCGTCTCCGCCGCCTGGACCGGCGTGCTCGCCGCGATCGCCCGTCACCACCGGCTCGGGGGCGGCGGCGGCGCGGTCGCGGGACTGGTCATCGCGGCGCTGGACCTCGGGATCGCGGCCCGCGCGTACCCCGCCGTGCGGGCGTTGCCACGCGGGCCGCAGATCCTGGATCACCTGGTGTTCGGCGCCGTCACCGGCGCGCTCCTCGACCGTCCGGAACGGACGGATCAGGGCACGACCTCGACGACGTCACCCGGGTGCAGCGAGTTGTAGAACGTCACCGCGGCACCGTGCGAAAGGTGCACGCACCCGTGGGACTTGACCTTCAGGCTGCCCTGGTGGAACGCGACCCCGGTGGTGGTGAAGAACACCGAGTACGGCATCGGCCCGTTGAACTGCTTGCTGTAGTGGTCGATGTCCTTGTACTGCACGTGGAACTTCCCCAGCGGGGTCGGGTACTTCGGCAGCCCCACGGTGATCGGGACGCCGCCGTAGGTGACGTTCCCGGCGCCGTCGGTCAGCCACGCGGTATTCGAACTGCGCTGGACGCAGGCCTTCGCTTCGGCACTGCACGGCGTCGACGCCGCTTCGGCCGTTCCCGCGAACGCCACGGTCCCCGCCATCGCGGCGACCCCGCCCAGTAGTGCGATCATCCTCCGGTTCATCGTGCGCCTCCCGTTGTCGTTCGGCTACACAAAGAGAGTGCCCACTCGGGCGATCTTCGAATCCGCAGGATCGAAAAATCAGTTCTGCGGTTGCGAAAGCCCGAGGAATTCGGCCTGCTCGCGGTCGTAGCGGCGGGTCAGGCCGGTGCCGTAGCGGTCCCACCAGTTCTGCGTGTGCCCGCCCTGGGTGGTCGTCGTCGCGCCGTAGACCTGGCGGTCGTATTCGACGCGGGCGTCGCGGAACTCCTGCTGGAACTGCTCCGGCGTCAGTCCCTGGACGTGCTGGACGGCCGCGTCGCTCAGCGTCCGCGAACTGCGCACGACGTCGTCGCCCGCCATGTGGTTGAGGATGGCGCGGACGCCGCCGGCGCCGCGCATGTGGGCGCCGGACATGATCGCGGCCTGGGTGCCGGGATCGGTGAAGTTGAGCGCACCCGCCGTGCGGGCGTTGGCGGTCATCAGGTCGGCGACGACCGCGCGTTCCTCGGCGCTGCCGATCCCGTACTGCTCGCGCGCGGCGATGATCCGGTCGTAGCCGTTGTGCATGTTCTGCCGGAAGCCGTAGGCCTCGGGCACGCCGCCCTGCTCCCCCGTCGCGCCTTCGGACCGCATGATCGAGTCGACGACCCGGGGGTCGAGCTGCTGCGGCGCCGCGGCGGCCGCGGCGCCACCGCCGCCCTGCCCGCCACCGCCGTAGGCCTGGGCGACGTCGGAGTCGGCGGCGCGGTAGCCGTCCGCGGCCGTCCGGACGTTCTGGTTCACGTTCGTCAGGAGGTGGAGCAGCTTCTGCAGGGCGCTGCCCAGCGTCGAGTGCAGCGCCGAGTTCGCGGCCGCGACGCCGCTGCCGATCCCGGCGAACGACAACGCATCCAGCACCAGGCCCTCCAGGTCGCGGGTGGCCGACAGGAAGGACGACCCGACGTCTTCGACCGCGTGGGCGATCGTCCCCATCTCCGCCGTTTCGGCGTGGTAGGCCCCGGCACTCATGGTCTGCTCCCTCCGGACACCGGCTGTGCGCGTCGAGAATTCCCCACCGCGCCGGGCCGGCCCACGGCCGAATTACCCACTGGCCGCGGCAGGACTGCCCACACCGGCGCTATGGTCGGGAGATGAGCAAACCCGACGGTGACCCGAACGTGGTCGAGGGCGAGATCGTCGACGACACCCCCACCGCGGCGCCGGCGGTCCCGTCGCCGCCGCTGCCGGACCCGGACTACAGCGAGGGCGGGGTACCCAGCTTCGACTTCGTCCGCGACAAGATCGAGAACCGGTACACCACGTCGCTCGGCTCGGTCGACGTCGCCGGCCTCGGCACCGAGAACACCGCCGAGACCCTCGACAAGCAGATCGCCGACCGCGACCAGGCGGCCAAGGACCGGCTGGCCGAGATCCGCCGCTCGATGCGCGGCGAGTGACCTGGGTCACTTCACCGGGACGACGGGACGGCCCGGCCGGCGCTCAGCAAAGCAGCCAGCGCACCTCGACCGGCTGGTAGGCGGCGATCGTCGCCAGGCGATCCGGGAACACCCGCACCAGCTCGCCGAGCCCGGTGCGGCGGACCACCCGTTCGACACCCGTGCCCGGCGAGGCGACCAGGCATCCCGGCAGGCCCCGGTCCCGGCAGCGCTCGATCGCCTCGAGCAGGCCGCGGACCCCGCGTTCGGAGAGGAAGTCCAGCCGGCCGAGGTCGAACACCAGCAGCCGGGGCCACGGCAGTTCACACAGGGCGGTCTCGAGCACCGACGCCCGGCGCAGCACCGTCGTGATGCCCGGCTCGCCACGCATCTCGACGACCAGCACGCCGCCGGAGTGTTCCGAGGCGATGTCGTCGTTGCGCATCGCGCCTCCCGGGAGTCATCCCGTCCCGGCACCATCGTCCCACGTCGCGTCAGGCTTCCGTAATACCCGCGTGGAATCATCGGGGGTCCGGGGCAGTTGTAACCGTCGGTAGCACCGCACGAGGAGAAGGAGTGACGCCGTGACCACGTCAACCGAAAGGGCCGTCCTGGCCGGCGGCTGCTTCTGGGGCATGCAGGAGCTGTTCCGCCGTCAACCCGGGGTGATCTCGACCCGGGTCGGTTACAGCGGCGGCGACGTCCCGAACGCCACTTACCGCAACCACGGCACGCACGCCGAGGCCATCGAGGTGATCTACGACCCCGCGCAGACCACGTTCCGCGACCTGCTCGAGTTCTTCTTCCAGGTGCACGACCCCACGACGAAGGACCGCCAGGGCAACGACATCGGCCTGAGCTACCGCTCGGCGATCTTCTTCGAGAACGACGAGCAGAAGCGGGTCGCCGAGGACACGATCGCCGACGTCGACGCGTCGGGGCTGTGGCCCGGCAAGGTCGTCACCGAGGTCAGCCCGGTGGGTGACTTCTGGGAGGCCGAGCCGGAGCACCAGGACTACCTGCAGCGCATCCCGAACGGGTACACGTGCCACTTCGTGCGCCCGGGCTGGAAGCTCCCGAAGCGCGAGAAGACCGCCTGACCCAGCACCACCGAAGGGCCCCTTCGCCGATCCCGGCGAAGGGGCCCTTCGTCGTCTCGGACGCAGTGAAGATCGTCCGAACGGCGGTGATCCACCGTAAGTCCTCAATAGACAGACACAACACCTCCGATCCCAATAGCGCCGAATGTCCTATTTGGGATGTATTGCGACTTGCCGATAAGACCGTACGTTCGTCGCTTGTTCACGGGGCTTTCACACCGGATGCTGATTTCCGCTAAGCCGCACCATTTTTCCCCGTCGTCCCCGTTCTCGGCCCGGCTCGACCCCGGGCCGGTTCGCCCTGCCCGGAGGAGATCCCCCGATGCACCTGAGACGTCCATTCGTCTTGGCCGCGAGCGGCGCCCTGATCGCCGCGGTGTGCACGACCACCGCCGCCCAGGCCCAGCCCGCCACCCCGAACGCCGTCCCGGACGCCCAGACCCTGGCCGTGTCGGCGGCGGCCGGGCTCGTGGCGAGCCGGCCCGCCGCGCTGCACGCGAGCGCGGATGACGTTTTCCTGGCTCAGAAGGCGATTTCCGCGACCAACGGCCTGAAGTACATCCCCTACGAGCGCAGCTACAAGGGCATGCCCGTGGTGGGCGGTGACTTCGTGGTGGCGACCGACTCGACCGGCCAGGTGCTCGGCACCTCCGTCGCCCAGGACCAGACGATCAACCTCGCCGACACCACCGCGAAGGTCTCGAAGGCCGCGGCCGAGGCGACCGCGCGGCAGCAGCTGTCCGCGGTGGACAGCGTGAGCCCGGCACAGCAGGTCGTCTTCGCGCTCGGCGCCCCGACGCTGGCGTGGAAGAGCACCGTCGTCGGCCGCGACGCCGAAGGGCCGAGCCGGCTCGACGTCATCGTCGACGCCGCCACCGGGAAGGTGCTCAAGACGCAGGAGCACGTCCTCAACGGTGACGGCACCAGCGCGTGGAACGGGCCGAACCCCGTGCACCTCGACACCACGCACTCGGGCAGCACGTACTCGCTGAAGGACCCCGCCATCACCAACACGTCCTGCCAGGACGCGGCCAACAACACGACCTTCAGCGGACCGGACGACCTCTGGGGCAACGGCACCGCCAGCAACCGCGAAACCGGCTGCGTCGACGCGCTGTACGCGGCCCAGACCGAGAACAAGATGCTCTCGCAGTGGCTGGGGCGCAACGGTTTCGACGGCAACGGCGGCGGCTGGCCGATCCGCGTCGGCCTGAACGACCAGAACGCCTACTACGACGGCAGCCAGGTCCAGATCGGCAAGAACACCGCCGGCGGCTGGATCGGCTCGATCGACGTCGTGGCGCACGAGCACGGCCACGGCATCGACGACCACACCCCGGGTGGCATCTCGGGTGCGGGTACCCAGGAGTTCGTCGCGGACGTCTTCGGCGCCTCGACCGAGTGGTTCGCGAACGAGCCCGCTCCCTACGACCAGCCGGACTTCCTCGTCGGCGAGCAGGTGAACCTGGTCGGTTCCGGCCCGATCCGCAACATGTACAACCCGTCGGCGCTGGGCGACAAGAACTGCTACGACAGCAGCGTTCCCAACGGTGAGGTGCACGCGGCCGCCGGCCCCGGCAACCACTGGTTCTACCTGCTGGCCGAGGGCACGAACCCGACCAACGGGCAGCCGACCAGCAGCACGTGCAACAGCTCCACCGTCACCGGCCTCGGCGTGCAGACCGCGGTGAAGATCTTCTACAACGCGATGCTGCTCAAGACCTCCAGCAGCTCGTACCTGAAGTACCGCACCTGGACGCTGACCGCGGCGAAGAACCTGTTCCCGGGCAGCTGCACCGAGTTCAACACCGTCAAGGCGGCGTGGGACGCGATCAGCGTGCCGGCGCAGTCGGCCGACCCGACGTGCTCGGCGACCGGCACGGTCACCGTGTCCAACCCGGGCAACCAGTCCACCACGACCGGTGGTTCGGTGAACCTGCCGCTGTCGGCTTCCGGTGGCACCGCGCCCTACACCTGGTCGGCCACCGGCCTGCCGGCCGGCCTGTCGATCAACGCCTCCACCGGCACGATCTCGGGCACCGCGACCACCGCGGGCACCTCGAACGTCACGGTGACGGCGAAGGACGCGGCCAACAAGACCGGCTCGGCGTCGTTCACCTGGACCGTCGGCACCACCGGCGGCTGCTCCGGCCAGAAGATCGTCAACGGCGGCTTCGAGTCGGGCAGCGGCAGCTGGACCGGCACCACCGGCTCCATCGGCCAGTGGGGTTCGCAGGGCCAGGCCGCGCACGGCGGCACCTACTCGTCCTGGCTCGACGGCTACGGCTCCACCACCACCGAGTCGATCGCGCAGTCGGTGAGCATCCCGGCGGGCTGCCACGCCAGCCTGACGTTCTACCTGCACATCGACACCGCGGAGACGACCACCTCCACCGCCTACGACAAGCTGACCGTGGCCAACGGCAGCACGACACTGGGCAGCTACTCCAACCTGAACAAGGCGTCCGGGTACGCGCTCAAGACCATCGACGTCTCGTCGGCGGCCGGCGGCACCCTCGCGCTGAAGTTCACCGGCACCGAAGACAGCTCGCTGCAGACCTCGTTCGTCATCGACGACGTGGCCGTCACCCTGAGCTGACGCTGAACCACTGACGCGGGGAGGCCGGGTGAACCGGCCTCCCCGCTTCGCGTTTTTCCGGAGCAGAATCGGCGGATGGACACCGAAGAGCTGCGAGCGACCCAGGCGCCGCTGAAGGACAAGTACCGCGAAGATCCGGAGAGCGCGCTCGTCACGCTGCACGCCGACGCCGAACTCGACGGCCTCGGCATCTCGTGCAAGGTCGAAACGGGACGCGCGGTCGTCGAAGCCGGGCTGCACCCGGCCACCGGCGGCGACGGCACCCTCGCCTGTTCGGGCGACATGCTGCTCGAAGCGCTCGTCGCGTGCGCGGGCGTGACACTGCGGGCCGTCGCGACGTCGCTGGGCCTGACCGTCCGGGGCGGGCGCGTCCGGGCCGAGGGCGACCTCGACTTCCGCGGCACCCTCGCCGTGGCGAAGGACGCCCCGGTCGGCTTCCGCGCCATCCGGCTGTCGTTCGACCTCGACACCGACGCGAGCGAGGACCAGCTGGCGACGCTCAAGAAGCTGACCGAGCGCTACTGCGTCGTGTTCCAGTCGCTGCGGACGCCCCCGGAGTTCGCCGTCACGCTTTCGGCGAACTGAGCCGGCTCAGGGAGAAACCCGGAGGACAAACCGGGCAGCGTGGCCTAGCTTGTCGGGGTCACCTGAAGGGGGAGCCGCCATGCCACAGCCGGGACCGGACCCAGCCGTCCGGGTACGCGGGCTCGTGAAGACCTACGGGACGACGCGCGCGCTCGACGGCGTCGACCTCGACATCCCGGCCGGGCAGGTGCTCGGCCTGCTCGGCCCCAACGGCGCCGGGAAGACCACCACCGTGCGCATCCTGACCACGCTGCTGCGCCCGGACTCCGGGTCGGCGCACGTGGCCGGGTACGACGTGCTGGCCGAGCCGGACGAGGTGCGGCAGCGGATCGGGCTGTCCGGTCAGTACGCCGCCGTCGACGAGAACCTCACCGGGTTCGAGAACCTGTACATGGTCGGGCGGCTCTACGGCCGGAAGAAGGCCGCGGCCCGCTCGCGCGCCCGGGAACTGCTCACGCGGTTCCGGCTCGAGGAGGCCGCCGACCGGCCGGCGAAGGGCTACTCCGGCGGGATGCGGCGGCGTCTCGACCTGGCCGGCGCGCTGGTCGCCGAGCCGACCGTCGTCGTGCTCGACGAGCCCACCACCGGCCTCGACCCGGGTGGGCGGCTCGACACCTGGCAGGTCATCAAGGAGCTCGTCGCCGACGGCACGACCGTGCTGCTGACCACGCAGTACCTCGAAGAGGCCGACCAGCTCGCCGACTCGATCGTGGTGATCGACCACGGCCGGGTGATAGCGCGAGGTACGGCGGACGAGCTGAAGGCCCAGATCGGCGGCGAACGCCTGGAGCTGGTCGTCGCCTCGGCCGCGGACCTGCCGGCCACCCTGGAGGTCCTGCGCGAGGTCGGCACCGGCGAGCCGTCCGGCGACGACCACACGCGGCGGGCCGAAATCCTGGTCGACACCGGGCCGAAGGCACTGATCGAGGCCCTGCGGCGGCTCGATTCCCACGGCATCACGGTCCAGGACGTCGGCCTGCACCGCCCGACGCTGGACGACGTCTTCCTGTCCCTGACCGGCCACGGCGCCTCGTCGACCGAGGGGGTCTCGAAGTGAATGCGTTCGCGAAGGGCATTTCCGACGGCGGCATCGTCACGTGGCGCAACCTGATGAACGTCCGCCGCAACCCCGACTGGCTGATGGCGGCGACGCTGCAGCCGATCATGTTCGTGCTGCTGTTCGCCTACGTCTTCGGCAACGCGATCGGCGGCGAAGCGGGCGGAGCGGCGTACCGCGAGTTCCTGATCGCCGGGATCTTCGCCCAGACGGTGGCGTTCAACTCGGCGTTCACGGTCATCGGCTTCGCCAACGACCTGCAGAAGGGCATCATCGACCGGTTCCGCTCGCTGCCGATGTCCCGCATCGCGGTGGTCCTCGGCCGCACGACGTCGGACCTGGTGGTCAGCGTGGTGGCGCTGATCGTGATGTCGGCGTGCGGGCTGCTGGTCGGCTGGCGCATCCGCGGCAGCTTCTGGGACGCGCTGCTCGGCTACCTGGTGATGCTGATGTTCGCGTGGGCCCTGTCCTGGGTCGGCGCCCTGATCGGCCTGGCGGCGCGCAGCGTGGAGGTGGCGCAGAGCGCGGGCCTGATCTGGATGTTCCCGCTGAGCTTCATTTCGTCGGCGTTCGTCCCGACGGACACGCTCCCGGCGTTCCTGAAGGCGATCGCGGACTGGAACCCGTTCACGGCGGTGATCAACGCGACTCGCGACTTGTTCGGCAACCGCTTCGGCGTCCCGCCGACGGGCTGGCCGGCGGAGCACGCGGCGCTGTACGCGATCTTGTGCTGTCTGGCGATCATCGCGATCTTCGCCCCACTGGCGACGGCGCGCTACCGCCGGGTGGCGAGCAAGTAGGCCGCGGCTACTTCTGCAGCGGGAGCTTGGTCAGGCTGAGGCTGCCGAGCAGGAGGAGCGTGATCGCGACCGCGAAGTAGCACAGGAGCCAGAGGGAGGCCGCGAGCCGGGAATACCGGTCGACGGCGTCGGCAGTTCGGGCGGCGAGCGAAATCCAGTGCCGTTTCGGAGCCGCGTGCTGCACTGGGACGCCGTCCTGGTCGAAAGCCCCGACCGCCTGCGCCACGGCCGCCGGGAGACGGGGATCGGCCGGACCGGCCAGGACGGCGACGACATCCTTGAGCAGGATGTTCACCTCCTCGGGACAAGCACCGGTCAGCGACCTCGTTCCCGCGAGAAACGCTTGGAGCCGGCCACCGCATGCGCGCAGGATCGACGCGACCGGGTGCTGCCCGAAAGCCAAGTCGATCCGCGCGGCCGACGCGTTCATCGCCCGCGCGGCCCTGGCGAGCAGGACTCGTCTCTTCCCGAGGCGATCGATAATTCCCGCGCGACGCTTTGTACGCTCGGACCTTCCTTCGCGGTTTTCCGCGGCCAGAAACCGCTCAACGGCCACTGCAGCGTGCGCGGTCGGTAACGCGATGGCTATCGCCTGCCTCAGCAGACCACCCACGGCAAAAGTGAGGGCAACACCCACCAGGAACAGTACGCCATAACCGCCTTCCACTGCGAACCTCGGCGGGTTCGCCCGGGGAGCGGATATGGGTTCGGAAGGGCCGGAGAGCCGGGACAAGGTGATGACCAAGCCGAGGTACATCCCGGCTTTCGCACTCCATCGGAGCCACGTGTAGAGCCAGACCTTACGAAGGAAGTCGAACCTGTTCACGGCGCCCACCCGGTCGGCCAGGAACGTGAGCTCCGGAGATGTCCAGAACTTCTGCGCCTTGCCGCTGGTCATGTAACGGACAGCATGGAGCAGGAACGCCCCGCCCCACACCGCACCAAGGAAAGCGATGAGAGGCGGTCCGCCCACAGTCGGATCAGGAATCTTTTCGCCATTAAGCCTGCCGACTTCCCACCCCACAGCCACCACGGACGCAGTGCCGAGATACCACACGAATGCAGCGGCAGCAATTCTCGACGCGGCGCCGAGCAATGCTGCGGCACAGTTTTTCCGCCGCCCCTTCGAGCGCCACGTAGACCACCAGGCCCGCGCCGACCACCTCGGGATGATTCGTGCCGTCACTTCCCCCGGCAAAGTCCTGCTCTGCAGCACATTCGTCAAACCGTACAGCGCCAGAACGCAGGAAGCCGCGCTCACGAAGGTGAGAACCGCGGCGACCGGCGTAACCAGGAGCGCGATGAGAACACCACGAGTGTGCACCGGCTTACGACTACCACACCCTGAACCGCAACAGCGAGGGGTCGCGAGCCTGAACCGATAGTCAGTCCTCTTCGGACAGCTCCACGATCGGGATCACCCGCCTGGCCTGCCGGGCCTTCGCCTGGTGGTCCGCCAGGAACGGGTAGTGCTTCTCCAGCTCCGTCCACGTCCGCACATAGTCCGCCCCCAGCAGCGGCAGCGCCTCCGCGTCGAACGATCGGCCGTCCACCTCGACCCGCACCCGGGAGTCGGCCTCGAGGTTCAGGTACCAGTCCGGGTGGCGGGGCGCGCCGATGTTGGACGCCACCACCAGCCACCGCGAACCGTCGCGGTGGACCATCATCGGGACCGTCCGCGGCTCGCCGGACACCCGGCCCGTCGTCGTCAGCAGGGCCAGGCGCTCGCGGTGCATGCCCTCGACCTCGCCGCCGGCGCGGAACTGCTCGATCACCCGGCGGTTGGCGTCCCGGACGTCCATGACGGTCACCGGTCGTAGTACCGGGTCGGCGGGTCCTGCTGGGTCCGCTGCTGCCGGGTCGGCGGGGGTGCCGCGCTCTGCTGGCTGCGGCGCCGGTGCAGGGTGCGGGCACTGGCCGCCATGCTGTTCACCACCGCGGCGATGACCAGGCCGATCACCAGGTTGATCACCGCCGTGGCGATCTTCGCGCTCGGCGCCACCGTCAGGGTCAGCGGCAGCACCACCGCGATCAACGTCACCAGCACCATGATCCAGCCGAAGAACTGGGACGGCGCCGGCGTCGCCACGCTCAGCAGGTGCATCAGCCCGGTGGCGAGCAGGGCCACCGCGGCGGCGACCAGTGCGTACGTCGTGGTGCTCGCGTTGCCCCAGACGCCCTCGCCTTTTGGGGCGAGCACTTCGACCTCGAAGATCCCGCGTGCGATCAGCAGCCCGACGACCGCGAGCAGGGCCGCGACCACCGCCGTCGCCACGCCGCCCGCCCACAGGCGGCGCGCGTCGATCCCCGGGCGGACGTCCTGGGGCTGGTTCCCGTAGTAGTCGGACATCAGAGCCTTCCTGGGTCGGCTGCGCCTCTCACCCCGATTGTCCCCCGTTTCGGCCCCGGCCGCGATTTGCGCTGGAGTGCACTCCAGCTCGTAGCGTCGGATCCATGACCACCGCACAGCACAAGATCGGTTCGGGCTTCGGCGCCACCACCACGGCCGCCGAAGCCGTCGCAGGCGTGGACCTCACCGGGAAGCTCGCCGTCGTCACCGGCGGGTACTCCGGGATCGGCCTCGAAACCACCCGCGCGCTGACCGGCGCCGGCGCCCACGTCGTCGTCCCGGCCCGCCGCCGGGAGACCGCCGAGGAAGCGCTCGCCGGCATCGACGGCGCCGAGGTCGACGAGCTGGACCTGAGCGATCTGGAGAGCGTCCGCGCCTTCGCCGAGCGGTTCCTGGCGACCGGACGGCGGATCGACCTCCTCATCGCCAACGCCGGTGTCATGGCCTGCCCCGAGACCCGCGTCGGGCCGGGCTGGGAAGCCCAGTTCGCCACCAACCACCTCGGCCACTTCGCGCTGGTCAACCGGCTGTGGCCGGCGGTCGCCGAGGGCGCCCGCGTGGTTTCGCTGTCCTCGCGCGGTCACCACTACTCGCCGATCCGCTGGGACGACGTCCACTTCGAGACCGGCTACGAGAAGTGGCAGGCCTACGGGCAGGCCAAGACGGCCAACGTGCTCTTCGCCGTCCAGCTCGACCAGCTGGGCGCCGAAAAGGACGTCCACGCGTTCGCGCTGCACCCCGGCGGCATCATGACGCCGCTGCAGCGGCACCTGCCGCGGGCGGAGATGATCGAACGCGGCTGGATCGACGAGGCCGGCAACTACCTGGTGCGGTTCAAGACCCCCGAGCAGGGCGCCGCGACCACGGTCTGGGCGGCGACCTCGCCGCAGCTGGCCGGGCTCGGCGGGCTGTACCTGGAGGACTGCGACGTCGCCGAGCTCGCGCCCGACGGCGCCGAGGGCCTCGCCGAGTCCGGGGTCCGCCGGTACGCCGTCGACCGCGAGCAGGCCGCGCGCCTGTGGACGCTGTCGGCCCAGCTCACCGGCGTGGACGCGTTCGCGCAGCGATGATCGCGCCCTGATTGTCACGTCGACAGGGCCCCGGACGATACTTTGTTCGTGATCTTCCGACGTTTGCCGGTCACGGGACCGGGGTACCTGCCGCCCGTGGCCGACGAAGCCGGGAGAACGGGGCCCCCGCCGACGAGCGACGGGGCGGGGGTCACCTGTGGCCGTTACGCCCTCGGTGAATTCACCATCACCCCGCGCAGCCCCCTCGACGACGAGCGGCCGCCGGGGCTGCTGGGCGGGCGCTACGAGGTCGGCAGGCTGATCGGCAGCGGCGCCACGGCCCGCGTCTACCGGGCCTACGACGTCCGGCTGACCCGCGAGGTCGCCGTCAAGATCTACGACCGGGACGCGGTGGCGCTCGACCAGCGGCGCCGGCTGCGCGAGATGACGATCCAGGGCAGCATCAGCCACCCGGGCGTGGTGGCGCTGCTGGACAGCGGCGACGAGAACGGCCGGACGTACCTGGTGATGCAGCTCGTCGAGGGCGAGAACCTCGCGGAGCGCCTGCTGAGCGGCCCGATGCCGGCGGCGGACGTGACGGCGCTGGCCGACGGGCTCGCCGAGGCACTGGCCCACGTCCACGCGCGGCGGATCGTGCACCGCGACCTGAAGCCGGCCAACGTGTTCCTGTCCGCGGACGGTCCCCTGATCGGCGACTTCGGCATCGCCCACGCCCTCGACACCACCCACATCACGGGCACGGGCCTGATCCCGGGGACGGCGGCGTACCTGGCGCCGGAGCAGGTGTCGGGCGAGCCGGCCGGCCCGCCGGCGGACGTGTACGCGCTGGGCTTGATCCTGCTGGAATGCCTGACGGGACAACGGGAGTACCCGGGCACGATGGTCGAGGCGGCCATGGCCCGGCTGACGAGACCGCCGCGGATCCCGGAGGACGCACCGGCGGCGCTGGCGTACACGTTGCGCCGGATGACGCAGCGCGAGCCCGCCGACCGGCCGACGGCCGCGAAGGTCCTGGACATGCTGCACGCCCCGCCGCCGACGCTGCCGTGGAGCCGGGTGGAGCGCAGCCCGCGGTGGCGTCGCCGCCCGGCACGCCAGGATGCGGGTTCCGCCCCGGCCCCGGGTGGCCTCGGCCGGGCCGCGGCCGACGCGAGTCCGGCCGCCGACGCGGCGCTCGCGGCTTCCGGCTCGGCGGGCCACGGCCTGCCGGCCACCGATCCGGCGCCCACCCACCGCAGCCCCTCGACCGGCCACGACCGGACCGCCGCCGACGCGCCGACCCAGCTCCACCCCGTCACGGCCACCGCGCCCCCGGCCGACAGCCCGAAACGCCGCCGGCTGGCCGCCGCGGCCGGGCTGACCGCCGCCGCCGTTGCCGCCGTGTCCGCGTTGCTGCTGGTCGAGCAGCAAGACGGGACCAGCTCCCCCGCCCAGCCACCGGCCGCGCACACTCCCGTCGCCACCGCCACGCCTTCGTCCACCCCGCTCGCCGAATCCGGTACCCCCGCGCCGCACTCCGACGCCGGCGGCCGGGGTCCGGCCACCAGTGGGGCGGCGTCCCTCGAGCCCGCCGCCGTCACCCACGAGACCCCGGCGTCCGCCGGCCAGCCACCGAAGCAGGGCAAGCCCGAGAAACCCGAGAACCCCGGCAAGGGCAAAGGCAAGGGCCCCGGCCACGACTCCTGAGCGGCGGCCCGGGACCTCCGGCACGCGAAACCGGGTCCAACGGCCCTAGTGCGGAATACCATCCGGAACGCACGGTAATTACATTTCCCGAATTGGGACTCGAACCAATAACGACAGGTAACCGGAGCTGCGTCCGAGCCGACACACACCACGTGCCAGCTGCGCTTCGCACCGCGCCGGGCGCTGCCGCCGGGAATCCCCTCCCGCCGGCTCGACGATGTTTCCGGAGGTTTCGATGAGTGTCAACGCTGCCCTCGCGCGGCCGGTTTTCCGCACCCCGCGCGGCCGGCACGCCAAGCCCCGTCCCGCGTGGCCGCGGGTCGCCGGCCGGGCAGTCTTCCTGATCTCCGCACTGGTCTGCGCCGTCGCCGTCGCCGGCTTCGGGTGGCCGCCCGTGCTGCTCGTGGTGCCGGCGGCCGCATTCGCGCTGCTCGTCGCGAGCGTCGCGAAATTGCGCACGGCGGCCCGGAAGATCGACACCATCTTCGCCGAAGAACTGACCGGATCGGACCGGCGTTGAACGAAAGCGCGCCATTCGATCATTCCCCGGCCGGTCGGCCGACGGCGGACGGCTGATGTGCGGTCCATGGACTTCTTCTGCTTCCACCGCGATCGCCCCGGGTCGTCGGCGCTGCGGCAGGAAACGCTGGAAGCGCATTGGTCCTCCATGGACCGCTACGCGACCCGGATGATCGCCCGCGGCCCGACGCTGGACGACGTCGGCACCCCCACCGGCAGCGTGCACGCCCTCGACCTGCCGGACCCGGCCGCGGCCCGCGCATTCGCCTTCGACGAGCCCACGTACCAGGCCGGTGGGTGCCGGGACGTCCTGCTGCGCCGCCTACGGACCGCTCCTGTCCGACGACGGCACCGCCTGGCTCGGCACCGCCGCGCTGACGAGGGCGGCGACCCCGAGCGCGGCCCGCAACGTCCTCACCCCGGACCGGTACGCCGCCATCGAGGTGCGCGCCTGGCGGTTCGGCGGGCGGGTCACCGCAGGTCCAGCCACATGATGCGCAGCCCGACGTCGCCCTCGGCCGGGTGGCGGAACGCTCCCGGGGCCGTTCCGAGCGTCACGAACCCCAGGCTCTCGTACAGGCCGATCGCGGCCACGTTCACGTCGACGACCGCGTTGAACTGGATCGCCGCGAACCCGCTCCGCCGGGCCCAGCCGATCAGGTCCGTCGTCAAGGCCCGTCCGACGCCCGCGCCGCGTGCCTCCTTCGCGACCATCAAGCTGCCGGAAGCGACGTGGCCGCCGGGCCCCGGCCGGTTGGCGTACATGTTCGCCGTGCCCGTCACCCGGTCGCCGTCCAGCGCGACGACCACCCGGGCCGGCGGCTCGCGCAGCCACATCCGCCGGGCGTCCTGCTCGGTCATCGCCGGGTCGTAGGGGAACGTCCGCTGCTCGGTGACGACGTCGTGGATGATCGGCCAGATCGCGGGCCAGTCCTCGTCGCGGGCTTCGCGGATCACCGGGTCACCGCGGCGCAGAGTTCCGGCACGACGGCCTCGATGTCCTCCCGCAGCACGAAATCGGCATCGTCGTCGTAGGGCGTCGGGTCGCGGTTGACGACGACCAGCGTCGCTCTGGCCTGCACGGCGACCATGCACAACGACGCCGCCGGCTCCACCTGCAGCGAACTGCCGATGGCCAGGAAGAGCCCGCTCGCCGCCGCGATGGTCCGTGCCTGACCGAGGACGTCACCGTCCAGCAGCTGTCCGAAAAGGACGATGTCGAGCTTGAGAATCCCACCGCAGTGCGGGCACAACGGGTCGTCGTCGCCCGCCGCGAGGATCTCGACGGTCGGGAAGCCGGCCGCGCACCCGGTGCACCGCGTGGTGTGCATGCTGCCGTGCAGTTCGAGGACCTTGCGGGCGGCGAGGCCGGCCCGCTGGTGCAGCCCGTCGACGTTCTGGGTGAGCACCCGGACGGCGGCCCCCGCGCTGTCGAGTTCCGCCAGCGCGCGGTGGGCCGCGTTCGGTTCGGCGCGCCAGGCAGCGTGCCCCGCGTACGTGCGCCAGAACTCCCGGCGCACGCCGGCGTCGGCCATGAAGTTCTCGAGCGTGAAGGCGTTCACGGCGCTCGGCGTGCGCGTCCAGACGCCTTCGGGGCCCCGGTAGTCGGGAATCCCGGACGCGGTGGAGATGCCCGCGCCGGTCAGCGCGGCGATCCGCCGGGCGCCGCGGATCCGGTCGATGAGCTTGCCGTCCATGGTGGCGAAGGCTAATGGCTTCGCCGCGGCGGCACGACCGGATTACCTTCCTTCCGCAGCCGCAACGCCAACGCCGGGCACGCCGCGGCCGCGCCACGCGCCTCCGCCGCGAGTCCCGCCGGCACCGGGCCCGGAGCGACCACCGGATAGCCCCACTCGTCGAGCCGCACCAGTTCCGGCAGCAGGTCCGCGCACAGCCCGTGCGCGCGGCACCTGATCGGGTCGACCGTCACCTTCATGCGACACCCGCCGGGACCCGGCACCGGCCGCCGGCCTGGTGAGTGTGGACGTCGGCGTCGAACACCCGCAGCGCGCTCGCGGCGAGGCGGGCCGCGCCGTCCGGGTGGGCGCACGCGCCCCGGCCGGTGAGCAGCGGGAGGCGGCGGGCCAGCCGGGGCGTCGACGGGCCGCCGCGGATCAGCTCCGCGAAGTCGGCCGCGATCGACGGCAACCCGAACGTGCACGGCCCGCACTGCCGGGCCGACTCGGCCGCCAGGAACGCCAGCACCTTCGCCGTGTACTCGAGCCCGCACGCACGCACCGGCAACGCGTGGACCGCCGCAATCCCCGGCACACCACCGTCGAGCTCGGCCGTCCACGTTCCGCCGTAACCACCGGCGAGCACCGCCTGCACCGGCTCCGCTTCGCCGCCGGCCGCGGCCAGCACGCCGGCCAGGGACGTCCCGGCGGTCACTTCGACGACGCCGGGCCGCCGGACCGCACCGGTGACGGTGACGAGTTCGGTCCGGGACGCGCGGTAGTGGTGCGGCCCCCGGAGCACCACCGACGCCAGCTGCGCCAGTGTCTCCACGTTGGACACGAGCGTCGGGCGCCCGCGCACGCCGCGTTCGGCGGGCCGCGGCCGTTTGCCGAGCGGCCGCGCGTCCCCCGACGTCAGGTACCGGACGAGCGCGGTCTCCTCGCTGGCGACGTACCGGCGTGGCACCTCCGCGACCCGCACCGGCACCCGGTCTTCGCGCTCGGCGAGGGCCGCGGCGACACCCGGCAGCGCCGGGCTGCCCGCGTGCACGCAGAGGACGGCTTCGGCGGCACCGATGGCGTGCGCGGCCAGCTGCAGGCCGTCGAGCACGAGGTGTGGCGAAAGCGTCAGCAGGGCAACGTCCTTTCGGCTCAGCGGATCGCCTTCACACCCGTTCGCGACGACGATCGAGCGTTTCGACCGGGCCGCGCGCAGCTTCACCGCGGTCGGGAAGCCCGCGCCGCCGCGGCCGCGCAGGTCCGCCGCCTCGACGGCGTCGATCAGCCGGTCGCGGCCGTCGTCACCGTGGTAGGCGACCCACGGCACGACGCCGTTGCGGCGCCGGTGGCCGGCCAGGTCGAGCCGGTGCGGGGGCAGGATGCTCATCGGGTGCCTCCCAGGGCAGCGAACTTGCGGACGCGGGCCGCGCGGTAGCCGGCGGAACCGAGCACCGCCAGCACGCACAGCGCGTCGAGGGCGGCGATCCAGCCGTACGCGGAGTCGTCCTCGGCCATGCCGAAGCCGTGCACCAGCGCGACCGGCCAGCACAGGTAGGCCAGCCAGTGCACGGCGCGCCACGCCCGCGCCGGCAGGCGGGTGCGCACGAGACTGGTGACGACGATCGCGAGCACCAGGTCGATCGCGACGGCGCCGAGCCCGACCCACAGCGGCTGGTAACCGGCGCCGAACGGGACGACGACGTCGAGCCAGCCGAGCGGGACGTAGCCGTCGAGGATCGCCGACGCGATGTGCGCGGCGAGGAACGCGAGGCTGGTCAGCGCGAGGTTCCGGTGCACGGCGGCAACGGTGAACCGCGGCCACCCGCGCGTGGCGAACCGGCCGGCGCCGAGCGCGCCGAGGACGACGACGCCGGTGAACAGCGCCAGCGAAACGAGCCCGGTCGCGCGGCTGAAGTACCACACCGCGGAGCTCATGCCGCCGCTCGCTCTCCGGGCCAGCCTGGTGTCGTGACGACGTCGCCGTCGACGCCGGCCAGCCGCGCGGGGAGCTGCCGTCGCTCGAGCCAGGCGGGTGCGCCGGCGCCGAGGACGATCGCCGCGGTGCTCGCGGTGTTGGCGTCCACTGTGGACCTTGCGGCGACGGTGACGGTGCGCCACCGCGCTTCGGGAACGTCGCCGGTGCGCGGATCGACGATGTGGTGCACGGTCCGGCCGCCGTGGCGCCAGCGTCGCCGGGTGGTCCCGGAGGTGGCCAGCGCCCCGTCACGGTGGAGGGCGACGGTGGCGTCCGGCCGGGTGACGGCGTCGGCGTGATCATCGCCGAGCGCGACCAGCCAGCCGCCGGTCGGAGGCGGTCCGGCGGCGCGCAGATCGCCGCCGAGGTTCACGAGGGTGCCGCAGCCGACGGTGGCGTGGATCCGCCGGGCGGCCCGGTCGGCGGCGAGGGCCTTGGCGGTCGCGCCGAGGTCGAGGTGGACACCCCGGGGGAGGACGACGAGCCGCCGGACGGGGTCGAAGAGGATCCGGTGCCAGCCGGGCGCAGGGACGGTGGCGGGGTACCGGTCAGCGGCATCGGCGGGCGCACGGCCGAGCCCGGCCGCCCCGGAACCAGCCGGGCGCCGGTCACCGGCACCAGCGGGCGCACGGCCGAGCCCGGCCGCCCCGGAACCAGCCGGATACCGGCCAGCGGCACCAGCGGACGCACGACTCGGATCCGCCGCGCTGTCCCGATCATCGGCACCGCCGAGTTCCTCCGTGTGCCGATCACCGGCAACGAAAGCGAAATCGCGGTCGTACCCCAGTGCGCGCACCGCGGCCCCCACCGTCGGGTCGACCAGGCCCTCCGTCAAGCGGGCCGCACGCAACGCCACCCCCACTGCCTCCGCGAGCAGCGGCCCCACCCGGACCTCCCGCCCGGCCGCCTCGTGCAGCCGTGAAATCTCCGAATCCGGCCGGAACCGGCTGCACGCCGCATCGATGGCCGCCAGTTCCTCCCGGAGCACCGCGACCGCCGCTCCGAGCCGGGCCGGGTCGGTCACCAGCAGCTCCGCCGTCGTGCCCAGCGCCGGGAAGGCCGTGGTCACGATGCCCCCGAGCCGGTGTGGGCGTGGCCGGAGCCGCTGCTCAAGCCGCTGTCCGGTGCCTCGAGCTGGTCCTGCGGGTCAGTCGTGGTCGTGGAGTTCTGCGTCGTGTCGGCCGAGGCCGCCGACAGGCCGAAGCCGATGGCGCCGACCGCGGCCGCGCCCAGTACCGCGGCGGCCGCCGTCGCCAGTGCGGCCTTGCGGCGTCCCTGCTCGCGGCGGGCGGGTCCGGCCGGGGTGGTGGGTTCCATGGCACCGAGTGTCGGCGCCGTTCCTTTGAACGAGCTGGGAACGACCTGTCAAAGCCCTGACGCCCCCACCAAAGGAGGTTGACACCGGAAAGCCATTCACCCACTCTTTCCGTTGTCTGCCGGAGGTTTCCTGGTGTTCACGAACCGGACCACAGCACCTCACGAACCGGTCCCCTGCCGTGGGCACCATGAGGCGCCCACCCCCTCAGTGCTGGAGGACCCATGATCCGCAAGCGGATCTTCGCCGCGTTCGCCGCGGCCACCCTGGTCACCGCCGGCGCCGCCACGGCGGCCGTCGTCACCGGAACGGACGAGTCCGCCGCCGTCCGGCCGACGGCCGCGGCCGTGCCGGCGTTCGACCACATCGTCCTCGTGATGTTCGAGAACAAGAAGTACTCCTCGATCAACGGCAGTTCCAGCGCGCCCTACTTCAACACCCTCGCCTCGCAGAGCGCGAAGTTCACGAACTCCTTCGCGATCACCCACCCCAGCCAGCCGAACTACGTCGCCCTCTTCTCCGGCGCGACGCAGGGCGTCACCGACGACAGCTGCCCGGCCAACCTCGGCGCGAAGGCCAACCTCGGCCGCCAGCTGATCGACGCGGGCAAGACCTTCAAGGGCTTCTCCGAAGCCATGCCCTCGGACGGCTACACCGGCTGCTCCAGCGGCACCTACCGGCGCAAGCACAACAGCTGGGTGGACTTCTCGAACGTCCCCGCCGCGAGCAACGTCCGGTTCTCGGCCTTCCCGGCCGACTTCACCCAGCTGCCGACCGTTTCGTTCGTCACGCCCGATATGTGCAACGACATGCACGACTGCGGCGTCGGCACCGGCGACACCTGGCTGAAGAAGAACCTCGACGCCTACGCCCAGTGGGCCAAGACCCACAACAGCCTGCTGATCACCACCTTCGACGAGGACAGCGGCACGTCGGTCAACCAGATCTTCACGACGTTCACCGGCGCGAACGTCAAGGTCGGCAGCTACAGCGAGTCGATCAGCCACTACACCGTCCTGCGCACGATCGAGGCGGCCTACGGACTGCCCGGCATCGGCAACGCCGCGAGCAAGTCGCCGATCCTCGACGTCTGGCAGTAACCGCGTGTACCTGTCCACCATCGGTCGCCGGGAGCATGCTGGGACGGTGTCCCGGCGCAAGCTCTCGGCGGTCGGTGCGAACGTCTTCGCGCTGGGTGCCGTCAGCCTCGTCACCGACGTCTCCTCGGAGATGGTCACCGCGGTCCTGCCGGTGTACCTGGTCCTCGGGCTGCACCTGAGCCCCGCCGCGTACGGGGTGTTCGACGGCCTGTACACCGGCGCGACGGCGTTGCTGCGGATCGTCGGCGGGTACGTCGCCGACCGGGTCCGGCGGCGCAAGGTCGTCGCCGGCGTCGGCTACGCGCTGTCCGCGGTGGCGAAGCTCGGCCTGCTCGCCGCCGGAGCGTCGGCGACCGCGATCGGCGCGGTGATCACGCTCGACCGCACCGGCAAGGGCCTGCGGACGGCGCCCCGGGACGCGCTGATCACGCTGTCGGCACCCGAACCGCTGCTCGGGCGGGCCTTCGGCGTGCACCGCGCGATGGACAGCGTGGGCGCGTTCGCCGGGCCGCTGGTCGCGCTCGCCGTGCTGGCCGCCGTCGGGGCCACCGACCCCGGAGCGTTCGACGCCGTGTTCGTCGTCAGCTTCTGCATCGCCGCGATCGGGGTGCTGCTGCTGGTGCTGTTCGTCCGTGACCGCCGGACGCCGAAAGCGGGCGGGACGCCGGTCTCGCCGCGGGCGGCGGCCGCGTTGCTGCGCGGCAGCGGCGTGCGGCGGCTGCTGGTGGCCGCGGGCGTGCTCGGGCTGGCCACGGTCGGCGACGGGTTCGTCTACCTGCTGCTGCAGCACGAGGAGGACATCGCCACCGGCTGGTTCCCGCTGCTCGCGGTGGGCACGAACCTCAGCTACCTGCTGCTCGCCGCGCCGCTGGGCGTGCTCGCCGACCGGGTCGGACGGCTGCCGGTGGTGCTCGGCGGCTACGGCGCGCTGGCGCTGGTCTACCTGCTGCTGGCCGGGCCGGTGTCCGGCTGGCCGCTGATCGCCGGAGCCCTGGTGTTGTACGGCGCGTTCTACGCGGCGACCGACGGCGTCCTGATGGCGCTCGCCGGTCCGCTGCTGCCGGAGTCGTTGCGCACCACGGGGATTTCGCTCGTCCAGACCACGCAGGCGCTCGCCTACTTCACCTCGTCCGTCCTGTTCGGACTGGCGTGGCAGTTCTGGGGTGCGGACGTCGCGATCACGGTCGCCGCCGGCGGGGCCGTGGTCGCGATCGCCGTCACGTTCGTGGTGCTTTCCCCGCGGAAGGTGACGGCGTGAAAACCCGGATCCTCGTCGCGGTCGTCGGCGTGCTCGTGCTCGCCGGGGCGGCGGTCGCGTACGTCGGGTTCGCCAGCGCGCGCAGCCACGACGTCACCGCGACCGGCGTCGTCAGCCTCGACCCCGGCCCGCGCCTGCTGTTCCGCAGCACCGGTGACGCCGACCGCGGGCACGTCACCACGGTGTCCGCCACCGACCCCGGCGGTTCGCGGACGGTGTCGCCGCTGTCGTGCGCGCGGGTGTACGCCGCCGGCGGCACCGGGCTCTGCCTGCGCCAGGACGGCGACCTGACCACCTACCAGCTGGCGGTGCTCGACCGGGGGCTGGCGGTGCGGCGGGAGATCCCGCTGGTCGGGCTGCCGAACCGGGCGCGGGTGTCGGCGAGCGGCCGGATGCTCGCGTGGACGGTCTTCGTCACCGGCGATTCGTACAACGGCGGCATGTTCTCCACCCGCGCCGGCATCCTCGACACGGCGACCGGCGACCTGGCGGGCACGCTGGAGGACTACGCGGTGACGCTCGACGGGAGGCCGTACCAGGCCGCCGACCTCAACTTCTGGGGCGTGACGTTCACCGGCGACGACCGCCACTTCTACGCGACGATGTCGACGGCCGGCCACCGCTACCTGGTCGCGGGCGACTTCGCCGCGCACACGATCCGCACGCTGCGCGAGAACGTCGAGTGCCCGTCGCTGTCCCCGGACGGCACGCGGGTGGCGTTCAAGGCGGCGGTGGACGGCGACCCGGCTCGCGGGTGGCGGTTGTCGGTGCTCGAGCTGGCGGGCTTGCGGGTGACGCCGCTGGCCGAGACCCGCAGCGTCGACGACCAGCCCGCCTGGCTCGACGACCACACGATCGGCTACGGCCTGCCCCGCGGCCCGGGCCACGCGGACGTCTGGTCGGTCCCGGCCGACGGCTCCGGCGCCGCCCGGCTGCTGATCCCGGACGCCGAGTCCCCGGCGGCCCTGGGCTCGTGACCGCCGGCAACCGGCCGGTCAGTCCAGTTGGCGCAACCCGTCGAGGATGCGGCGCATCAAGTCCGAGTCCGGCGGCGCGAACGCGAACCGCGGGGCCGCGAACCCGACGGTCGCCGGGGCCGGCGGCGGGAGCAGGCCCGCCACGCGGCACGGCAGCCGGGCCGGGGCCGCTTCGCGGCGGGTCTGCGCCGGGATCGGCATCGTCGGCAGGGCGACCGTGCCCGCGTCGGCCAGCTTCCGCGCGGCCAGCTCGCGGCGGAGGCGCGTTTGGATCCCGGCCACGGTGAAGTCCGGCTCCGGGTCGGGGGCGGCGACCGGGGAACGGCGCGGCCGCCGTTCCAGGGCGATCGCCCAGGCCGCCGCGGCGAAAGCCGGCAACAGCAGCCCGGCGACGATCGCGAGACCCGGCAGGTCGACGGCCATCAGGCGGCCCCGGGCACAGGTAGGAGCATGACGTTCACTTCCGGACGGACGGTTCTTCCGCAACATGGCCGACACCTGGATATTCGACTTCAACGAATTTTCGCGGACCCCGAAGTCCATCATGAATGACGGTCGGCGCTCCCGCAAGCGGCCGAACGGGGTCGGCCGTCCGGACGGTAAAACTGCAGCTCAGAGCGTGTTTCGCGGCGGGTAGACCGCGCCCCTCACCCAGTAATACGGCTGCGGGTTCGATCCGGTTCACCGCATTTTTGTACGATTCGTGTACGTCGCGGCGGGAAACTGGGGAAATGCGCACCCAGACCTGGCTCGTGGCCGCTGTGCTGGCGCTCACCGGGCTCGCCACCGCGTCCCCGGCCCTCGCCGCGGACGGCAACCCCCTCGAAAAGACCGACGGCTTCTACGTCGACCCGGACTCGAACCCGGCGGCGTGGGTCCGCGACCACCCCGGCGACAGCCTCGCGGGCCCGATCCGGACCGCGATCGCGGCCAAGCCCGGCGCCCGCTGGTTCGGCACCTGGAGCGGGGACGTCCGCGCCGCTGTCGACAAGTACACCTACGCCGCCGACGTCGCCGACAAGCTGCCCGTCCTGGTCGCCTACAACATCCCCGGCCGCGACTGCGGCGGCGCGTCGACCGGCGGCGCCGGCAGCCCGCAGGCCTACCGCGACTGGATCTCGGCGTTCGCCGACGGCATCGGCGGCAAGCCGGCGATCGTGGTCATCGAGCCGGACGCGCTCGCCCAGCTCGACTGCCTGCCCGGCGACGCCCGCCAGACGCGGATCGACCTGCTGGAGTTCGCCGCGACGCAGTTCGCCCAGAAGGCCCCGAACACGTGGGCCTACCTGGACGGCGGCAACGCCACCTGGATCCCGGCCGCGACGATGGCCGCGCGGCTGAAGTCGGCAGGCGTGCAGTCCATCCACGGGTTCGTCTTGAACGTGTCCAATTTCCACACCACGGCCGAGTCGACGACGTACGGCAAGGCCGTGGGCTCGGCGCTGGGTTACGCGGCCCCGTTCGTGGTCGACACCAGCCGCAACGGCAACGGCCACGGCACGGACACCGAGTGGTGCAACCCGCCGAAGCGCAAGCTGGGCGCGACGGCCCAGCTCGGCGGCGGCCCGGAGATGCAGCTGTGGATCAAGGTCCCGGGCGACTCCGACGGCAGCTGCGGCTACGGCTCGGGCGTCCCGGCGGGCACGTTCAGCCCGGATCTGGCCGGCCACCTCATCAAGGGCGACTGACCAGGTCGCAGGACGTCGCCAGCTCCGCCGGGGTCGCCCCGGCGGGACGGGCGATCGTCGCCGAGGCCGGCGGGCGGGTGCCGCGCAGCCAGCCGCCGAGGGCGTCGAACGCCGTCCGGAAGCACGGGCCCAGCGGGCGCAGCCGGTCCGGGAAGGCGTCGACCAGCCCGTCGACGTGGTTGCCGCCCTCGATCCGGTAGTACCGGTGCAGTGCTCCGCGCCCCGCGGCCGTGATCATCCGGTCGTAGACGTCGGAGTCGCGGGTGATCGGCAGCAGCGTGTCGAGCGTGCCGTGCAAGGTCAGCAGCGGCTTGCCGATCCGGCCGGTCAGCGAGATCCGCTCGACCGCCCGCGCCACCGAAGGCGGCCGGGACGCATACGCGTAGTCCGCGTCGCAGGACGGCGTTCCCGAAGCGCAGAACGGGGTCCCCGCCTCCAGCGGCCCGTCGAACGACGGGTCGACCTCCTCGCGGTAGATCCGCTGCGTCAGGTCCCAGTAGACGCGGTAGTGGTAGTCCCACAGGAACTCCGACCCCGGCGCGAATCCGGCGTCCAGAATGGACTGGTGCGCCGACGGCGATCCCGCCGCGTACGCCGGGTACGCGCGCAGCGCCGGTGGCAGGAAGGTGAGCAGGCTCGGCCCGTCGGCCCGCCACAGCGTCCCTTCCCAGTCGACGCCGCCGTCGTAGAGCCACGGCCGGTTCTCCAGCTGCCACCGCACGAGGTAGCCACCGTTGGACAGCCCGGCCGCGAGGGTCTTCGCGACCGGACGGCCGTAGTGCCGGGCCGCGGCGGCACGAGCGGCGAGCGTCAGCTGCGTGACGCGGGAGTTCCACTCCGCCAGTGCGTCCCCCGGCCGGACGCCGTCGGTGAAGAACGCCGCGCCGGTGTTGCCCTTGTCGGTGGCGGCGAACGCGTAGCCTTCCGCCAGCGCCTGGTCGCCGATCGCGCGGTCGTTCGCGTACTGGCGCCGCACGCCGGGCGAGCCGGTGACGACCAGGCCGCCGTTCCACCGGTCCGGCAGGCGCAGCACGAACTGCGCGTCGTGGTTCCAGCCGTGGTTGGTGTTCGCCGTGGACGTGTCCGGGAAGTACCCGTCGACCTGCACGCCGGGCACCCCGCGGAAAGCCGGCAGCCCGGCCGAGGTCAGCCCGGCCCAGTCGGCCTCGACGGTGTGCCCGGACGCGACGGTGCCGGTCGTCGTCAGGTCGTCCAGGCACGCGGCCACGGACCGCTCGGCGCCGGGCACGTGCACCGAGCAGCGCCCGGCCGAAGCCGACGCCGGTGCGGGCAGCGCCGCCGCGAGCGCTCCCGCGAGAACCCAAGTCAGCCAACCCCGCACGGTCCACCTCCGCCTCTTCGCGATACCCGAACCCAACCGCGTGCGGCGCCCCGGAGCCATCCCGCCGGTCACCATGAACGGGCGAGCCGATGTGGTGGACGGCCACATGGTCTCCGGCGGCGAGGCCGTCCTAGCGTCGCTGGGACCCCTCTCAACGACGAGAAGGAACTCACCATGCGCAAACTCGCTTTCGCCGGACTCGCCGCGATCACCGCCGCCGTGCTGACCACCGTCGGGGTGGCCGCCGCCGATCCGCCACCGTCGTCCCTCGTCCAGATCCCGTCGTTCGGCGCCAATCCCGGCGCGCTGGCGATGTACACCTACACCCCCGCCGGGCTCGGGACCGGCCGTCCGGTGGTCGTCGCGCTGCACGGCTGCACGCAGAGCGCGGCGGACTACTACGCGCACTCGGGCTGGCCCGAGCTGGCCGACCGCTGGCGGTTCGAGGTCGTGTTCCCGCAGCAGTCGACGGCGAACAACTCGCTGAAGTGCTTCAACTGGTTCTCCACCGCCGACGACACCCGCGGCAACGGCGAAGCCGCCTCCGTCAAGTCCATGGTGGACAAGGCGATCGCCGACCACGGCTCGGACCCCTCCCGGGTGTTCGTCACCGGCCTGTCGGCCGGCGGCGGGATGACCGCCGACCTGCTCGCCGCGTACCCGGACGTCTTCGCCGCGGGCGGGATCAACGCCGGGCTGCCGGCCCAGTGCGCCACGAGCGTCGTCGAGGCGACGAACTGCCAGCAGAACGACCAGCGCCTGACGCCGGCGCAGTGGGCGTCGAAGGTCAAGGCGCAGTACCCCGGTTACGGCGGTCCGTGGCCGCGGGTCGCGATCTGGCAGGGCACCGCCGACTACACCGTCTACCCGGTCAACGGCACCGAGCTGCGCGACCAGTGGACCGCGGTGCACGGTGTCTCCCCGACGCCGACGAGCACGCAGTCCCTGCCCGGCGGCACGACGCTGACCGACTACGCCGGCCAGGTCCGGCTGTACTCGATCGCGGGCATGGGCCACGGCACCGCGGTCGACCCCGGCACCGGCCCGGCGCAGTGCGGCAGCACCGGCGCGTACTTCCTCGCCGGGATCTGCTCCAGCTACCACACGGGCGTGTTCTTCGGACTGGACAAGGGATCGGGCACGACGACGACGGCCGTGCCGACGACGACCACCACCACGACCACGCCGTCGGGCACCTGCGTGAGCGCCGGCAACTACGCCCACACGCAGGCCGGCCGCGCGCACCAGAGCGCCGGCCAGACCTACGCGAACGGTTCGAACCAGGCCATGGGCCTGTGGAACACCTTCACCATCCACGCGCTGCGGGAGACGTCCCCGGGTTACTGGATCCTCGCCGACGGGCAGTGTTGACCGGGGCTCCGCAAGACGGCAGTGTCAAAGGAAGATCCGCATCGGGTTGAGGTCTTCGCAGGCGGTCGGCTCGGCTTCGGCGAGCCGGGTCAGCATCCCGGGCGCCTCTTCCGCGGGGACGTCCGCGGGGCAGTTCGCTGCGCAGGGCCGCGAAGTCCCTGGTGCCGTCCAGCAACGGAACCAGGGACTCCAGGTGCGGCCCGCGCAGCGCTGTCGCACCGTCTTCGGACAGCGCGTGGACCGCGTCGCCGCGGTCACCGGCTCGGCCACCAGATGCGGTATCCGTCGCCTTCCACGGTGCCTGACCGCGCCCCGGTCCGCTAGACCCGGGTAGCCGACGTACCGGACTGCCGAGCGGCTGAACAGGTACTGGTCCGCGGCACTCTCGAAGAAATCGACGGCATCACCGCGGCACGCCGAGCCGGTGCAGCCGCAACGCCAGCTGGATCTCCAACGCCCGGTCCGGCGCCTGCCAGTCCTCCCCCAGCAGCGACGCCACCCGCTCCAGCCGCTGCACCACCGTGTTCACGTGCACGTGCAGCACGTCCTTCGTCCGCGCCAGCTGCGCACCGTTCGCGAAGTAGGCCCGCAACGTCGCGACCAGCTCCGTGCCGCGGCGCTCGTCGTAGTCCAGGACCGGCCCCAGCGTCCGGCGGACGAACGCGTCCAGGTCCGCGCGGTCGCCGAGGAGCTGGCCGAGGAAGCCCAGCCCCGCCATCGCCGCGCCTTCGCCCGTCCGGCCGAGCGCCAGCAACGCCCGGACGCAGCGCGCCGCCTCCGCGTGGGCCTCGGCGATCGCCGAAGGGCCGCTCGCCGGACCCGCCGCGCCCACCGTGACCGGGCGGCCGGTCGCCGAGCCGAGGTCGGCCGCGACGCGGCGGGCCAGCTCGTCCGGGTCGCCGGTGGCGAGCAGCACGACCTCCTCCGCGTGCACCCCGACCAGCGTCGCGTGCCGGGCGGCCGCACTCGCGACGCGCCGCCGGGAGCCGCCGTCGGCGTGGGCGACCAGCACCGCGTGCGGGGCCGACAGGTCGATGCCCAGCCGGCGGCCGCGGGCCAGCAGCGCCCGGGGGTTGCGGCCGGGCGCGGTGAGCAGGTCGGTCAGCAGCTCGCCGCGGACCTCGTCCTCGGCGCGCACCACCGACCGCCGCAGCATCAGCAGCAACGCCGTCACGACGCCGGCGCGTTCGAACAGCCGCCGGTCGGGGTCGCTCAGCCCGGCGCGGCCGGCCAGCACCAGGCAGCCGAGCAGTTCCGGTCCCGCCTGCACCGCGCACACCCAGTTGTCCTGTGTGGACACCGCGCGCCCGGTGGCGCGGGCCGCGGCCAGCGCGTCCGGGTCGAGTGCCGTCGGATCCGCCGAACTCGCCAGGAGCGTGCCGTCGGCGTCGTACACCGTGAGCTCTCCGTGCAGCACGGCCGCGACCGCGTCGGCCACGTCCGGCAGGTCGCCCCCGCGCAGGACGAGGTCGGTGAGCCGGTCGTGGGCGTCCTCGGCGCGTTCCATCGTCGCGTTGGCCTCGTTGAGTTCCGCGACCGCGCGGCGGGTCTGGTCGAGGAGGTTCGCGCTGTCCAGGGCGATCGCCGCGTGGTCGGCGAGCGACGACAGCAGCGCCACTTCGTCGGCGGAGAACTCCCGGGCGGCGCGGTCGGACGCGAACAGCACGCCCAGCACCTTCGGGCCGATGGCCAGCGGGACGCCGAGGATGGCGGTCAGGCCCTCGTCTTCGACGCCGGAGTCGATGTGCCGGGTGTGCTTGAACCGGTCGTCGTTGAAGTAGTCCGACGTCGCGTACGGCCGCGCGGTCTGCGCGACCAGCCCGCCGAGGCCCTCCCCCATGCCCAGCACGATCTGCTGGAACTCCGCCGACACCGAGCCGTCGCTGACCCGGATGTAGGTCTTGCCCTCGGCTTCGTCGTTGAGGCTGAGGTAGGAGACGTCGACGCCGAGCAGGGCCCGCGCCCTCCGGACGATCGAGCGCAGCACGGTGTCCGGATCGGACAGTGCGGCGAGCTCGCTCGCGGTCTCGAACAGCGCGGTGAGCCGGGCCTCGCGCCGCCGGTGCTCGGCCAGCGTCTCGCGGATCCGCAGGGCCAGCTCGCCCGCGCTGGCCAGTGCGGCCAGGTCGGCCGCGTCGAGGGCGCCTTCGGCCCGGGCGGCCACGACGACGTGCGCCAGCTGCTCGCTGCTCGCCCCGGAGGCGAGCAGGTCGAGCAGCCGGCGCAGCGCGTCCGAGGGTGCGGTCACGGCCGTCATGCTAGGGCGAGACGGCTGCCTTCTCCGCCTCGACGTCGTCGTGCAGCGGTTCGCCGCGGGTTTCGCGGGCGGACAGCAGTGCGATCACGGTGATCAGGCACATCGCCGCGACGTACAGCGACACCGGCACGGTGCTGCCCCAGCTGGAGAACAGCGCGACGGCGATCAGCGGCGCGACGGCCCCGGCGGCGATCGACGACAGCTGCCCGCCGACGGAAAGGCCGGTGTAGCGCACCCGGGTCGGGAACTGCTCGGCGAAGAACGCGGCCTGCGGGCCGTACATCGCGCCGTGCAGCACCAGCCCGACGGTCGTGGCCAGCACGATCACCGCCGACGACTTCGTGTCGAGCAGCGCGAAGAACGCGAAGCCCCACAAGGCCATCCCGATCGCGCCGAACAGGTAGACCGGACGGCGCCCGACGCGGTCCGACAGCGCGCCCCACACCGGGATCGTCACGAAGTGGACGGCCGAGCCGATGAGCACCGCGGTCAGGCCGACGCCCTTCGGCAGGTGCAGCCCGGTCGTGACGTACACCAGGATGAACGCGGTGATCACGTAGTACGAGACGTTCTCGGCCATCCGCGCGCCGATGGTGATCAGCACCTGGCGCCAGCTGTTGCGGAAGACGTCGACGACCGGCACGTGCTTCTCGGCCCGTGCCTCGGCCTGGCGCTGAGCCGCGAGGAAGACGGGCGACTCGGCGACGGCCAGCCGGATCCACAGGCCGATCAGCAGCAGCACGCCCGAGAGCAGGAACGGGACGCGCCAGCCCCAGGACATGAACGTGGCGTCGGACTGGGTGGCCGAAAGGATCGCCAGCACGGCGGTGGCCAGGAGGTTCCCGCCGGGCGCGCCGCACTGCGGCCAGCTCGCCCAGAAGCCGCGACGGCGGTCGTCGCCGTGTTCGGAGACGATCAGGACGGCGCCACCCCATTCGCCGCCCAGCGCGAAGCCCTGGACGAGCCGGAGCAGCGTGAGCAGCAGCGGAGCCAGCACACCCGCGGTGGCGTACGTCGGGAGGACGCCCATCAGGCAGGTCGACCCGCCCATCAGCGTGAGGCTGACGATCAGGAGTTTCTTCCGGCCGAGCCGGTCGCCGAAGTGGCCGAAGACCAGGCCGCCGACCGGCCGGGCGAGGAAGCCGACGGCGTAGGTCAGGAACGCCAGCAGCGTGCCGGTGAGCGGGCTCGCCGTCGGGAAGAACAGCTTGTTGAAGACGAGGGCGGCGGCCGAGGTGTAGAGGAAGAAGTCGTACCACTCGATGGTGGTGCCGATCAGGCTCGCGCCGACGATCTTGGCGATCGCCGACCGCTGGGGTTGGCTCACTGCGGGCTCCACTTCCTTGTGGTGACGGGACTTAGGCGGCGGTCCAGCCGCCGTCGAGCGGGATGGAGGCCCCGGTGATGTGGCCGGCGTGCGGGGAGCACAGCCACACCACCAGGGAAGCGACGTCCCCGGGTTCGATGAGCTTCTTGATCGCGGCCCGTTTGAGCAGGACCTCGGCGACGACGTCCTCACGCGGGATGTCGTGCTCGGCGGCCTGGGCGTCGATCTGCCCGTCGACCAGCGGGGTGCGGACGTACCCGGGGTTCACGCAGTTGCTCGTGACGCCGTGTTCGGCACCTTCCAGGGCGGCGACTTTCGAGAGGCCTTCGAGGCCGTGCTTGGCGGCGACGTAAGCGGCTTTGAAGGCGGAGGCGCGCAGCCCGTGGACGCTCGACATGTTGACGATCCGCCCCCACCCCCGCGCGTACATCGACGGGAGCGTGCGCCGGACGAGCAGGAAGGGGGCGGTGACCATCAGGGCCTGGATCCGCGTGAAGACCTCGGGCGGGAAGTCTTCGAGGGGCGCGACGTGCTGGATTCCGGCGTTGTTGACCAGGACGTCGACTTCGGCGGGCAGAGCGTCGATCGAGGTGGGGTCGGTGAGGTCGGCGACGTGCGCCCAGCCGCCCACTTCGGAGGCGGCGGCTTCGGTGCGTGGCGCGTCGATATCGACGACGTGCACCTTCGCCCCGGCCGCGGCGAGGGCGCGGACGCAGGCGAGGCCGATGCCGCTCGCACCGCCGGTGACGAGGGCGGTGCGCCCGTCCAGATCGCTGGTCATGGACGGGAACGGTAAGCGTGACCCCGGTCGCTAGCTATGTGCGGAGCGACTACACCTTCGGAAGATCCAGTGTGGTCGGCCGACACAATGCGGACAGTAAGGCATCCCACGATCGGGTGGAGATTTCGAGGGTGCCGCCGGAGCGGTCCTTGGTGTCGCGGATTTTTGCCGCAGGTCCGAGCGCCACTTCGACGCACTTGTCTTCGCCCGAGTAGCTGGACTTCTGCCACAAGGTCATGCGTTGCCTCCCAGCTCGGCGATCACCTCCCCGACGAACTCGCTGCTTTCGCGCTCATCCATCGCCAGCGCCGCCATGTTCTTCGCCGCCGTGCGGTAGCCGGCAACCTGATCAGCATCGTAGAGGTAGGCATTCGCCTGGAAGAGCTCGACGAAGACGATCGGCGGAAGCACGGAGAAGTCGAGCAGCGCGAAGTTGCCGAACAGGCCGGCATGCGCACCCGCCCGGCCGGGGAGGATCTGCAGCCTCACATTCCGGCGCGCCGAGGCTTCCCGCAGGTGCCGAAGCTGCTCGGCCATCACCTGTTCGCCGCCGACCCCGGATCGCAAAGCGCCCTCACCGACCAACACGTGATAGTCGAGCGGCCGGTACCTGGTCAGGACCTGCCGCCGAGCCATCCGCGCCTACACCACTTTTTCGATCCGGTCCGGCGGCGTATTCCAAGAGCTCAGCAGTGCGTGGCAGTAGTCTGGGGTCTGCAGCAATCCGGGAATCAGCGTGGGTTCCCAGTCGAACAGCTCGATTGCCTCGCGCTCGTGCTCGGCATAGGTCGCGGCACTCGGCGTCACACCGGGCACCGCTTTCTCGAGCCAGCTCGGCTCGGTCGCGTTGCGGGCGAGCTCCAGCAACCGCTTTCGCTCCCCCGGCTCCACGACCAGCGCCCCCATCAGCAGCGCCACCTGCTTCACCTTGGGAATCCGCTTCCCGTACTCCCAGTTGGACAGCTCCTGCGCATGCACGCCGATCTTCCGGGCCAGCTGCCGCACGCCCAGATTCCGCGCTTCCCGGCAGGTGCGCAGCCCGAACCCGAGCGCTCTCGCCCGGGGTGTCGCGAAGGGTGTCGCCATGACCGCATTCTGTCATCGGGGTCCGGCATTTCCCTTCGCCGTCCGGCGGCTGGTGTCGCGGATCCGCGTCAGGTTCGCTGCTGGTCATGGACCCGGACCACGCACTTCTGACCCGTCTCCGCGACCTCGCCGAAACCCTCCCCGGCGACGTCGCCTGGCTCACCGGCCCGCCCCTTCGCGCGGACGGCCTGCGCGACCTCGGCGAGCGCCTCAGCTGCCTCGGCGCGGACCTGATCGGCCGCGCGGGCGTGCTCGACGAGATCGCCGCCGCCCGCCTGCCCGCCCACGGCTGGATCCCCGAGTGCGGGCCGGAGCCGCGCCGCCGGCTCAGCCACTACGTCGGCCGCGGCGAGGTGCGGCTCGGCCTGATCTACTTCGCGAGCTGCGGCGCGGGGTGCTTCCCCTTCTACGGCACCGATCCGGCGGGCAAGACCGAGCGGCACGAGCGGTGCGAAAAGTGCGTCAAGGAGGCGTACCGGCTCATGAGCGTTCCGCCAGCACCGCGAGATAGTGCACGTTCGTCATGATCCCGAGGACGTTGCCGAACGGGTCGACGACCGAGGCCGTCACGAACCCGGGCCCGCGTTCGGTGATCGGCTCGTACTCCTTGGCGCCCAGTTCCAGGAGGCGCGCGAACGTCGCTTCGAGGTTGTCGACGTGCCAGCGGACGATCTCGCCGCCCGGTTCGGTGTGCGTGAAAGGGGCGTAGCTGCGGTCGATGATGCCGAGTTCGTGCTGGTAGTCGCCGATCCGGAACTCCGAGTACCCGGGGACGTTGAAGTACGGCTCGGCCCCCAGGAACTCCGTGTACCAGGCCTTCGCGGCCTCGAGGTCTTCGGCGTAGTACGTCACGGTGGCCATTCCTCGCAGCATGTCCTGCTCCTCTGTAGCGCCTCGGTCAAGCGGTGTGGAGTCATCATGCGGGGTAAAAGTGCTCATCAAGTGACCACTTTGTTTGCGACACTGCTCCCATGCGCGCCGACCGCCTTGTGGCCACCCTCCTGCTGATGCAGACGCGCGGCCGCGTCACGGCCGCCGAACTGGCGGCGGAGCTGGAAGTCTCCGTCGCCACCGCGCGCCGCGACCTGGAAGCCCTTTCGGCGGCCGGGGTGCCCGTCTACCCCCAGGCGGGCCGCGGCGGGGGCTGGCAGCTCGTCGGCGGCGCGCGCACCGATCTCTCCGGCCTGAGCGCCCAAGAGGCGCAGGCGCTGTTCCTGCTGGCCGGTCCGGCCGCGGCGGGCGCACCGGAGGTCAAATCGGCGCTGCGGAAGCTGATGGGCGCGCTGCCGGGCACGTTCCGGGCGGACGCCGAGGCGGCGGCGGACGCGGTCGTCGTCGACCAGGCCGGCTGGGGCGAGCGTCCGAAGGAACGGCCACCGATGGTCTTGCTGTTGCGGGACGCCGTCATCGCCCGCCGCCGGGTCCGGCTCACCTACGCCGGGCGCGAGCGGTCCGAGCGGCTCGTGGACCCGTGGGGCCTGGTCGACAAGGACGACGTCTGGTACCTGGTCGCGGGGACGGCGAAGGGCCGCCGCACCTTCCGCGTCGACCGGATCGTCTCCGCCACCCCGACCGAAGAACCGGCGGACCGCCCGTCGGACTTCGAGCTGGCGGCGGTCTGGCGGGAGGTCGTCGAGGAGATGGAGAAGCGCCGTTCGCTGCTCAGCGCGGACGTGGTGCTCGGCCGCCGGCACTTCGGGGTGCTCCAGGACCGGTTCGGACGGCACTGCGCGCTGGTCGCGGAGCTGCCCGGGGAGCGGGTCCGCGCGCGGGTGGCCGCGCCGGCGCCGGTCATGATCGCGCAAGAGCTGGCGGGGTGGGGTGCACTGGTCGAGGTCGAGGGCCCGGAGTCGGTGAAGGCGGAACTGGCGCGGCTCGGCGCGGAGCTGGTGGCCCGCTACGGGACGTGATCGCCACCCGCTATGACACCTTATGTCGCAAACGCGCCGTCCGGCCTCCACGCCTCCCGAAAGCACTTGCACACTTTTCGAACCTTGCTCGTCGATCATGTCGAATGGCCGTGATCACCCCTCAGCTTGGTGAACGCCGTTCATCGGTCTACAATGGACACCCGACGAGAACACTCGGAGTGTCCGTTACCCGCCGGTATCTGGCCGTTCGGAGTATCCCTGATCACCCGTTTGCTGCTATTGTGACGCCTCCGTGACCTGAACGTGCGTTCGGCGACACTTCGGTGAGGGCAGACAATGCGTGACGATGTGGTCGAGGCGAGTGCCGTGGTCGGACACCCGCCCGACGTGGTGTGGCAGATCGTCGGATCGCCGGAGTGGTACTCGCGGTTCGTGCCGGAGATCAGCTGGTGCGAGATCCAGGAGCCGGCCGGGCGCGGGCGCGGCCCGAAGGGCGTGGTCCGGATCGTCCCGGCGCGGGGACCGATGCTCGAGACGCAGATGCAGGCCGTCGTCTACCGGCCGGGCGAGCACGTCGTGTGGTGCGGCGTCCCCGACGAGGGCACCTGGGTCTCCCTGGAGCTGAGACCGCTGGCCGGCGGCCAGACCGAGCTGTTCGTGCGGATGATGCTGCCGCCGTCGCACCTGGAACTGGTGTCGTCGATCAAGAAGGACGTCCGCGCCCTCGCCCGGCGCCTCGACCTGCACCTGGCCGGGGAACACGACCCCGACACCGACAGCGAGACCAACAAGGCCACCAAGCTGCGCACCACGAGCATCCTGCTGCGCGCCGGCGTGCTCAGCGCCGGGCGGCCGGACAAGCTCGCGCGCCAGCTGAACTCCCTCGCGCAGTGGGGCGCCACGGTCGCGGGCGGCTACCAGGCCGCCGCCGCCCGTGTCCCGGACGAGCTCGCCCTGCACGACGAGCGCAGCGTCCGCACCTTTCGCCAGGTCCAGGAGCGCAGCGACCGGCTCGCCAACGCGCTGAGCGAACTCGGCGTCGTCGAACGCGACCGGATCGCGCTGATGTGCCGCAACCACGCCGCGATGATCGAGTCGTTCGTCGCGGCCAGCAAGCTCGGCGCCGACGTGATCCTGCTGAACACCGGCCTGTCGGCCGCCTCGGTCAAGGACGTGCTCGCCGAGCACCAGCCGTCCGCCGTGCTGGCCGACGACGAGTTCGCGCAGACCATCGCGAACGTGCCGGGCGACTTCGCCCGGATCAGCACCTGGCCGGACGCCGACACCGGCTACCCGACCGTCGACGAGCTGATCCACGCCGCACCCGCCGACCGCCCGAAGCCGGTCGAACGGCCGGGCCGGCTGATCGTGCTCACCTCCGGCACCACCGGGACGCCGAAGGGCGCGCGGCGCCCCACGCCGAAGGGCCTCGGCACCGCCGCGGCGATCCTCGACCGGATCCCGCTGCGCGCCGGTGACCGGCTGCTGGTGGCCGCGCCGCTGTTCCACACGTGGGGCCTCGCCGCGATGCAGATCGGGATGGCGCTGCGGGCGTCGCTCGCGCTGATCCGCAAGTTCGACGCCGAAGAGACGCTGCGGACGATCGCCGAACAGAAGTGCGACGCGCTGTTCGCCGTGCCGATCATGCTGCAGCGGATCATGGACCTGCCCGAGCGGGTCCGCACGCGCTACGACCTGTCGTCGCTGCGGATCGTGGCCAGCAGCGGCTCGGCGATGTCCGGGCCGTTCGTCACGCAGTTCATGGACACCTTCGGCGACGTCCTCTACAACTTCTACGGCTCGACCGAGGTCTCCTGGGCGAGCATCGCCGACCCGGCCGACCTGCGCGCGGCGCCGACGACGGCCGGTCGCTGCCCGCTGGGCACCCGGCTGGCGATCCTGGACGAGGACCGCAAGCCGGTGCCGCCGGGCGGCGAGGGCCAGATCTTCGTCGGCAACGACATGCTGTTCGAGGGCTACACGAGCGGAACCGACCCGGCCCGCGCGGCGGACATGATGGCCAGCGGCGACGTCGGCTACCTCGACGCGGCGGGCCGCCTGTTCGTCACCGGCCGAGCCGACGAAATGATCGTCTCGGGCGGCGAGAACGTGTTCCCGCGCCCGGTGGAAGAGGCGCTGGTGGCGCTCCCGGGCGTGCACGACGCGGCGGTGGTCGGCGTGGCGGACGCGGAGTGGGGCCAGCGCCTGGCGGCGTACGTCGTCCCGCGCCGGGGCGCGTCGCTGCACGCGGAGGACATCCGGCAGTACATCCACCACCGCCTGGCCCGGTTCGCGGTGCCACGGGACGTGTACTTCGTCCCGGACCTGCCCCGCAACGCGACGGGCAAGATCCTCAAGCGCCTCCTCCACGACGACACCTGGCCGGCGACCAGCGAATACTGATGCCCGAGCACACGCCGGACGGCCGATACATCGTCGTGAACGGCCGCCGCTGGCGCGCGACGGATCCCGAGATCCCCGACGACGTCCGCGATCGCCTGCAGAAGCACCTGATGGCGGCCCGGCGGGTGCAGGACCGCCCGCGGGTCCAGGCCGCGAAGGTGGCGTTGGGCGAGCGCGGTGAGCCGTGGTGGGAGCAGACGTCCGCGCAACGCCGGGCGCGGTGGGAGCGCGGCCTCGCCGAGCTGGATCAGCCGACCGGCTGACGCAGCACCGTCCGCAGCTTCGCGGGCTCGACGCGTCTCGGGTCGCCGAGGTACACCTCGTGGTGCAGCCCGGCTGGCTTGAGTCCTTGCTCCGCAAGGTATTCGTCGTGCAGGCGGGCCAGCAGCGGACCTTCGTCGTCGTACGACCCGACGTGGAGCGCCTGTGCGCAGCGGCCCTCGTGCAGCTCCTCCAACCGGACCGGTGCCTCAAGCTTCTTCTTGCGCCGCACCGTTTCCCTGGCCTCCTCGACGGCGGCCTCCCCGATCCACCACGGCTGTGCGATGAGCATGGTCCACTGCCAGGAATCCTTGGCGCGCACGGTGAAAGCCGCGTAGTCCTCGGCCCACCACAGGCCCTCCAGTGGGCCCACGACGAAGTCCTCACCACGCTGCTTCGCCGTCATCTTGATCGTGTACGCGAAGGCGTAGAGCGCTTCGACGGCTTTCCGGTAGCTCTCCGCCGTGTTCGGGTTGCCGCGGCCGTCGATCGCGAGGAACCGCTGTCCGGGGACGTCCACCAAGGCCCATTCGGTGTTCTTGGGCGCGTAGAGCTGCTTCAGGTCCTTTTTGACGTCGTACGGCATCAGGTCATTCCTTCCAGCCACCGGGCTTCCGCCTCGAGTTGGGCGATGGAGTAGTCGAAGATCGCGCGGACGAACGGCGGGGCGGTTCGCTGGGCCGCGGCGGCGCGGCGGACCTCGGCCAGCCGCTCCCCGACCGCTTCCGCGCGCCGGGCCAGCGCGGCCGCGAGGCGTTCGGGCGGGACGGCCGGGCTGTTCGCCAGGCCGACGAGCACCGGCGGGTGCACCGGGCGCAGCTCCGCGACGGCGGCTTCGGCGGCCGCCGCGCACGCCTTGCGGCCCGCTTCGGTGGCCGTGAACGTCTTCTTGGCCTTGGGGTGCGCGCGTTCCCCCGCGACCTCGGCGACCAGGCCGCGGTCGCGGAGTTTGCCCAGGACGTAGTAGATCGAGCTGAAGCCGAGCGCCGTCCAGTCGCGCATGCCCCGCTCCGAGACGACCTCGTCCAGCTCGTAGCCGTGCCTCGGCCGCTCGACCACCAGGCCGAGCACGGTCAGTTCCGCGTCGGTCAGCACGCCAGTACTCTAGCACTAGAATACTTGGCTTCCAGAAATTGCGGTGACATCTGGGGCTTCGCCCCAGGTCGGGGGCTCCGCCACCCGAGCCCCCCGAAAAATGTCGGTGGGTGCTGGCATGCTTCACCTCGTACCGGAAAGCGAGGGAGCACAGTGGGGGGACAGGTGGTGACGGCGGTGCCGTGGACCGCGGAACGCGTGGCCGGGCTGGCGCCGGATCCCGCTTCGGAGAAGGCGGGCCGGGCGCTCGCCACGCCGGCGAAGTGGACGGGCGCGGGTGCGTCCGAAGACGCCGTGTGGGGCTTCTGCCAGGGCAGTGGCAAGAAGCCGTACCAGACGTGCGTCGAGCTGGCCGAGCCCGCGTTCCGGTGTTCCTGTCCCAGCCGGAAGTTCCCGTGCAAGCACGCGCTGGGGCTGCTGCTGCTCTGGGCGGCCGGGCGCGTCGACGCGGGTCCGGCGCCGGACTGGGTGCACGCGTGGCTGTCCGAACGCGCCGACCGCGCCCGCCGGGCGGAGAACCGCGCCGAGACGGCCGGCCCGAAGGACGAGGAGGCGGCCGCCCGGCGCGCTGCCGAGCGGGTGGCGCGCGTCGAAAGCGGCGTCGCGGAGCTGAAAGTCTGGCTGACCGACCGGATCGGGGCCGGGTTCGCGGGCTTCGAACGCAACGGCGGCGAAGAGCTGCGCACGGTCGCGGCGCGAATGGTCGACGCACAGGCGTCGGGTCTCGCCGGCGGCTTGCGCCGGGCGGCGGGGATCGTCGGCCGCCGCGACTGGCCGGAGGCGCTGCTGGCCGAGCTGTCCCAGCTGTACCTGCTCGCCGACGCGGCAACGCGCCTGGAGTCGCTGCCACCCGCGCTGGCGGAGACCGTCCGCACGCGGCTGGGGTTTTCGGTGGAGACGGCCCGGGTGCTGGAGGCCGGCGAGCGCGTCGCGGACGACTGGCTGATCACGGGCGCGGCGGACGAGGAGAACGACCGGCTGCTCACCCGCCGGACGTGGTTGCGCGGCCTGCGCACGGGCCGGGACGCGCTGGTGCTGTCGTTCGCCCCGCCGGGCCGTCCCCTGGACGCGACGTTGCCACCGGGCCACCGGCTGACGGCGGAACTGGCGTTCTACCCGGGCGCGGCGCCACTGCGGGCCCTGGTGGCGGAGCGCGGAATCCCCCTCGCGGCCCCGGCCGCCGAAGGGGGTTCGATCGCGGACGCCCTGGCGGCGCACACGCGGGCGATGGCGGCGGACCCGTGGCTGGAGCGCTGGCCGGTGCTGTTGTCGGGCGTCACCCCGGCCGAGCACGCGGGCGGCTGGTGTCTGTCCGAACAGGACGGAACGGCGATGCCGCTGGTGCCGTACGCGTTCCCGTGGTCACTGCTGGCCCTTTCGGCGGGCCGCCCCTTGACGGTGGCCGGCGAGTGGAGCCCGGCGGGGTTGCGGCCGCTGACGTGCTGGCACGAGAACCGGGCGGTGCGGCTGTGAACGTTTTCCCCCACTACCACCAGGAATCCGAGGTGTCCCGATGAAAGCCTGGGAAGACCTCGTCGGCACCGCCCTGCTCGGCACCCGGCGGCGCACCTTGGACCCCGCCGCCCAGCCGGCCGCCGTCCAAGAGCTCATCGCCGGCCGCGCCGATCCCGCCGAACAGCTGCTCGCCGCCGCGGCCGTGCTCAGCACCTACCGGCGGGCCGGGCGGCAGCCGCTGCACGACGTCCGGCCACTTCCCGTGGCCGCCGGCGACGAACGGCCCTTCGTGCCGCCACTCGCCCGGGAGCGGCTCGGCCGGCTGCTCGCCGCCAGCCACCCCGACCTCCTGCTCGAGTGGCTCGGCATCGTCGCCGGCACCGGCTACCGCGTCCCCCGGAAACCCTGCCGCTGCTCGCCGAGGCCGCGCGCACCAAGGCGGCCCTGCGCGGGCCGCTGGCCGCCGTCGCCGGGCCCGTCGGCGCCTGGCTCGGGCAGCGCAACCCCGACTGGGCCTTCCTGGCCGCACCTGCCGAGGAATCCGGGAACGTCTGGCAGTACGGCAGCCTCGCCCAGCGCCGCCGGTGGCTCGCCGCCAAACTCGTCCAGGATCCCGACGCCGCCCGCGAAGCGCTGGCCACGTCGTGGAAGGCCGAGCCCGCCGACGTCCGGGCCGACTTCCTCGGCGTCCTCGCCGGGCACGTCCGAGGCGGCGACGAAGCCTTCCTCGAGGCCGCGCTCACCGATCGGGCCGCCGCCGTCCGCGAACAGGCCGCCGATCTGCTCGGCCGGCTGCCGGGCACGCGCTACGGCCAGAGCATGGCCGAACGGCTGCGACCGCTGGTCCACCGCCGGAACCGGGTACTCACCGTCGCCCTGCCCCACGGCGAACGCGGCGACGGCACCGTCCGGCTGCGCACCCTCGTCGCAGCCGCGCCGCTCTCCTTCTGGGCCGAGTTCGGCCCGCCGGCCGAGGTCGTGCGGATGGCCGTCGAAGGCTGCCCCGCGGCCGTGCTGCGGGACTCCTGGGCCGCCGCCGCCCTGCGCCAGCGTGACGAAACCTGGGCGCAGGCCCTCATCGGCGCCGACCCGGGCGGGCGCACCACGCCGCCGCTGCTCGGGGTGCTGAGCCCGGCCGGCCAGGCCGCCACCGTCGGGCACCTGGTGAGCCGGCTGCCCGTCGAGTCGTTCGCGCGGCTGGTGCACGAACTGCCCCGCCCGTGGACGAAGGAGCTCGGCACCGCGCTGCTCGACTGGATCGCCCGCCAGGACGACCACCGCCTCGTCTCGCACGCCGCCGTCGTGATCGCGCGCGCGGTGCCGCCGCAGTGCCTGCGCCACCCGCTGGCCACCACCCGCCTGACCATGGACGCCGGGCCGTGGCGCCGGGCGCTCACCGAAACGCTGAACTTCCGCCGCGAAATGTACGAGGAGCTCGCATGACCGCCCCCGCCACCGTCCTCCGGCCGCACGCCGAACAGGACCACGCCGCCGAGCTGGCCGCGCTGGCCGCCGCCGACGACCGGACGAAGCCGCCGAACTGGAACCTCTCGCCCTGGGCCGTCGTCGAGTACCTGCTCGGCGGCACCCTGGCCGACGGCACGGTGATCACGCCGAAGTACGTCGGCCCGCGGCGGCTGATCGAGGTCGCCGTCGCCACGCTCGCCACCGACCGCGCGCTGCTGCTGCTCGGCGTGCCCGGCACGGCGAAGACGTGGGTGTCGGAACACCTCTGCGCGGCCATCAGCGGCGATTCGACGCTGCTGGTGCAGGGCACCGCGGGCACGTCCGAGGAGTCGATCCGCTACGGCTGGAACTACGCCCGGCTGATCGCCGAGGGCCCGAGCGCCGCCGCGCTGGTCGAAAGCCCGCTGGTGCACGCGATGCGGGACGGCAAGCTCGCCCGGCTGGAGGAGCTGACGCGCATCCCCGCCGACGTCCAGGACTCGCTGATCACGATCCTCTCCGAGAAGACGCTGCCGATCCCGGAACTGGGCACCGAGGTCCAGGCCCGGCCGGGCTTCAACCTGATCGCGACGGCGAACAACCGCGACAAGGGCGTCAACGAACTGTCCAGCGCGCTGCGGCGGCGGTTCAACACGGTCGTGCTGCCGCTGCCGGACAGCGCCGAGGCGGAGGTCGAGATCGTCAGCCGGCGGGTCGCCGAGCTCGGCACGTCGCTGCAGCTGCCGGTGGAAGCGGCCGAGCTGGCCGAGATCCGCCGCGTGGTCACGGTGTTCCGCGAGCTGCGCTCGGGCCGCACCGAAGACGGCCGCACGGCGGTGAAGTCGCCGTCCGGCACGCTGTCGACCGCGGAGGCGATCAGCGTGCTCACCGGCGGGCTCGCCCTGGCCACCCACTTCGGCGACGGCGTCCTGCGCCCGCACGACATCGCGGCGGGCATCCACGGCGCGGTGGTCAAGGACCCGGTGGCCGACCGCGCGATCTGGATCGAATACCTGGAGACCGTGGTCCGCGAACGCGACGGCTGGGCCGACTTCTACCGGGCGGGCCAGGAGCTTTCGTGACGGCGACCCACCTGCTCGGCATCCGCCACCACGGCCCGGGATCCGCCAGGGCCGTGGCGGCGCGGCTCGCCGAGCTCGAACCCGACGTCGTCCTCATCGAGGGGCCACCCGAAGCCGACGCCCTGGTCGAGCTCACCGAAGACCCGGCCATGGCACCCCCGGTCGCGCTCCTGGCCTACGCGACCGACGACGTCTCACGCGCCGCGTTCTGGCCGTTCGCCGTCTTCAGCCCCGAATGGCAGGCGCTCACCTACGCCCGCGAAGCCGGCATCCCGGTGCGGTTCTGCGACCTCCCGGCCGCGCACACGTTCGCCGCGGGGCCGGACGAGCACGCGGGCCCGCCGGTCGACCCCCTGGCCCTGCTGGCCTCGGCCGGCGGGTACGACGACCCGGAACGCTGGTGGGACGACGTCGTCGAATCGCGGCGGGACACCGAAAGCCCGTTCGAAGTGATCGCCGAGGCGATGAGCGCGGTGCGGGAGGACGAAGAACCCCCGCAGGGCGGCGAAGCCCGCCGCGAGGCCTACATGCGCTCGGTGCTGCGCCGCACCCGCAAGGACGGCTTCGAGAACATCGCCGTCGTCTGCGGCGCCTGGCACGTGCCCGCGCTGGCGGATCCGCTGCCACCGGCGTCGCACGACCAGGCCGTCCTCAAAGGACTCCCGAAGCGGAAGGTCGCGTGCACCTGGGTGCCGTGGACGCACGGGCGCCTCGCCACGGCGAGCGGCTACGGCGCCGGCGTGCGCTCGCCGGGCTGGTACCACCACCTGTTCACCACCCCCGAAGACGTCACCACGCGCTGGCTGACCGGTGTCGCCGGAGTGCTGCGGGAGGAGGACCTGCCCGTCTCGACCGCGCACGTCATCGAGGCGGTCCGCCTGGCCGAGACCCTGGCCACGCTGCGGGGGCGGTCGTCGGCCGGGCTCGCCGAGGTCACCGAAGCCACCCGGTCCGTGCTGTGCGGCGGGGACGAGGTGCAGGTCGAGCTCGTCACGCGGCGGCTGGTGGTCGGCGAACGGCTCGGCGAGGTGCCCGACCGCGTCCCGCAGCCACCGCTGGCCGCGGACCTCACCGCGACCGCGAAACGCCTGCGGCTCAAGAAGGACCCGGTCGTCAAGGAGCTCGACCTCGACCTGCGGACGCCGGGCGGGCTCGACCGCTCGAAGCTGCTGCACCGGCTGCGGATCCTCGGCATCGAGTGGGGCAGCCGGGAGGCGTCGGCGCGGCGGAACAAGGGCACCTTCCGCGAAACCTGGGCGCTGGCCTGGGAACCGTCGTTCGAGGTGGACCTGGTCGCGGCGGCCGTGTACGGCACCACCGTGCCGTCGGCGGCCACCGCCGCGGTCCGGGGCACCGTCGAAGGCACGCCACCGCTGGACGAGGTCACCACGGCCGTCGAGAACTGCCTGCTCGCCGACCTGCCGGAAGCGCTGCCCGAAGCGCTCGCGGCGCTCGACGCGCGGGCGGCGGCGGACGCGGACGTCGCCCGGCTGATGTCGGCCCTGCCCGCGCTGGCCAGGGCGACCCGGTACGGCAACGTCCGCGGCACGGACACCGGCGCGCTCCGGGCGGTCGCCGACCGGATGCTCGACCGGATCTGCGCCGGCCTGCCCCCGGCCGCCCACGGCATCGACGACGACGCCGCGGCCCGGCTGGCCAAGCTCGTCGACGGAGTGCACGACGCGACCTCGCTGCTGGGAGACGAGGCGAAGGAACGCTGGCTGACGGCGCTGGCCCGGCTGGCGGAACGGCCGTCGCTGCCCCCGCTGCTGGCCGGACGGCTCACCCGGATCCTGCACGACGCCGGGCTGCTCGACGCGCTCGACATCGAACTTCGGCTGGGCCGGGCCCTCACGCCGGGCGTCACGCCGTCGGCGGGCGCGGCCTACGTCGAAGGCTTCTTCGACGGCGGAGCACTGCTGCTGGTGCACGACGAAGGCCTGCTGCGGGTGATCGACGCGTGGCTGGCGGGGATCCCGGCCGACGTCTTCACCGAGGTGCTCCCGTTGCTGCGCCGCACTTTCGGGGCGTTCAGCGGGCCGGAAAAGCGGGCGATCGGGCAACGGGCGGCCGGGCTCACCGGCGCCGCGCGCACCGTGGCGGTGGCCGACGAACTGGACGAGGACCGGGCCGAGCGCGTGCTACCCGTCCTCGCGACGCTGCTGGGGGTGGGGGCATGACGGCAGACACCGACCGGGTGCGGCGCTGGCGGCTGGTGCTGGGCGGGGACGGCGCCGGGCCCGGGTCGGGACTGGCGGACGCTCAGCTGTCCGATGAGGACAGTGGGGTGGACGCGGTGCTGGCCGCGCTCTACGACAAGCCCGACGAGGAGACCACGGGCGGGCCGCGCAGCGCGAACCTGGGTGCCTCGGCGCCGCGGGTCGCGCGCTGGCTCGGCGACATCCGGCGCTACTTCCCGAGCACCGTCGTGCAGGTGATGCAGCGCGACGCGGTCGACCGGCTGGGGCTCACCCGGATGCTGCTGGAGAAGGAACTGCTGTCGGCGGTCGAGCCGGACGTCCACCTCGTCGGCACGCTGCTGTCGCTGAACGGCGTGCTGCCGGAGGAAACCAAGGAGACCGCCCGCGAGGTGGTCCGCAAGGTCGTCACCGAGCTGGAGGAACGGCTCGCCGAACGCACCCGCGCGGCGATCCGGGGCGCGCTGGACAAGGCGTCGCGGACGCACCGGCCCCGCCCCGGCGACGTCGACTGGGCACGCACGATCCACGCGAACCTGAAGCACTACTCCCCCGAACTGCGCACGATCGTCCCGGAGAAGCTGATCGGCTTCGGCCGTCGGCAGCAGGCGGTGCAGCGGGACGTGATCCTGGCCGTCGACCAGTCGGGCTCGATGGCGGAGTCGGTGGTGTACTCCGGGCTGTTCGGCGCGGTCCTGGCCTCGATGCGGGCGTTGAAGACGTCGTTCGTGGCGTTCGACACCGAGGTCGCGGACCTCACCGAGCACCTCACCGACCCGGTCGACGTCCTGTTCGGCACCCAGCTGGGCGGCGGCACGGACATCAACCGGGCGATCGCGTACTGCCAGGGCCTGGTCGAGCGCCCGGAGCGGACGCTGCTGGTGCTGATCAGCGACCTCTACGAGGGCGGCGATGAGGACGAACTGCTGCGCCGGATCGCCGAGCTGGCCGCCGCGGGGGTCCAGGTGGTGACGCTGCTGGCGCTGTCGGATTCGGGCGCACCGTCGTACGACCACGAGAACGCGGCGGCCCTGGCCGAGCTGGGCATCCCGGCCTTCGCGTGCACGCCCGACCAGTTCCCGGAGCTGATGGCCGCAGCCATTCGCGGCGACGACCTGCAGAGCTGGGCGGCCCGGGAGAGCAGCTGAGTTGCGGAATGAAACTGACAGCCCGGCGGTTGAAGCGAACGTGGGACAGCAGCTCCCGCAGGAAGGACGGCTCGCCATGAAGGTCCGCAGCTCGATCCGTTCGCTCGCCCGCCGGCCGGGCGCCCAGGTCATCCGCCGGGGGGCGAAAATCTTGGTGATCAACAAGGACAACCCGCGCTCGAAGGCCCGCCAGGGCTGACCGGGACGACGGCCGCCGGGCCCGGAACCGCATGGTTCCGGGCCCGGTCGCGTTTCGTCAGGCCGGGCCCGCGAGGCCGACGAGATTGCCCTCCGGGTCGGCGAAGTGGGCGACCACCAGGTCCCGTCCCGGGGCGCGGTCCGGGCCCATCCGGCGGGTGCCGCCGAGACGTTCGGCCTCGGCCAGCGCCGCCGCGACGTCCGGGACGCCCACGTAGAACACGACGTGCCGCTCGTGAGCCGCGCCGCCGCCGACGCCGCCCGGGATGGTGTCCGTCTCCACGAACCCGTAGCCACCCGGTTCCGACACCTGGTCCGACACCGGCCCGGACGTGTCGAACTCCCAGCCGAACAGCTCGCCGTAGTACCCGCGCAGCCGCGCCGGGTCGGTGCCGATGATCTCGAAGTGCACGACTGACCGACCCATGACCGTTCCTTCCGTCGACATCCGGACCCGGCCGACCGTACGCGCACTCAGTTGTTAAAAACAACCACTGAGTTGTACATTGAGTCCATGCCGACGAGCCGCAGCTACCGGGACGCCTGCACGATCGCGCGTGCCCTGGACGTCGTCGGGGAACGCTGGGCCCTGCTCGTGGTGCGTGAGCTGCTGCTCGGGCCGCAGCGGTTCTCCGACGTCCGCCGCGCGCTGCCCGGCGCCAGCTCGAACCTGGTCACCGACCGGCTCCGCGAGCTCGAAGGCCACGGCGTCGTGACGCGCCGGCAGCTGCCACCCCCGGCCGCCTCCACCGTCTACGAGCTCACCGACTGGGGCCGCGAACTGGAGCCGGTCGTGCTGGCGCTGGGCGCGTGGGGCGCGCGAGTCCCCCTCCCCCGGGCCGCGTCCCTCGGCGTCACCTCCGTGCTGCTGTTCCTCCGCGGGTCCGCCCGCCCGCGCGGCACCGCGTGCTACCGCGTCGAGCTGGACGCCCGCGTGTGGACGGTCCGCACCGAGCCGGGCCGCCTGACGATCGAGCCGGGCGAGCCCGGCGCCCCGGACGCGACGGTCCGGACCGATCCCTCGACCCTGAACGCCCTGCTCGAACAGCCTTCCCACCTCGAGGAGGCCATCGCCGACCGCAGGCTGACGATCGAAGGCGACCGGAACGCGGTCCGCAGGCTGCTGCGCGAACACGAAGGCTGAGAACCCCGCCGGACCGGGTCGGGGCACCGGCCCGGCGAGGAGGCCTGCTTACAACGCGACCAGCTTCGTCCCGCCGAACGTGCCCTTCAGCGGCACCACCACGGACCGGCCGCGCACCGTCACCGTGACGCTGTCCTGCAGCTGCGTCGGATCCGACACCGCGAGCTGGGTCCGGATCCCGCAGCGCCCGATCGCGACCGACGCCGGACCCGACACGCTGAGCTCACCGACCGAGCCCGCCGCGAAGAAGTTCGCCAGCACCGTGCCGTCGGCGGTCCGGATCGCCTGCACCACCGGGGTGTTCGCGAGCACCCGCCACGCCCAGGACGCCGTGAGCGTGTCGATCACCGAAGCACCCGGGAGCACCGCGTACGCGTACTTCGCGTCCGTCGGCTGCACGCCGTGTTCCAGGATCAGCTTCTGGTACCGGCGTGTGTTCGGTGTCGTGGTGCCCTTGGTGTTGGCGCCCGTGTCGATGTCGCGCCACGCGCCCGTCCGGTCCTCGCGCAACGCCGTCACCGAAGCGTCGTCGAGCAGCACGTACCCGCCGACGTTCTCCAGGTGCGCCCAGCGTGGCCGCCGCAGCGCCGTCGCCTTGCCGAGGTCGGTGGCCACGCGCCGGCCGTCGGCCAGGAGCGTCCCGCGGCCACCCTCGCCGAGGTTGCGGTTCTCGATCGTCGTGCGCACCGTGTGGGGCGACGTGCTGGTGATCCCGGCGCCGAGGCAGAGGATCCCGTCCGGGGTGAAGAACCACGACTTCTTCGCGACCAGCGAGCCGTCCCAGTTCTCGAAGTCGAACCCGTACGCGCCGTGCCGCGCGTCCCAGCGGACGCCGCCGGTGTGCGGGTTCGGGCCGACCGGCACGCCGCCGAACTTCGGGTCGGCCGGGCCGTCGTGCTCGGTCGTGCCCGGCAGCAGCAGCGGGTCCACCGTCGGCCAGTAGGCGTCGGTGTAGTGCCCCTTGGCGTTCGGGAGGAACGTGTAGAGCACGCCGTCGCCGACGTGGTAGCCCTTGAGGTTCTGGCCGTTGATGGCTTCGTAGCGCGAGATCCGCGTCGAGCTGACGCCCAGGGACGCCGACCAGCCGTCGGTGACGTGGACCATCCGGTCCTGCTGGCCGAAGATCCGGTGCGTCGCCACCACCCGCGCCGGGCGCGCGCCCGACGCCAGCATGTCCTGCGCGAACTCGATGCCCGGCGTCGCCACCAGGTCCGGGCCGGGCGCGAACCGCTCCGGGTCCGGGATCTTCAGGAACGGCGCGTACTCCCCTTCCTTGATCCACTTCGCGGCCAGGGCGTTGAGGTCGGTCTTCGTCCTGCCCGCCGCCGTCCGGGCCAGCACCAGCGTCGCGACGGTGAGCTGGTGGCCGATGTCGTGGCCGGTCTCCCCCTGGCGCGACAGCATCCGCCCGCGCACCGGCTCCATCAGCGCGCCCGCGTAGACGAAGGGCGCGAAGCTGTCGGCGACGAGCGCGTAGATCTTGTCCTTGAGCGGCTGCGGGAGCGCGTACGCGGTGCCCTGCGTAACGTGGATGGCGCCGGCGAGCGCGGTCAGCAGCACGATGCCGTAGTGCCCGGGGTACGGGATGGTGTCGTGCTGGATGAACGAACCGTCGACGTGGAAGCCGTCGCCCGCCGCGCGGTCCAGCTTCGCGACGACGCTCGCCGCACCCCCGCCCGCGACGTCGGTGAGCGCGTCGATGCCGGTTCTGATCCACGCCGTGTCGCCGAGCATCGCGCCTGAGACGATCGAGATGAGTGCCTTGTCCGCGCGGTTGGCGCCGGTCTCGACCACCGCCGGGTTGTTGGCGCGCAGGTTCGGGTTGCCGACGAACCGCTTGACCGGCGCCAGGTAACGGGCCAGCTGCTCCGCGGTGAGCTGGTCGGCGACCACCGACAGCGTGTGCAGCAGGTAGTACGGGATGCCGATTTCGTAGGTGTACCAGTTGCCGATTTCGCCGACGTTCTCGTTGTACTGGCTGGCGTGGATCAGCTCGAGCGCGGCCTTGATGCGGTCGAGCACCACCGGGTCGCCGGACAGCGCGCCGCCCGGGGTGCCCCAGTCGACGGCGATCGCGCGCAGCCGCGCGTACATCGAGGTGGTGTAGTCACTGCCCGGGCCGAGCGGCAGGTCCGTCCACAGTGGAGCACCACCGCCGGCGACGGACAGGCTCGCGTTGTAGGCTTTGGCGACCCGGCCGAGGTTGGCCAGCGCCGCGGTGCGTTCGGGCGACGGCCGGTTGATGCCGGTCTGCAGCTGCCGGTACGCGGCGACGATCGGCGCGGTCGCGGCGGGCACCGGACTGGCCGCATGCGCCGCGGAAGTGGCCGCGGCGTTCGCGGCGAAGGCCGGACGGGTGAGGAGCACGGTGGAAGCGGCCGCCAGGGCACCGCCGCGCAGGGCATTTCTCCGGTTCACGGGCATGACAATGCCTCCCAGGATCAAGACATCCTTGGCTTGCGGGAAAGGGATTCAGTTGTGCGGCGGCGGATTTTGTTGCCTGAAGGCACCTTCAGGGGCAGCGGGTGTCCCTGAAGGCGCCTTCACGGCTCTCGGCGCCGGAAACTGTCGGTGCCGAGCGATAGGCTGGAAACGGGGGGCGCCCCCGCGGGTCGGTGGCGCCGGATCAACGGGAACTGTCGGTGCCGGACGATAGAATGGAACCGGGGGGCGCCCCCGCGGGTCAGGGGAATACAGCGGGTCAGCGGGAGCCGTCGGTGCGGCGGGGCAGCTGCCAGGGGTTGGCCTCCTGCAGGGGTTCGGGCAGCAGGGCGTCCGGGAAGCCCTGCCAGGCGACCGGGCGCAGGAACCGCTCGATCGCCGCGGTGCCGACGGACGTCGTCGTCGGGGCGGTGGTGGCCGGGTACGGGCCGCCGTGCTGCTGGGCCCAGCTGACCGTCACCCCCGTGGGCCAGTCGTTCCACAACAGCCGCCCGGCGATGCGGGCCAGGGCCGGCAGCACCGGCCGGATCCAGTCCGCGTCGGACTCCTCGCCGTGGATCGTGGCGGTGAGGCCCGGTTCGATGACGTCGAGCAGGCTCAGCAGTTCGGCCTGGTCGGCGTACGTGACGATCAGCGACGCCGGCCCGAAGCACTCTTCGTGCACCGTGGCGCCGCCCTCGAGGAACTGCTTGCCGGTGGTGGCCAGCAGCGTCGGGGTGAACGCGGGCGAGGAAGAAGCCGACGAAGACACGACCTCGACGCCCGGCACCTCCCGCAGCGCCGAAAGCTTCGACGCGTATCCGGAAGCGATGCGGTCGTTGAGCATCGGCTGCGCCGCGGCGCCGTCCAGGGCCGCGCGCAACGCGTCGGTCAGGCCGTGGTCCTCCGGCAGGAACAGCAGGCCCGGCTTGGTGCAGAACTGGCCCGCGCCGAGGGTGAACGACCCGGCGTAGCCCTTCGCCACGGCTTCCCCGCGCGCGGCGATCGCGGCCTCGGTGACCACCACCGGGTTGACGCTGCCCAGCTCGCCGTAGAACGGGATCGGCCGCGGCCGCGCGTTCGCGATGTCGAACAGCGCCCGCCCGCCGGGGATCGAGCCGGTGAACGACGCCGCCGCGATCCGCGGGTCCTTGAGCGCGGTGACGCCTTCCTCCTGGCCGAAGATCACGTTGAACAGGGCCGCCGGCGCACCCGCCTTGATCAGCGCCTCCCGCACGATCGAGCCGGTCTGCGCGGACAGCTCCGGGTGCCCGGGGTGGGCCTTAAGGACCACCGGGCAGCCCGCGGCCAGCGCGGAGGCGGTGTCACCACCGGCGACGCTGAACGCGAACGGGAAGTTGCTGGCCGCGAACACCAGCACCGGCCCGATCGCGGTCTTGACGCGGCGGATGTCCGGACGCGGGCCCATCGGCCAGTCCGGATCGGCGTGGTCGACGGTGGCGCCGAGGTACTCGCCGTCGGTGAGCACCTCGGCGAACAGGCGCAGCTGGAACGTCGTGCGCTTCAGCTCGCCGGCCAGCCGCGGGGTCTCCGGCAGGTGCGTCTCGGCGTGCGCCAGCGGGACCAGTTCGCCGGCGGCGGCGTCGAGGGCGTCGGCGACGGCGGTCAACCAGCCGGCCCGTTCGGCCGGGGTCGCCTCGGCGGCGGGACGGGCGGCTTCGGCGGCTCCCGCCAGGATCTTCTCGAGCGTGGCGGCGTCAGTGGCCTGGCTCATCGGTACAGCAGCTCCTCAGTTCTCATGGGCGGCGGCGGTGGCCGTGCCCAGGTCGCCCCAGCGACCCGGACCGGCCAGTCCGAGGTGGTACAGGTGCAGCTCGGCGGCTCCCGCCTTGGCGAGCTCGCCGACGTACGCGGCGATGTCCGGCACCGGCGCGGCGGCGACCGCCGTGATGTAGCTGGCGATCGCGACCCGTTCGGGCAGGGCCTCCCGGGCCGCCGCGACGGCCTCGGCACCCGTCGCGGGGGCCCACCCGAACAATACGACCGCGTCGACGTCGTCCGGCGCGGACGGCGTCAGCCCGGGCAGCGCGCCGGTGACCCACGGGTCGAGCGCGCCGTGCAGCACGATCCGGGTGCCCGGCGGCAGCGTGGCCAAAACGGCGGCTCGCAGCTCGTCGGTCGCCTGCTGCCTGACTCGCAGCAGCATCTGGGTCAGCTCCGGCGGCAGGTTGTCGGCCGTCAGAAGCAGGTCGCCGGTCGCGATCAGCCGCCGGACCTCCTCGACGAGCTGGGCCCGGACGGTGTCCGCATCGACGTCCCACGCAGCGGCGCAGGCGTCGCAGCAGCAGATCGACAGCAGCCGGGCCACCGCGGGCGCCCACACGCCGTCGGTCTTCTCGTGCTGGTGCTGGTGCACCGCGCCGAGCGGGCCGCAGGCCTCGAGGATCACCGACGACAGCTCCAGGCCCGCGACGGCCTCCGCGGTCACCTTCGCCGCGTACTCGCGCACCGCAGGCTGCGCAGGGCACAGCGCCCACGGATAGGCCTCGCCGAAGCAGTTGCGGACCACGACGTCCGGGTGCTCGTAGCCGAGCTGGGAGTTGTGGGTCAGCACGATCCAGGCGGCGGCCGGGATCCCGGCCTCGTTGAGCAGCCGGACGGCGTCACCCCCGGCGTCCTCGCCGGGGACCCAGTCCGGAGTGGACGGACGCAGCGTGCCCCACGCGTCCGGGCGCACCGGGCGGTAGAAAGCCGCGTGCCGCGCGACCACGGCCGTGGTCGACGCCGACCACGGCGTCGCCGCGCGGGCGCTGTGGTACGACAGCGCCACGGCCACCTCGTCGACGCCGAGCGCCTGGACCCGCGAAACGAAATCGGATTCCAGGACGTCCCAGGGGTAGGCGTATCCCGTCACCTTCACCGGTTCACCACCTCGCCGTGTTCGCTTCGAACCCGGGCACGTACTTCCGCATGTAGGTCCCGTCGTCCCGCTTGGTCAGTCCACATCGGACGTAGTTCTCGTGCAGCTTCGCCAGCGCGTCCTCGTCGAGGGTGATCCCGAGCCCCGGGGTCGTGGGCACCGCGACGGCGCCGTCGGTGAACTCCAGCACACCCGGCTCGATGACGTCCTCGACCTTCCACGGCCAGTGCGTGTCGCAGGCGTAGGTCAGGTGCGGCGTCGCCGCGGCGACCTGCACCATCGCGGCCAGGCTGATCCCGAGGTGGCTGTTGGAGTGCATCGACAGGCCGACGCCGAAGCTCTCGCACGTCACCGACAACGCCTGCGTGGCGCGCAAGCCGCCCCAGAAGTGGTGGTCCGACAGCAGCACGCCGATCGCCCGCGCCCGGAAGCCCGGCTCGACGTCGCCGAAGTTGACCACGCACATGTTGGTGGCCAGCGGCATCGACGCCCGCTCGGCCACCCGCGCCATGCCCTCGATGCCCGGCGTCGGGTCTTCGAGGTACTCGAGGACACCGTCGAGCTCCTCGGCGACGCGGATGCTCGTTTCGACCGTCCAGGCGCCGTTCGGGTCGATCCGCAGCGGGTGCCCGGGGAACGCTTCGGCCAGCGCGCGGACGCCGTCGACCTCCTGGGCCGGCTCGTAGACCCCGCCCTTGAGCTTGATCGAGCGGAAGCCGTACTCGTCGAACATCCGCTTCGCCGACCCGACCAGCGTCTCGGGCGTGGTGATCTCGCCCCAGGAGTCTTCGCGGCCGTCGATGTGCTTGCCGTACTTGTAGAACAGGTAGGCGGAGAACTCGACGGCGTCGCGGGCCCGGCCGCCGAGCAGGTCGGTCACCGGACGGCCCAGGAAGTGCCCCTGCGCGTCCAGGCAGGCGACCTCGAACAGCGAGTACACGCTCGCGACCGTCTTGCGGATGGAGAACCCGCCGATCAGGCCGTGCGCGTCGGTCAGCACCGTGTCCGACAGCGCTTCGGCGACCAGCCGCTGCAGGCCGGGCAGGTCGAACACGTCGTGGCCGCGCAGCCGCGGCAGCACCTTGCGCACCTCGCCGAGGAAGGCGTCGTCGCCGTAGGACTCGCCGAGCCCGACGATCCCGTCCTCGCACTTGACCTGGACGACGCTGCGCAGCGCGAACGGCTCGTGCACGCCCATGACGTTGAGCAGCGGCGGGTCCGCGAAGGCGACCGGGGTGAGCACGACGTCGAGGATCTGCATCAGCCGAGCCCCTTCAGCGTCACGAAGCCGTCCTCCACGACCTTCTCGAGCCGGCGGACCTGCTCCGGCGTCGGTTCGACCAGCGGCGGCCGGACCGGGCCGACCTTGTCGCCGCGCAACCGGGCGGCGGCCTTCACGAGCGAGACGGCGAAGCCGGGCGTCTCGTCCCGCAACGCCACCAGCGGCAGGTAGAACCCGGTGAGCAGGGCGTCCATCACCCGCGTGTCGCCTTCGCCGAGCGCGCGGTGGAAGCGGTGGGCGATCTCCGGCGCGAAGCAGTGCACCGCCGAGGAGTACCGGGCGACGCCGATCGCGGCGTAGGCCTTGGCCGAGACCTCCGCGGTCGGCAACCCGTTGAAGAACAGGAAGTTCCGCGCCCGCTCGGTGTCCAGCGACCGGATCGTGGTGACGATCCGGGTCATCACCTCGACGTCGCCGTAGCCGTCCTTGAGGCCCACGACCGACGGGATGTCCAGCAGTGCGGCGGCGGCCGGCGCGGTGAACACGCCGGTGCCGCGGTGGTACACGATGACCGGCACGGACGAGTCCCCCACCGCGTACCGGACGAAGTCGACCAGGCCCGACGACGGCCCGGTGACCAGGTACGGCGGCAGCAGCAGGACGCCGTCCGCGCCACCCGCCTGCGCCGCCGCGATGCCGGCCCGCGCCGACGCCGCGCCGCCCCCGGCGCCCACCCAGACCGGGACGCGGCCGGCGGCCACCTCCCGGGCCCGGGTGAGCACCGAGGCGTGCTCGGCGGGCGAGAGCGAGCTGAACTCGCCGGTGCCGCACGCGACGAACAGCGCACCGGCGCCCGCCGCGATGTGGCTCTCCACGTTCTCCGCGAGCGCGTCGAGGTTGACCTCGAGGTCCTCGGTGAACGGGGTGAGGGGGAACGCCAGCAGGCCGTCCAGCTCGATCTCGTTCTGTGCCATCAGTTTTCTGCTCTCTCGTCCTTTTTCGGTTCGGCCGGGTGCGGCCTGCGTCAGGCGGGCACGGTCGTGCCTTCCTTCTTGCGGTCGACGTCGTCGTCGGCGAGGTTCACGGTGTCGACGATCTCATCGGCGGCCGCGCTGCGCTCGGGAGCGAGCAGCCCGAGGCCGATGTAGAGCGCCAGCGAAACGAGGATCGGGGTCGCGACCAGCACGGTCTGGTTCGCCTTGAACACGTAGTACACCAGCGCGTAGTCGATCAGGCCGCCCGCCCAGGAGATCAGCGCCGCGCGCGGGCCGCACTTGCGGAACCACGGCAGCATGCCCAGCAGCAGCGGGATCGAGATCGGGCCCATCAGCGCGGCGACCCAGTTGACGACGATCTGCAGCACGCCGCCGAGGTTCTGCGCCTGGGTGGCCACCAGCATGGTCAGCGCGACGAAGATCACCGTGGTGATCCGCGCGGCCTTGAGCCCCTGGACGTCGGTCCACTGCCGGGTGCGGCGGAACATCGCCGGGATCATGTCGCGGGTGATCACCGCGGAGATCGCGTTGGCGTCGGAGGAAACCATCGCCATGGTGTGCGAGAAGATCCCGGCCAGCACCAGGCCGACCAGGCCCGGCGGCAGGAACGTCGTGGTCATGATCGCGTAGGACTGCGTCGGGTCCTTGACACCGGGGATGAGCAGGGGCGCCGCGAACATCGGGAACATCAGCACCAGCGGCCACAACAGGTACAACGCCGACGAAAGCCGCGCGCCCCGTTTGGCCTCCTGGGTGCTCGGCGCGGCCATGTACCGCTGCGCCAGGTTCCACATGCCTCCGTTGTACTCCAGCGTCTTCACCAGCACGTAGACGAGCAGGAAGATGGTGGTGTACTTGGACGTCACCGGGTCGACGTGGCCTTCGGGCAGCTTGTCCCACATCGTCCAGAGCGCCGAGATCCCGCCCAGCTTGCCCAGCACCACGACGATCATCACGATCGCGGCGATGGCCTGGATGACGAACTGGCCGAAGTCGGTGAGCGCGTCGGCCCACAGGCCGCCGATGGTGCAGTAGACCAGGGTGACCGCGCCGGTGATGAGGATGCCGAGGTTGTAGTCCAGCCCGGCGAAGACGTGCAGCAGCGTCGCGACGGCGAACCACTTGGCCGCGATGTCGAAGATCTTCAGCAGGCTGCCGCTCCAGGCCAGCGCCTGCTGCGTCGGCACGTTGTACCGCTTGGCCAGGTACTCCAGCGGTGAGGCGACGCCGAGCTTCGAGCGCAACCGGTTCCAGCGGGCGGCGAACAGCCAGCTGCCGATGCCCACGCCGATGCCGATGCTGGCGAAGCCCCAGAAGTACACGGTGACGCCGGTGGTGTACGCGACGCCCGCGTACGCGACGAAGAGCACGGCGCTGTAGCCGGACATGTGGTGGGAGATCCCCGCCAGCCACCACGGCATCTTGCCGCCGGCCGTGAAGAAGTCCTTGACGTCGCTGACTCTCTTGTGCGACCACCAGCCGATCACGATCATCAGCGCGAAATACGCGCAGACCATCGCCCAGTCGAGTGCGTGCACCGCAGGCTCCCTTCCGCGTCCACGATGATGCGGTCTCGAACGAGATGTTCACATCCATGAACGGAGTCTGTTATAGTGATTATGTTCATCCATAAGAACGTTGTTCGGGACGCTAATATGGTCGGGGTCACAAGTCAACGGCCGGACGGAGGCGCACAAATGCCGCAGAAGGTGGACAACCCGGCAGCGGCCGACGGCGCCCCCGCCGAGAGTTCGGGCGTCAAGTCCGCACGGCGGGCCGTCGACCTCATCGAGACCTTCGCGGCGAACGACGTCTGGCTGTCCCTGTCGGACCTGCACGCGCGCACGGGTTTCCCGCGCTCGTCGCTGCACGGCCTGCTGCGGACGCTGCTGGAGGCCGGCTGGCTGGAGGCGGACGCGAACACCGCTCGCTACCGCCTCGGCGTCCGCGCGCTGATCTGCGGCACGGCGTACCTGGACCGCGACGCCGTCGTCCCGTTCGCCACCGAAGCACTGGAGCGCATCCGGGAGAAGACCGGCTTCACCGCCCACTTCGCGCGCCGCAACGGCACCGAGGTCGTCTACCTGGAGACGCGCGAGTCGCAGCGGTCGACGCACCTCGTCTCCCGCGTCGGGCGCACGCTGCCCGCGCACGCGACCGCGCTGGGCAAGGCCCTGCTGGCCGAGCTGACGCACGACGAGATCGAGGCGCTGATGCCGGCGACGCTGACCGCGCTGACGCCGAACACCATCACCACGCTCGAAGGCCTGCACGCCGAGTTCGCCGCCACCCGCGAGCGCGGGTACGCCGCCGAGGTCGAGGAAGGCACGCTGGGCGTCCGGTGCGTCGCCGCGGTGATCCCCTACCGCATCCCGGGCACCGACGCGATCAGCTGCTCGATGCCCATCGCCCAGGTGACCGACGACGACGCCCGCCGCGTCGGCGAACTGCTCGCCGAGACCACCGCCGAGCTCGGGCAGCAGCTGCGCCGGGCCGGCATCCGTTAACCCTTCTGTGTGAGAGGAACCCCATGACGGACCAGCGCGTGCTCATCACCGGGTCGGCGGGAGTCGTCGGCACCCTGATGCGCCCCCGCCTGCGGCGCCCGGGCCGGGTGCTGCGCCTGCTCGACCTGGCCCCGCAGACGGCGTCCGACGACTCCGAGGAGATCGTGACGGCCTCGGTGACCGACCCGGCGGCGATGGCGGAAGCGTGCGAAGGCGTCGACGCGCTGATCCACCTGGGCGGGCACAGCCGCGAGAACTCGTGGGAAGCGACCCTGGACGTCAACATCAACGGGACGCAGACGGTCCTGGAGGCGGCGCGGGCCGCCGGGATCCAGCGGGTGATCCTGGCGTCGAGCAACCACGCGGTGGGCTTCCGCCGCATCGATTCCGACCTCCCGGCGGACTCTTCACCGCGGCCGGACACGTTCTACGGGGTCAGCAAGGCGGCGATCGAGGCACTGGGCAGCCTGTACCACTCCCGCTTCGGCATGGACGTGATCGTGATCCGGATCGGATCGTGCTTCGAGACACCGCTGCCCCTGGGCCCCCGCGGCCTGACGACATGGCTGTCCCCGGACGACGGCGCCCGGCTGTTCGAGGCGTGCCTTTCGGCGCCTTCGCCGGGATATCGGCTGATCTGGGGCGTCTCGGACAACACGCGCCGGATCTACTCACTGGCGGAGGCGGAGGCCCTGGGCTACAAGTCCCTGGACGACGCGGAGGTGTACGCGGATCAGCTGGCTTCTCGCCCGGCGCCGACAGGACCGGCGGCCGAGTACGTCGGCGGGCCGTTCTGCACCGCACCCTTGGGCGTGTTCAACCCGCTCTGACGTCGCTTTCGGTGGCTCCGAGGTGGCTCCGCCATCTCGGGGCCGCCGGCGACGCTGCACGCAAAGCGCTTCGGGAGCACCTCCGACGTCGAAGCGCGGGCGAGCCACCAGAACGTCCTCTTCTGCCGATGAGCGTGCGCTTCTCCGCGGTGCAGGCTGCTGCTGAGAACCGGAGCGCGGTCGGGTCTCGGTCGGACCTCGCAGCCCATATGCCCTCATTCGGGTCAGCATGTTGGCTCTCGCTACCTGTCGCAGAGTCTGATATCAGAACTGGCGCAATCGCATTGAGCCGAGGTGCGTCAGATACGTAAGGCTCCACGCGGGGTCCCGTACCGTCGGCCGCAAGCGGTCAGGGCGAGGACGCCGCGTCCCAGAACCGAAGTCCGCTCGTCAAGCTCCGAAGGATCGACCGAGAGCCGTCCGGCGATATCCGTGGCGTGACACGGATCGGGGATCGCGAAGTCTCGTTTGACCTGCTCGTAGCGCTCCCGGAACGCCTCAGCGTCGGAGATGTCGATCCCGTCGGTCCAGCCCGTCGGGAAGCCCCTGTCCTCATGAGGCAACAGGTAGCCGTCTTCGGCAGCGTGCGCGTTGCCGAGCTGGTCCTCCGGCTCGAAAACGTCGTAGCAGCGGATGATCTGGCCGTGTTCGGCAAGACACCAGGCGGTCCACCCGTCGCCGCAGCTCGCCCCGTACCAGTGAGCGGCACCGAAAGCGCCACTCAGCTCGGCGCAGCTGCGCCGTATGCTCGGCCGTCGCCCGGACTCGGTCTCCGCTGAAGCCGAATGCGCCAATCCGGGCGGATCGCCGAACACCAGCGTCCAACCATCGAGAACCGGACTCACATACGTCCGGGCGCACCTGCCGTGTTCGTGCCTGAGGGTTCCACCGTGGTGGTCGGAGTTCCACGCAGATTCGCCGAGGCGCATCGTCACCGGCATTGCGTCGGAAAGTCCGAACGCCTCCAGCACCGCCCCCTGGTCCTTCGTCGGCAGCGCGTACCAGCCGCCACAGAGATGCATCGACGCCGGTTTCTCGTCACGAAGCTTGACCGCGATCAGCCGCTCGACGAGCCGCTGATCGGCCGCGTCGAGCGCATCCCAGCCACCCACCTCGGCCAAGGCCGTCAACGCCTGCCGCCGCTGCGGCGCGGTCGACCGCCGCACCCGGCGTAGTAACGGAATCACGCCGGGACCGATCCCCGCGAATGCCCACACGCCCCGCTGGCGTACGTCTTCGTCGGCGTCTGTCAGCAGCGGGACTAACGCGGGCGCCAGCGGCAACGCCGTGCTACCCGCGTTCTGAAGGACGAACGCGGCCGTTTCCCTGATCGACGGATCCGGATGCGCCAAGACATCCGCATACCTCTTCAGGTCAGAGACCTCGATTCCACCGAACGCCCAGCGTGCGCGCCGCCGCACCTCCTCCGTCCCCGGCGAGAGAATGACGTCGAGCACCGGATCGAACGCCGGATCGCCGATCCGGCGAAGGACGCCCGCCGAGTCACCCCAGTACACCGGTGAAGCCTCGTCACGCAAGACGGCAAGCACCGGTTCGACGGCGCCCGCGCCCGCCGCCACCAGCGCGGCTCCAGCAGATTTCCGAGCCGCCATATCCGGAGCTGCGAGCTGTTCGATCAACTCAGGGATACCCACACTGACACAATAACCGGGACGGCAGGCCAGATCGGATGACCTGCTCACCACCACCGCGTCCACTGCATTTCGCTGACACGCCTTCTGTCTGCTGGCAGGGTCTGCTGTCGCAACCGGCGGGTTTCACCTGCGTGACGTATCGACCGCTTGCTCGGGCCGGTGACCTCGGGGCCACGACGCACGCAGGTGCCGATGCGCGAACGCCGTTGCTCGGAAAGGAACAGCTGATACCTGCCGTCGCGGCGCGGAGCCGCCATCGAGGCCAACTCCGGGTGTCAGAGCCGTCTCGTGGTGAACAGGGTGGTCCCGTGGACCGAGTCCGCTTCCTCCCGCCCGGTCTCGGTGAACCCGAGCTTGGCCAGCACACGGCGAGAAGCGGTGTTCCAGTCCCGGACCGTGGCCCACAGACGTTCGTACCCAGACGATCTCGCCCACTCCAGAACCGCCAACGAAGCCTCGGTCGCGTATCCCTGCCCCCATGCCCGCCGCAGCAGTTCGAACGCCAGCTCCGGTTCTCCTTCGGCTCCTCGTCCGCTGTCGATCAGCCCGCAGTAGCCGATGACGTCACGAGCGGCCTTCCGCTCCACCGCCAGCAACCCGACCGACGATGGCCGGCTGGTGCGGATCGAATCCTCGAGTTCCGCGACCGTGGGGTGTCCATCCGCGTCGATCCGGCGGTGCGGCGGCACTCGTGGATCACGTTCGGTCCACAGCTCACGCTGGACGACAGCCTCGGCCACCCGCCACGACCTGAGCATCAGGCGTCCCGTCTCGAGCACGACCTCGCGCCCCAGCGGCGCACCAGCTGTCATGACGGCAACTCTCCCACGGCCAAACGCACTGTCATGCCGCGGAGAGCTCGCCTGCAAGCACACTGGTGCCCGAGGCCTCGGGCTGCCTGCTTGGATGTCGGCGTGACCGTGTACGACCTCGCTCGGTGCCTGCCCGCCATCCCGGACCTGCGCCTGCTGTGCCGCGCGCTGGCCGTCTTGGACCCGGCGCTGCGCCCCGAGAACGAAGACCGATACCACCGCTACGACCCCGCCTGGGCGCCCGGTGCGGAGCTGGCGTCCATGCGGGACGGCTCAGGCAACGAATACGACATCGTGTTCACCGCCGCCGGAGCCTACGTGCGCGGCTTCGACCACGAGTCGCCGATGAATCCCCATGCCACCGACGACCAGCAGCCGTGGCCTGGTGTTCTCGACACCGTGCCCGACGTCTTCTGGGAATACGTGGCGGAACCAGCGTTCTGCGACGAGTTCGCCACCCCGCATGTCACGGTCTGCCTGTGGCGTCAGCACAGCGATACCACCTGGCGGCACGGAGTCATCGACTTTCCCGACGGAGGCGATGACGGGGCCGACTGGCTGTTCATCCTGCTGACCGATCGCACGCCCGATGCGTACCAGGACTGGGCGCAGGACTACTACGAAATGCCGGTCAACCTCGACGCTATACGGCACATCTACACCGGGCAGCCGCTGACCCCCAGCGTCGTGACCGCGCTCAACCCCGCCATCACCCTGGCCGCCGTCGCCGACCGCGTCATGACGACCGGTTACCCGATCCGCTCATGACGTGCCAACGTGCGCCCATGCGGCGAACTCGCGTAGCAGGCTCAACATCGCTGTTGAGGGCGTTAGTAGGCCATGACCGGTGTGCCCGGCCAGAGCCAACACGCCGCGACCAAGGCGGCCCTGCTAGCCCTGGCGCGGTCCTGAGCACCGGAGGTTGGGTATGGGTTTCGCCGGAATGATCCCAGCCGAAGGACAGAAGGCAGCACGGCGAGACCTCGAGGGTATGTACTGACAGGTGTCTGCCTCGGGCGGGCAAGGCCCGTGATGCTGGTGGCATGACGAAAAAGAGCGTTCCGATCACCGTCTTCGCCCGTACGACATCCAGTCCCGCCCACACCCACCGGGTCATCGTGCCGATCGACCTCCCCCAGGTGTTCAAGCCGTGGGGACCGTTCCCCGGCGTCGCGGAGGTGCGCGACCAGACCGGCATCTGGGACCGGGCCGGAACCTCACGCCAGACCTGGTTCACCGACGGCTCCAAGGCCGACGAGCGGCTCACCGAGGTCGTGGACGGACACGGGTTCGCCTACGAGCTCAGCGGCTTCACCAACGTGCTGGCCAAACTGGTCTCCGGGGTGCGTGGCGAGTGGTCGTTCCTCCCCGACGGCACCGGCACCTCGATCCGGTGGACCTACGACTTCCAGCCGCTGGCTGGCCGCCGCTGGATCGTCGCCGGGCCGTTCAAACCGCTTTGGACCCGCTACATGCGCGCCGCGCTCGCCCGGATGGTGACCGTGGTGCAGGACACGCCCGGTGCGATCATGGATGAGTGAGCGACCTGAGCTTCGGTGCCCTGGTGCGCGGCTGGCGCGACCGCCTCGACCCGGCCGATGCCGGCTACGCCCCGTCGGCTCGCCGGCGCGCCCCCGGCCTGCGCCGCGAGGAGCTCGCCGAGCTCGCCGGTCTTTCCCACGAGTACGTGCTGCGGCTGGAGCAGAGCCGGGCCACCAACCCGTCCGTCCAGGTGGTCTCGGCCCTGGCCCGCGCGCTGCGGCTCTCCGCTGCCGAACGCGACCAGCTCTTCCGTGCTGCGGGCCTGCTCGCGCCCCGCGACCAGACCGTCGGCACCCACGTGCCGCCGAGCATCCGCCGCCTGGTCGACCGCCTCGGCGATCTCCCGATCGGCGTGTTCGCCGCTGATTGGAGCCTGCTGTGGTGGAACGACATGTGGACGGCTTTGCACGGCGATCCGTCCGGCCTGCCGCCCGCCGAACGCAACCTCGCCCGCGCCCTCTTCGGCACGGGCGAGGGCCGCTGGCACCTGCGCCCGGTCACCTCGACAGCCGGACCGTACGCGTTCGAGACCGCGATCGTCGCGGACCTGCGCGAAGCGGTCTCCCGTTACCCGGCCGACCCGGAACTGGCGGCGCTCGTGGACGGCTTGCGGGCGGCCTCACCCTTCTTCGGCGAGCTGTGGTCAGTGGCGGGCATGGGACAGCTCACCGGCGATCTCAAGACGATCAGCCATCCCGAGCTGGGTGACGTCACTCTGGACTGCGACGTGCTGACCGTGCCCGGCGTCGACCTGCGCATCGTCACCTACACGGCAGCCCCGGGAACCAGAGGCGCCGCCCAGCTCGACCTCCTGCGTGCGTCCCGGCTCAGTGAGGCTCCCTGACGACCGAGCCGCCCAGGCAACCGGGCCGGCAACACCAGTTCGTTCAACACGGCCCCGGCTCGGTTGTCGCCCAGCCTCGCACCACGGCACGGCGGATCTTCCCCACCGCCGGGATCTCAGAGCGCGGGCCTCCGGGGGTGTTCGGCACACCGAGCGACAGGCGCCGGCCCTGCAGCACCCACGACCTGAGCGAGTTCTACCGATCTGGCCCCAATGCTGTTCATCGCCTGACTCGGTCCGCCAACGGACGAACGCCCCGGATCTGGATCAAGCCGAACTCGAGCCCGCTGCGGCACCTGTGGCCGTCGTCGTCCCCGCGCTGCTCAAACCCCCGTCGACGTTGGAAACGAGACAGCAGTGGAATCGGACGCGTCCGGGTGACGTCAGCCCTGGCCGGACTGTGCCCACGCGATCAGGTCGCGGACACGCCCGGCCTCCGGCACGGCGACCAGGCCCGTCACCATCAGAGCGAACGACGACCGGGTGGGCACCGAAGCGATACGCGAGAACCTGCCGAAGTCGACGGTTCCGCTGCCGTCCTGCCGGATCCGGGCGACCGGCGGCGGCAGCGTGCCGAGATACGCCGAGGCGCGAGTCCGTCCCGAGAAGCGATCGGCCAGCACGATCCGCCGGTCGGTAACGACGTACTCGACGCTGCGCCGCGCCCGCAACCTGGCGACGACCGGCACCCAGGCGAACGCGACACCGCCCACCCCGACGGCCCATGCGAAGAGCGACAGCGGGTTGTGCCTGGCCACCGGGACCACGATGGTCGCGATTCCCCAGAGCAGGCCGAATGCGAACTGGTACCAGTCGAACCGGGCAAGGACGAGACGCTGTGGCCGTCCCGACCACAGCAGCCGCTCACCCGGCAGCAGAACGTTCGTTGGCACATCCCGGCGACCTCCCGGCGTTCTTTGCCGGACGGACGCCCGGGAGGGCCATCCGGGTTGCCTCAGGCGGCCGAACTGCCCGGTTCCGGCTGAGCCGGCGCTGGACATCGGAGCTGCCCGAAGGACCGTATCGCAGCGCCTTCGCGCAGCGGCCTGACCTTCATGTCCTGCGGCCCTGCGCGAAGTGACCGAGTGAGGACTAACGGCTCCGCGTACCGGCGCGGGACATCCCGAGCGTTACGGCGCGCCTGGGCGCTGTCGTGGGCGCTTCCAGCCGCACCGGCAGCGACGCAATACTTCCGCCCACAGGTCATGCGCACCCTCATGCCACAGAGCGGTCGTCCGCCGGGACGTCCGGTCATGCCGATGAGCGATGGCTGACGGTGACGTGTTCGCGATCAGGGAGTGAGCGAGGCGTGCAGCGTCCGAAGTAGTCGGTTGAGTTCGGCTCGGTCGGCGGGCGCGAGACCGTGGAGGAAGTCGGTCTCGATGTCCGTCGCTGACTTCGCCAGGTCGTTGGCTGCTGATTGGCCTGTTTCGGTGAGGCTGATGACGCGTCGTCGCCGGTCTGCGGGGTCGACGTGGCGGTCGATCAGGTGCTGGTCTACCAGGCCGTCGAGGATGGGCACCACGTTTCGGGGATCGACGGCGATGAGGTGGCTGAGGGCCTGCTGTCCCAGGGGGCCACGTTCGCGCAGTGCCAACAGGACCGCGTGCTGGGTCGGCGTCAGGTTGTGGCGGCGCAGCATGCCGATCCAGCTTCGCTCGGCCAGTGAGCCGAGCCGGGCGAGCAGGTAGCCGGTCCCGGTCTCGAACGAGAGTTGATCGTCGTGCTGGCTCGTCATGTGATCATCATAGACCATGGTATACATGACTCATGATAAACATGAGTCATGAACAAAAGTTGGTCTTCTTGGTAACCGGAGCCACCAGCGGTGTTGGCCACGCCATCGCCGCCCAGTTGGCTTCCCGTGGCGCTCGCGTCCTGCTCGGCGCCCGGTCCGCCGACAGCGGCCAGGCCGCCGCGTCCGCGATCAGGTCACGGACGCCGAGGACTGATCTGGAGGTCGTGGCCGCCGACCTGTCGGACATGACGCAGGTGCGATCGTTGGCCGATCAGGTGCGGCAGCACACCACCCGCCTCGATGGCCTTGTTCTCAACGCCGCCGAAGTCCGGACGCGTCGTGAACTCTCCCCGGACGGGTTCGAAACCAACTTCGCCACGAACTACCTCTCGGGATTCCTGCTGACACATCTGTTGCTGCCGCTGCTCACCACCTCCGCACCCGCGCGGGTCGTTGCCCTGTCCTCGTCGAGCCATGCCCACATCAAGCACCTTGACCTGGACGCGTTGTCCGCCGGTACGGACTTCAATCACATGCGGACGTACTCGACGACGAAACTGCTCACCGTGCTGTTCGTGTCCGAGTTCGCGCGACGCGTTCATGGCACGGGGGTGACGGCCAACGCCGCGGACCCGGGGTTCGTGCGTACCAACCTCGGCCGTCACACGACCGGACTGTTCGGGCTGTTCCTCAGAATCATGCGTCCCTTCCAGACGTCTCCCGTAAAGGCCGCCGGAACGCCGGTATATCTGGCCACCGCGCCCGAGGTCGCGACGACCACCGGCGGCTACTTCGTCCACAGCCGCCCGGCGATGCCGAGTCCGCTCTCCCAAGACCCGGCCATCGCGCGGAAGCTGTGGGATCTCAGCGGTGACCTCCTGACCCAGCGCGACCTCGCGTCACGCGAAGAACTGACCTGACTCGTCGACGGGCCGCGCGACCGCGGCTTCGTGGATGCCGCCGTCTCGTTCACCGACGCCGGCCTGGAGACCAGAGAGCGGATCGAGGCCCTCACCGACGAGTTGGCTGCGCCGGTGTACGACGTACTCAGCGCGGACGAGCTCGACGAGCTGACCGCGGGCTCGAACCGATCGCCGCCGTGGTGTCGGCTGTCCACGACTGATTGGGCGCATCCGGCGACGGCCATGCCTCCCGGCCGGGCCGCTGAGTGAGCAGGTCGTTGCGCAGGACCATCCACACGTGCGGGAACGTCGCCGTGGAAACGTCCTCTTCTGCCGCTGATCGGTCGCTCAGCACCGTGCTCGGCCATGCCGACGACGAGTGGTCTCCGGCGCCGACCCCCCGGGTTCGGCGCGGTCCGTTTCCGGTGCGCGAGACGGCGATGCGGTGAAGACCCGCCGTGTCAGTGGGTGGTCGGCAGCCCGGCCGCGGTCGCGGCGATCATGTGCTGCAGCGTCGGCCGGAACGGCGGGAACACCCGGGCGATCTCCGGCTCGCGGTCATACAGCTCCCGCAGCGCGGCCGAGGGACGGGTCAACGGGAACAGTTTCGCGACGAACGCGCTGGCTGCCATGACCAAGGACGCCCCGTCCGTGCCGGTCAGCTCGGGGCAGGCGGTGGTGAGCTGCCGACCTAGGGTGAAGTAGGTGTCGATGGCCCACCGCTTGTAGACCTCCAAGACCGTGACCGACACGTTGTGCTCCAGCATCGTCTCGGCATGCGTGGTGAGGTCGCAGTACAACGGCCGGTCGGCGTAAGCGTCGGCCAAGGCCGCCGCCGCCGCGGAAAACCCGCTCGCCCCGTGCAGCGCGGCGCCGGCGGCGGCCGCCCAGTCCGCCCCCTCCCGCATCGTCAGCTGCAGGTAGATCTCCTCGCGCGTGCCGAAGTAGCGCAGGACGTTGGACTTGGCCAGCCCCACCGCCGCGGCGATGTCGCCCAGGCTGACCCAGGCCACGCCCGACGCCCGGGCGAGGTCGCCGGCGGCGGCGAGGATCGTCTCCCGCCGCTGGTTCTTCTGCTCCGGGCGCCTGGCCCGCTGGAACGACGCTTCCATGGCGGTCACCACCCTAACCCCACACTTAGCGGAACAACGTTCTCTTGTTAAAGTTACGCTGTTCTTATAATGTCGGCCCGAACCGTCCCCCACCCCGAAACGGCAAGCACATGACCCTCGGCAGCACCGATCTCGGCCAGACCATCGACGCCTTCGTGGCCTCCTTCAACGACCCCGACCTCGACCGGGTCATGTCCTTCTTCGCCGAGGACGCCCGCTACCTGCCCGGCCGCGGCCCCGAGCTGCGCGGCCTCCCCGCGATCCGGGCGGCGTTCGCGCCACAGTTCGCCGGCCGCTACGGCGCGATGACCTTCGACGTGTACGACCGGGTGATCGACGAGTCCCGCGCCCGGGCGACGATCCGATGGGCGTGCCGGCTGGACCTGACCGGCGCGCACGGCAAACGCGCGATCCCACCGCTGCGGTGGTTCGCCCGGCTCCGCTACCGCGGCCGCATGCAGTGGCACGGCCTGGACGTCTTCCACTTCGACTCCGCCGGGAAGATCACCGGCAAGTTCACCTACGCCACCTTCCGCCTGCCCCTCTGGGAACGAGCAAGCTGACCTGCCTCAAACCTGAGCTGTCACGACGCACGCTCATGCCGAGATGCGTGTGTGGGCGTCTCGGCTTGACCGCAGGTTCAGCTGAGTTCCTTTGGCACCACCGCAGCCCGGATGAGGGGTACGGGCTGCTGGTGGCCGGGATTGGGAGCAATGTGGGCAAACAGGTTCGCGGGCAGCCAGCGGCTCAGTGGTTCCAGTTGGTCTCGTGGGCGGGGCTCAGGTGCGGACTCGAAGAACACCCCTTTCAAAGTCGACCTACGTCTGTTGCCGGGGAGCAGTTCGGCGACCGATGCATACGGCGAACCGAACCAGGACCACCACATCGGAGTGGGCGGCAGACCCATCCATCCATCCAGAGACCGCAAGGTGCGCACCACGCGCTCGGTCTGACCATCCGACCATGCCGACCTACCTGACCAGATGTTGTCGCGGGTGACCTCGGCGGAGGCATAGAACGTGCCGAGGGTGTCGGCGAGCGCGGTGAACAGGTCACGGACCGCAGCACGCCACCGCGCCTCCCCAAGCGGATCGGCAAGCAGCGTGAGGGACATCGACCAGTAGCGGTCCGGGAACCGCTCGCCGGGCCCGCTGCTGAGGTACCCACCGGTACACGGCCCGGAGCCGGAAAAAAACAGCGAGGACGTCGCGGACCCCGTCCTGCCGACCAGTCTCAAGTAGCCGATGAGCGGATGAGGCACTCCGAGGAACGGGATGGCATCGATATGCCGGCCGGACCGGAGCAGGGCGCGGTCAGCGGGAGTCCGGTCGGGGGATACGGATGCCGGCGGCGCGGAGCTTGCTCTCGAATAGTGCGGCCAGCCGCGCCGCCGCCGGGGTTTGCTCTTCGCCGTGGTGGGCGATCAGCGTGTATCGGGTTGCGGCCTCGGTGCGGGCTTGCAGACCGGTCACGGTCTTCAGCAGTGCGGGGTCGGCGAGGTAGTGGTCGGCTACAGCGGTGGCGAGTTCGTCGATGCGGGGATCGTCCGGTTCCCATGCCGCGGCTTGGGCTGCGCGTTGTGTCAAGGCGACGAGCCGGGTGTCTTCGAGGGCGTGTTCGAAATGGGTGAGGTAGTCGTCGAAGCCTTCTGGCACCAGGGCCTTGGCCAGGACCCAGCCCTCTCTGGTCGCCGCCACCTCGTCCGCGGGGAATCCGAGGCCGGACATCCGCTTCAGCAGCGCCACCGCGCGGTCGGGCAGCAGTGCACGGTCGCCATCGGCGAGCCGATGCAGCGTGTCACGCCGCGTGATCAACTCGTCGATCCGTTCGGTGAGCTGCCGCTCGACATCGGCGAGCGCGGCGGCGAACCCCGCGGCGTCGGCGTCGAGCAGGCGCCCGATCTCGGCCAGCGGCACCCCGGCGGCGGCGAGCGTCCGGGCCTGTACCAGCCGCAACAGGTCGGCTGATCCGTACCGCCGGTAACCGGAACTGTCGCGTTCGGGCTCTTCGACCAGGCCGAGCTTGTGATAGTGCCGCACCGTCTTCACCGTGACGCCGACGAATGCTGCTGCCTGCCCGATCGTGACCCCGTTCCTCATGACTTCAGCCTGCCCGGTGCTCAGTCCGTCGGCTGAGCCGGATCGGCCTGTCCGCCGCATAGCACCTCGTTGACGAGCCGTTGCTGGGCGTTCCGGAACGCTGTTGCGATGGACAGGCCGGCGTCGTCCACGCAGTTCAGCGCGGCGGTCAGGGTCTTGCTGCCGTCGGGCGTGCTGTACATCAGCGCCGCGTGGCCCACGGTGGCGCCGTTGTGGGCGATGAGGGTGCCACCGTCGTCCGTGGTCAGCACGAACACTCCCAGGCCGTAGTCCATGTTCGGGATGCCGGTCGGGTGCGGGGTCCGCATTTCGGCCAGCAGGTCGGCCGGCAGCAGCCTGCCGCTCATCAGCGCGGAGATGAACGTGTGGAGGTCCTGGGTGGTCGAGATCATGTCACCGCCAGTGGAGATCCAGGACGGGTTGTGGCGGGTGATGTCGACCGTCTTCTGAGTGCCGGCGTCTTCGTAGCGGTAGTAGGCGTGGGCGTGCGGCTCGGGGATCTCCGGCGAGGCGTCCGGCACCACGGTGCCCGACAGCCCGAGTGGCCCTATGATCAGCCGCTGCATCTCCTCGGCGAGCGAGTGCCCGGTGACCTTCTCGATCAGCAACCTGGCCAGCACGTAGTTGGTATTGGAGTAGCTCCACCCCGTCCCCGGCTCGAACCGTGCCGGCTTGGACAACGCCAGCCGCACCAACTCCTCCGGCTGGTAGGTCTTGAACCGGTTGTCCACCCACTCCTCGCCTGTGCTGCCGTAGGGGATGGGGATCCCCGGCACGATCGTCCCGTCCTCGTAGACCTCGCCGCTGAAGTTGAACAGCCCGCTGGTGTGCTGCAGCAACATCCGCACCGTGACCCGCTCGTCCAGCCCGAACTCGGGCAGATAGCCCGCCACCGGGATGTCCAGCCCGACCTTGCCCTCGGCCACCAGCTTCAGCGCCAGGGTCGCGGTGAAGGTCTTGGTGTTGCTGCCGATCCGGACATGTCCGTCGATCGGCAGCTTCGTGGTCCCGCCCAGTTCGGCCGTCCCGGCGCTGCCGGCCCACTCGCCCCGCTCGTCGTGCACGCGCAGCGACACCCCGACGAAACCGGAATCGACGATCTCCTCGATCGCCTTCTGCAACTCGGGACGATCCGGCCCGGCAGCAGCCGCCGACAGTGCCATGCCGCCATCCTCGGCCGGCCCGGCGACGTCGAGGGCGGCGGTGATCTTGCGAGCCATCTCGGCCATGATTGGGCTGGGCCTGTCCTGGCGAGTCTGGGCGGCTTCGATGGCGAGCAGGACGGAGTCGCGGAAGTTGCCTGCCTCGGCCGGATCCTGCTGGTTCAGCAAGCGCATCGCCGCGGTCAGGGCCGGCAGCACCTGGTCAGCGAGTGCGGCGGCGGACTTGCCCGTCAGATCGATGTCCTTCGACTTCGCGGCGAGCACGTGCCCGAGCAGGCCGGTCGCCGACGCCAGGGCGATGCTGCCGTCGGTGGCGATCTTGACAGGCTTGCCGGCGGCACCGGCGGCGGCCATCAACGAAACCGAGCCATAGGCAGCGGTTCGTAGCGTGGCACGGTCCTGATCGGTCAGGGTGATGGACATGGTGTTTTGCTCCTTCGAATCTGCCGTTTCCGCTCGGCGCGGTGCGCCGTTGCGACGAGCTTCCGGCCTGACCCAAGGTCAACCTCAACAGTGATCTGCTTCACAGAGTGCAGCTCGCCGCCCGCGACTACTTCCGGCTCGCCGACCGGCCCGCCGGCGATCGAACATCCGCTCATGGCTCCCCTTTATGTCAAGGGGCGGTCGCGACGGGCGTAGGGTGGGTGGTGGCAGGTTCGGGTTGTGGCTTGTCCGAAGGGCCGGTGTCCGGGGTCAGACCGGTCACGCTGGATTGCAGAGTCGTCCCCGAGTGCCCTCCCGAACCTGCCGCCTCACGTCGCTTCTGATCAGCCAGCATGCGGGCGTAGACGACGTTCGAAAGCCGTCGTTTCAGCGCACGCATCGCTTCCATCGAGGTCTTGTCCGCCGCCTTCTTCGCGTCGAAATGGACGCGGCCGGCGGTCGGATTGCGGAGCTGAACGACTCCCATGATGTGCAGGGTCCGGTTGATTCTGCGGTTACCGGCGCGAGATAGGCGGTGCCGTTGCTGCTCACCGGAGGAGGCGTCCAGCGGTGCGGTGCCATTCCAGGACGCGAACCGGTCCCGGTTGCCGAACCGGTGGATGTCGCCGACGTCGGCCAGCAGCCGTGCGGTGCCGGACGGTCCGATGCCGTGCAGGTCGAGCAGTGTGCAACCGCGGGCGGGCACCAGCTCGCGGAGATCTTTGTCCGCAGCCTTGGTCTTCTTGTCGATGGTCTCGAGCTCTGCGATGAGCTCGACCGCCAGCCGGCGCCGGGTCTTGCCCACAATGTCGCGCGGTTTGATCGGCGCCACGAGTGCGCGGGCCTGTGCCGCGGACAGGAACTTCTTTGCTCCGCCGGGAAACAGCTCGGTGAGTAGGCGATGGAGGCGGTTGACCGTCTGCGTTCGTGCACGACCGAGTTCGTCACGACGGTCGACGAGCATGGCCATCACAACCAGCTCGGGGTCGACCTGGACTCGGGCCAAGTTCGGGGCACGCAACGCGGCCAGAGCGACGGAGTGCGCGTCCACGGGGTCAGTCTTGCGGCCGTTGCCGGTGGCGAACACCCGCACCTGCGCGGACAGCTTCGCCGGCACATCCAGCAGGGTCTCGCCTTCGTGGACCAGCCGGTGGGCGATATGCCGGCCAACGCCGTTACAGCCTTCCACCGCCCAGGTCCGCTCGGGAAACCGCCGTCCGAACGACAGCATTTCCGCACAACCGGACTGATCAGTACCGAACTTCCCGACCGTGACCACCTCACCGAGTTCGGTGATCACCTCGATCGTGGCCGAACGCTTATGCGGCTCCATCCCGATAATTACGGGCATCCATTTCTCCTTGCCTCAAAACGACGATGTCAGCAAGGAGGGCACCGCTACTTCGAGCAGAACAAACCCCTTTCCAGCCACTCCTCGCGCGGTGCTCGGCGAGACGCATGCCATGAGAGAGCCACACCAATGACACCGGCGGGCAGCCGCTGTGAGGGAGCGACTCACCGAGCACCTGGACCCGAGTCTGGCCGGACCAGGTCCTGCTGCCCAATCTTAAGTAGCCGCTGACCGATCGTTCGGGCACGGCCGGCCGTCGAGGGTAGTCCCGGGTGGCATCCACGCCTCGGTGAACTGTTCGTCGGTCACGCCGGCCCGCGCTGGTCTCCGACGCGGCGGAGGCTGACGGCGAGGCCGGCGGCGGCTCGCCCGAACCGGGGCACAGCTGGGCGACCATCTCTACCCTTTTCGGGTGAGGTCAACCCGGGCCCGTCCCTCGGCGTGTAATACGTAGAACGTCGACAGGGGAGGTGGTCCGGCGTGCCGCCGGAAACGCGCACGGAAGGGCCGGTCGCGGACTTGTTCCGCCGGCACCGGTCCGATCTGCTGCGGCTGGCCGTGCTGCTGCTCGGGGACACCAGCCAGGCCGAGGACGTCGTCCAGGATGCCTTCGTCGCGCTGCACCGGCGCTGGCCCGTGCTCGCCGACCCGGCGGCCGCCGCCGGGTACCTGCGGGTGTCGGTGGTGAACGGGGCCCGGTCGGCGCACCGGCGCCGCGCCACCGTCCGGCGGCACCTGCGGGTCGGCGAACCTGAGGCACTGCCGGCCGCCGACGCCGGGCTGCTGCTCGCCGAAGAGCACCGGAGAGTGCTCGCCGCGGTCCGGCAGCTACCGCGCCGGCAGTGGGAAGTGCTGGTGCTGCGGTACTGGTCCGGCCTGTCCGAGGCCGAGATCGCCCGGACGCTCGCCGTCTCCCGCGGGACGGTCAAGACCTGCGCCTCCCGCGCCCTGGCCAAGCTCGAAGACCTGCTCGGAGGACCCGATGGGCACTGAAATCGAGGACCGGCTGCGGCGCGCCTTCGCCGCCTTGGCGTCCGCTGTGGACGTCCCGGACACCGAACCGGAGCTGCCGAGCCGACGCCGCTGGGTGCCCGTCGCCGCCGTCGCGGCCGCCGTGGTCGTGGTGGCGGGCGCAGTGGCCTTCGCGCTCAGCCGGCCCGACCCTCCCCCAGTCACCCTCGCGGTATCGACTCCGCCGCGCACCACGGCGCCGCCGTCGTTCGCCTTCGCCCTGCTGACTCACTGCGGAGTCGACGAAGCGAAGGTCGGCAACACCTACTTCGAAGCCGAGACGCCGCTGAGCGGCCCGGCCCGCAGCGCGCCCGCGGGCTGGGACAACCCGTACCAGCACGGCACCATGACGCTGTACCCGCCGGACGCCGCCGTCTTCCACGACGCCCGCGGGCACGAGGTGCGGTTCCGGGCCCGTCCCGGGGCGACGGGGTTCAAGCACCTCTGCGACTGACCGGCCGCCCGCGCCCGGCGGGCGGGCGGTGCCGCGATCAGTTGCCGTGGTTGTAGATCTGGTACAGCTCGTCGAAGTCGTGCGCGTCCGGCAGCGAGTTGATCGGCGGTGCCTCTCCCTGCGTCATGCAGCTCGAGTTGTCGAACCGGTGGGCCAGCCCGAGGACGTGCCCGAGCTCGTGCTGCGTGCTCTTGCGGGCCTGGGTCGAGGTGGTCACCGTGAAGTTGTTCAACTGCACGTAGACGCCCTCGTAGTTGTGCCCCGCGGAATCCCAGCCGTTCGGGAAGTACGTGACCCCGTAGATCCCGTCGTTGGCGTTGTATTCACTGACGTTCACGCAGTGCAGCCAGCTGCCCGGGCAGCTGGATTCGTAGTAGGAGTCGACGCCCTGCGCTTCGTTCCACTTGTACGTCGCGGTGGTCACCGGCCATTTCGCGCCGGTGTGGTCGACGAAGTAGATCTGCGAGTGGGCCAGGCCGTTGTGCGCCCAGTGGTGGCCGAGGGAGTGGTCCTGCGGCCGCACCTGCGGGACATCCAGCGCCGGCTTGCTCTTCGGCCACGCCCGCGCGCACAGCTGCGTCGACTTCGCCGCAGCCAGCGGTCCCGAATCGGCGCGGTCGAGTTCCGCGACGCCGGACAGCTTGCCGTCCGCGGTGAAGCACGCCACCCGCGAATCGCCGTCCTCGGCCACCCAGTCGTAGGCCTGCGCCCGCATTTCCGCCTTGCTCAACGGCGGCGCCTGCTCCCGCTTGATCTTCGCCGGGTCCAGCACCGGCCGTTTCGCCGGGTTGATGTTCGCGGGCGCGGACGGTTTCCCCTGCCCCGGCGCCGCACCGGCGACTCCCGTGGTCAGGCCGGTGCCGAGCACCACGGCCAGCACGGCCGCGAGACCGGCGCGCCGCGCGGTGGTTCTCCATGATCGAGACACGTTTCTCCCCTTGACGACGTGCTTGAATGCGAACGGCCGCGACACGGCGGAGCCGGGCAGCACAAGAGAAAGCGAACAACCCCCCGAGTCCCCCCTTACGGGCGAATCCGCCCGCGACCGGCTTCCGAGTCTGCTCCCCGATACCCGGAGTCAACAATCGACTGGACGAGTGAACGACTTTCACGCCGAACGCCTTCCCCGGTGGAGGGAGCACGCAGCCTTGCGGGTGCCGAGTGTGACGAATACCGATGCGTTGTACCCCAAGGGGTTGCCCCTCAGGTCGACCTCGATGACGGGCAGTTCGAGACGCTTCGTCTCGTCGAAGAGGCGGGTCGGTGAACACACGATCGCGCTCAAGCAGGTTGCACTGCTTGCGCACCAAGGGTTTCTCGTTCTTCCGATGGGCAGCCGAAAATAGAGCGTCCCGCCGGGCACCTCGACCGAGCCTGGCCAAGACCGGTCGTACCGCCAGTCTGAAGTAGCCGATGAGCGGATGTTGCGTACAAGCTGCCTCGTGATCACTGCCCGCGGATCTTGAGCCTCGGCGGCGGGCGATCCGGCTGGATCAGTGGTCGCTCACGGCTCGGAAGGTGTGGCGATAGGCCCGTGGTGAGACGCCGATCGCGGCGTGCAGGTGCTGCCGCAATGAGGCGGGTGTCGCGAAACCCACCCGTTCGGCGATCTGCTCGATGGGCAGGTCGCTGGACTCCAGCAGTTCCCGTGCGCGGGCGACCCGCTGCTGGATCAGCCACCTGCCCGGACTCATCCCCGCTTCGTCCCGGAACCGGCGGGCGAACGTCCGCAGGCTCATCCGGGCGTGCCCGGCGAGATCGGTCAGCGTGAGCGGTTCGGCCAGCCGCCTGAGCGCCCACGCCTGTGTCGCCGCCGTCCCGGCCGAGGACGGCTCCGGCACCGGCTGCTCGATGTACTGAGCCTGACCACCTTCGCGGAACGACGGCACCACGCACCGGCGCGCGACGCGGTTCGCCACCGCGCTGCCGTGGTCCTTGCGCACCAGGTGCAGGCACACGTCGACGCCGGATGCGGCCCCGGCCGAGGTGAGCACGTCACCGTCGTCGACGAAGAGCACATCCGGGTCCAGGACCACCTCGGGGAAGAACTCCCGGAACCGGGCCGTGTGGTTCCAGTGCGTCGTCGCGCGCCGCCGGTCGAGCAGGCCGGCGGCGGCGAGGGTGAAGGAGCCGGTGCAGATCGACACGATCCGCGCGCCGGCCGGGATTCGCCCGAGCGCGTCCGCCACCGGGCCGGGCAGCCGGGCGGAGTCCGGAGCCGATTCGTACGGCGGGATGACGACGGTGTCCGCGGTGGCCAGCACGTCCGGCCCGCGGCCGGTAGTGATCGTGAAGTCACCGGAAGTACGCACCGGGCGGCCGTCGACCGTGCAGGTAACCACCTCGTAGCGGCCGTCCGCGGTGCCGAAGACGCGCTGCGGGATACCCAGCTCGAACGGGTAGACCCCGTCGAGCGCGAGGACGACGACACGATGCATGGCACGATCCTCTCGATGAATGGCTTTCATGCCACTCCCGCGTGGCGCTCGGGCACCGCAAGCTGGGCGCATGAACGACATCACCACCATGCGTGCGATCAGCCAGGACGTCGTCGGCGGCCCCGAGGTGCTCCGGGAGGTCCGGCTGCCGCGGCCGGCGCCCGGCCCCGGAGAGGTCCTGGTCCGGGTGCACGCCGCCGGGGTCAACCCCACCGACTGGAAGCACCGCGGGGTTCCCGGCCTCTTCCTCGGCGAGCCGCCGTTCGTCCTCGGCTGGGATGTCTCCGGCGTCATCGAGACGGTCGCCCCCGGTGTCACCCTCTTCAAGCCGGGCGACGAGGTTTTCGGCATGCTGCCGTACCCGTACGGAGCGGGCTCGCACGCCGAGTACGTCACCGGCCCCGCGCGGGCCTTCGCCGCCAAACCGGCCACCATCGACCACGTGCAAGGCGGCGCCCTGCCGCTCGCCGCCCTCACCGCTTGGCAGGCACTGGTGGACACCGCCGAGGTCGCAGCGGGTCAGCGGGTGCTGATCCACGCCGCGGCCGGCGGCGTCGGCCACCTCGCCGTGCAGATCGCCAAGGCCCGCGGCGCGCACGTGATCGGCACCGCGAGCACCCCCAAGCACGACTTCGTCCGCGCACTGGGCGCCGACGAGGTCCTCGACTACCGCACCACGGACATCTCCGAGGCCGTTCGCGACGCCGACGTCGTCCTCGACGCCCAGGGCAGCGACCACGCCCTCCGGTCCCTGCGCAGCGTGCGCCCGGGGGGCATCCTGGTCTCTCTGCGGCTCGACGGCGGAATCCCCGCCCTCCTCGAGGAATCGTCCCGGCTCCAGGTGCGCGCGGAGGTCATGCTGGTGCAGCACGACCACGCGGGCATGGCGGCGATCGCCTGCCTCGCGGCCGAGGGCCTGCTGCGCGCCGAGATCGCCGCCACGTTCGAGCTGGCGGACGCGGCGAAGGCACACGAACTCGGCGACACCGGCCACACCACGGGCAAACTGGTGCTGACCATGCGGTGAGGCAGGACCAGTACAGTCCATTGTGGTCTGTCGCAGGGCCTGCCGCCAGTCTCAGCTCCCGGCTGCCCGTCACCGGTCGCGGAAAGGCCGGCGGGCGGTTCCGTCGGTAGGCCAAGGGGAATGACCCGGAACCCGCTCTTGCCCTCGTCCACTTCGAGGCCCATCGCCAGCCATCGGCAGCCCGACGACCAGCTGCACCGAAGTCGATCTCGATACCGAGGCGGAACTGCAATCAATGCCGACGCTGGGGCTACTCGCACCCGTCGTCCGGGCACTCGCACGACCGCTGCGTTCGACTCTTCCCACGACTCAACCCGCGCACGGGCACCACGATCACTGATTGCAGGACGTGCCGACAACGGAGACACAGCCGGCTACTGCCGACGCACTGACATGCCGATGTGCGGAGGCCGACACCGCCGCGGGACCGGCCCGGACGAGACAGGCCGAGCGTTTCCGGCGCGCCAGGCAACCGCCACGGCCTTCCTGGCGTGCTGGTGGCATGACGTCGTCGAGGTCCTGGCTGCCCGAGGCGGCCCAGCTGTGGCTCCCTCTCGTGGTGCTGGTCGGCGGGCTCGCCGTGGTGTGGACCGGCGTCGCCATGACCGCGGACGTGAACCGGTCGGCGGGGCTCTTCCCGGGGCGGGTCGTCTCGACCGACGTCCGGGAGGCCTCGACCGCGTACGTCCGGTACACCGGGCCTGACGGGGTGACCAGGACGGAGGCCTTCGAGCACCATCAGGGACGCGAGATCAAGTCGGGGCGCCAGGTGCAGATCCGGGTGTGGCCGGGAGAGCGGCGCGCGGAATTGGACCCCGGGGACGAGCACACTCCGGTCATCGTGGCCGGCAGCCTGCTGACCCTGACCGGCGCGGGCGCCACCCTCCTGCTGTTCATGTGGCACCACGGCGTGAGGCTGGATCTGAAGCTGGAGAAGTGGGGGGAACGGTTCGACGCGTGCCTGTGGTGGCTGTCTCGCTGGCGGTGACCTCCCGCGAGCACGGCAAAGAAGAGGCTGGTCCGGTGTTCGAGGAATCGATGCGTAGCGCCACATGTCTGGCCACCGGACGACCGGGTGTTTGGTCGCTGCCGCCGTGCGTTCAGGCGAGCTTGCGGACGAGTTCGCGCAGCCAGACGTCGTATGCGCCACTGGCATGCACGAGCTCGGGTACGAGGTACGTGGCCGTTCCGGCTGAGCGGATCTGCTGATCAAGGACCGGCAGCACGATGATCCGCAACGAGAACGGCCCGGCCTTGTGCCCGATCTCGGCTTCCACCGCCCGGACGACCGCGCCTTCCCGCCCCGGCCCTTGGGCGCGTGCGGCGCGGAATGCCTCGATTCCGGCCCGCTTGCGAGCCGAATGCCACGCGTTGGCCTCACCCCACCGCGTGCTGACCACGTGCCGAAGCGCCGGATAGCCGGCAAGGCCTTCGAAATCCGGCGGGCCGACCCTGTTCAGGTCAGCCATGCCCGGCGATTTCCGGGGCCCGGTGAGCGACGGTCGGACGAACAATGCCCGCCACCACCACAGCCACCCTTCAACCAGCTCTCCATCTGAAGGCAAGGACGGCTCGGGCACAGGATGCACGTCCGGCGGCCCGGTCACCAGTCCGTCCGCCGGCACCTCGATCCGTTCCGCAGCCCGGAACCACAATGCCCGCTCCAGCTGGTGATCCCACCGGTCGGTGCTGATCGACCACGATACCGATCCGGCAGAGCGCATACATCCTCCTCGCTCGAGCGGCCGCCGCAACGAACGCACTCTTCTGCCGACGAGCGTGAGTCATGGGGCCGGGATCCTGCCTCATCCCCGCCGCGCAGTGCGGGCGGCGGGGACATCGATGATCATCGCGCGGCGGCGTGTTCCACAGTGGGAGGCGCCGAGTTGTCGCTGCCCGTGGCTGGTCGGGCCCGCCACAGCGAGATGCCCAAGCCGATCAACGCTACTCCGGTCGGAACGGCCAACGGCCGGTTGAACGACTCCGGGAGCACCGCGAGCGCGACCGTGGCGACGGTGCCCGCGGCAAGCAGCGCCGACGCCCACCGGGCGAGGACGCGCGCCCGGAACAACGCGATGCCGAACAGGCATCCACCCGCGAGATAACCGACGGAGCTGACCGCGATGACGGTCTGCATGCCGCCGATGTCATGGGTTGCGGTGCCGCCGAAGGCGACGGCGAGGACGTCGGCTACATAGCCGGGCGCCGTGGGTGCCAGCGCGGGCAGAACGGCAGCGGCGACCACCTCGATGCTGAACATCAGCAGGTAGCCGACCGCGAACAAGACGTAGCCAAGGAAGCCGAGAATTCCCGTCTGCCGCACTTGACGCAGGTACATGCCGGTGATGCCGACGAGCGCCAGCGCGGCCATGAGCGCCTTCGCCGTGCCGCGCACGGCCCAGTCGGTGGTGGTGACCAGCGAGACGTCCATGGCCGGGTGGCCGACCTGGACCGCGATGAACAGTGCCCCCGCGATCGCGGCAGCGATTCCGGCGGCCCGCGAAAGGCCCCGTTCGCCGGGCGCCATGGAGAACTGCTTCGTCTTGCCGGGTCTTGGCGTGGCACTCATGCCTTGCTCCTCCGAAAGGGATTCAACCGAGGTGTACAACGTACACCTCTACCGAGCCCAAACTAGGCGTACGATGTACACCTGTCAAGACCGGGCCACCGGTCAGAAGGTGGAGGACCCCGATGCAGGACACCGCCGCGGCCGGCGGCCGGGAGCGGCTCAACCGCGCCAAGGTGCTGGGCGCTGCCGTCGAACTGGCGGATGAAGGCGGCTTCGAGGCCCTGACCATGCGCAGGCTCGCGGCCCAGTTGAGCGTCGTGCCCATGGCGCTCTACAAGCACGTGGCGGACAAGCGCGAACTCCTCGACGGCATGGTCGACCTGGTCTTCGCCGAGGTCGAGGTCCCCGTCGACGTCGACTGGCGGACCGCCATGCACCGCCGCGCGGCATCGATGCGGCAGGCTTTGCTCCGCCACCCGTGGGCGGTCGGCCGGATGGAGACAGGTACCCCAGGACCGGCGAACCTGCACCACCACAACGCCATGATGCGGTGCCTCCGCCGTGACGCGGACTTTCCCTTCCGCATGGCCGTGCACGCGTACAACCTGATGGACGCCTACGTCTACGGGTTCGCCCTCCAGGAGAAGACCCTCGCCGGCGACATCCCGGCGGAAGCCGCGCGGCGGCAAAAAGCCGTCGTCGACCGGAAGCCGTCGGAACTCGAGGACTACCCCTACCTCGCCGAGGTGGTCACCGAACTGGCAAAGACCGGGTTCGCCTTCGCCGACGAGTTCGAGTTCGGACTCGACCTCATCCTCGACGGCCTCAGCCGGATGCCCCAGCAAGCCTCCCGCACAGCGGCCAGCGGGTCGGACTCACCGCTACGGCCGTCAGCCCGGTAGCGCCACATCCCGAATGTCTTGCCGGCGCCGCACCTTGACCACATCGACTCCACACCAACGTCCGCTCATGGCTCCCCTTTATGTCAAGGGGCGGTGGCGACGGGCGTAGGCTGAGCGGTGGCAGGTTCGGGTTGTGGCTTGCCCGAAGGGCCGGTGTCCGGGGTCAGGCCGGTCACGCTGGATTGAGAGTCGTCCCCGAGTGCCCTCCCGGGCCGGCCGCCTCGTGTCGTTTCTGATCGGCGAGCATGCGTGCGTAGACGACGTTCGACAGGCGTCGTTTGAGGGCGCGCATCGCTTCCATCGAGGTCGAGGTCTTGCCCGCCACCTTTTTTGAGTCGAAATAGACGCGGCCGTCGGCGGGATTGCGGAGGTGGACGATGCCCATGATGTGCAATGTTCGGCTGATTCGGCGGTTTCCGGCGCGGGACAAGCGATGCCGTCGCTGTTCTGTGCCCTGGGCCGAACTCACGACCCCTGCCTCTTAGATCAACTCGAATGCAGCTGTCGTTCACGCCTGGGGAACGAACGCACTCACATGCCGCTGACATACCGGCCACGCCGTGATTGCTGCGACGACCTCAGCCTTGATCATCCGGCAAGCCTCTCTCCCCGGGCCGACCGTTACTCCATTCGTGCGCGCCCTGGCGCCACCCGAAGGGTGCACCTCCCAGACGCCCCAAGTCGGTTCTCCTGGTCGGCGCAGAGCGATGGATGCGGGATACTCGGCGGATGGACCACGGTCCCGACGACCCCGTTCGCGCAACGAACCTGGCGTCCGGCCACGTCGCCGGGCGCCTGACGCAGATCGGCACCGTCCACGGTGGCGTCCACCTTCACAGCCCTCCCCGCCCGGTTGTGACGCTGCCGCACCGGACCGTGTCAATACCTCAACACGCTACGGCGCTCCAGCCCCGTTCAGCCACGGACGAACTCGCACGCATTCTCGGGCACGGCGACACTGCAATCCTTACCTCGAACAGCGCAGTTCGCGCGGGAGTGATCTCCGGACTCGGCGGCGTCGGCAAGACCCAAATCGCACTTGCCTACGCGGAACAGGCTTGGGCGACAGGCATGCTCGATCTGCTGGTCTGGGTGACAGCCAGCTCACGAGACGCGATTGTCTCCGCCTACGCCGAACTCGCGACCGAACTGGACGGTCACACCGATCCCGATCCCGACCGCGGTGCACGACGCCTGCTCTCCTGGCTGGCCACCGCCAAGGCGCGCTGGCTGATCGTGCTCGACGACCTACAGCAACCGCACGACCTCGACGGCCTGTGGCCACCGACCATGGAGACCGGCCGAGTCGTCGTCACCACCCGCCGCCGCGATGCCGCCTTGCGAGGGCCCTGTCGCCGCCAGATCGGCATCGGCTTGTTCACGTCCCGCGAGGCCCACAACTACCTCCGCGACGCTCTCGCCGATCAACCGCTCCTACTCGACAACATGACCGAGCTCGCATCCAGCCTGGGATATTTGCCCCTGGCCCTGGCACAAGCCGTTGCCTACATGATCGACCGCGACCTGTCGTGCACGCTGTTCCCCGACACGGACGGACTCCCCGACCAGCAACGGGCCACCATCGCCACGACGTGGTCCCTGTCTATCGAGCACGCGAACCAGCTCGAACCCGCAGGACTGGCCCGGCCGATGCTCGACGTTGCCAGCATGCTCGACGCCAACGGCATCCCAACCGACGTTTTCGCCACCAGCGCCGTCACCGGCTTGCTCGCGACGCTCACCGAGCGAGAGATCGACGCGGCGGAAGCTCACGATGCTCTCGGCTGCCTGCACCGGCTGACTCTGATCACCCGCAGCCAGGATTCGGCAACTCATGCAGTACGAGTCCACGCACTCGTGCAACGCGCCACTCGCGAGGCGATGCCGGACGCCTACCGCACGCGGATCGCCCACGCCGCCGCAGACGCGCTCCTGGAAATCTGGCCTGATATAGAGGCCGATCCCCAGATCGGGCAGGTGCTGCGCGCCAACACCGCCACACTGGCCGAACACAGCGGACCACACCTGTGGACACCAGACGCGCACACCGTCCTGCTCCGCGCGGGCAAGAGTCTCGGCGACGCTGGACTGGCAACCAAGGCGCGCACGTACTTCACGCAGCTGCGCTCAGTCGCCGAACAACAACTCGGCCACAGCCACCCCAGCACCTTGACCATCCGCCACGGTCTTGCCCGTTGGCAAGGTGAAGCAGGCGATCCCGCCACCGCGGCTGCGGAGTTCCATCGAGTCCTCGAAGACCGGATCCGGGTACTGGGCCCAGACCACCCTGACACCCTGCGAACCCGCTCCAGCCTGGCCGACTGGAGAGCACGCACCGGCGACCCCGCCGGCGCAGCCGAGGAGTACGAACGCATCCTTGACAACCAGCTCCGCGTCCTGGGACGCGACCATCCGGACACATCGACCACCCGGAACAATCTGGCTTACTGGCGGGGCGAGGTCGGTAACCCCACAGCCGCGGCCGCCGATTTCGAACGGCTCTTCGACGAGAGGCTTCGCACCTTGGGCCCCGACCACCCCAAGACTTTGCGCACGCTCAACAACCTCGCCTACTGGCTCGCGGCATCCGGCGACCCCGCTGGTGCAGCCGCTGCCCTCGACCGGCTCGCAGACCGGCAAGACCTCAATGGCCGGTAAGGACCCTCACAGGCCTGGACAATGCTTCATTGCGCACCGCGCTTTTGGTGGCGAGGGCAGCCGAATCCCTCGGTTGCCTGCAGCCGGGCGACTGGCCGGATGTCGCGGTCAGCCTGCTGCTGGAAGGGTCTGAAGATCTTGCGATCGCCGAGCTGGCCGGGTTGAACCAGCGGGCGAATGGATGGGACACCGACCCGCTGGTGGCCGCAGTGTGCGAGCGGCACGAGATCGTGGTTCCCGGGCGCGACGAGTCAACCGTGCTCGTCGCCCGGTTGATGGCGGACGACCTCAGAGCCCGGCCGGCCGTGATCACCGCGCCGATGACTCGCCTCCTGACCGGGCTTGCGCCTCCGGATTTCGAGTCGGACCTGGCCAGCCGAGCCTTCCTCGCGGAGGAATACCTGGATTGTGGCTGCACCGAAGTCGATCTCGATACCGAGGCCGAACTGCAATCAATGCCGACGCTGGGGCTACCCGCACCCGTCGTCCGGGCACTCGCGCGACCGCTGCGTTCAACTCTTCCCACGACTCAACCCGCGCACGGGCACCACGATCACTGATCGCAGGACGCGCACTGACATGCCGATGGTCGGATGACCCGGTGCAACGTAGGGCGGTCATGATCTCGCTTGCGACTGATGACTCCGACGCGTAAGGATGCGGCTGGATCGAGCGGGAGGCTTCGTGCATGAGCTGAGCGACCAGGAGCTGGTTGCCGAGAGCAACCAGGGCCTCTTCACGCGGGCTGCTGGATTCGAGGTCGAGTTCTTCGCACGCGGCAGCAGCACCGCACTGCGGTTCACGGACGGTCACCGATGTCAGATCGCAGGTTTTCCCTGGTGGGAAGATGTTTGTCATGATCTGCGATCGTGGACCATGGCTGATGTCCCCCTGGGCGACGTGAGCCAGCCGTACAGCGATCTCGACCAGTGCTGGCGCATCCTGATCTGGCAGCACGCCGACCGGGTCTACATCGCCGAGAGCGCAGACGAGTCACCCTTCCACAGCTTGTACTGGGTGACCGCTGCCGAGTACGCCAGCGCCTGGACTGACGCTCTGGCGCGAGCGCGGGCAATGCCAACGTGAGCTGCCACAACGCACGCACATGCCGATGACAGCGTGCTCAGCTCGCACGAATTCGCCTCGCGGCGGGCCACTTGCTGCGCGATGATGCCGCGGTGCAGGCAGGTGCGACGTTCCGGCTCTCCGGTGACCAAGGCGGAAGCGCTGCGGCGGTGACTCGGCTTCTTGGCTTGGAGCCGACACATTCGTTCGAGGCCGGGGATCGGGTAGGGCGTCGTTCGGCGGCCATCCGCCGGGGGTCGCTGTGGATGCTGTCGTCGGACTTGCCGTCCGACCGCGAGCTCGCCGATCACCTTCACCTGCTTCTCGACCGGCTCGAGCCGAAGGCGGAAGCCTTGTGGCAGCTGACCACTCAGGGGTACGTGGCCGACTGGTTCTGCTTGGCGGCGTCGCAGGCGACCGAACACGCGATCGAGCTTGACCGGCCGCTTCTGCAGCGGTTGCTCGCGGTGCCCGGTGATCTCCTCCTGGACGTCATGGGTGACGACGACTGACACCGGCGCCTTCAGTGCACCAGGGCGGCCAGTGCCGACGGGGTGACCGCCGCGCGGCCCGTCGTGTGCTGGTAGCCGCGCACGATGTCGCGGCAGCGGGCCTGCCGCCCCAGGCGGCGTTCGGCCCGCAGCAGCCGGTTGCGCCGCGGCGGTGGGTAGGCCGATGCCAGGCGGGCGAGCAGTTCCCGGCGGTCGGCGCCGGCCGTGCGCATCGCCCAGTCGGCGCCGGGATCGAGCGCGAACAGCACCAGCGCGACGTGCTCGATGCGGTGCTCGCGTTCCCGGCGGGCGAGGGCGAGGCGCAGCGACGCCGCGTAGGCCGCTTGGACGTCCAGGCCGATCGGCGGTACCGCCCGGGCGCACCGGCGCCTGGCTTTCCCCGCTCCCAGCGGGAACAGGGACGCCTTGACCGGCCGGTCCGCCAGTTCCGCCGGCAGCGGGCCGAGATCGATGCCCAGCACGTTCAACGCCTCGCGGTCGGCGGCCACGCCGGCGCCGTCCGGGGCCGCCTCCCGAACCGCCCGCTCGATCCCGGCGAGCCCCGCCAGGGGGCCCTCCGTGAGGGCCAGCAGCAGGTGTTCGCTGCCGACGCGGGCGTGCCCGAACTCTCGTGCCAGCTCGCCGGCGCGGCGGAACGCCTGGCCGACCGCCGGATGATCCCCCTTGAACATCAGCCCTCCCGGCCGCGGTGCTTGCGGTGCACGGTCTGCTTGGTGACGCCGAGCCGGTCGGCGATGTCCTGCCACGACCAGCCGGCTCGCCGGGCCGCCGCCACCTGCTCGGTTTCCAGCTGCTCGGCCAAGCGCCGCAACCGCGCGACCGCCCGCAACGCGATGTCCGGGTCGGAGCTGCGCACGGTGTGCTCGAAATCGGTCATCAGGCTCACTGCGTCAGCATATGCTGACTCGACCAGGTCGTCAACATATGCTGACACTCCGGCCCCTTGGTACTGGTACCTTCGCGGCTTCCCGCGTCCCGGGACCACCGCCAGGGTGACGGGCATGATCTTGAAATCCCGCCGCGCCCGGAAGTGGACGCTCGTCGTGGCGAGCGTGCTGGTCGTCGTGCTCGGTGCCGGGTACGCGCTGCTCCAGGTCGCCGACTCGCGGACGTTCCAGTTCTCGGGCACCCTCGTGAACCGCGTCGACACCGGCGAAAAGCTGGTCGCCCTCACCTTCGACGACGGGCCCGATCCCGCGGGCACCCGCCCGGTCCTGGACACACTGAAGAGCCGTCAGGTGCCCGCGACCTTCTTCCTCATCGGCCGGGACATCGCCGCGCACCCGGACCTCGCGCACGACATCGCCGCCGCCGGGCACGAAATCGGCAACCACAGCTTCTCCCACGACCGCATGATCGGCGTGACACCGTCCTGGGTGGCCGACGAGGTCGAAGCGACCGACGCGCTCATCCGGGCAGCCGGCTACACCGGCGAAATCCTCTTCCGGCCCCCGAACGGCAAGAAGCTCTTCGCCCTCCCGCACTACCTCGCCGAGCACCACCGCACCACGATCACCTGGGACGTCGAGCCGGATTCAGAAGGCAGCCCCGACGCGGCCGCCCTCGTGCGGACCACCGTCGACCAGGTCCGGCCGGGCTCGATCGTGCTGCTGCACGCGATGTACCCGGCGCGCGACCAGACCCGCCAGGCGCTCGGGCCGATCCTCGACGGGCTCAAGCAGCGCGGCTACCGGTTCGTGACCGTGTCGCAGCTGCTGGCAGCTCGACGCTGACGACCCACTCGCCCCCGCGCGGCCCGTGGCTCAGCGTGCCCCCGGCCGCCGCGGCCTGCTCCGCGAGCCCGGCCAGCCCATGGCCGTCGCCTCCGGGCGATGTTCCCTTGAGCGTGTTCCGCGCGGTGATCGTCAGCCGGTCGCCGGCTTCGACGTCGAGCCGCAGCCGGACGCCGGGACCGTTGTGGCGCAGGGCGTTCACCGCCGTTTCGGCGACGAACCGCTCGGCCAGCTCCCGCACCGGGCGCGGCAGCGCGGGCAGCACCGGGTCGCGGTCGAGGACCAGTCCCGCGGTGCGGAGCCGGGCCAGCACCTCGGCGAGGTCCGGGCCGCGCTCGGCGTCGTCACGCAGGTCGTCCAGCGTGCGGCGGACGAGCGTGAGGGCGCCTCGGCCCGCGGCCAGCAGGGTGTCGAGGCGCGCGCGGTCGGCGTCGGTCAGGTCGCCGACCGCGCGCAGCGTCTCGGCCTGCACCAGCATGACGGCCGTGGTCTGGGCGAGCGTGTCGTGCAGCCGCCGGGCCGCGCGCTCGGCCCGGTCGGCGAGCGCGCGGCGGCGTTCGGCGCCCAGCAGCCAGGCCACTGCGGCGATCGTGACCGCCAGGACCGTGCCGTCGAGCGGGCCCTTCGCCGGGAACACGGCGGCGCCGACGACCAGCGCCGCGGACGCCGCGAGCCACCGCTGCGGCGTGCTGTACAGGGCGAGCAGCACCGGCACGTACATCGTGTTGCGCGGCTGGTCGAGCAGCAGGTGCCCGGCCGTCGCGAGGGTCACCACGGCGAGCACGAGGGCCGGGGCGCGGCGCGACCACAGCAGCGGGACGAGCTGGGCCGCGCTGAGCCCGGCGGCGAGCCACCCCTGCTGCGGCGTCCACGCCCCGCTGGCGAAGAACACCGCGGCGACGGCCGCCGTCGTGACGAAAGACTGGCGCATGGACCGACAGTAGAGTGCGGGCATGATCCGGGTTCAGGTCGTCGACGACCACGCGCTGGTGCGCGAGGGCATCGCGCTGATCCTGGGCGCGCAGCCGGACCTCGAGGTGGTCGCGCAGCACGCGAGCGGCCCGGAGCTGCTCGCTTCGGCCGTCGAAGCCGACGTCGTCCTGCTCGATCTGTACCTGCCCGGGATGGACGGCCTCGAAGTCCTCCGCCGGCTCGGCCCGGGGGCGCCCCGGGTGCTGATGCTGACGACGGTCGGCCGTCCCCGCGAAATCCGCGAAGCCCTCAGCGCGGGCGCGGCCGGGTTCGTGCTGAAGGACGCCTCGGGCGACGAGCTCGTGGCCGCCGTCCGGGCGGCCCACCAGGGCGTGACGGCACTGAGCCCGGCGGCGGCATCGGCCCTGAGCGGCGGTGGTGCGCTGACGCCTCGGGAGCGGGACGTGCTGGAGCTGCTGGGCGAAGGACTGTCCAATCGCGACATAGCGGCCCGGCTCCGGCTGGCCGAGCGGACGGTGAAGGCGCACGTCGGCAACGTCCTGGCCAAGCTCGGCGTCACCAGCCGCACCCAGGCGGCCCTCGTGGCGAAGGACCGGTGAACCGGCTTTCGTCCTGGTGCGCGGCGCACCTGGGCGCGGCACCGGTCGAAGTGTTGTTCGAGCTGCAGTCCCTTTCGACGGTGTCCGGGCTTCGGCTGGCCGACGGACGGGACGTCGTCGTGAAAGCTCGTGAGGACGACGGCCGGGCGGAGTCGTGCGTCGCCGCGCAGGCCCGGCTGGCGGAGCGCGGGTTCCCGTGTCCCCGGCCGCTCACGCCTGTGACGGTTGTCGACGGGCTGGCCGTGCACGCCGAGGAGTTCCGGCTCGGCGGCGAGGTGCTGCCCGGCGACTCGCCGGAGATCGCCGAGCGATACGCCGCGGTCTTCGCTCGGTTGCTGGCCGAGCTGGCGACCGTGACCCTCGCGCCGCCCCTGCCGAACCCGCGCTGGGCGCGGTGGGACCACCGCGATCCCGGCCTTTGGCCCGCGATCGGGTTCCTCGACGAGCAGGACCAGAGCGTCGTGCCCGCGTACGTCGTCGAGACGGCTACGCGAGCGCGCAAGCGTTTGCTGGCCGCGGACCTGCCCTGCGTGCTGGGCCACGCCGACTTCGAAGCGCAGAACCTCCGCTGGCACGACGGCGGGATCGGGGCCGTGCACGACTGGGACAGCCTGGCGTGGCAACCGGAAGCGGCGCTGGCGGGAGCGGCGTGCGGCGCGTTCGCGAACGTGTCGCCGCCGACCCTGGCGCCGATCGGGAGTTCGGCCGGCTTCCTGGCGGCCTACCAGGTCTTCCGGGGACGCCGGTTCACCGAGGAGGAGCGGGAAATCGCGTGGGCGGCGAGCCTGTGGCCGGCGCTGCACAACGCCCGGTGGGAGGCGCTGCACGGCGACCGCCCGATGTGCCTGACCGCCGTCCGCGCCCAGGCGGCCGAACGCCTGCGCCGGGCGGGCGCCTGACTATCGGCCGTACGCGGCCATGAACATGTCCAGCAGGTCGTCGACCGCCTTCTCGTCCACCGCGCGGGTCGAGAGCAGGTGGCGGTAGTAGAGGGTGCCGCACAGCACCTCGGCCGGGAAGGTCAGGTCCACGCCCTCGACGAGCTCGCCCGCCTCCTGGGCGCGGGTGATCCGGTTGAGGGTGCTCTGCTCGACGGTCCGCAGGAACCGGTCGTGCAGCGTGGCCCGCAGGGTTTCGTCGGCCTGCGCCTCGGCGATCACCGCCCGGTAGACCGGCCCGATCGGCGGGGCGGCGAGCGCGGGGGCCGAGCGCAGGAACTGCTCGCGCAGGTCCGCCCGGACGTCGCCGGTGTCGTGGTAGTCGAGGTCGGTGGTCCAGGCGTGGCTGAGCGCGTCCAGCAGGAGCGCCGCCATGGACGGCCAGCGCCGGTAGATCGTGTGCTTCCCGACCCCGGCGCGCCGGGCGACCGCCTCGACGTTCAACCCCGCGTAGCCGACCTCACCGGCGAGCTCGAGCGTCGCATCGAGGAGCCCGGCGGTCCGGGCGGCGCCCCTACGTCGCGGCGGGGCGGATTCGGCGGCCATGCCCCGGGATCTTAACGGCACGCACCGTGCCATTGACAGCCGCCACGTCCAGGCTCCAAGATTTCCGTCAACGGCACGGGTCGTGCCGATAACACGAAGGAGAACCACCATGGGGACGTTCACGGCCGAAGAACGCGCCGCGATGAAGGAGCACGCCAAGGAACTGAAGACCGCGGCGCGCCGGGCCTCCCAGGCGGACAAGGCGGCACAGGCGGAGCAGGACGTGCTCGCGAAGATCGCCGAGATGGCGCCGTCGGACCGGGTCCTGGCCGAGCGTGTGCACGCCATCGTCAAGAGCAGCGCCCCGGTCCTGGAACCGAAGCTGTGGTACGGCATGCCGTCCTACGCCCTCGACGGCAAGATCGTCTGCTTCTTCCAGAGCGCGGAGAAGTTCAAGGCGCGCTACGCGACCCTCGGCTTCAGCGACCAGGCGAACCTGGACGACGGACCGATGTGGGCGGCCGGCTTCGCGCTGACCGAAGTGACGCCCGCAGTCGAGAAGAGGATCGCCGCGCTGGTGACACAAGCGGTGAAGTGAGGCGGAGCCGGGCCTTGTACGTCACGTGTACCGGCCCGGCTTACCGTCGCCGACCATGTCGAACCAGTGGAAACTGCTCTCGCTCGGCGTGCTCGCCGCCCTCGTGGCCGGCACCGTCACCACGGTCACCGCCACCGAGGCCGGCGCCGCGCCGAACACCTACTACGTCGACCAGGCCCTCGGCAACGACAACGCCGCCGGGACCCAGGCCGCGCCCTGGAAGTCGCTTGCCAAAGTCGCCGCGACCGAACTGAAACCCGGCGAAACCGTGCTGCTGCGCCGTGGCCGGACCTGGACCGGCGGGCTCAGCGTCTTCGGCAAGGGGACGGCCTCCGCGCCCGTGACCATCGGCGCCTACGGTGACGGCGCGCGCCCGATCGTCCAGGGCAACGAAGAAGCCTGCATCAACCTGCCCGGCGACTACCTCACGGTGCAGGACCTGCAGGTCGGCGTGGCGGCCGATGCCGGGCGCTGCTCCTGGGCCGGCGTCGAGGTCGGCGGGGACCACGACAAAGTCCTCTCGAACTACATCACCGGAGCCGGCGCGGGCGTCTACATCGCGCCGAGCGCCGACGGCACCGAAGTCACCCAGAACGACCTCGTCGACAACAACCACATGACCGTCGTGACGCCGGGTGGCAACGACGACTCCGGCGCGTTCGCGATCCTCGTGCAGGGCAACGGTTCCGACATCGGCTGGAACCGGATCAGCGGGTCGATCGCGGTCAGCGACGACTTCGGCGGCCTCGACGGCGCCGCGGTCGAGGTCTTCTGGGGCTCCGACAACATCATCCACCACAACATTTCCGAGGACAACGAGTCCTTCACCGAACTCGGCACCGACGCCAAGGACCCGGATGGCGTGTCCCGCAACAACGTCTACGAGTACAACGCGGTCTTCGGCGCGAAGACCCGCGGCGGCATCGTGACGCGCGGCGCCCAGGACGGCAACGGCCCGGTGACCGGCACGGTCTTCCGCAACAACTCCGTCCGGCTCGGCAACGCCGAATCCGAAGGGTTCGTCTGCTACGGCGGCTGCACCAACCAGACGCTCACGCTCACCCAGAACGTCATCCAGGCCGCGATGAAGATCGGCTACGCCGACGCCGGCTGGACCGCGACCGACCACAACGTCTTCTCCGGCGGCCAGCGGCAGTTCACCCCGGGCGCCACGGACAAGGTCGCCGATCCGAAGTTCACCTCCGCGACGAACCTGGTCCTCAAGACCGGCAGCCCGGCCATCGGGCTCGGCGTCAAGAAGTACGCGGACATCGACGTCGACGGCAACGCCGTCGGCACCCGGATCGACGCGGGCGCCTACCAGTTCACCCCTTGACGTACCGGGTCAGCATCGCGACCATCTCGTCTTCGAGCCGCCGGGCGTCGATCGGGTCGGGCTCGGCCAGCAGGTCGTGGACGGCCAGCTCGATCGTCGCGATGACCAGGCGGGCCGCCGTCTCGGTGTCGGCGACGCGGACCTCCGGGTGGCCCTCCAGGAGGTCGCGGGTGTAGCCGACCATGGCCCGCTTCAGCCGGCCCATCCTCTCGAGCAGCTCGGTCGACCGCGGGGCCTGCTCGATCAGCATCCGCAGCAGGTGGGGGTCGTCCAGGTGGGATTCGACCGTGAGCCGGACGAAGACGCGGAAGACCTCCTCGATCGGACCGGGCAGCGGGCCGGTCAGGACCTTCGCCGCGGCGGCCGTGCCCTCGTCGAGGTGCCGGGTCAGCAGTTCGGCGAGGATCGCGTCCTTGTTCGGGAAGTACTGGTACAGCGAACCGATCGAGATCCCGGCGCGCTCGGCGATGCGGTTGGTGGTGCCGGCCGCGTAGCCGTGGTCGGCGAAAACGTGAGCAGCCGCGGTCAGGATCCGCTGCCGGGTCAGCTCGGCGCGCACCTGACGCGGCTGTTTACGAGGCTGGATGCGGCGCTGGTCCGACGACACGGATCCCCCCGGGAAAGCGAGTAGTCAAGAGCTGAGTATTTGCTCATAATTGTGCCATGACCAGCACAAACATGCTGCACCGCGTCTCCCCGGCCGAGGTGGCGGCCCGGCTGGGCGAGCCGGAGGCGATGATCAAGGCCAAGATCGGCGACCGCATCGACCGGCACGCCCGCCGCTTCATCGCGCACTCGCCGTTCCTGACGCTGGCCACCGCCGACGCCGCCGGCCGCGCCGACTGCTCGCCCCGCGGCGACTACCCCGGCTTCGTCAAGGTCCTCGACGAACGCACGGTCGCGCTGCCCGACCGGCCCGGCAACAAAATCGCCGATTCCTTCCGCAACATCGCCGAGAACGACGGCGTCGGCCTGCTGTTCTTCGTCCCCGGCATGCGGGAAACCCTGCGGGTCAACGGAAGCGCGTACGTCACCGACGACCCGGACGTGCTGGCCCGGATGCGCACCGAGGCGAAGGCGCCGATGCTGGCGATCGTCGTCGACGTCGCCGAGGCGTACTTCCACTGCGGCCGCGCGCTGATCCGGTCGCGCCTGTGGGACCCGGCGAGCCAGGCGCTGGCGGCGGAACTGCCCTCGGCCGGCGAGATCGCCGGCGAGAAGATGAACGTCGACCCGGCGCTGCTCGACCAGCTCCTCGAAGACGGCTACCGGAAGCTGTACTGACGTGCCCGACATGCAGAAAACCATCCTGGAACGCGTCGAGCACGTCACCGGCGACGTCGTCGCCCTGGTCCTGCGCGGTGACGAAGGTCCCTTGGCCCCGTGGGAGCCGGGCGCGCACATCGACCTGGAGCTGCCGAACTGGCTGACGCGCCAGTACTCGTTGTGCGGCGACCCCGGTGACCTCTCGGCCTACCGCGTCGCGGTCCGCCACGACCCGCTGAGCCGCGGTGGCTCGGAGTACGTCCACCTGTTCCTGCAACCGGGCCGGACGCTGCGGGTTTCGCGGCCCCGCAACCACTTCCCCCTGTTCTCGGCGGCGGAATACCTGTTCGTGGCGGGCGGGATCGGGATCACGCCGATCGTGCCGATGCTGCGGTCCGCCGTCGCTTCCGGTGCCGCGGTGACGCTGGTGTACGCGGGCCGGTCCCGGCCGTTCGCCGCGGAACTCACTGCGCGGTACGGCGATCGCGTGCGGCTCGAGCGCCCCGATTTCGCGGCGCTGGCGGCGGAGTTCCCGGTCGCGGAGGTGTACTGCTGCGGCCCGGCGTCGATGGTGGACGCGGCCGAGGCGGTGTTCCCGCGGGTGCACACCGAACGGTTCGAGCCCACCCGGCGGACGTTCGGGCCGGACACCCCGTTCGAGGTGGTGTGCGCCCGTTCCGGGGGACGATCCAGGTCCCGGCGGACGAGTCGCTGCTGGACGCGCTGAACCACGCCGGCCGCCCGGTGCCGTCCGCGTGCCGGGAAGGGGTCTGCGGGAGTTGCGAGATCACGGTCGTCGAGGGGGAACCCGAGCACCGCGACGACATCGGCGCCGCTGCGGGCCGGATGTACCCGTGCGTGTCCCGCGCGCTGTCACCGCGGCTCGTGCTGGACCTCTGATCGGATCCGCCGGCTGATCAGCGGCCAGGCGACGACATAACCGGCCGCCGCGAGGGCGCCGCCGCGGACCGCGCCGATCAGCAGGCACCGCACCCAGTCGTAGCCGCTGACCCGGCTCACCGGGTCGGTCAGCCCGAGCAGCGCTCCCACCACCAGTCCCGCGCCGAGCCCGGCCGCCACCACCGTCCGGCCGGCGCGGGGCAACGCCGGCCACGTCCGATCGGCCCGCGGTGCCCGGCGGTACCAGCGCACGACCAGCACCGCGAGCAGGAACAGGCCGCCGGCCGACGACACGTACCCGATCACGTTGTACAGCCGGTGCGGGCCGGCGACGGAAACCCGCAGCCACCTCCAGTGCCGCACAGCGAAGCCACCGGTGTGGGTGAAGGCGTCCCAGAGCAGGTGGGTCGCCGCCCCCACGACGACCGAGACCACCGAGCCGAGCCACGGGACGCGGCCGGCCGGGCGCGGCACCCGCTCCCGCCAGCCGGCCGGCGCGAACGCCAGGACCGGCGCGAGGACCGCGTACCCCGCCGCCACCAGCACCAGCCCGAGCAGCAGGTCCACGCTCACCAGGCCGACGGGCTCGTGGGTCAGAGCGCCACCCGGGACGGGCAGGTAATAGGCGACGTCGGGCGCGAGCGAACCCGCGACCAGGCCGGGCAGCCACAGCCACCGGGCCAGCGGCACCACGGCGGCCGGGTGCGCGAAGGTGAAGGGCAACGGACTCCCCCGTGTCTGATTGTCCGGCCGCCCAGCTTAGGGCGGGTACCATCGCGCTCAGCCTCGACGTCGAGGAGGCAGCGTGGGCGAACTCGGGCCGGCCGACACCAACGGCATCCTCGCGCTGCCCTGGGTCCGCCCCGACCGGACCAGCGCCGGCCTCGGCTGGGACCGGGTCTACGTCTCCCGCCAGCGGGAACGTCCCTATCGCGCTCAGTTCGGGGCCGCCCGCAGCCATCAGCTGATCCTGCACGTCGACGGCCCGGTGACCGTGCGGCGCGGGGTCGGGACCACGCGCGAGCAGAGCCGGCGGATGCCCGCCGGTGGGCTCTTCCTGCAGCCGTCGCACGCCGAGCTGTCCGTCGAACTCGGCGGCGCGCTCGACACCGTGCACGTCTACCTCACCGACGACGCCGTGCAGGACGCCGCCGGGGAACACGCGCCCGTGCGGCTCGCCGAGGAGCTCGGCAGCCACGATCCGCTGCTCGAACAGCTCGTGCTCGGCCTCGACGGCGTCGTCCGCGACTGGGAGCCGGGCGCTCGCACCTACGCCGACCAGCTCGGTGCCCTCGTCGCCGCGCAGCTCGTGCGCCGGCACCGGGCCGGGCGGGTCCCCGGGCCCGAGCCGGCGCGCGGCCTCTCCGACCGCCAGTTCGCGCGGGTCCGCGACCTGATGGCCGAACGGCTGGCCGAGCCGGTGCCGCTGGCGGACCTGGCCGCGCTCGCCGGGCTGAGCGTCAGCCAGTTCTCCCGCCGGTTCAAGGCCCGCACCGGCTTGCCGCCGCACCGCTACCTGCTGCGGCTGCGCGTCGAACAGGCCGGGCTGCTGCTGCGCACGGGCGACGACCCGATCGCCGAGATCGCCGTCCGCTGCGGGTTCTCCCACCAGGAGCACCTCACGCGGGTGCTGCGCGCCCAGCTCGGCACGACACCGGCTGCGCTGCGCCGATCCCGCTGACACACCCTCTTGCGGGGGTCCGGGTGGCGGAGCCCCCGGCCGGGGCGAAGCCCCGAATGACACACGCGTTTCGTGCCGTGGGACAGCACGAACGTGCAGGACCGCGCCTCGGCACCGCCGGATACTGCCTCCATGACCTCGTTCAGCTACGCCGCGAACCCCGTCCGGGTGGTCTTCGGCTCGCTCGGCACGCTCGGCGCGGAGGCCGACCGGCTCGGGCTCGGCCGCGTCCTGCTGATCGGCCGTCCGCGCCACGGCGACCGGGCCGCGGCGGCGCTCGGGCCCCGCTCGGCCGCGCGCTTCGCAGACGCCACCATGCACACCCCGGTCGACGTCACCGAACGCGCGCTCAAGGTCGTCGCGGAGCACGACGTCGACGGTGTCGTCGCGATCGGCGGCGGCTCGGCGACCGGGCTGGCCAAGGCGATCGCTCTGCGGACGGGCCTGCCGCAGCTGATCGTCCCGACGACGTACGCGGGTTCCGAGCTGACGTCGGTCCTGGGCGAGACGGCCGACGGCCGCAAGACCACCCAGCGGACCCCGGCGGTGCGGCCGGAGACCGTCCTCTACGACGTGTCGCTCACCCTCTCGCTGCCGGTATCCGTGTCGGCGGCGAGCGGGCTGAATGCGCTCGCCCACGCCGTCGAAGCACGTTACGCCCCGGACGCCAACCCGATGACCGACCTGCTCGCCGCGGAGGCGACGAAGCTGCTCACGAACGCCCTGCCGCGGATCGCCGCCGATCCGTCCGATGTGGACGCTCGCACCGACGCGCTGCGCGGCGCGTGGCTCGCGGGGACGTGCCTCGACGCCGTGTCGATGGGCCTGCACCACCGGCTCTGCCACCACCTCGGCGGCAAGTTCGGCCTGCCGCACGCCGAGACCCACGCCGTCCTCCTCCCCCACGTCATGGCGCACCAAGGCCTCGACGACGCTTCGGAGGTTTTCGAACTGGCCGCGTCGCTCCCGATTCCGCATTCGCTGGCCGAACTCGGGCTCACCGAAGCCGATCTCGACGGCGAACCGGAAGCGGACCTGCTGCGCCAGGCGTGGCGCGGCACCCGCCCGGCCGCGCGCCCGAGCCTCAAGGCGCTCACGAAGCAGGTCGTCGACAGCTTCGACGGGGCACCGGACCGGGTACGCCTGCTGCTGACCGACCTCGTCGAAACCCTGCACGGCTACGTGATCCGCACCGACCTCACCCAGGCCGAGTGGGAGTACGCGATCGGCTTCCTGACCCGCGCCGGGCACATCACCACCGATACGCGGCAGGAGTTCATCCTGCTGTCGGACACCCTCGGCGTGTCGAGCGTGGTCGACGTCCTGACCAACTCGCGGACGCCGGACACGACGCCGTCGGCCGTCCTCGGCCCGTTCTACGTGGACGGCCCGCCGGAGACCCCGCAGGGTGCCGACCTCGCCTCCGGCTTGCCCGGGACGCCCCTGTCGGCGGACATCCGCGTGGTCGACACGGCGGACGTGCCGGTCGCGGACGCGGTCGTCGACGTCTGGCAGTCCAATGAGGACGGTTTCTACGACGTCCAGCTGCCCGACGTCGACGGTCCGGTGCTGCGGGCCCGCTTCCGCACCGACGCCGAGGGGCGGCTGCGCTTCCGGACGATCGTGCCGAGCGCGTACCCCATCCCGGCCGACGGCCCGGTCGGGCAAATGCTCGACGCCGTCGGGAGGCATCCCTATCGGGCGCCACACGTGCACTTCATGATCGCCAAACCCGGCTACCGCACGCTGATCACGCAGCTGTTCGTCGCCGGCGGCGAGTACCTCGACTCGGACACCGTGTTCGGCGTGAAGGACGGCCTGATCGTCGACTTCAGCGAAGGGCTCCACTTCACCTTCCGGATTTCAGGGAGCGACGCATGAGCTATGACACCGACGTCATCGTGGTCGGCAGCGGCCCGGCCGGCGGCTCGGCGGCGCTGCTGCTCGCCACCTACGGCGTGCCCACGGTGCTGGCCACCAAGTACGGCTGGACGGCCAACACGCCCCGCGCCCACATCACGAACCAGCGCACCATGGAGGTGCTGCGCGACCTCGGCGTCGAGGACAAGGCTCTCGCGGCGGGCACGCCGCCGGAGCTGATGGGCGACACCGTGCTCTGCACGTCGCTGACCGGGCCGGAGATCGGCCGGATCGCCAGCTGGGGCACCGGTGACCGGTCGGCGTCCGAATACGCCGCCGCCAGCCCGTGCCACATGATCGACCTGCCGCAGACCTACCTGGAGCCGATCCTGGTGAGCGAAGCCGCCGCGCGGGGCGCGAAACTGCGGCTGGACACCGAATTCCTCGACTTCACCCAAGACGCCACCGGCGTCACGGCCCGCTTCCGCGATCGGGTGCGCGGCGACGAGTTCACGTTGCGCGCCAAGTACCTCATCGGCGCGGACGGGGCCCGCAGCCGGGTCGCCGAGCAGGCCGGGCTGCCGATCGCCGGGCAGACCGGCAAGGCCGGCAGCATGAACATCACGTTCACCGCCGACCTCGCGCGGTACGTCGCGCACCGGCCGAGCGTCCTGTACTGGGTGATGCGGCCGGGCGCACACCTGGGCGGGATCGGGATGGGCCTGGTCCGGATGGTGCGGCCGTGGAACGAATGGCTGCTGACCTGGGGCTACGACATCGCCCAGCCGCCACCCGAGGTCGACGCCGAGGAAGCGACGCGGCTGGTGCGCGACCTGGTCGGCGACCCTTCCCTGGACGTCGAGATCACCTCGACGTCACTGTGGACGGTCAACCACAACTACGCGACCGAATACCGCGCCGGCCGGGTGTTCTGCGCCGGGGACGCCGTGCACCGGCACCCGCCGTCCAACGGGCTGGGCTCGAACACGTCCGTCCAGGACTCCTACAACCTGGCGTGGAAGCTCGCGATGGTGCTGCGTGGCGAGGCGGGCGAGGGGCTGCTGGACAGCTACACCGCCGAACGGGCGCCGGTGGGCAAGCAGATCGTCGACCGGGCGAACCTCAGCCGCGACCAGTTCGGGCCGATCTTCGCCGCACTCGGCATCTCCGGCGACACCGACGCCGACGGCATCACGGCCGGGCTCGAGACCTGCCTCGCGCCGACGGCCGAGGGGGCGCGGAAACGGCGTGAACTGGAGCAGGCGATCGAGCTCAAGCACTACGAGTTCAACGCGCACGGCGTCGAGCTGGATCAGCGGTACGTGTCCGGGGCCGTGCTGCCCGACGGCGTCCCGCCGGTTCCGGGCCCCGATCCCGAGCTGTTCCACCGGCCGAGCACCGAGCCGGGGGCGAAGCTGCCGCACGCGTGGCTGGTCGGGCCGCACGGGCGTCGGCTGTCCACTTTGGACCTCGTCGGCGGCGGCCGCTGGACGGTCCTGACCGGGCTCACCGGCACGCCGTGGCTCGACGCGGCGGCCAAGGTCGGCGCCGACCTGGGCCTGGACCTGCGGACGGTCCGCATCGGCGACCCGGGCGTCCGCGACGCCTACGGCGACTGGTCGCGCCTGAGCGGCATCGACGAGGACGGCTGCCTCCTGATCCGTCCCGACGGCTACGTCGCCCACCGCCACGCCACGCAGTCCCCCACCCCCGCCAAAGCCCTCTTGAACGCGTTGCGGAGTCTCCTCGACCGCGCGTGACCGGGCACGGTCAAGAAACGCGGGTGAAGGTCACCGGAGTCTTCGGCGGACCGCTGCCGTCGCCGATGCCCGGCTTCGACGTGTCGATGCCGCCGCGGGCGACCCGATCCAGGACCTCGAGGCCGGGGTCGTCGATGCTGCCGAACACCGTGTACTCGGGCGGGATGTTCGTCTCGCCGAAGACCAGGAAGAACTGGGAACCGCCGGAGTCCGGGGCGGTCGTCTTCGCCATCGCGACGACGCCGCGGCCGTAGGTCAGCTCGGGGAACAGCTCGTCGCGGATCGTGTAGCCCGGGCCGCCGGTGCCGTCGCCGACCGGGTCGCCGCACTGGAGCATCTGCAGTCCCGTCGTCACCGACAGCCGGTGGCACGACGTGCCGTCGTAGAAGCGCTGCTTCGCCAGGCTCAGGAAGTTCACCACGGTGCACGGCGCCAGCGCGCGGTCCAGGGTGAGGCCGAGGTCGCCCGCGGTCGTCGCCAGCCGCACGCCGATCGTCCCGGTCGACGGCGCCGGCCCGTCGGGCGGCAGCGCGACGTTCTTCGGCGCCGGTGAGCCGGCGTCGGGGGTGAACGCGCACGTCACCGGGTCGGCCAGCGGCTTCGTCCGCTTCGGCATCGGGGCCCGGGCGCCCGGCAGCGCCACCGGGGTGCTCGGCCCGGTGGGCGTCGGGGTCACGACCGTCGCCGAAGCGGCGGGCCAGTGTCCCGGCGTGACGTCCCCCCGCCCGTCCGGCTCGCGCAGGAACCCGGGATACCCCCAGGCCAGGAAGGCCAGCACCATCAGGATGACGACCCCGACCGACCCGCTGATCAGCACCACGGCGGCCGGGGACGTCTGCTTCGGCGGCACCGGTGGCTGCCACTGCGGGTAGTGGTACGGCGGTCGACCGTGCTCCGGTCTGCCGTCCGGCTCACTCATCCACGCTCCCCTCGTCGGAGAGCACCATACTGCCGTCAGGACCGCCTCTCCGTGGCGGAAACGCCGATCACGGCAGGCCCCAGGGCGCACTCGCCCCGCCCGGCGCGACCGGCCGGACGCCGAAGTCCGGCCGATCCCCCTTCCGGTACACGAACGCGTCTTCACCGCACCCGAGTTCGACCTGGACGTCCCCGCCGGCCAGCCGCCGCCAGCGCCGGGCCCGGCCCCGGGCGTCCGTCACCGCGAGTTCGCCGTCGATGCCCGGCCGCAGCACGCACGGCGCTCCGGCCTCGCTGTGCACCTTCAGCCAGCGCGTCTTCCCTCCGGCGCGGGACGCGCTGAGCAGGAACGCGCCTTCGGTGCGGAAGTCCCGCAGCGCGACGTCGCCCCACGCCGCGGGCACCGCCGGGAACAGCCGGACCACTCCGCCCCAGCTCTGCACCAGCATGTCCTGCAGGGACTTCGCCGCCGAAAGCGGCGTCTCGATGACCGGCCCGGACTCCTTGTACATCGTGTTCGGCTGGATGTACCGCCGCTGCAGCTCGCCCAGGTAGAACGCGGCCTGCTCGCCGCGCAGCATCTGCGCCGAGATCGACGCGGCTCCGGTGAAGGTGTAGCCCTGCAGCGCCCCTTCGAAGCCGACCCAGTGGTTCAGCGACGTCTCGATGATCGCCCGGTGCTCCGCCTGCTCCCAGGTGACGTCGTAGAGCGGGTAGATCTGCAGCAGGTGCGAGTAGTGCCGGTGCGACTTCGCGAACGGCACGCCGGCGCCGATCATGTAGCCGTTGGCGTCGGCCGGGTAGTCCACCAGCGTCGCCAGGACGTTCCGCCACTTCGGCGCCAGCGGATCGCCGGGCGCCGTCTGCAGCAGCGTCTTGCAGCCCCAGCGGATCAGCGAGAGGTCGTAGTTGCAGTCCGGGGCGTTGACGCCGTACTCGGGCGAGAACGTCGGCGGCAGGTGCAGCTTCCCGTCCGGCCCGGGCGCGAGGAAGTGCAGGTAGTAGTTGATCGCCTTGCGCAGCAACGGGAACAGCGTGCCGTGCAGCAGCTTCCGGTCCATCGTGTGCCGGTAGGACAGCCACACGTTGTGCAGCGCCCAGGTCAGGTTGCCGACTTCGGGCGTCGGCGTGTCCTGCCCCGGCACTCCGACGGGGAACCCGCTGGTGGCGTTCGAGACGCCGTTGAGCAGCGTCATGTCGGTCGTCCGCGGGATCCCCGCCGAATCGGCCTGGTACGGCTGCGCCACCTGGCTGGTGAGGTTGGCGCGGTACTTGTCCAGCGCGTAACCGACCGCGTCCAGTTCCAGGTGGTTCGAGCCGTGGATGAGCCAGTATTCGAGCTGGACGTTGAGGTTCCACCACGTCGCCGGCCACGGCGTGTTCTCCAGCCACGGCCCCGAGGTCGCCATCACCGGCGCCTCGCGCCGGGCCGCCGAAGCCACCTTGTACAACTGGATCCAGTAGAAGCTCTGCAACCGGGTGTCCGGTATGGACAGGAAGCTCTGCCGGTAGTAACCGTGCCACCAGCGCCGGTGGTCCTGGGTGAGCGCGCCGAACTCCGCCGCCCGGCGGACCGTGCCCAGCGCCCGCGTCACCGACGTCTTCTCCGGGTGTGACCACGCCACCGACGTGTACAGGGTCCGCGCGCCGCCGCGCGTCACTTCACGCCACGCCGTCACGTGCTCGCCGCCGGCCAGCAGCGGCTGGACCGCCAGCCGCGCGTCACCACTCGCCGACAGCTGCACCGGCGGGTTCGCGGTGTACCCGGCCGGCGGCGGCTTGTTCCACACCGGATCGGCGCGCGGACTGACCGCCACCGCCGGGTGGAACACCCACCGGAACCCGCGTTCGCCTTCGGACGGGCGGATCTCGACGGCGAGCAGCGACTGTCCGGTATGGACGATCGCGCGCAGGCTCAGGCTGCCCGCAGCCGTGGTGATCGTGCCGGTCAGCTCGGCGTTCCACAGGTCCATCCGCCAGTCGATCGCGGTGATCGCCCCGACCGGCTCGAGCGTGAAGTACCCGATCGGCAGCCGCGCCAGGCCGAACAGCGAGCCGAACTCCGGGCGGTGGTCCTGGACCTGGCTGTGCTGGACGTTGAACCGGATCGCGTTCTGCCCCGGTTCGGCGTAGATGCCCGAGCCGAGGAACCCGTTGCCCAGGAACGGGCCCTCGTACCAGGTCTTCGGCAGCCGCCGCCAGTACAGGTCCGCGGTGCCGAGGAACCCGGCCCAGCCGAAGTCGTCGCTTCCGGGTGCCGCGGCCGCTTCCGCGAACGCGGGGGTCAAGCCGGCGGCGGCCAGCGCGGCGAGCGCTCCGCCGAGCACGGTCCTGCGGGTGATGTCCATTCGACCTCCTTGTCGAAGAGCGGGTTCAGCTCGGCAGGCCCCACGCCGGGGCGGGGCCGAGCGCGGGGACGTCCCGCGGCGCGAAGTCCGGCCGGCCGCCCCGCGGGGTGACGACGGCGGCGCCACCGCGGCGCAACGCGATCGCGATCCGGCCGGGCCCGGCGGGCCGCCACGACAGCCGGCGGCCGTGCTCGTCGCGGACGTCGACGTCCCCGGTGACGCCGTGCTGGAGAACCAGCGGCTCGCCGGCTTCGCTGTGCACGCGGACGAATTCGGTCCGGCCGTCGCGGCGGGAGGCGTCCACGAGGAACGCGCCTTCCGCGCGCAGCCCGGCGATCGAGGCCTCACGCCAGGTCGCCGACACCGACGGGAAGACCTTGAGCACGCCGCCGGATCCCTGCATCAGCATGTCCACCACGGACTGGGCGGCGGTGATCGGGCTCTCGATCGCGAAGTTGGACCCCTCGCGGTACATCGTGTTCGCGGTCAGTTCGGTGTCGGCCACGACGTTCCGGTCGAGGAAGAACTTCAAGTAGCGCAACGCTTCCTCGGGGGCGTCCATCACCGAGTTCATCGACGACGCGGCCGCGTAGCTGTAGCCGTGCCACGCCGTCTGGTCGGCGGCCCAGTGGGTGAAGGTGCGCGTCATGATGTCGCGGTCGCCGGGGGCGTCCCAGACCTTCTCGCGCAGCGGGTACAGCCACAGCAGGTGCGAGAAGTGGCGGTGCGAGGCGGCCAGCGGGACGCCGTCGCCGATCAGCACGCCGTTCGCGGGGTCTTCGTGGTACGGCACGAGTTTCGCGCCGATTTCCCGCCAGATCGGCACGCGCGGCTCGTCGAGGCACAGGATCCGGGCGGCATCGACGAGCGTGCGGGCCGCCCACCGGATCAGCGAGAGGTCGTAGGTGCAGTCGGGCGCGTCGGCGTACTCCGGCGACCGGGTCAGCGGCAGGTGCAGCGAGCCGTCCGGGCCGGTGAACAGGAAGTGCCGGTAGAAGTTCAGCGCCTTCGCCAGCGTCGGGTACAGCACATCGCGCAGCACGCGCTTGTCCAGGTGGTGCCGGTAGGCCAGCCACACGTTGTGCAGGCCCCACAACAGGTTCCCGGTCTGGTCGGTCTTGGACGTCGTCCCGGGGACACCCACCGAGCGCGTGCCGCCGGGGCGCAGCCGCCAGTCGCCCGGGTGCGAGAGGGCGAACGTGTCGCCGTCGCGGTACGCGGGCGGGACGGACACCTCGAGGTTCGCGTGGTCGCGCCGGAAGGTCTCGGTGACGGCGTCGAGTTCGGGGTGGTTGCTGCTGTTGACGATCGGGTAGGTGACCTGGACGTTGAGGTTCCACCAGACCGCGGTCCAGCTGTTGCCGACCTCGGGGAACCACGGCCCCCATTCGGACACGACCGGCCCTTCCGCGCGGGTGGCGGCCGCGATCTTGTACAGCTGGATCCAGTAGAACCGCTGCACCTGCTTGTCGGGCACCGAAACGAAGCTGCGCCGGTGGTAGTCGTTCCACCAGCGCCGGTGGCGGGCGAGCAGGGCGTCCGGGTGGGCGGCAAGCGCTTTCCGGACGGCGGCCCGCGCGTCCGCGGTGTGCGTGGTGCCCGGGAAGCTGTAGGCGATGGCGGCGGCGAGCAGGCGCCGCGTGCCGATCGCGCGTTCCTGCCACGCGGTGGTGTACCCGCCGCCGGCGAGCATGGGCTGCGCGCAGTACCCGGCACCAACCTCGGGCGCCGGGTTGGCGACGTACTCGGGCGGCTTGCGGACGGTCCGGGTGGTCGCCGACTCCAGCGGCTGGAACGCCCAGGTGGCGCCCGTTTCCCCGGCACTCGGCGTCAGCGAAACGAGCAGCACGCTCAGGTCGTTGTGCACGACGGCGGAGAAGGCGACCGAGCCCCGCGTGGTGGTGATGGTGCCGCCGAGCTCGGCGTTGTAGAGGTCGAGGGTCCAGTCGACGGCGGTGATCGCGCCGGCCAGGGTGAGCGTGAGGTAGCCGATGGGCAGGCGGGACAGCCCGATGCCCGCTTCCCACTGGATCCGCTGGTCCTGCACCTGGGTGTGGCTCAGCATGAGCTTGAGCTCTTGCGGCGTCTTCCCGGCGTAGACCTGCGCGCCGAGGTAGCCGTTGGCGAGGAAGGGGCCTTCCTGCCAGTTCTTCGGCAGCCGCCGCCAGATCATCCGCGCGTCGGCGGCGACATCCCGGTGGGGATTCCCTCCGGTGGCGAGCGCCGGTGGGGCGGCGCGGGCCCACAGGCCCCCGAAGGCGGCGGCCCCGGCCAGGACCGAGGCAGAGCGGAGCACCGTCCGCCGGGACACTGCGTCCATGAAGCATCCTCCGAATTCATACTACGTTTCGGCGAGATCATGCGGCGGCGTGCGGTCATACTTGCAGAGAGGTACCCAAAAGACCAGAGGAGTTCACTCGGAAAGCGGCAGAGACATCCGATGAATCCGGGAAGCGGCGCCAGCGTCAGGAGTCGATCTCCCGGCGGCAGAGCTGAGCGGCCAGGGTGTCGCCGGCCCACTTCTCCCACTGCTCGGCCGACCAGCCGCGGTCGCGGACGAACACCTGGTAGAGCTCCGGGCTGAGCACCCCGAACAGCACATCGGCAGCGTGCTCGGCGGTCACCCCGGCGCGGGCGCCGGGCTTGGCGACCAGCGCCCGCGCGGCCTCGAGGTGCACGGTGAAGCGCGGGTCCCCGTCGTCCCACTGCCCGGCGAGCGCCGGGTCGGCCGCGGCGGCGGCGCGCAGCATCTCGACGATCGGGGCGACGCGCCCGAGGATCTCCCGCGTGCCCCGGACGTGCAGCCGCAGCTGGGCTTCGGCGACCGGGGCGGCGAGCGCCTCCGGGAACCACGGCCGGTCCATCGTCGCCACCGGCTCGGCGTCGCCGGCGATCGCCGGGAGGCCGTCATGCACGCCGTCGCCAACGCCGAAGCCGCCGAGGCCTGGAACGGCTGGGAAGGCGTGCACTGGGCACGCCACCGCGCCCGGTACAACGCCATGGTCGGCGCCTTCAACGACAGCCTCTTCCGCACCGCCGCGATCGCCCTGGAGGACCACGTCCTCGACGTCGGCTGCGGCACGGGCCACGTCACGCTGCTGGCGGCCCAGCGGGCCACCCGCGGACACGTCGTCGGCGTCGACCTCTCGGCTCCGATGCTGGAACGCGCCCGCGCCGACGCGGCCGCCCACGGGATCGGCAACGTCCGGTTCGACCGGGGAGACGCCCAGGTCCACCCCTTCCCCGACGCCGGCTTCGACGTCGCGATCAGCCGGGGCGGGGTGATGTTCTTCGGGGACCCGGTGGCCGCGTTCGCCCACATCCGGCGGGCGCTGCGGCCCGGTGGCCGGCTGGTGTTCCTCGGCCCGCAGGGCGGCGGCCCGGAAAGCGACTACGCCCGCGCCACCGCGGCGCTCAAGCCGCTGTTGCGCGCACCGTCGCCCTCGTCGCGCGGCATGGGATCCCTGGTCGAGCCGGAGCGGATCCGCGAAGTCCTGGACGCGGCCGGGTTCGGCACGATCGACGTCGAACCGGTCACCGCACCGATGGACTACGGCCGGGACGCCGCCGACGCGGCCGAGTTCATCCTCGGTCAGGGCCCGGTGCGCGTGAACCTGGCCGGCCTCACCCCGGACGTCGTCGAACGGACGCGGGAACAGCTGCGAGAAGGGCTCGAGGCGTACGAAACTCCCGAAGGCGTCCGGATCACCGGCGCGGTCTGGCTGGTGCGCGCGACTCGCCCCTGACCGGCGGACCGCTTCAGGGAAGCGGCGGCAGCGCCGGCGTCTCCAGCCAGCGGGTGAAGAACCCGCGCAGCGAACGCCCCGCGTGCGCCTCGGCCGCGGCGACGAAGAGGTCCGTCGTGACCAGCCCGTGCCGGTGTTCCTCGGCCCACGACTTCAGCAGCGCGAAGAACGCCGGGTCCCCGATCTCGGCCCGCAGCGCGTGCAGCGTCAGCCCGCCGCGCTTGTAGACGCGCTCGTCGAACATCCGAGCCACCCCCGGGTCGGCGATCCGGACGTCCGCCGGCTTGGCCTTGATGCGGGCGTGCCAGCTGCGGGCCAGGGCCGAAGCCGGCTGGCCGCCCGACTCCTCCGACCACAGCCACTCGGCGTACGTCGCGAAGCCCTCGTTCAGCCAGATGTGGCGCCAGTCGGCCACCGTCAGGCTGTTGCCGAACCACTGGTGGGCCAGCTCGTGCAGCACCAGCCGCTCGTGGGTGCGGCGGCCGTCGACGTGGTTGGCGCCGAAGATCGCCATGCCCTGGGCCTCGATCGGGTCGTCGAGGTCGTCGTCGGTGACCACGATGACGTACTCGCCGAACGGGTACGGGCCGAACAGCCGCTGCAGGAACTCCATCATCCGGCCCTGCCGCCCGAAGTCCCGCTCGAACGCCCGCCGCAGCCGTGGGGGCACCGCCGCGCGCTGCGGCACAGCCGGGGTGACCGACTCGACGCCGCCGCGGCCGAAGCCGAGGCTCAGCACGCGGGCACCGAGGCCGGCGGGCGATCCCCAGCCGCGGCCGGTCAGCTCGACGTCGTCGTAGCGGCCGATCTGGACGCTCATCAGGTAGGTCGCCGTCGGCTCGGGCCGCTCGAAGACCCAGCGGCTCGTGCTGGCCGACGTCGAGCGCTCGACCAGGGTGCCGGTGACCGCGACCAGGTACGGCGACGCCGTCGTCACGCTCACCCGGTAGGCCGCCTTGTCCGACGGGTGGTCGTTGCACGGGAACCACGACGGCGCCCCGACCGGCTGGCTCGCCACCAGCGCGCCGTCGGTCAGCTCGTCCCAGCCGACGTCACCCCATCGGCTCCCCACCGGGCGCGGGTTGCCGACGTAGTGGACCTCGACGATGAACGCCCCACCCGCCGGGATCGACTTCGCCGGCTTGACGTGCAGCTTGGTGCCGCGCTTGAGGTACTTCGCGGGCTTCCCGTCGACGAGCACGCGGTTGATCCGGAACTCGCCGAAGTCGAAGCTGACGCGGGAAAGCGCCTGCGTCGCCTCCGCGGTGATCACCGCCGCCGCCGAGAGCCGGTTCGGCGCGACCTTGTAGTCGAGACTCAGGTCGTAGTGCCGGGTCCGGTAACCGCCGTTGCCGTGCGCGGGCAGGTAGGGGTCGCCGGAGGTGTCCGCGCCGGGAGCGGGAGCCTTCGAAATCACCCGTGGCGAACCTTTCGTCGTGCGTGCTGGAACCAGGCTCGCACGGATGGGTGAGTCCGGCGCGCCTGGTCCTGCTTTCGTTACTTACCCGGCCAGGCCGAGATCGGGTTGCCCAGCCAGCGCGTGTCGGCCGGCACCTCGTCGCCGCGGGTCACCAGCGAGCCCGGGCCGACCGTCGTCCGGGCCCCGATGCCGGCGCCGGGCAGCACGATGCCGTGCGGGCCGAGCGTCGCGCCTTCGCCGAGCGTCACCGGAGACATGCTCATGATCCGGTCGTGGAACAGGTGCGTCTGCACGACGCAGCCGCGGTTGATCGTCGCGCCGTCACCCAGCGAGACGAGGTCCGCCTCGGGCAGCCAGTACGTCTCCAGCCAGACGCCGCGGCCGATCTTGACGCCCATCGTGCGCAGCCACGCGGTCAGCAGCGGCGTGCCGCCGACCGAGCCGATCAGCCACGGCACCGCGAACGCCTCGACGAAGGTGTCGGCCAGCTCGTTGCGCCAGACGAAGGAGCTCCACAGCGGGTGGTCGACCTCGCGGAACTTCCCGACCAGCAGCCACTTCATCACCGTCGCGGTCAGCGCCGCGACGATCCCGGCGGCCAGCAGCGCGGGCCCGGCCAGCAGCGCGGCGACGCCGAAGCCGAACGCCGTCGCCGTCCACAGCAGCCCGAAGGCGACCACGACGGTCAGCGCGACCCCGCACATGACCGGGACGATCCGGCACAGCTCGACCAGCGCCCGCGCCGCCTTGAGGTGCAGCGCCGGGGTGTAGGTGCGGCTCGTGTCGGCGTCGCCGATCGCGCGGCGGACCGGCAGCGGCGGCATCCCGAGGTACGACGAGCCCTTCTTCGCCTTCAGCGGCGTCGAGGACAGGACGCCGACCAGGCCGCGCTTCGGCACCGAGCGGCCGGGCGCGGTCATCCCCGAGTTGCCGAGGAAGGCCTGCTTGCCGATCCGGGCCGGAGCGACGTGCAGCCAGCCGTGCCCGAGCTCGTAGGTGGCGACCATCGTGTCGTCGGCCAGGAACGCGCCGCTGTCGACCTTGGTCATCTTCGGCAGCGCCAGGACCGTCGACGCCTCGACGTTGCGGCCGACCTTCGCGCCCAGCAGCCGCAGCCACACCGGCGTGAACAGGCTGGCGTACAGCGGGAACAGGCCTTCGCGGGCCATGCTCATCAGGCGTTCGGTCGCCCAGACCTGCCATGCGACGCGGCCGTGCACCGGGTGGTAGCCCTCGACCATGCCGATGCTCAGCGACCGGACGCCGACCAGCACGAGCAGCATGTACGTGCCGAAGTACGCCGCGGTCGCGACCGGGACGAAGACCAGCGTGCGGGTGAAGGCGTCCAGGAGCGTCGGGGCGCCGGCGATCGCGTAGCCCAGCACGGCGACGCCGGCCAGCGCGGCCACGCCGGGCAGGAACCCCAGCGCCAGGGAGGTCACGCCGTAGACGGCGGACCAGAAGTGCGACCGCGGCGGGCGGCTCGACGGCCACTTCAGCGCGTCCTTCGCGTCCTTGCCGTCCTTCCCGACGGGCGCCGCGGGTGAACCGGCGAAGTGCTGACCGGCCTTGACCACGCCGCGGACGGTCGACCCGGCCGCGATCTCCGCGCCCTTGCCGACGCGGACACCCGGGAACAGCGTGCTGCGCGCGCCGACACGGGCTTCGGCGCCCACGTGGACCTTGCCGATGTGCACGACGTCGCCGTCGACCCAGTGGCCGGTCAGGTCGACCTCGGGCTCGATCGCGGCACCGCGGCCCAGCTTCAGGAAGCCGGTGACCGGCGGCGGCGAATGCAGGTCGACGTCCTTGCCGATCCGCGCGCCGAGCGCCTTCGCGTAGGTCGTCATCCAGGACGCGCCCGCGACGCTGTCCGCACCGGAAAACTCCGCGAGCTTCTCGGCCGTCCAGAGTCGCAAGTGGACACTGCCGCCACGCGGGTAGGTGCCGGGGCGGACGCCGGAAAGCAGCACGCGCGCGCCGCCGGCGGCGATGGCGATCCGGCCCGCCGGGCTGAACAGCACCACCCAGGCCAGGCCGATCCACGCCCAGCTCAGCGTCGGCGCCCAGGCGAACCCGAGCAGGGACAGGACGTTCGACAGCGCGGCGGCGAGCGTCGCCCAGCGCAGCCCGACCAGGCCCATCAGCGGGACCATCAGCAGCGTCTGGACCACCCCGGCACGGCGCTTCGTCGGCGCGATGTCCCGGCGTTCGGTGGCCTGGCCGCTCAGCGCGTCCAGCATCGCGGCCAGCGCGCCCAGCCTGGGGTGGGCGTAGATGTCGGCCACCGACACCTGCGGGTGCCGGGTGCGGATGCGGGCGACCACCTGGGCGGCGGTCAGGCTGCCGCCACCGTGGGTGAAGAAGTCCGCCTTCGGGCTGTCGACCGAGACACCGAGGATCTCGGCCCAGCCTTCGGCGAGCCACGTCTCGGTCGGGGTCAGCCCGGAAGCCTCCACTGTGGACAGTGGCCACGGGAGGGCGTTGCGGTCGACCTTGCCGGAGGTGCGGGTCGGCAGATCGTCGACGACGGCGAGCAGCGGGACCAGCGCGGCGGGCAGGTGCTCGCGCAGGCGCGTCGCGGCCTGGTCGAGGTCGAAGCCCGCCGACGCACTCTTCCCCGCGGAGGCGGCATCCAACACAGCGCCGCCGGGGACGACGTACCCGACGAGGACCTGGTTGCCGGCCTTGGTGCGGCGGACCGCGGCGGCCGCGCCCTGCACGCCCGGCAGGGCCTGCAGCGCGGCGTCGACCTCGCCCAGCTCGATGCGGCGGCCGCCGAGCTTGACCTGCTCGTCGAGTCGGCCGAGGAACAGCAGGCCTTCCTCTTCGGCGCGGACCATGTCGCCGGAGCGGTAGGCGCGCTGCCAGCCCAGCGACGGCAGCGGCGCGAACTTCTCGGCGTCCTTGGCCGCGTCGAGGTAGCGGGCCAGGCCGACACCGCCGATGACGAGCTCGCCGGTCTCGCCCATGGCGACCGGCTCGCCCTCGTCGTTGACCACGGCGAGCTGCCAGCCGGCGAGCGGCAGGCCGATCCGGACCGGGCCGTCACCGGTCAGCTGCGCGGCGCAGGCGACGACGGTGGCTTCGGTCGGGCCGTAGGTGTTCCAGACTTCGCGGCCTTCGACGGCGACGCGTTCGGCCAGCTCCGGTGGGCACGCCTCGCCGCCGAAGATGAGCAGGCGGACGTCTTCGAGCGCGTCGGCGGGCCACAGCGCGGCCAGCGTCGGCACGGTGGAGACGACGGTGATGCGCTGCGCGACCAGCCACGGGCCGAGGTCGACGCCGGTGCGGACCAGCGCGCGGGGCGCCGGGACCAGGCAGGCGCCGTGCCGCCAGGCCAGCCACATCTCTTCGCAGGAGGCGTCGAAGGCGACGCTGAGCCCGGCCAGGACGCGGTCGCCGGGGCCGATCGGCTCGTCGGCGAGGAACAGTTCGGCTTCGGCGTCGACGAAGGCGGCCGCACTCGCGTGGGTGACGGCGACGCCCTTGGGCTTGCCGGTGGAGCCGGAGGTGAAGATGATCCACGCGTCGTCGCCCGGGCCGGGGGTGCCGTCGCGGCCGCCCGGGGTGCTGTGGACGTTGATCTTGCCGTCGGTGGCGACGACGGCGACCTGGGCCTCTTCGAAGACCAGCTCGGCGCGCTCGTCCGGGTCGTCGGCGTCGACCGGCACGTACGCGGCGCCGACGGACAGGGTGGCCAGGATCGCGATGTAGAGCTCGGCGGTGCCGGAGGAGATGCGGATGCCGACGCGGTCGCCGAGGCCGACGCCGTAGCCCTTGAGGCGGCGCCCGTAGGCATCGATCTCCTCGAGGAGCCGCCGGTAGGTCAGGGTGGTGGTGCCGTCGTCGATCGCGGCGGCGTTCGGGTGCCGCTCGGCGGTGGCGGCGAGGACGTCGAGGAGGGTGCGCTCGGCGGCGCCGAGACCGGACCGGAACAGGGCCCGGTCGGCGACCGGGGCAGGCGTCACCTCGGCGGCGGATCCCGTGGGTTCGATGGTGACGGTCATCGGCCACTCACCCCGGGCAGGACAAAACCATGGGCGCGCAAGCCCACCACTCACCTTTCGGGAGCCTCAACCGGGCCAGCTCTCCGATTGAGGCGCCCGCAACGACCTTTCACCATACCCCCGGATCACCAAAAGATATCCACAGGGTCACGCGAGCGTGTCGGACCTCACGCCATACCCGGCCGGACGACACGCGTACTCAGACGGACGACACGCGTATCTGGCCGGACGACACGCCGGATCACCGACGATTCGTCGTGTCGTCCATCCCGGCACGCGTGTCGTCCGTTCAGGTACGCGTGTCGTCCGAAACGGGTCGGGAAATCAGCGGGATTTGGTGGACCGGGCCGCTTTTCCGCCGACCGGCCGGGCCTTCTTTTCGCGGACCCGGACGTTCACCCGGACGGGGGTGCCGGTGAAGCCGAACTGCTCGCGGAACTTGCGCTCGATGAACCGGCGGTAGCCCGCCTCGAGGAAGCCGGTGGTGAACAGCACCAGCGTCGGCGGGCGGATGCCGGCCTGGGTCGCGAACAGCACCTTCGGCTGCTTGCCGGAGCGGACCGGCGGCGGGGTGGCCGCGATCAGGTCGGACAGCCACGCGTTGAGCTGGCCGGTCGGCACCCGCTGGTCCCACGACTTCAGCGCGGTCCGCAGCGCCGGCGCGAGCTTGCGCACGGAACGGCCGGTCAGCGCCGAGATGTTGACCTTCTCCGCCCACGGGACGCGGACCAGGCCGCGGTCCAGCTCACGGACCATCGCGTGGCGGCGGTCCTCGTCGACCAGGTCCCACTTGTTGAACGCCAGCACGCAGGCGCGGCCGGCCTCGACGACCATGGTCAGCACCCGCAGGTCCTGCTCGGACAGCGGCTCGGCCGCGTCCAGCAGCACGATCGCAACCTCGGCCGCGTCGATCGCCGTCTTGGTGCGCAGCGACGCGTAGTACTCGGCGCCCGCGGCGAAGTTGACCCGCTTGCGCAGACCCGCCGTGTCCACGAACCGCCAGGTCTCGCCGTCCAGCTCGACCAGCGAGTCGACCGGGTCGACGGTGGTGCCGGCCACCGAGTCGACGACCGAGCGCTCCTCGCCGGAAAGCTTGTTGAGCAGGCTCGACTTGCCCACGTTCGGCTTGCCGACCAGCGCGACGCGCCGAGGCCCCGACGTCACGGCGCCGCCCTCGCGGGGCGACTCCGGCAGGGCCTTGAGGATGGCGTCGAGCAGGTCGCCGGAGCTGCGGCCGTGCAGCGCGCTGACCGGGTGCGGCTCGCCGAGGCCGAGCGACCACAGCGACGCGGTGTCCGCGAGCAGCCGGTCGTCGTCGACCTTGTTCGCGGCCAGCAGGACCGGCTTCTTCGAGCGGCGGAGCACCCTGGAGACGGCTTCATCGGTGGCCGTGGCCCCGACCGAGGCGTCGATGACCAGCAGGACCGCGTCCGCGGTCTGCATGGCCAGCTCGGCCTGGGCGGCGACGGAGGCCTGCAGCCCGGTCGCGTCCGGCTCCCAGCCGCCCGTGTCGACCAGGGTGAACTTGCGGCCACCCCAGTAGGCGTCGTAGGCGACGCGGTCGCGGGTCACGCCCGGCACGTCCTGCACGACGGCTTCGCGCCGGCCGAGGATGCGGTTGACCAGCGTCGACTTGCCCACGTTGGGCCGGCCGACGACGGCGAGCACCGGCTGTGCGAGCGCGGCCTCCTCGGCCGCTTCGGCCGCCTCGATCTGCGCGTCGAGCGCGGCGAACTCGGTCTCTTCCGACCAGGTGCCGTCGACTTCGCCGACGCTGTCCAACTCTTCCATCACTGACCCAATTTCCCTTATACCGCACCGAATCCGTGTTCGGCACGCCAGTCGTCCAAAGTCTTCACGAGCGCCGCGAGCTCACCGCGCAGCTCTTCGGTGCCCTGGTCGAGCCCGGTCTTCCCGGGGCCGACCTTCGGCGAGAACGGCTCGCCCACGAGGATGTCCACCCGCGGCCGGAACCGTCGTTTGCCATCGGCAGGCTTGAGCGTCCCCCGTGTCGCGACCGGGAGCACGGTCGCGCCGGAGGCCCGGACCAGCCAGGCCGCGCCGCGTTCGGCCGCGCCGACGTCCCCGCGACCGCGGGTGCCTTCGGGGAAGATCCCGACGACACCGCCGTCTTTCAGGACGCCGACCGCGGTGAGCAGCGGCTTGCGGTCGATCTCGCCGCGCTTGAGCGGGATCTGCCCGATCGCCAGCATGAACTTGCCGACGATCCCGCCGAACATCTCGGCCTTGACCAGGAACGCCGAACGCCGCGGAAGCATTCCGAAGATCAGCTGCGGCTCGATCATGGAACTGTGGTTGGCGATCACGAGCAGCGACCCGGTGGCGGGGACGCGCTCGCGGCCGTGCACCCGGATGCGGAAGGCCGAGCGCAGATAGTACCGGGCGAAGACCCGCCCGGCGTCGTGGAGCCTGCCGACGGAGCCTTCCGGCAATCCGTCAGCGGTCATCGCGCTACCTCGGCGTTGCACCCCGCCAGCAGGCCGCGGTGGCTGGCGAGCTCGCTGAGGGCGACGATCACCTGGTCGATCGACAGTTCCGAAGTGTCGACGGGCACGGCGTCGTCGGCCGCGCGCAGCGGCGAGGCGGCACGGGTCGAGTCGAGGCGGTCGCGGCGCTCGACGCTCGCCAGGGCGTCGGCGACCGACGACTGACGCCCGGCCGCGGTGTCCTGGGTGCTGCGGCGCGACGCGCGGACGTCGGCCGAGGCGGTCAGGAAGACCTTGAGCGGCGAGTCCGGCGCGACGACGGTGCCGATGTCCCGGCCCTCGACGACGATCCCGCCGCGGTGCGCCACGACGTCGTCGATGATCTGCCGCTGCCGCGCGACCAGCAGCTCGCGCACGTGCGGGACGGCGGACACGGGCGAGACGGCCTTGGTGACCTCCGGCCCGCGGATGTCGGCGGCGACGTCCTCGCCGGCCAGGCGGATCTCGGGCCGTTCGGGGCTGGTGCCGATGCTGAACTCGGCCCGGTCGGCCAGGGCGGCGACGGCCTTCGCGTCGGCCGGGTCGACCCCGGCGCGCAGCACGGCGAGGGTGACCATCCGGTACATCGCCCCGGTGTCGAGGTAGCCGGCCCCGAGGCGCTGGGCGAGCTTGCGGGCGACGGTGGTCTTCCCGGTCCCCGACGGGCCGTCCAGCGCGACCACACCACGTAGGGCTCCCGTCACCGGCACTCTCCTCGCGTTACTCGTCCCGTTCGGCTTCGTCCCCATTCTGCCGGTCGGGGTGTGGAGGAGATCAGTCGCCCCGGGCGCCGAAGCGCGCCACCACCAGCGCGAGGCGCTCGTCACGGTGGGCCGGGGACAGCCGGTGGCCGCGATCCAGGGTCACCAGGCCGTGCAACGTGCTCCAGAACACCTCGGTCAGCGCGCCCGCGTCCTGCCCCCTCGCCGCCGGCTCGACGACCGCGAGGAGCTCCGCGAAGCACGCCTTCATCACCTCCGGGGTGTCGTCCTCGGCGAAGCGCAGCTCCGAGGCGAGCGTGAACATCGCGTCGTAGAGGCCCGGTTTCGCCTCGGCGAAGGCCACATACGCCTCCACCACCCCGGCCAGGCCGCCGGGACCGGCCGCCACCAGCGTCGCGGCCAGCTCCGTGAAGCCCTCCAGGGCAGCCGCCGCCATGATCGCGTCCTTGCCGCCCGGGAAGTGGCTGTAGAGCACCGGCTGGCTGTACTCGATCAGGCCCGCGAGCCGCCGGGTGGTGACCGCGTCCCAGCCCTCCGCCTCGGCGAGCTCCCTGGCCGCGGCGACGATCCGCTGCCCTCGCTCGGTCCGGTCGCGCACACGCCGTTGCCGTTGGGTCATACGTCACATGCTAGCACTGCTAGACAAACTAGCGCCGCTAGGTTAGCGTTGCTAGAAATCCTAGCGATGCTAGAAAACTGGAGGGAAACACCATGCTCGTCACCGGCTACGTCCTCGTCGCGATCGTCTCGCTCGGGATCATCTACGTCGGCCTCAACTACCTCTTCGCGCCGAAGAAGATCGCCGCGGGCTTCGGCTTCAACGAGGTTCCCGAGAACGCCGACACCTTCTTGAACGTCAAGGGCGGCCGCGACGTCGGGGCCGGGCTCGTCCCGCTGGCCCTGATGATCTACGGCGACCCGCACGCGCTGGGCTGGGTCATCCTCACCGCAGCCGTCTGGCCCGTCTTCGACATGCTGATCATCCTGCGCCACCGGGGGAAGAAGGCCATCGCCTTCGGGGTCCACGGCCTGACCGCCGCCGTGATGGCCGTCGCGGGGCTGCTCCTGCTGCTCGGCTGAAATCCCGCGAATCGGACACCTGGGTTACGGTGGTTGGGTGAACGTCGAAGTAACTCCCCTGCCCGGCATCGGGGTCCGCAAGGACTTCGCCACCCGTACCGGCCGCCGCATCGGCGTCGTCACCCAGCGGGACGGTCACATCGAGCTGATCGTGTCCAAATCGGACGATCCCGATGCCTGCGCCGCCTCGATCCCGCTCACCGCGGACGAGGCCGGCGCGCTGGCCAACCTGCTCGGCGCGCCGCAGCTGGTCGCGCAGCTGACGGAGGAGCACCGGGACCTGCCGGGGATCAGCACGCGGCAGCTGCCGATCAAGCCGTCCGGCCCGTTCGACGGCCGGACGCTCGGCGACACCGCGATGCGCACCCGCACCGGCGTCTCGGTCGTTGCGGTGGCGCGGGCGGGGCAGGTGCACCCGTCGCCGACCCCGGACTTCACGTTCACCGGGGGTGACCTGCTGGTCGCGGTCGGCACGAGCGAGGGACTCGAAGCCGCCGTCAAGATCCTCAAGTACGGCTGAGCGGCCGATGGACCACACCGCGCTGTCCCTGATCGAATTGGGGGCGGTCTTCTTCGTGCTGGGCGTGCTCGGGCGCCTGGCCGGCAAGATCGGCCTCTCCCCCATCCCGCTCTACCTGCTCGGCGGCCTCTGCTTCGGCCAAGGCGGGCTGATCCCGCTGACCGACATCGGCGGCTTCACGCACCTGGCCGGTGAAATCGGCGTCGTGCTGCTGCTCCTGCTGCTCGGCCTCGAGTACTCCGCGGCCGAGCTGTTCACCGGGCTGCGCCGCTCGTGGACGGCGGGCCTGCTCGACATCGTCCTCAACGCGGCTCCCGGCGCGGCCGTCGCGCTGCTGCTGGGCTGGGGCCCGGTCGGCGCGATGGTGATGGCGGGCGTCACGTACATCTCGTCGTCCGGGATCGTCGCCAAGGTGCTCGGCGACCTCGGCAGGCTCGGCAACCGCGAGACGCCGGTGGTGCTTTCGATCCTCGTGTTCGAGGACCTGGCGATGGCGCTCTACCTGCCGATCCTCACCGCGGTGCTGGGCGGCGTCTCCCTGCTCGGCGGCCTGGAGGCGGTCGGGATCTCGCTGCTGGTGATCACCGTGGTGCTGGTGGTCGCGCTCAAGTTCGGCCGGTACGTCTCGGCGGCCGTCGACAGCCCGGACCGCGAGGTGTTCCTGCTCAAGGTCCTCGGCGCGGCGCTGCTGGTGGCCGGGCTGGCGTCGGCGATGCAGGTGTCGGCGGCGGTCGGGGCGTTCCTGCTCGGCATCGCGATCTCCGGCTCGACGGCGGAGAACGCGACGCGCATGCTGGAGCCCCTGCGTGACCTGTTCGCCGCGGTGTTCTTCGTGGTCTTCGGGCTCAACACCAACCCGGCGTCGATCCCGCCGGTGCTCGGCTGGGCGATCGTGCTGGCGGTCGTGACGACGCTGACGAAGGTCGGCACGGGCTGGTGGGCCGCGCGCCGCCAGGGCATCGGGAAGATGGGCCGGGCCCGCGCCGGCGCGGCTTTGGTGGCGCGAGGCGAGTTCTCGATCGTCATCGCCGGCCTGGCGGTGGCCGCGGGCGCGGTCACCGGGGAACTGGCGGCCTTGGCCACGGCCTACGTCCTGCTGATGGCGATCCTCGGCCCGACGGCGGCCCGGGTCGTCGAGCCGATCGCCCGCGCCCTGCAACGGAAAACGGCCCCGAAGAGGGCACCGGCCGAGGCAAACTAGCGCGACGACCGCGAACACGGTCTTGGCCGGCCTCCTGGACAGCTCCGCCACCGACCACGACGCCGTGCTCGCCGCCGCCGGCGACCGCCCCCAGGGCGGCCTGGGGGCACTGAACACGGCAACGCACGCGGCGACGATCGCCGACCTCGATCGGATGGGGCTGGACACCGTGCGAGCCGACCACACCACCGGCCGGGTCGACGTGCTCTCGCGCGAGTACGACCAGGGCGCGCGTATCAGCGCAGGCCCGCCCGGCCCGCCGACGGCACGAACGCGCCCGTGTCAGGAGCGACGGCCGGGTGAGTCGTCGCAGCCGGGACCACGCCGGCGAGCGGCACCGACAGCGACGTCCGCGCCAAGTCCAGCGTCACCCGGCCCGGCTGGGCGGGCCCGCGGATGAAGCTGCCGTCCGTGCCGCCGATGATCAGCGCCAGTGCGTGGCCGCGGGGCACGATGTGGTCCGTCGACGCCAGCCGGAACGTCATCGTGTACGCCGTTCCCGGCGTCAACGGCCGCTCCTGGGACAGGGACGCGTAGTTCGCCAGGTCCGCCCAGCCGCGGCTGAGGATCGTGTAGCCCACCTTCTTCACGTCCGCCGTCGCCACGCGGTAACAAGCGTCGTCCCCGGACGCCGACGAGCCCCAGCAGGTCTCCGATGTCCCCGTCTTGATCCCCTCGCCGCTGCCCGCGAAGTTGCGGATCGTCGCCGGGCCGAGGTCCACGAGCAGAGCCGACAGCCGCGCCGAGGACGTGCTCGGCGTCGCCGTCACGGTGATCGACGAGGTCCCCGAGACCTGCAGGTCGGACGGGAGAGCCCCGGTCGAGTAGGTCAGCGCGACGCTGCCCGGATCGGTCACCCAGGTGTCCTCGCCGACGCCCGGGTTGTCGGTGAACGACGCCGTGCCGGTTACCGGCGAGGTGCCCAGCCTGCCGGAGGCACCCGGTCGCAGGGTCGTCGCCACCGCACCGGCCGCCGGGTACGCGCTCTGGTCGGCCCACTGGTCGGGCTGCCGCTCGACGCTGGCCTGCGGCCCGTTCTGGACGCCGTTGTCGATCCCGAGCAGGTAGTGGTCGAACCACCGGTGCAGCAGGTCGACCCAGTCCGCGCGCCGGTAGTCGAACGGGTCGACGTGCCCGGTCTGCGACAGCCAGATCTTCTTCTCGACGTTCAGCCCGGCCCACCACTGTCCGAAGTGGATGGTCTTGACGTTGAGGTCGTTGACGCCGTGCGACAGCAGGACGCTGGCGCGCACGTTGCTCGCCCGCGTCACGTAGTCCCGGTCCGCCCAGAGCGGCCCGTAGTCGCCGTTCGCGGTGGCGCCCTGCGTCAGGACCTGGTTCTGCGCCGAGCAGTTCTGCCCGCTGTTGCGGGCCTCGACCGTCTGCGCCAGGCCGGCCGGGTTGAAGCCGAAGGTGGCGCCGTCGGAGCGGTAGTAGTCGTACCAGGAGCTGATCGCCGAGATCGGAACGATGGTCTTCAGCCCGGCGACGCCGGTCGCCGCGACGCCGTTGGCGATCGTGCCGTCGTAGGACTTGCCGATCATCCCGACGTTCCCGGTGCTCCAGCTCGCGGTCACCGCGCTGCCGCCGGTCTTCGCGGTGTAGCCGGTCGCGCGGCCGTTCAGCCAGTCGACGACCTTGCGGGCCGAACCGACGTCCGAGGCGCCGCCGACGTCCGCGCAGCCGGCCGACCGGTTCGTCCCGGCCAGGTCGACGAGCACCACGGCGTAGCCCCGCGGCACGAAGTAGTTGTCGTAGAACAGCGGGAACTTCACCGGTTTCCCGGCGCTGTCGTAGGACTTCAGCTCGCTCTCGTTGCCGCGCCCGCAGCACGAGTAGTACGGGCTGGCGTCCATGATCACCGGAACGCGTGCAGCCGCTTCGCCCGGCCGGATGACGTCGGCGGCGACTCGATCGGGCCGGCCGTCGCCGTCGCCGTCGCGGCCGATGTCGACCCAGACGGTTTCGCGGACCGCCTTCGCGTAGTCGTAGACCGGTTCGCTCCCCGCGGGCGCCGCGGCGGCCGGAGCCACCGCGCCGGACAGGAGCACCGCGAGGACCCCGCACACCACTCCGAGTCGCATGCCCGTCACGCTAGCGAGCCGGGGTCGTGGCCTGCTACGGCGGAAAGTCGGGCGTACGTTGGGAATCGTGACCGGATCCCTGCCCGCGGTGAGCCGCACCGCCATCGGTGTCGCCGCTCTGCGCGCCTACGAAAGCGGCCGCCCGGACCGCCTGTTCGACGACCCGTACGCGGCCGCCTTCTTCGAGGCGGGCCGTTCCGCGCTGCCCGACACCTCCCCCGAGGGGCCGCAGGCCGGGCTCGGCGCGCTGTTCTACCCGCAGGTCGTGATCCGCACCCGGTTCTACGACGACCAGCTGCTCGGCGCCGGCTGCGCCCAGGTCGTGCTGCTCGCGGCCGGGCTGGACACGCGGGCGTTCCGGCTCGCCTGGCCGGACGGCACCCGGCTGTTCGAGGTGGACCTGCCGGAGGTGCTGGCGTTCAAGGACGAGGTGCTCGCCGGGCAGCGCGCCGAACCGGCGTGCGCCCGGGTCGTCGTGCCTGCCGACCTGCGCGAGGACTGGGCCGCCGCGTTGCGCGGCGCCGGGTTCGACCCGGCCGTGCCGAGCGCGTGGCTGGCCGAGGGCCTGCTGATGTACCTGACCCCGGAGGAGGCCGAGCGGCTGCTGACCACCGTCGGCGAGCTGGCCGCGCCGGGCAGCCGGATCGCGTTCGAGCACCGGCCGGGCACCCCGCCGGGGAGCCTGATCGCCCGCGCCAAGGCGGCCGCGGGCGGCGAGCACGTCACGGACCTGTGGCGCGGCGGGCTCGGCGGCCGGGCACCGGAGTGGCTGGCCGCCCACGGCTGGGAGCCGTCGACGGTCACCCGCGCCGAGCTCGCCGCCGCCTACGGCCGCCCCTCGGACGACGACGCGACCGCCGGCGGCTTCGTCACCGCGGTGCGGTGACGAAGCCCGGAAAGCGCGAGTGTCAGAGCTCCACGTTGCGGTAGAGCGCGCCGACCTCGCCCTTCGTGAGCCGCCGGATCGAGCCGACGCGCTGGTTGCCGAGCTGGACGTCGCCGACCGCGGTGCGCACCAGCTTGAGCACCGGGTGGCCGGTGTCCTTGAGCAGGCGGCGCACGATGTGCTTCTTGCCCTCGTGGATGACCAGCTCCACCAGCGACTTGCCGGAGTGCATGTCCTTGACGCGGAACTGGTCGACCTTGACGATGCCGTCCGGCAGCTCCCAGCCCTTGCGCAGCTCCTTGCCGAGCCCGCGCGGCACGAGGCCGTCGACCTCGGCGAGGTAGGTCTTGAGCACCCGGTACGACGGGTGCATCAGCCGGTGCCCGAGGTCGCCGTCGTTGGTCAGCAGCAGCAGGCCCTCGGTGTTTTCGTCGAGCCGGCCGACGTGCACGACGCCGGGCGTCTCCTCGTAGCGGCCGCGCAGGTAGTCGCCCACGCACGGGCGGCCGCGGTCGTCCGACATCGTCGAGTGCACGCCCTTGGGCTTGTTCAGGGCGAGGTAGATCAGGTCGTCGCGCAGGTTCACGCGGGTGCCGTCGACGTGGATGATCGCGGCTTCCGGGTCGACGCGGCGGCCCAGCTCGGTGACGACCTCGCCGTCCACCTCGACCCGGCCGGCGACGATCAGGTCCTCCGCCGCGCGCCGCGAGGCGACGCCGGCCTGCGAGAGCACCTTCTGCAGCCGGACGCCGTCGGGGTGTTCACTGGATGTCATCGATGGTGTCCACTTCGGGTAGCAACGGAGCGATGGCGGGCAGGTCGTTCAGTGACGACAGCCCCAGTCGCTCCAGGAACAGCTCGGTCGTCACGTACAGCGTGCCGGTCGTCTCGGGATCGGTCCCCATCTCTTCGATGAGGCCGCGTGCGAGCAGCGTCCGGATCACGCCGTCCACGTTCACACCGCGCACCGCGGCGACCCTGGCCCGGGTCACCGGCTGCCGGTACGCGATCACGGCGAGGCTCTCCAGCGCGGCCCGGGTCAGCTTCGACCGCTGGCCGTCCAGCAGGAGCTTCTCCACGAACGGGGCATAGACGTCCCTAGTGTAGAACCGCCACCCTTCGCCGACGCGCCGCAGGTCGATCCCGGACGCCCGGTCGGTGAACTTCTGCGCCATGGTCCGCAGGGCGACGACGATCCGCGACTTGGGCTGGCCGAGGGTATCGGCCAGGAGTTCTTCACCGGCGGGCGAGTCGACGATCAGCAGCAGCGCTTCGAGAGCGGCTTCGAGAGCCTCGTCGGAGGTGACGTCCGGCATGGCATCGGCGTCCCCGGCGGCGACCAGGCCGGACGCGGGATCAGCCGGGGCGGGTTCAGCTGCTTCGGCGAGCTCGGGGGCGGTTTCCTCGACCGGCGCCTCCGGCTCAGCCGCAGCTTCCTCGACCGGCACCTCCGGCTCAGCCGCAGCCTCCTCGGCAGACACCTCCGGCTCGGCCGCGGCCTCCTCGACCGGCACCTCCGGCTCAGTCGCAGCCTCCGCGACCGGCACCTCCGCCCCAGCAGCAGTCTCGGCGACCGGCACCTCCGGCTCAGTCGCAGCCTCCGCGACCGGCACCTCCGCCTCGGTCAGCGGCTCCACCGGGTCGCCGTCCTCGGTCACCGGCTCGCCGGACAGGGCCTCGTCCAGGGCCAGCTCCGCCGCGGCCTCCTCCGGCTCGCCCGTAGGCGGCTCCGGTGCCTCCGGCGTCTCGGCCACTTCGTCGTTCTCGGGGTTCACCCGTACTCCTCTTCGTCTCCGGCGGTGCGGTCCAGCTCGGCCGCCGCGGAGGCTTCTTCCTTCGAGCCGCCCGTCCAGCGGACGTGCAGCTCCGCCAGTGCCTCGCTCTGCTCGAACTGGACCGTCGCCTCGCGGTAGAGCTCCAGCAGCGCCAGGAAGCGCGCCACGATCTCCACCGTGTGCTCGCAGTCGTCGACCAGCTCGCCGAACGTCGCCTGGCCGCGTTCGGCCAGCATCACCCGCAGGATCGCCGCGTGCTCGCGCACCGAGATGCGGCCCATGTGGATGTGGGCGATCGACACCGTCGGCGGCGGCTTCGGCCGGAACACCGCCACCGCGATGTCGGCGAACTTCTCCGGCGTCACGCCCAGCATGACCTCGGGCAGCAGTCCGACGAACCGCTCCTCCAGCGCCACCGACCGCGGGTACCGCCGCAGCGCGCCCTGCTCCAGCTCACCGAACAGCGCCGCCACCTGCTTGTACGCGCGGTACTGCAGGATCCGCGCGAAGAGCAGGTCACGGGCCTCGAGCAGGGCGAGGTCGTCCTCGTTCTCCACCTCGGCCGACGGCAGCAGCCGCGCGGCCTTGAGGTCGAGCAGGGTCGCCGCGATGACCAGGAACTCCGTGGTCTCGTCGAGGTTCCAGTCGGTGCCCAGCGCGCGCGTGTACGCGATGAAGTCGTCGGTGACCGTGTGCAGCGCCACTTCGGTGACGTCGAGCTGGTGCTGCGAGATCAGCTGCAGTAGCAGGTCGAACGGCCCTTCGAAGTTGGCCAGCCGCACCTTGAACTTCGATGTGCTCAGTTCTTCGGTGTTGACGCCTTCGGGGATCATCCCGCCGTGCACCGTCTGGTGCTCTTCGGGTGCCTGTTCCTCCGGAGCCGGTGCCGGCTCGTCCATCAGCCCTCGGTTTCGCCGCCGTCTGAGCCGACCACCCGCAGCCGCTGCACCAGCACCGACTCCTCGCCGTTCTGGTCGAAGTCGGCCAGCAGCACGGCGACGGCCTCGCGGACCAGCCGGCCGCGGTCGACGACCAGGTCGTGCTTCGCGCGCAGCGTCAGCCGGGCCTGCTCCATGGCGACGAGCTCGTCGCCGGAGACGTACACGGTGATCTTCGCGTCGTGCTTGGTCCGGCCGGACCCGTGCGGGGCCGCGCTGCGGGCGAGCTGTTCCGTCCGGCCGTTGCCCGCGGGCTTGGCCGGCTCGGCGGGCTCGGGCGGGAGGTCGAGGGCGGGGCTGGAGGTGAGGCGGAAGAGTTCCGACGCTCCGGGCAGGGAGGCGCGCCTGCTCACCGAGCGATCACCTCGCGGGCCAGCTGACGGTACGCCGCCGCGCCGGCCGACTTGGGCGCCCAGGTCGTGATCGGCTCACCCGCGACCGTCGTCTCGGGGAACCGCACGGTGCGGTTGATGACCGTGTCGAACACGGTCTCGCCGAATGCCTCCACCACGCGAGCCATGACCTCCTTCGAATGCAGGGTTCTCGGGTCGTACATGGTGGCGAGAATCCCGACTATGTCCAGTTTGGGGTTGAGGCGTTCCTGGACCTTCTCGATGGTGTCGATCAGGAGGGCGACGCCTCGCAGACTGAAGAACTCGCACTCCAGCGGGATGATCACGCCGTCCGCGGCGGTCAGCGCGTTCACCGTGAGCAAGCCGAGCGAGGGCTGGCAGTCGACAAGAACATAGTCGTAGTCGTTCATGACCGGACGCAGGACCCGTAACAACGTGTGCTCGCGCCCTACCTCCGCGACGAGCTGGACCTCCGCCGCGGACAGGTCGATGTTGCTCGGCAGCAGGTCAACGCCGTCGACACGGGTTTTCATCAGCACGTCGGTGGCGCTGACCGAGCGCTCCATGATGGCGTTGTACACCGTCTGGTCCAGTTCGTGCGGCTGGATGCCGAGGCCGACGGCGAGCGCGCCCTGCGGGTCGAAGTCGACGAGCAGCACCTTGCGGCCGTACTCGGCGAGGGCGGCGCCCAGGTTGATGGTCGACGTCGTCTTGCCGACGCCGCCCTTCTGGTTGCACATCGCCATGATCTTGGCCGGGCCGTGCTTGTCCAGCGGCGCCGGATCGGGGTGCTCGCGGATCGGGCGGCCGGTCGGGCCGATGCCCTCGAGCTTGACCTTCTTGCCGTTGCGCTCCTGCTGTTCGTCGCCTTCGTGGATCGCGGGCGTGGCGATGGTGACCTGGCTGAGGTTCGCCGCCGCCGACCCGGCGGACTCGGCCGGTACGGCCGGCTGGTTCGGTGTCGACATGGCGCGAAAGCTCCTTGTTCGTCAGCGTCGCCGCAGCCTATGTCCGGAGTCGGAGCCCCGGCAAAGCAACGCGCCGGACCCGAGGGGGCAATGTCACTCGACTGTCGGTGCAGGCTGGCAAGGCTGTCGGCCGTTTCTACGGCCGTCTAGCCCAACGCTCGCGGGTGCGCCGTCGCGTAGACCTCGCGCAAGGTGTTGACCGTGACCAGCGTGTACACCTGGGTCGTCGTCACCGACGCGTGGCCGAGCAGTTCCTGGACGACGCGGACGTCGGCGCCGCCTTCGAGCAGGTGCGTGGCGAAGGAGTGGCGGAGCGTGTGCGGCGAGACGACGGCGGTGATGCCCGCCCGCCCGGCGGTGTCCTTGAGGACCTGCCACGCGCTCTGCCGCGACAGCCGGCTGCCGCGGGCGTTGAGGAACAGCGCCGCCGTCCCCCGGCCGTGCACCGCGAGCGCCGGCCGGGCGCGGACGGTGTAGGCGTGCAGCGCGGCGAGCGCGGGACGGCCGATCGGCACCAGCCGCTGCTTGCCGCCCTTGCCGTCGAGCAGCACGGTGCGCTCGGCGGCGTCGACGTCGTCGATGTCCAGGCCGACCGCCTCGGAGATCCGCGCCCCGGTGGAGTAGAGCAGCTCCAGCAGCGCCCGGTCGCGCAGCGGGCGCTCGCCGTCCGGGGGCGGGGTCTCGAGCAGCCGCAGCACGTCGTCGACCGGCAGCGCCTTGGGCAGCCGCTTCGCCGGCGTCGGCGGCCGGACTTCGCGGGCCGGGTTGTGCTCGGTGAGGCCCTCGGCGTGCGCGAACTTGTGCAAGCCGCGCACGGCGACCAGGGCCCGGGCGGCCGATGACGCGGCCAAGGGCTGGTGCTCGTCGTCGCCCTCGCGCAGGGCGGCACCGAAGGCCGTGACGTGCGCGGCCGTGATGTCGGCGATCTTCGCGACGCCCAGGCCGTCCAGGTGCGCGGCGTACCGGCGCAGGTCGCGGGCGTAGCTGTCCAAGGTGTTGCGGGCGGTCCCGCGTTCGACGACCAGGTGGTCGAGGTAGGCGGCGATCACGTCGGCCGTGCTGTGCGGGCTGGAGGCCACGCCGTCACCTTAGGCCGCCGGGCGGTCGTGACCCGGGAGAAACCCCGTTCTCAGCCGCACGCGGTTACCGTGGATTCATGGAGTCCGACGAGCTCCGCATCGGCACGGCCGAGCGCGAGGAAGCGGCGAGGCTGCTCGCCGACCACTTCGGCATGGGCCGCATCACGCCGGACGAGTACGAGACCCGGGTGACGGACGCCTACGCGGCGGCCACCCTCGGTGATCTCCGGCCGCTGTTCCGCGACCTGCCGCAGCCGCACCCGGGCTTCTTCGGGCCACCGCCGGCACCGATGTACCCGCAGACCACCACACAGCTGCCGGTGTACGGGCCGGACCTGTACCCGCCACCGGCCCCGGTGCCGTACGCACCGCCGATGCCGGTGCCGTACTCGTACCGGTCGAAAACGGTGGCCGGGGTGCTGCAAATCGTGCTGCCCTTCGGCGTCGGCCGGTTCTACACCGGCCAGGTCGGCCTCGGCCTGCTGCAGCTGTTCGTCTGCATGATCACCTTCGGCTTCGGCGCGATCTGGCCGATCATCGACGGCATCGTGCTGCTGGCCAACGGCGGCATGGACGCCGAAGGCCGCCCGCTGCGCCCCTGAGTCAGGGGCGCAGCGGAGCAGCTCAGGCTTGCTTGCGCTTGGCGAACGCCGTCGGGCGGTCCTCCCACGGGGCGTCGGCCGGACGCGGTGAGGCCACGCCGGTGAGCACCGCGTGGGTGGCCAGCACGCCGGAGACGGTGGCGCCGTTGAGCAGCTCGCCCGCCAGGGCCATCCGGACCGCCTCGGCGAGCGGGAACTTGCGGATGACCAGGTCCGCCTCCTCCTCGCCGAGCACGTCGCGGTCCACATCGGACAGCCCACGGGCCAGGAACACCCGCACGACCTCGTCGGTGAAGCCCGGCGACGCCGCGACGTCGACCAGGGTCACCCAGTCCGACGCGGCCAGGCCGACCTCTTCGACGAGCTCCCGGCGAGCCGTGCCCACCGGGTCCTCGCCGAGGTGGTCGATCAGGCCCGCGGGCAGCTCCCACAGCCGGTGCCCGATCGGGTGCCGGTACTGGTGGATGAGCGTGACCTGCTGCTCCTCGTCCAGCGCGACGATCGCCACCGCGCCGAGGTGCTCGATCACCTCGCGGACCGCGGTGTCCCCGCCCGGCATCACGACGTCGTCGATGCGCAGGCCGACGACACGTCCGATGTGGACGTCCCGGCTGGACGCGACGCTGAACTCGTGCTCGCCCGGCGCGGTCACCGGGCCGCCACGGAGGCTTCGGGCAGCTCGACCGGCAGCCGCTCGGCGACCTTGCGGTCCACCACGGCCTTGACGAACGCGCTGAACAGCGGGTGCGGCCGGGTCGGGCGGCTCTTGAGCTCGGGGTGCGCCTGCGTGCCGACGAAGAACGGGTGCTGCTCGGCGGGCAGCTCGACGAACTCGACCAGGCGGTCGTCCGGCGACGTGCCGGAGAAGACCAGGCCGGCGTCCGAGAGCTGCTTGCGGTAGGCGTTGTTCACCTCGTAGCGGTGCCGGTGGCGCTCGGACACCTCGGTGGTGCCGTAGGCCTTCGCGACCTGCGAACCCGCCTTGAGCTTCGCCGGGTACGCGCCGAGCCGCATCGTGCCGCCCATGTCCCGCTCCCCCGCGACGACGTCGCGCTGGTCGGCCATGGTCGAGATCACCGGGTGCTGGGTGTTCTCGTCGAACTCAGACGACCCGGCGTCCTTGATGCCGGCCAGGTGCCGGGCCGCCTCGATGACCATGCACTGCAGGCCGAGGCACAGGCCGAGCAGCGGGACGCCGCGGGTGCGGGCGTACTCGATCGCGCCCACCTTGCCCTCGATGCCGCGAATGCCGAACCCGCCCGGGATCAGCACACCGTCCACATCGGACAGGACGGAAGCGGCCCCGGACGCGGTCTGCGCGTCGTCGGAGGCGACCCAGACGATCTCGACCTTCGCGCGGTGGGCGAACCCGCCCGCACGCAGCGCCTCGGTGACCGAGAGGTAGGCGTCCGGCAGGTCGATGTACTTGCCGACGACCGCGATCCGCACGACCTCGTTCGGGTTGTGCACCCGGTCGAGCAGGTCGCCCCACACCGTCCAGTCGACGTCGCGGAACGGCAGCCCGAGGCGGCGGACGACGTAGGCGTCCAGCGCCTCGCGGTGCAGCACCTTCGGGATGTCGTAGATCGACCGCGCGTCCGGGCAGGCGATGACGGCCTCGGTGTCGACGTCGCACATCAGGCCGATCTTGCGCTTGAGGTCCTCCGGGATCTCCCGGTCGGCCCGGCAGACCAGCGCGTCGGGCTGGATACCGATGTTGCGCAGCGCCGCGACCGAGTGCTGGGTCGGCTTCGTCTTGAGCTCGCCCGACGGCGCCAGGTACGGCACCAGCGAGACGTGCAGGAAGAAGCAGTGGTCACGGCCGACGTCGTGGCGGACCTGGCGGCAGGCCTCCAGGAACGGCAGGGACTCGATGTCGCCGACCGTGCCGCCGACCTCGGTGATGACGACGTCCGGCGACTGGCCGGCCTCGTCCGGTTCGGCGGCAGCGGTGATCCGGGCCTTGATCTCGTCGGTGATGTGCGGAATGACCTGCACGGTGTCGCCGAGGTACTCGCCGCGGCGCTCCTTGGCGATCACCTCGGAGTAGACCTGGCCGGTGGTGACGTTGGCCTTGCCGTCGAGGTCGCGGTCGAGGAACCGCTCGTAGTGGCCGATGTCGAGGTCGGTCTCGGCGCCGTCGTCGGTGACGAACACCTCACCGTGCTGGAACGGGTTCATCGTCCCGGGGTCGACGTTGAGATAGGGGTCGAGCTTCTGCATCGTGACGCGAAGCCCGCGTGCGGTAAGGAGCTGACCCAGGCTGGAAGCCGTGAGTCCCTTACCCAGAGAGGAGGCAACGCCTCCGGTGACAAAAACGTACTTGGTTGCCCGTGACTGAAGTCCCACGGGCCGCCAGCATATCCCACTGCTGCGGATCCGCGCGCTGTGACATGCCCGAGACGCCGGATCCGGCCGCGGCCACCCGTGCGGGTGAGGTCAGGCCGCGACCTTCAGCCGGGGCCGGCCGGTGAGCGCCCGGCTCCCGGGCAGCCGCCGCAGGACCTCCACGATCAGGACGGTCAGGACGATCGTCCCGCCGTAGATGATCACGCTCAGCCACGGCGCGCCGAACCGCTCCGCGACGTGCGGGATCGCCGGCCCGAGCAGCGCCAGGGCGAGCGGGTGCACCAGGAAGATGCTGAACGACCGGTTCGCCGCCCACGAGACCACCCGGGCCCCGCGGCTGCCTTCCCGGCGGCGCGCCGCCCACCTCGTCGCCAGCGCGTAGATCGCGGCGATGACGGTGAGGAACCACGGGATCAGGTACGGCTGGAACGGGTCGCTGGCCACCTGCGGAAAAGTTCCACTGTGGACAGTGTGGAAGTAGAACCACTCGGTGCCGCCCAGCACCGCCACGAACGCGCCGCCGAGCAGCAGCCGGTGCCGCCCCGCCCAGGCGTGCACGGTCTCGAAGTGCATGGCCACCACGGCGCCGAACAGCGTGTAGAACTGGTACGGCAGGATCGTGCCGTACAGGTGGGTGATCGTCTCGTAGCTCACGCCGAGCGGCTGGTAGGTCATGAACAGCGTGACGCCGACCTGCACCAGCCCGCTGCCGAGCAGCAGCCACTTGTGCTTGCCCTCGGTCGCCCGCAGCAGCTTCATCAGCGCCGGGAACAGCAGGTAGACCTGCATCGTCACGAGCAGGAAGTACAGGTGGTACCAGGCGCCGCCGGTGATGAGGTCCTTGAGCAGCAGGCGCATCGACGCTTCGAGCGAGCCCGGCTGCTGCTCCCCGGTCACCAGGCCGTAAGCCCAGAAGAACATCGACCACGCGAGGTAGGGCGTGGCGACCAGCGGGAGCCGCCGTCGCCAGAAGTCACCCGCGGTGAACTCGCGGCGGCGGTTCTGGAACACCAGCACGAACCCGGTGAGCGCGAAGAAGGCTTCCCGGGTGAAGTGCAGCGGCGTCTCGACGGCGTTGGCGCCGACGTCCTGCGCGAAGTTCGTCGCGCCCACCACGTGGATGAGGATTACGCAGGCGAACGTGATCAACCGGAAGAGGTCGATCTGGTGGAGGTAGGGCGCTTTGCCGCCCGGTCTCGTAGCGTGGGCGGGGGCCTCGAGCGTGGCCTGGGCAGTGGTCATCGTGCCGCCGATCCGGCACCGTCGTCGGCGTGGTTCACGTTGTCAGACTTGCCACCCATTCTGTGAATTTCCCATGAAGCCGCTGGGAAGCGCCTGTTGAGCGGGTGGTTCCGGGCTGTCGGATATGCCACTCCCGCTCAAGGAGCGAGGGCCCCGCGATCATGTTAACGCGTGAGCTGTCCGGTACGCAGCGTGACCTTCGTCATCAAGCTGTGACCTGCGGAAAGAGCGACCTCAGCGTGACGTCCCGATTGACACGCACGTGCTCCACCGCGGACGCCTTGGCACGCTCCGCGTCACCCGACGCGATGGCCTCGTAGAGCCGGCGGTGCTCGTCGAGCAGCTCGGCCCAGTGCTCGTTCTGGCTCGTGAGCCAGCGCAGCCTGCCTTCCAGAGGCTGGAGCATCGTGGTGAGCAGCGCGTTGCCGGCGATGGCGACGATCTCGTCGTGGAAGCGCGAGTTCAGCACGGTGATCCGGGCCGCGTCGCCGCGGGCCGTGGCGCGGGCGGCGTCGGCGAGGACGCGGTCGAGGCGCTTGAGCTCGGCGGCGCCCGCGCGTTCGGCGGCGAGCCCCGCGGCCAGCCCTTCGAGCGCCTCGCGGACGTCGAACAGCTCCTCGACGTCGACCCGCGCCAGCTGCCGGACCACAACCCGCCGCGGCGATTGGACGACGAGGAACCCTTCGGCCTCCAGACTGCGGATGGCCTCGCGGACCGGCACCCGGGAGACCCCGAGGTCGTCGGCCAGCTCGCGCTCGACCAGCCGGTCACCCGGGCGGAGCCGGCCGGTCAGGATCCGTTCGCGCAGCTCCTCGCGCACCCGCTGCCGCGTGGCCGCGAGGGGTTGCCGCTCGTCCACCGCGCCCCCTCCTTCAACACCGCCGTAACCGGCCGTAACACGAGTTTATCGGCCGGAAGGTTGACTCGGGCGGACGCCGGGGTGATATTTGGGATTCCAAAGTTTGGTATCCCAAATCGCCGTCCCTGCACGTCGATCGGAGGGCCCGCATGACCGCCGCCCCGCTCACCGAACCTTCGCACGAGACGACCACCCCGCCGGACTCCCGGCTCTGGAATGAAGACCTCGCCCCCGCGAAAGAACGCCGGTGGAAGGTCTACGACATCTTCGCGCTGTGGATGTCCGACGTGCACAACCTCGGCAACTACACCTTCGCGGCCGGTCTGTTCGTGCTCGGGCTGTCGGCGTGGCAGGTGTTCACCGCGCTGCTGTTCGGGTTCGTCATCATCTACGCCGGGATGAACCTGATGGGCCGGATCGGCCAGCGCACCGGCGTGCCGTTCCCGGTCGTGGCGCGGATCAGCTTCGGCACGTTCGGCGCCAACCTGCCCGCGCTGATCCGGGCGGTCATCGCGATCTTCTGGTACGGCATCCAGACCTACCTCGCCAGCGTGGCCATCACGCTGCTCGTGCTCGCCATCGACCCGGGCCTGAAACCCCTGACCGAACACGGTTTCCTCGGCCTGCACGCCCTCGGCTGGATCTGCTTCGTCGCGCTGTGGGCGGTCCAGGCGCTGATCCTCACCCGCGGCATGGAGTCGGTGCGCAAGTTCCAGGACTGGTGCGGCCCGGCGATCTGGGTCGTGATGATCGCGCTCGCGGTCTGGATCCTCGCCGCCGGGCACTGGAACATCTCCTTCACCAGCAGCCCGAAGCAGCTGTCCACCGGCGAGCAGATCCGGCAGTGGTTCGGCGCGGCCGGGCTCATCCTGGCCACCTACGGCACGCTCATGCTCAACTTCTGCGACTTCTCGCGGTTCGCCCCGGACCAGAAGACCGTGCGGCGCGGCAACTTCTGGGGCCTGCCGATCAACTCGACGGCGTTCGCGCTGCTGTCGGTGGTCGTCACCGCGGGCAGCATGCAGGTGTTCGGCGAAGCGATCACCGACCCGGCCGAGCTGCTGTCCAAGGTGCACAACACGCCGGTGCTCATCGTCGGCGCGCTGACGTTCGCGGTGGCGACCATGGGCGTCAACATCGTCGCCAACTTCGTCTCCCCGGCCTACGACCTGGCCAACATCTGGCCGAAGCGGATCAGCTTCACCGTCGGCGGGATGATCAGCGCGGTCGCGGCCCTGTGCGTGCTGCCGTGGAAGCTGTACTCCTCGCCGGCGGTGGTCAACTACTTCCTCGGGGGGCTCGGCGCGTTCCTCGGCCCGCTGTTCGGGATCATGATCGTCGACTACTACCTGATCCGGCGCGGCAAGGTCGACGTCGCCCAGCTGTTCGTCGACGGCGGGATCTACCCGCGCGTCAACCCGCGGGCGCTGGTGACGTTCTTCCCGACGGCCGCATTGTCCGCCGTCATCGCGCTGGTGCCGTTCTTCGCGCCGGCCGCGCCGTACTCCTGGTTCATCGGCACGGCGTCGTCGGCTGCGTTGTACTTCGCGGTGTCGAGGAAGCATCGATGAGGATCGTCGTCACCAACTGCAACACCACCGAGGCGATGACGAAGGAGATCGAAGCCGGGGCCCGCGCGGCCGCGAGCCCCGGCACCGAGATCCTCGCCCGGACGCCACGCTGGGGCCCGGAGTCCGCCGAAGGCTGGCTGGACAGCTTCCTGTCCGCCGCGGCCGTGCTGGACCTGCTGCGGGGCCTGGACGAACCGTTCGACGCCGTCGTGCTCGCCGGGTTCGGCGAGCACGGCCGCGAGGGCGCGCGCGAGCTGCTGGACGTCCCGGTCGTCGACATCACCGAGGCCGCCGCGCACCTGGCCTGCCTGCTCGGCCGCCGCTACGGCGTGGTGACCACTTTGGACCGGACGTGCGGGCTGATCGAGGACAGCCTGCACGCCGCCGGGGTCGCGCAGAACTGCGTGACGGTCACCGGCGCCGGGCTCGGCGTGCTGGAGCTGACCGACGGACGCCGGACCGAGTCGGCGTTGCTCACCGCCGGCCGCCGCGCGCGGGACGCCGGGGCGGAGGTGCTGGTGCTCGGCTGCGCGGGGATGACCGGGCTGGACCGGAAGATCGCGACGATGCTGGACATTCCCGTCATCGACGGCGTTGCGGCCGCCGTCCGGCTCGCGGAATCCCTCGTGGCACTGGGGTTGAAGACGAGCCGCGCGGGGTCGTACGCGCGGCCGATCGACAAGCACCGCACCTGGCCCACGGATTGACACCTGCCTTCCGGGGACGTCAGAATCCCTGCAGCCGTACCGCCGCCCGGTGACGAGTGGGGATTTTGACGTCCCCGAAAGGGCGGTCGAAGTGCGAAGGGTTTTGGGCGCACTGGCGTTGTCGGTGAGCATGGTCCTGGTCCCGGTGAGCGGGACGGCGGTGGCCGCGTCCTCGCCGCACACCACGGATTCTTTCGGGGGTCCGGGTGGCGGAGCGCCGCACACCATCGTCACCGACGGCGCCAAGCTCGCGAACATCAAGCAGGCGATCCGCGGCGGCCACGCGGGCAAGGCCCAGCGCGACGCGCTGAAAGCGGTGCTGGACAAGGCGAACACCGCGCTCACGGCCGGACCGTGGTCGGTCGTGGACAAGCCGTCCGCGCCGCCGAGCGGCGACAAGCACGACTACACGAGCCAAGCGCCCTACTGGTGGGCGAGCCGGCCGAAGACGCCGGAGAACCCGCAGGGCTGCCCGTACGTCAGCAAGGACGGCCAGCGCAACCCGGAGGCCGACGCGATCACCGACCACACCTACCGGATGTGGGCCTGGGACGCGATGTACTACCTCTCGCTGGCCTGGTACTACACCGGGGACGCGAAGTACGCGAAGCGGGCGGCGCTGGACATCCGGACGTGGTTCCTCGACCCGGCCACCCGGATGAACCCGAACATGACGTACTCGCAGATCGTGCCGTGCCGCGACACCGTCAGCGGCACCGGGATCATCGACTCCACCCAGTCGTTCAGCCAGCTGATGGACGCGTTCGCGCTCCTCGACGGCGGCGCGCCGGGCTGGACCGGGAAGGACCGCTCCGGGATCAAGGCCTGGCTGACGCGGTACCTGAGCTGGATGCAGACCAGCCCGCAGGCCAAGCTGGAACTGGCCGCCACCAACAACCACGGCACCTTCCTCGACATGCAGAACGCGACCATCTCGGCCTACCTGGGCAAGCGTTCCGAAGCGAAGAAGATCGTGCTCGACGCGGAGCAGAAGCGCTTCCCGGTGCAGTTCGCCGCCGACGGCAGCCAGCCGCTCGAGCTCTCGCGCACGATGTCGTGGCACTACGTCAACTTCAACCTGACGGCGTGGGGCCGGCTGGCGGAGGTCGGAAAGAACCTGGGCGTCGACGTCTGGAAGTACCGGGCGGCGAACGGCGTGACGCTGCGGAAGGTCGTCGACCAGCTGATCCCGGCCGCGCTGCACGGCGCGCCGGCGTGGCCGCACCAGCAGATCGGCGTGTTCGACCAGTCGATCGCGGCGGACATCTTCCACGCGGCGGCCGAGGAAGCCCACGACGCGGACGCGGCGGCGGCGCTCAAGCAGATGCCGTTGCCGGCGGGCGGCGACACGTGGCCGGTGCGGGTGTCCTGCTTCCCGCTCGACCCGCCCCTCAAGTAAGTGCAGTGGGCCGGGGTCAGTTCCCGGCCGGTGCGGTGACGCCCGGTGCCGGGGCCTGCGCGTTGCCCGCCACGCCGTAGCGGCCCGCGCCGCCGTCGAGCTGTTCCTTCAACGCGAGCACCGTGCTCACCCGGCCCGCCGAGGTGTCCGCGTTGTCCACTGTGGACAGGATCGACGTCGCCGCGGTGTCCGCCCGGACCACGCCCAGCGCGCCGGTGCCGTCCGCGGAACCGGCGTCGCCCGCCAGGACCGCGCCCGCACCGCCGCGGTCGAGCTGCGTCGCGAACCGGGCGATCGTCGCCGCGCGGTCGCCGGCACCGTCGCCGGTCGCCTGGGCGCCCGTGAGCACGATCGCCAGCTGCGCCGGCTTGGCGTCCTGGCTCGCCTTGACGAATCCACCGTCGGTGAGGCCGCTCAACGCGGCCGCCAGCTCCTCGCCCGACGACTGCGGTTTCGCCGTCGTCTTGTCCAGCAGCAGCACCGAACCGAGCAGCGCGCCGGCGAGCGTGCCCGAGTCGCCCGCGGTCGGGAACTTCGAACCGGCCGGCTGCAGCCGCGTGACGACGTCGCGGAGCTGGTCGGACTTCCCGGGGTCGGCGAACGCCGACGTCAGCTGCACCTCGCCGGTCACCGAAGCCCCGGCCTGGCCGATCAGCTGCTTGAGCGCGTCCCGGTCGGCCGGGCGCGCGTCTTCGGTGGTCACCAGCACCACCGACCGCTTGTCGAGCACGCCGGCGACGACCTTCGGGCCCATCGAGCCGGCGAAGGCGTCGGCGTCGGTCAGCCGGGCGTTGAGCGCGTTGCGCTGCGCCTCCAGGTCGGCGACCTGGCTGCCGAGGTCCTTCTTCTCCCCGGCCAGGCCGGACAGCAGCGTGCCGTTGAGCGCCGTGGAGCCGAGCACGACGCCGACGGCCAGCGCGAGGAAGCAGGCGGCGATGGAAACTACGTGGTAGCGCAGCGAAATCACGTGAACAATCCCTTGACCCAGGCGAAGAGCGAATTCCAGGTGTGCCGGAGCCAGTCGAGGTAGACCGAGCCCACATCGGACACCAGCAGCGCCGCGGCGACCACCACCACGGCGGCGAGGACGAGCAGGACGACCGCGCCGATCGACACCCGGTTGCGGTGCAGCGTCGCCACCGCCTTGCCGTCGACGAGTTTCGTGCCCAGCTTCAGCCGCGTCAGGAACGTCGACGGGTTCGAACCGGACCGGCCGTGGTCGAGGAATTCGCGCAGCGTGGCCTGGAAGCCGACGGTGACGACCAGGCTCGCGCCGTGCGCGTCGGCCAGCAGCAGGGCGAGGTCTTCGGCGTTGCCGGACGCGGGGAACGTCACCGCGCCGATGCCGAGGTCCTGGATGCGCTCGACCCCGGGCGCGTGCCCGTCGGGCTGGGCGGGCACGACGACCTCGCCGCCGCCGCGCAGGGTCGCGGTGCCGATGCCGGTGGGATCGCCGACGACGACGTCCGGCTGGTAGCCCTGCACGCGCAGGGTGTCGGCGCCGGCGTCGACGCCGATGAGCACCGGGCGGTGCTCGACGATGTACTTCTTGAGCTTCTTCAGGTCCTCGGCGTGCCCGTTGCCGCCCGCGACGACCAGCACGTGCCGGTCCCGCAGCGGCACCTTCAGCTCGGGGACGCCGACGCCGTCGAGGATCAGGGTGCGCTCGCGGCGCAGGAACTCGATGGTGTTGGCCGAGAACGCCTCCAGCTGCGTCGACATCCCGGCCTTGGCCTCGATCATCTGGTCGGCGACGCTCTCGACGGTCTGCTCGATGCCGGAGGCGACCTGCCGTTCGCCGATGTAGACGATGCCGTCGAGCAGCCGCAGCTTCGTACCGTCCTTGATCGAGCGCAGCAGCTCGCCGCCGACCGAGTCGACGAGCGGGATGCCGGCCGCGACGAGGATCTCCGGGCCCATGTTGGGGAACCGGCCGGAGATCGACGGCGACGCGTTGACCACGCCCGCGACCTCGGCCTCGACCAGGGCGTCGGCCGTCGCGCGGTCGAGGTCCAGCTGGTCGAGCACGACGATGTCGCCGGGACTGATCCGGCGCAGCAGCTCCCGGGTGCGGCGGTCGACCCGGGCGACCCCGGTGATCCCCGGCAGGGGTTCTTGATTCCGCGTGAGCAGACCCGTGAGCTTCATGTGGCCGATGGTGACAAATTTGCTCGTGGGACGAGGTACGCCACGCCGTAGCCGCCGTGACTCATTGTGGTGAGCCCCGTCGCCATCCCCCGCGCGGGTCAGGCCTCGGACTCCTCCGACAGCGAACCGAAATCGAGGTTCAGCCAGGGACTGGCCGGATCCTGAAGGAGCTGGTGGTGGACGCGCACGGCCGCCGGGTACCACTCGCCGAACTCATCCTCGCCGGCGTGCAGCACCCGGCCCATGACGTACCCCGCCGACAGGTCGGCCCATGACTGGTGGTAGCGGCGGGCGAGTGACCCGGCTTCGAGCACCATCAGCTCGGCGCTCAGCGCGTCGCAGTACCCGGCCGCCAGGCCACCGCGGGCGATGGTGACCGCGCGGCCGACGTCCCAGGACAGCGCCGTCGTCACGCAGCCGTCCGGGTCGACCAGCCCGTCGGCGCGCAGCCGCCGCTCGTACCGGGACACCCGGCGGACGGTGTCCCGCAGCTCGTCGGCCTGGTCCGCGGCGTCGTTCTCCGTGCACCACCGGTCCACCAGCTGCGCCCAGGTCATCGGATCGAACTCGGCGCCCGGCAGCCCGTACTCGGCGGCGAACCGCAGGCGCAGCATGAGGACCAGGTTGCCCGGCGTCAGCGCGTAGCCGTCGCCGATCAGGTCGGTCATGGTCGCGCGCCAGCCGGGCGGGTCGGGCACGCCCCACCAGTCCCGCAGGCTCCGCACCTCGGCGACGTAGTCGTGGTAGCGGCCGTCGAGGAGGTTCCAGGGCGCCGCGTTGAGCACGGCCAGGTGCGCGCCGCAGGCCAGCGCGTGCGCGATCGGCCCTTCGAGGTGCCCGTACGGCGCGGTGATCAGCCGCTCGACCTGCTCATCGAGCGGCGTGACGTCGCCCGCGTGCGCGTCGAGCCACGGCTGGAGCGTCGCCCCCGGCAGCCGCCACTCGCCGCGGGTGCCGCGGTTGAACACCACGCGCTCGTGCCGCCCGACGCCGTCGACCGCCCAGTCGAGCGCGCCGCTCATGGCCACGATGTCCTGGTCGAAGTCCGGCAGCGCGCCGCGGGTGAAGACCTGCAGGAACTCGTCGCCGCCGGTCTCGAAGTAGACGTTCGGGAAGGTCTCCGCCCGCTCGTCGAGGATGCTGCGGGCGTCCACCCGCCGGATCGGGACGAACAGCTCCTCGCTGGCGAGGAGGCCGAGGTAGCGGTCGAGGTCGCCGTCCCGCCGCGCGGCGGCGAGCTGGGCTTCGACATCGGCGGGCGGCGGCAGGATCACGGGGCGGCTCCCTCCGCTCGGCCGGTCAGCACGACGAGCTTGCCCGCCGTCCGGTTGTGCTCCAAGTCGTCGTGCGCCTGCCGGATCTCCGTCATCGGGTACACCTTGGCCGGGCCGAGGCTGGTGGTGCCGTCGGCGATCCGGTCGAGGTGGCGCTGGAGGACGGAGGCGGGCAGGTCGTCCGCCTCACCACCATAAGCGGTCAACCGCACCCCGGCGGGAAGGTATCCGATCGGATAGAAGTTCGAGATCGTCCACTGATTGGACAGCATGCCGGTGAAGCAGACGGTCCCGTGCACGCGGGTGGCGTTCAGGGTGTCCGGCAGGGTCGGGGTGCCGACCAGTTCGAGTGCGGCGTCGATGCCGCCGGGCGCGATCTTCCGGACCTGCTCCGCGACGTTCCCGTCGTCCAGCAGCGGGTGGTCGACGCCGTGTTCGCGCAGGGTTTCGATTCGTCCGGGCTGCCGGGTGGTCGCGAAGACGGTGGCGCCGAGGTCTTTCGCCAGGGTCGCGGTGGCGAACCCGAGCGCGGACGTGCCCCCGCGGATCAGCAGCGTCTGGCCTTCCTTCAGGTCGAGGCCGGTGGTGAGCGAACCGAACGCGGTCTGCAGCGTTTCCGGGACCTGGCCGATGACCTCCCACGGCAGGTCGGAGCGGAACGGGATGACCTGGTTCACCGGCACGAGCGTGTATTCGGCGTAGCCGCCGTCGAACGTGCGGCCCATGCCGCCCATCATGGTGGCGACCTGCTGCCCTTCGGCGAGGGTTCCGCTGGGATCGGCATCGACGATCCCGACGGCCTCGATGCCCGGCACGCGCGGGAAGGTCACGCCTTCGGCGAGCCCGAGCCGGGTGTGCAGCTCGGACCGGTTGAGGCCGAACGCCTTGACGGCGATCCGGATCCAGCCGGGTTTCACCTCGGGCAGCGGGAGTTCGGTGAGTTCGAGGTTTTCGACGGGACCGGGTTCCCGGAGTACCACCGCGCGCATCCCTGAGTCCTTTCTTCGCAAGCGAACAGTCCGCACAACAACTGTCCGTGCGAGTACTATTCCCGGGGTGAGCCTGTCCCGAGAGCACGACGCGGCCTGGCGGGGATTCCTGCGGTCCTCCGCGCTGCTGCTGCGGGTCCTCGACGCCGAGCTGCGCGCCGCACACGGGATGTCGCACCGCACGTACGACGCCTTGGTGCAGCTGTCGGAGGCCCCGGAGCGGCGGCTGCACATGAAGGACCTGGCCGACGCACTGGTGCACAGCCCGAGCGGCCTGACGCGCCTGGTCGACGGCCTCGAGCAGGCCGGCTATGCGCGCCGTGAGGTCGACCCGGCCAACCGCCGCGCGACCCTGGTGGTGCTGACCCCGGCCGGGCTCGCGGCGCTCGAGGCGGCCTGGCCCACGCACGTGCGAGGAGTGGAGCGGCACTTCGCGGGCCAGATGAGCGAAGAGCAGGCCCGGGTGCTGGCCGATGTGTTCGGCGCCATCCGCACCAGCCTCGGCGACTGAGCGGCTACTTCTTCTTGGCGGCGCGCTTCTTCTTCGGCTCGAACTCCGTCTTGTCCTTCTCCGCCGTCGCCAGCAGTTCCTCCGCGTGCGCCCGGCCCGTCTCGTTGTCCATGCCCGCGAGCATCCGGGCCAGCTCACTGACCCGCTCGGTCTGGCTCAGGTTCTTCACACCGCTTCGCGTGACCCCGCCCGTGTGGCCCTTGTCCACCACCAGGTGCTGGTCCGCGAACGCCGCCACCTGCGGCAGGTGCGTCACCACCAGGACCTGGTGGGTGCGGGCCAGCCGGGCCAGCCGGCGGCCGATCTCGACCGCCGCGCGGCCGCCGACACCCGCGTCGACCTCGTCGAACACCAGCGTCTGGACCGTGTCCGCGTGCGCCAGGACCACCTCGATCGCCAGCATGACCCGCGACAGCTCGCCGCCCGACGCGGCTTTGTGGACCGGCAGCGGCGGCGCGCCGTCGTGCGCGCGCAGCAGGAGCTCGACGTCGTCGACGCCGTCCGGGCCCGCGTGCACCGCGCGGCCGTCGATGGTCAGGGCGTGCGTGTCGCCGTGCTCGGCCGGGCGCTGCTCGACCGTCACCTCGATCGCCGCCTGGCCCATCGCCAGCCCGGACAGCTCACTGGTGATTTCCGCCGCCAGCGATGCGGCCGCGTCGACCCGCGCCGCCGACACCTCGGACGCGTGCGCGGCCAGCTGGATGGCGAGCTGGTCGCGCCGCAGCGCCAGCTCGGCGAGCGCCTCCTCCGACGTGTCCATGGTTTCCAGCCGGCGCCGGGCGTCGTCGGCCCAGGCGAGCACGCCGTCGACGTCCGCCGCGTACTTGCGGGTCAGCCGCTTCAGGTCGGACTGGCGGGCGAGCACCTTCTCCAGCAGTGCCGGGTCGGCGTCCAGCGTCTCGACGTAGTTGCCGAGCTCGGCCCCGACGTCGGCGAGCAGCACCGACGCTTCCTCCAGCCGCGGCGCCAGTTCGCGCAGCGCGGCGTCCTCCGCCGTCGAAAGCCGGCGCAGCGCCTCGGAGACCAGCCCGGCCGCGCCCGGGGCGTCCGGCTCGCCGTCCGGGGAGCCGGACACCGCGGCGTGCGCCTCGGTCGCCGCCGCGCGCAGCTCGTCGACCGCCGCGAGCCGCTTGATCTGCTCGGTGAGCTCGACGTCCTCGCCCGGCTCCGGCGCGACCGAGTCGATCTCGGTCAGCCCGTGCTTGAGCAGGTCGGCCTGCTGGGCCATCTCCCGCGAGCGGGTCGACCGCTCGGTCAGCTCGGCGATCACCGCCAGCCACTCCGACCGGATCTCCTGGTACGCGCGCAACGGCTTCGCCACCGCGTCGCCGGCGAACCGGTCGATCACCGCACGCTGCTCGGCGGGCCGCAGCAGCCGCAGCTGGTCGTTCTGCCCGTGCACCGCGATCAGCTGCTCCGACAGCTCCGCGAGCACGCCGACCGGCACGGACCGGCCGCCGAGGTGGGCGCGGGACCGCCCGTCGACAGCGACCGCCCGCAGCGCGATCACACTGCCGTCCTCGTCCACGTCCGCGCCCGAATCGACGACGATCCGCTCGGCGCCTTCGACGCCGGAGTAGGTGAACCGCCCTTCGACGAACGCCTTGAGCATTCCCGTCCGGACCTTGGACACCTCGGCTCGGCCCCCGGACAGCAGGTGCAGCCCGGTGACGACCATGGTCTTGCCCGCACCCGTCTCACCGGTCACGACGGTGAAGCCCGCGTGCAGTTCCAGCAGGGCGTCCTCGATGACTCCGAGGCCCTGGATGCGCATCTCGGCCAGCACGCCGCCTACGGTAGCGGCCACCACCGACACTCTGCGCGCCCGCTACCCCGGCGAGTCGCCGATATGTTCGATTTCCGCGCCGAGCGGAGCTATTCCACCGGCCGCGCGTGCCGTTCGCGCCAGCTCTTCACCGGCAGCGAGAACTTCTGCACCAGGCGATCGGTGAACGGCCCGTCCCACAGCCGGACCAGCCGCACCGGGGTCTTGCCGCAGGTCACGCGCACCCGCGCACCCGGCAGCAGATCGATCGGCCGGGTCCCGTCGCAGGTCAGCACCGCCGACGAGCCGTCCGGGTCGATCCCGACGGTGATCACCGAGTCGCGCGAGACGACCAGCGGGCGCGCGAACATCGCGTGCGCGTTGCTCGGCACCACCAGCAGCGCCTGGACGTCCGGCCAGATGATCGGGCCGCCCGCCGAAAACGCGTACGCGGTCGAGCCGGTCGGTGTGGCGCACAGCACACCGTCGCAGCCGAAGGCGGACACCGGGCGGCCGTCGACCTCGATCAGCGCGTCCAGCACCCGCTCCCGGGTGCTCTTCTCCACGCTGGCTTCGTTGAGCGCCCAGGTGCGGGCGACCTCTTCGCCGTCGTGGGTGACCGTGACGTCGATGGTCATCCGCTCTTCGACCTGGTAGTCGCCGTCGACCACCCGCTGGACGGTGTCGGCCAGGGCGTCGGAGTCGGCTTCGGCGAGGAAGCCGACGCGCCCGAGGTTCACGCCCAGCACCGGCACCCCGGCGGGCCGGGCGAGCTCGGCCGCGCGCAGCAGCGTGCCGTCACCGCCGAGGACGAAGATCAGCTCGACGCCGTCGGTGGGGTTGCCGTCCGCGCCGACGACGGTGCACCTCGACCCGACACCGTGCTCGTCCGGGTTGATGAGCGCGCAGACGTCCTCCTCGATCACCCGGATCCGGATACCGGCCTTGGCGAAGCGCGCCGAAACCTCGCGCGCGGCCTCGCCCGTCGCTTCACGATCGGGGTGCACCATGAGGAGCACTTCACGTTCGGTGGTCATGCGGGCCCTTCCTCGACGGCGGTTCGGACGAGCCGCTCGGCCTCAGACCTGTTTACCGCGTCCACAGTGGACTCGGCCACGTGATCTTTCTTCAGCCACACGAAGTACTCGACGTTCCCGGACGGCCCGGGCAGCGGGCTGGCGGTCACGCCGCGCAGCGCGAGCCCGAGTTTCGCGGCCTCGTCGATGACGGTGAGCACCGATTCCGCCCGCAGCTGCGGGTCCCGGACCACGCCGCCGCTGCCGAGGCGGTCCTTGCCCACCTCGAACTGCGGCTTCACCATCGGCACCAGATCGGCGCCGTCGCGCGCGCAGGCCGCGAGCGCGGGCAGCACGAGCTTGAGCGAGATGAACGAGAGGTCGCCGACGACGAGGTCGACTTGCCCGCCGAGGTCGCCGGGTGTGAGGTTGCGGACGTTCGTGCGATCCATGACCACTACACGTTCGTCGGTGCGGATCCGCCAGTCGAGCAGCCCGCGGCCGACGTCGGCGGCGATCACGGTGGCCGCGCCGTTCCGGAGCAGGACGTCGGTGAAGCCGCCGGTGGACGCGCCCGCGTCGAGGCAGCGCTTGCCCTCGACGCTCAGGTCCGTGAACGCTTCGAGGGCGCCGAGGAGCTTGTGCGCGCCGCGCGAGGCCCAGCCGGGGTCGTCTTCGTCCTTGACGACGATCGGCGCGCCGGACTCCACGCCGGTGGCGGGTTTGGTCGCGACCATGCCGCGGACGGTGACCTTGCCGCCGGCGATCAGGGCCGAGGCCTGCTCGCGCGAGCGGGCGAGGCCGCGCCGGACCAGTTCCGCGTCGAGGCGGGCCCGCTTGGGCACGCCGATCAGACCTTGTCGATGCTGGACAGGGCGACCGTCAGCTCGGTGTGCACGGCGTCGAAGCGCTCGACGTGCTCCGCGAGCGGCAGCGCGTCCAGGTCGTCCAGCCCGGCGACGGCTTCGTCGATGCCGGCCCGCGGGTCGGTCTGCTGCGAGAACGAACCGGGCGGCGGGCCCGGGACGGGATAGGGATGGTCCTGCACAGTGCAAACGGTATCAGTCAGCTGTCGCCCAGCCGCGCTTCGGCGTCCGCGCCGAGCTCCGTGACGCCGGTTTCCCAGGCCGCGTGGCAGAAGGCTCGAAGCAGGTCCAGGTCGTCGCCGTCACCCGTCGCGGCGAGGACGCCGTCCTCGGTGGTGACTGTCCAGCCCGGCCGCGGACCGATTTTGAGGTCTTCGGCCGCTTCGGTGAGCGCCGTGAGGTCGCGGGCGAGGTAGGTGCCCCGCTCGGCCGGGATCGCCTCGATCAGCTGCTTCGGCGTCGCCACGCCGGACAGGACGACCAGGGAGTCGATGCCCGCGGCGACCGCCCCGGCGATGTCGGTGTCGAGCCGGTCGCCGACGACCAGAGGCCGCTCCGCGCCGGCCGAGCGCGCGGCGGTGTCGAACAGCAGCGGCTGCGGCTTGCCTGCGACCAGGGGTTCGACGTCGGTGGCGGTGCGCAGCGCGGCGACCATCGAGCCGTTGCCGGGCAGCAGGCCGCGCTCGCTGGGCAGCGTCGCGTCGACGTTGCAGGCCACCCACAGCGCGCCGGCGCGGATGGCCAGGCAGGCCTCGGCCAGCGCGGCCCAGGTGTTGTCCGGCGAGTGCCCCTGGACGACGGCCTGGACGCCGTCGCCGTTCTCCCGCACCGGCGTCAGGCCGGCCCCGGCGACTTCGGCGGCGAGCGAGTCGGTCCCGACGACGAGGACCTCGGCGCCGGGCGCGAGCCGTTCCTTCAGCAGCTGGACGCCGGCCTGGGCGCTGGTGTGCACCTCGCCGATCTCGGCGGGCATGCCGAGACCGGTGAGGTGCGCGACGACCTCGTCGGGCGCCTTCGAGGCGTTGTTCGTGACGAACCGGACGGGCGTGCCGTGCTCCCGCGCGGCCCGCACCGTCTCCGGGGCACCCGGGATCACCCGCGTGCCGTGGTAGACGGTGCCGTCGAGGTCGAAGAGGACCGCGTCGTAGGCCGCGAGGAGGGCGTCACTCATCGGTCGCTTCGGTGTCCTTTGCCTCGGCGTTCTCGTTCGACAGGTCGGCGGCGCGCTCCGCGGCGTCGGTCTCGTCCTCGGCGTCGGCCTCGGCGGCGTTGAGGAACCACCGGATGGCCTCGTCCTTGCGCCCGGCGGCCTCGAGGTTGTCGGCGTAGGCGTAGAACAGCCGCGCGCTCCACGGGTCGCGCTTCTCGGCCTTGAGGTCGTCACCCTGCAGCGAGACGACGGCGGCGTCCAGCTGCCCGAGGTCCCGCCGCGCCCCGGCCGCGACGATCGCGAGCTCGACCTGGATGGCCTTCGCGAGCTTCGCCGTGTCGGCCTCCTTCGCGAGGTCGAGGGCCCGCTCGGGACGGCCGAGCGCACGTTCGGCGTCGGCGATGATGGCGATGTGGTCGTCGCTGCGGGTCATCCGGCGGACGGCCCGCAGTTCGGAGAGGGCTTCGGACCAGTTGCCGGCGTGGTAGGCGACCAGGCCGAGGGCTTCGCGCACGATGGGCACGCGGGAGGCCTTGGCCTTCGCGTACTTGGCGTGCTCGAGGGCGGCCTCGGGATCGCTGTCGATCAGGCTCCCGGCGGCGACGAGGTGCTTCCCGACGGTCTCGGCCAAGCCCTTCGGCAGCGTCCGCAGCTCGCGGCGGGCTTCTTCGTCGAGGTCGGAGAACTCGATGTCCTCGGGGAGCTCGGGCGCTTCGAGCAGTTCCTTGGCGAGGGCTTCGTCGTCGAGCGGGGCGCCGACCTTCGGCCGCGGGTCCCGGCGAGGCCGGTCACTCTGGCTGCGGCTGTCGCGGTCGAAGCGCTTGCCGGCATCGCGGAAGCCGCCGCCGGTGCGCTCGCCACGGTTCTCCTGGCTGCCACGGCTGTCGCTGCGGGAGTCGTCGCGACGCTGGTAGCTGCCACGCGAGTCATCGCGACGGTCGCTGCCGCCACGGCCCTTGTCATCGGAACGGAAGCCGCCCGTGCTGCCGCCCCGGTCACTGCCGCCACGGCCTCGGTCATCCGAACGGAAGCCGCTCGTGCTGCCACCGCGGTCATCGCGACGGTCACTGCCACCACGGCTCCGGTCATCGGAACGGAAGCCACCGGTGCTGCCACCGCGGTCACTGCCGCCGCGGCCTCGGTCATCGGAGCGGAAGCCGCCGGTGCGGGCGCCGCGGTCGTCGTCGCGGCGCTGGTAGCCGCCACTCGAACCGTCGCGACGGTCCCGGTCGCCCGAGCGGAAACCGCCGGTGCTGCCGCCGCGGTCATCGCGGCGCTGGTAACCGCCACGGGAGTCATCGCGACGGTCGCTGCCACTCGAGCGGAAACCACCCGTCCGGGCGCCGCGCGAGTCGTCGCGGTCGCGTCCGCTGCGGCCGCGGTCGTCCGAACGGAAGCCTCCCGGGCGGCTGCCGCGGTCGTCGTCGCGGCGGCCGGAACCGCCGCGGTCCTCCCAGCGGGGCTTGCGGTCGCCGTAGGACGACTTGCCCTGCGGCCGGCCGCCCCGGTCTTCGTAGCCACGGCCCGAGCTGTCGTTGCGGGTGCCCGAACGGCTGTTGCCCCGGTCCTCGTACCGGCTCCCCGGCCGGCCGGCGCCACGGTCGTCGGAGCGGCCGCCGCCGGAGCGGCTGGGGCCGTCGGAGAAGCGGCTGCCACCCGGCCGGCTGCCGGAGTCGCGGTTGCCGTAACCGCCCTTGCGGTCGTCACGGTCGCTGAAGCTCCGGCCGCCGGTGCGGCTCTGACCTGCGGTTCCTCCGCGCTGGTCGCGGTCGCGGGGCCCGTCGCCGCCGCGGAAGGGCTTGCCGCCGCCGCGGACACCGTGGTCGTCACGGCGCGGCCGTCCCTGGTGAGTGCTGTCGCGGCCGCCGCGGTCCTGCCGCGCGCCGCGCCGGTCTCCCCCGGATCCGTCCGACCGGCCCCGGGAGCCTTCGTCCCGGCGTGCCGACCGGCCGGACCCATCATCGCTTGAGTCTCGTCGACCGAACTCGGACACCTGGCCTCCTGCCATGGAAAAATCTTGTTCTGGACATACGCGTACGGCCCGTCAGGGCAGCCAACTGGCTATCCTAACGGGCCGTACGGAAGGTAAGTTCGGCGGTGTCCTACTCTCCCACAACCCTTCGGTTGCAGTACCATCGGCGCTGTCAGGCTTAGCTTCCGGGTTCGGAATGGGACCGGGCGTTTCCCTGACGCTATAACCACCGAAACACTACGAAACAACACACACCATGAACACTGTTCACCGGTGTGGTGTTTCAGAACCGTAGAGTGGATGCGTAACATCTTCGTAGGCAAGTCCTCGGCCTATTAGTACCAGTCAACTCGACAACACATTACTGTGCTTCCATTTCTGGCCTATCAACCCAATGGTCTGTTGGGGGCCTTAACCCACATGGGGTGGGATACCTCATCTTGGAACAGGCTTCCCGCTTAGATGCCTTCAGCGGTTATCCCTTCCGAACGTGGCCAACCAGCCATGCCCTTGGCAGAACAACTGGCACACCAGAGGTTCGTCCGTCCCGGTCCTCTCGTACTAGGGACAGCCTTCCTCAAGTATCCTACGCGCGCGGCGGATAGGGACCGAACTGTCTCACGACGTTCTAAACCCAGCTCGCGTGCCGCTTTAATGGGCGAACAGCCCAACCCTTGGGACCTACTCCGGCCCCAGGATGCGACGAGCCGACATCGAGGTGCCAAACCATGCCGTCGATATGGACTCTTGGGCAAGATCAGCCTGTTATCCCCGGGGTACCTTTTATCCGTTGAGCGACACCCCTTCCACCAGGAGGTGCCGGATCACTAGTCCCGACTTTCGTCCCTGCTCGACATGTCTGTCTCACAGTCAAGCTCCCTTGTGCACTTGCACTCAACACCTGATTGCCAACCAGGCTGAGGGAACCTTTGGGCGCCTCCGTTACTCTTTAGGAGGCAACCGCCCCAGTTAAACTACCCATCAGGCACTGTCCCTGAACCAGATCATGGCCCGAGGTTCAGATTCCCAATTCGACCAGAGTGGTATTTCAACAACGACTCCACAGCCACTAGCGTGACCACTTCACAGTCTCCCACCTATCCTACACAAGCCGAACCGAAAACCAATACCAAACTATAGTAAAGGTCCCGGGGTCTTTCCGTCCTGCCGCGCGTAACGAGCATCTTTACTCGTAGTGCAATTTCGCCGGGCCTGTGGTTGAGACAGCCGGAAAGTCGTTACGCCATTCGTGCAGGTCGGAACTTACCCGACAAGGAATTTCGCTACCTTAGGATGGTTATAGTTACCACCGCCGTTTACTGGCGCTTAAATTCTCAGCTTCGCCCCGAAAGGCTAACCGGTCCTCTTAACGTTCCAGCACCGGGCAGGCGTCAGTCCATATACATCGTCTTGCGACTTCGCATGGACCTGTGTTTTTAGTAAACAGTCGCTTTCCGCTGGTCTCTGCGGCCACCCACCCCTAGCTTGCAAGAAGCTTCAGGATGTTTGGCCCCCCTTCTCCCGAAGTTACGGGGGCATTTTGCCGAGTTCCTTAACCACAGTTCACCCGATCGCCTTGGTATTCTCTACCTGACCACCTGTGTTGGTTTGGGGTACGGGCCGTGCATGCACTCACTAGAGGCTTTTCTCGGCAGCATAGGATCACTCTACTTCGCCTCAAACGGCTACGCATCACGTCTCAGCCTCATGGAACACGGATTTGCCTATGTTCCGGCCTACACGCTTACACCAGGACAACCATCGCCTGGCGGAGCTACCTTCCTGCGTCACCCCATCGCTTGACTACTACGAAATCAGGTCCCACGCTCCACACACACCCCTCCGTCCGAAGACATTGGGATGCGGCTTTGGGTGGTTAGTATCAAACGCCTCGTCATGGGCGCACATGCTCGGGTACGGGAATATCAACCCGTTGTCCATCGACTACGCCTGTCGGCCTCGCCTTAGGTCCCGACTTACCCTGGGCGGATTAGCCTGGCCCAGGAACCCTTGGTCATCCGGCGGCAGAGTTTCTCACTCTGCATTCGCTACTCATGCCTGCATTCTCACTCCCACACCCTCCACGACTGGCTTCCGCCGCCGCTTCCCTGGATGCAGGACGCTCCCCTACCCATCCATACCACTAGACAAGGACTTCAAGAGTCCAAGCCGATGTATTGCATGAATGACACAGCTTCGGCGGTGTGCTTAAGCCCCGCTACATTGTCGGCGCAGGACCACTTGACCAGTGAGCTATTACGCACTCTTTCAAGGGTGGCTGCTTCTAAGCCAACCTCCTGGTTGTCTGGGCAATCCCACATCCTTTCCCACTGAGCACACACTTAGGGGCCTTAGCTGGTGTTCTGGGCTGTTTCCCTCTCGACGACGAAGCTTATCCCCCGC